>NZ_LXFY01000001.1:531888-886225 GCF_021432585.1 Pectobacterium sp. IFB5596
CAGGCTGCCAAGAAACACGTGAAGAAAGCAAAACCAGCTCCTGCACAGAAAGCACAAGCGGCTAAAAAACATGTGAAAAAAGCGAAAACGGTAAAACCTGCTGATACCACGCCAGCAGCATAATCAGTAAGTACCCTCGCCTTCCCCTACCTATCGGGAAGGCGTCGCTTACGGTCGGATCACGTCACTAAGGTTAACCGCACAATCATCATTAAACACCCAGTTCATCGGGTGTTTATTTCATGGGGGGAAGGGAACATGATGCGTCGCTACTCATTCGAAATTATGCTATCCCTCGTTCTGCTCTGTGGAATTATTACCCTAAGTTTTTTTCTCTAATGCTCAGAATTTCTCTACCACGCAGCTACCCACGTATTCTCGCTATTATTAAGCACAGACGTCTATCTGAATAAAAAACACTCACCAATATTGATAACCAATCTCATTAACAATATTGTTTTTTCCTATATTTTAATCTCTTCCGTTCCCCATCGATAGGTCAAACCAGACAATATCACCTTTTAAATCAATCACTTGAAGACTATCATCTCATTTACGATGATAAACACGCCAATAACAATGGAATTATCTAAATCTTAAACTACAATTTCGAAATCAATAATAAGTCACATTGGATCTCAATTTATATTTATTATTAATAAATAAAGCACACTAACTACAAGGTTTAATTTACCAAGACATCCACGATGTCCAAACACAACACCGCGCTGCGCGCAGCGTCTATTTTATCGCATTAGCACCACAATGTGCTAACCCTATAATCACTTAAAACAAGGTGGTATTTATTGATAAAAAGACAACAATATACTTAGCCGAATATGGATTGAATTTAAAAATCATAAACTTAATAACATACCTCTAAGGATGCTGTATTTTCATAAAACGAAATGGACGCGTTATAACTCCATCACGTACAGGTTTTCAATGAAAGAATTAAATACCTCTATTTTTAGAATTACAAAAATACTTTCACCACACAGCAATATCGCCCCACCGACTAAAGTCATCAAAGGGAAACGACTTTATTTCTTTTATCCATCAGGAGAGCAAGTGATTTATTTTCTGGATGAAGGAGCATTCTTAATGAAGCAGTCAATCGATGATAAAGTTATTTCCGTTATATTATCACCTGCCATCATCGGTTGGTCCATGGTGACGCTTGATGGTGGGGAACTCTATCTGGAAAGGGTTGATTATGGAAAAATTCGCAGTATTCCTTTCAATACCGCGATGCGCATTATTACGGCTTATGAACGTTTCGACGATGTGTTAGCGATTGTTAATACCGGGTTTCATGCATTGATTGACCATTGTATCGGCAATCATGGTGACTCACTTTCCATCGTGCACAAAATGCTACATTCTCTGAATCAACTTCCCCCGGACGTCAAACAACGTTTTTCCGCTCTGTCATATATTTCCCAACGTACGTCACTCTCAAAAAGTACGATAAAACGGGGACTAAAGCGGCTACAGCAGCAAGGCTTGATTACGCTGGAACGCGGTAAATTACGTCACCTCACGGAATGTAATTAATACCTCGACGGGTCACCTGACCCGTCACACCTTCTGAATATTCCCAACGCCTACAGGTAGGTCAGCGTAAATGTTGCATCCGCATTGGCAGAACCGACCGTCACTGGCGTACCGATCGCCACATACTGCCCATAAAAAACCAGTGCCACACGGGCTGCGTTAGCCGACAACGCATAAATAGGGGTTGGCAGTCCGAGAGCCAAACGACGGCGTTCGCTATCCAGAATCGCCACAGCGATATTGGTCGCGCTACTGCTCGCGTTAAGGGCAAGCAGCGTATTATCCGCCGTTGGTGCACTGCCATAAAACGTCACCTCGACGCCAGACGCCGCTACCCCGCAGTTCTCCAGAACAATCTCGAAGCGTGTCGGATTCGGATTTTGCGATCCCATAGCAAACTGCTTGCTTGACCATGTGCCGAGTTCAACCGTTTGTTCCTGCGTTCCCACGCTGACGCTGCAACTGTTTGCCAGCAGCGTCGCGGTGAGTCGCACATTGGTCAGTCCCAGATCAGCTCGCGCGGGCATCAACGTACAAACACTCATGATCAAGGAAACCAAGCACAAACGAACGCCCCATGTCACTCGTGCACGCACGGTAGGTACCATCATATCCTGAAGTCGGTTCATCGATTCCCCCTCTGTTAGTAAAAATCGACACGCAGATAAGCATTTGCTGTCGCAACGCCTTCCTGAGGCTTATTCCCTGTAACGCTGACCGGATACGCTGTGATCGCCACGTTTGCACTTGCCGTTTCATCCAACGTAAAGGGGATCACACTCGCAATATCGTTAGGCGTCAAGGGATTGCTGCCACTGTCTGTGACAATAAATCCCACATCAGGGTTATCGGAAACCACCATATCGCCAGACACGCGATCGGCCTGAAGCCGCATCGACAGACTCGCCTGTGCATCGATGCCGTTACAAGCAATACCTATCGTTCGCGTCACAGGAGAAACGCCAACCGGTTTTTCCCCTGCCGTGTTAAACAATCCTGATGAGATCCCGCCAAAATCAATACTGATGATCTGCCCCGCATTCAAAGCACAACTCTGAGGCACCGTGACCGAACCGCTCATATAGCCGACGACTAGCGGCGATCCCACGCTTTGCCCATTGCCTCCCTGATTACCGTAGAGATAAAAAATCGGTGCCATTGGGATATTAGAAACCCCCACAAATTTGCGCTTGATGCGGAAGTTCACCTGAACCCGACTGCCCGTTGTCGCATTTCCTCCGCACAATCCTGCACAATTGTTATTTACATCGGTAAACGGCACATTATGAAATGTCCCCCCCGAGGTTCGGTTATAGACAAAAATGCGCGATGACACCTGAAGATAATCATTACCGGTAATATTAAACCAGTTCACGCCGCTTTCCGTTGATGCCAGAACCAATGACGGACCAGACTGTGCCGAATAATAAACCGTATCCCGGTTATTACATGGGCCGCTTATCGTATAGGAGCCCGCATCGGTTTTTTCATTCCACCCCGTCACATATCCGACATAGTTCTGGCTAGAGGCCAGTGCATAAGTGTAGTCATACGTTAACGGTGAACCGCTTGATGTGGTGCATTGCACCGCGCTAGCCTGACTAGCAATGCCCAGTAAACCCGCTGCGGTAACACTGCGCCACCACACATGACTGCGCGGCGCGCTTTTATTATTTTTCATCAGTAATGTCATTGACATATCGCCTTCGTGTAGGAAATCGGTTGGTTTTCGCTGCCGTTTGGCAGAGCGTAGCGAAGCGTGCATTGCTGCTGTGAACCGCTTCCCCATGCGACCTTCAGCTCACCTTCAGGGGCTAGCCCAGATAGAAATACCTGCCCATCATCCCCAACAATACCGGTGCTATCGCTGTCCACGCGGGAGACAAGTGCGCCAAAGGGAATCGCTCGTCCATTGCGCTGTTGCAGTGAGATCAGCGCGCGTCCCCCCTGATAGGCGGTAAAGCTGGCGCGAACCATCGCCCCCCTCGTCGGCACAAGGTTAGCGACAGTGTTGTTAACTTCGGTGTTTTGATTTAACGAATTGACGTCCAGCGCGATGCGGTTATTACGATAAACGCTGGCATAGGGAATGACGGCATAGCCGCGCCAGTCCGTCTGAATACCGGTAGTATTCTCCACTCTGACACGGCTGGCTCCGGGGACTTTAATCAGCACATTGGTATCGCCCAACGGTTGGCTAAATGTGACCCCATCGGCATGCGCCACCACACCGCCGCTTACCCCATAGTTAAGCTGACGGGTGTTGCGCGTATAGTTGTAGTTGGCATTACTGTTACCGTAGGTGCCCTGGTAACCGAGCCCTGCGTTCCCACTGTTCCCGATGCCGCGGTTACCATACCCTTGGGAGACATGGTAATTAAGGTTGCCTTCTGGCAGCATCGTGCCACTGAGCCCAACCTGCTGTAACGTGCGCCCCTGATTGTCCGATGTCATGTTGTACGAGGTATACGCGGTATTCTGTGAACGCCGAAGTCTAATGCCTTCTCGGTGTCCGTTAAGCCACTGGCCCAGAGGAATCGAAAGGTTAAAAGCAAACAGCTGATTTCGCTCTTCCAGCCCTTGATTTTTGTTATAGCTATAGCTCAGGTTATAACTCACGCCGCGGTACACGTTGCTGTAGCCGATTTGCAGCAGATCGTTCGTGCCATCGGTATGCCAGTAATCCTGTCGGCTCCCCGTCAAAAATAGCGATCCACGTCCATCACCCAGTTGCTGGGTAATATTCATCTGCATCCTACTTTTCTTCGCGTTATTCAGATTGTAGTAGTCACGTACAACAGGCTGAGCATCAGTAAAATCGACCGTGTAACCGCTCATATTTTTATAGCTGGCCTCATCCAACGTAAAAAAACCCTTGGTTGAGTAGCGATAACCCAGAATCTGAAAGTTAGTCCCCAGGTCATTCAGTGATTTGGCATACAGGAAACGCAGCGACTGCCCGCGATGATCGCTGCCATCTGACAACGTGCTATAAGCCTGAGTGAGGTCAGCAGAAAAAGCCCCCCAATCGCCGAGATTCTTACCCGTCCCTAACGTCAACGCCTGATAATCTTCAGCAAGCTGAGTGCCGCCATACAGCGTCACCCCCGCCGAGCGCCCCCAAATCAGTGTGCCCTGACCAAAAAAGGGCTGATCTTGTTGCGCATTGTTACTGCGATACTTACCGACCGTCGCGGTATATTTCATCCGATTTTCACGCTGAAGTAGCGGCACGGCGGAATAAGGCACCACAAAACTGTTCGTCGAGTTGTCGCTCTCAGTAACGGTCACCTGTAAGTCACCGCTGGATGACGTAGGGTAAAGATCGGTAATTTCGAAGGCGCCAGGCGCGACATAAGATTGATAAATAACATAGCTATTCTGTCGGATGGTGACGCGGGCATTGCTTTTAGCAATCCCTCTGATCGTTGGCGCGAATCCTCTCAGGCTGTCCGGCAACATGGCATCATCAGACGCCATCTGTACGCCACGAAATCCCAAACTATCAAAGACCTCTCCTACCGTATTACTGTCACCGATGGTCAATTCGCTACGCCAGGGGATGATGGCGCGTTGTAAATAGGTGCTGACGTGCTGAAATTCGTTATAGCGCAAATTTGAATAACGGGAATAACGCCAGGTGGAGTAATCACGCAACCGCCAACCATTCCAGTTCACCCCACTATCCAGATTGAGGAAATAGCTGTCACTGCGGGCATTGCCGTGAGCATTGCTGCCGGTGAATTGATAATTAAACAATGCCGACGTAATACCCTCATCCCACTCTTCCGGCGAAATGTATCCTCGTCCGGCATTTTTCAACGCAACCTGCGGCAAGCTGATATTCAATCTCTGAAGTTCAAAATCAAAATCCACGCGAGCATCAGGGATTACCTGCGGCAAATTGACGCACGCCGAAGCGGGTTCGTCACGTAGAGAGGGAAAAGATCGCAGATTGACATTAAGTTGTTCCAGCAGTGTTGTCGTCAGACAAGGTTCAAGGCCCGTATCATCGCCGGGGGTATCGGAGGGCGTGCGCACTTGAAACGCAATATCACGAGAAACCGCATATTCGGCATTAACATAAATCTCGACCCGATAGATGCCCGGCGGTTGCCCTTCACCATTATCAAAACGAGAAAGATCGGCGATGGCAGAAGGATCGTCCGATAAAAACGTCGGATTAAAGAAAGTTTCGGCCTCACCGTTCAATGGAAATACCAGACATAGCATCATGGCCGGATACCAGCGTAATCGCGTAGGAATGACGCGATAACATGCGGCTGAAGGTGGTTGTATCGTAGATTGTGAACGCATACAAAAATTCCTCATCTATGACGATGAAAAGCGCAGGCAGTCGTCGCAATGTCATTCGACGGCGGCTGGTATCTCACCGTTTCATAGCCCTGAGCCCATGGCGCGCGGCGTCATCGCACCGTAGTCGTTAATCGTCTGGTAACTCACCGCACCGGATGCTTTGCCAGGCAATGCCACTGATGCTGAACTTTTAGGCGGTACCATGGTGTTAGGGAGTTTCTGACTACCAGACTGGAGGTTGACCAGCGTAATAAAGTAGGGAGAAGGATTGGTGATCGTGAGCGTATTGCTCGACTGCTGGAAACGCAGCATAGTCGATGCGCTATCCGCCCCCATCGGCAGGTTGGCAGGCCTAACAAAAAGTTTTATCCGGGATAACACGGCCAATTGCAGCGCGTTTTTATCCTGAAGGTCACGCTTATCCACGGCGGGGATCGCTTTCACGTTGAGCCAGTAAACGGACTCGCGATCGGTCGGTAACGATGCCCCTACATGCATCAACCGCAGTGTATTTTCGCCCTTAGGTTTCACCACAAAAAGTGGCGGCGTCGCCAGAAAATCCGTGGTTTTATTACCGTCTTTATCTTCCACCCAGGATTGAATTAAAAAGCGGTTTTTTTCATCACTATTAATAATGGACAGTGAAGCCTGATTGGCCCCAGCGGGATAGATCACCCGAGTGGCTCCCAGCGCGATACCACCAGCCTGTGCCTGTTGAGCAATCAATAAAGAAAAAGACAGCAGCCCAAATAAGAAAGATCGGAATAAAAGAGATGCATTCTGCACACACCACCTCACAATAACGTGTTGTTGAATGGGGTATAAAGACGGCCATCCTTGGCTTTATGGCCTCCTTGCTAACCGTTCTTATTGATAATCGATGGTGAACGTGGCGTCGGCATCTGCCGCGCCCGGTGTAGCGGTCGCTTGCGTGGCTTTATAACGTGCGCTGAATGCCAGCACGTTACTGCCATCGTTCAGCGTTTGTGGAGCTGAGTAAACTGCACCATTCGGCGTCAGAACCGTACCAGCGCGATCGGAGATTTCAATCCCCACACCGCCTGCTGCGCCAGCGGCTCCACCACCAATATTGCTGACAGCCAGGACGGTGTTGTCATTCGCATCGGCTGTGCCGGTAAAGGCGACAGCTGCGGTGGTGGATACGGTGGAATCACAATCTTCGAGATTGATGGTGAAAGGGACTTTGCCTGAGTAGGTTCCAACTCCGGTAAAACGGGCGGTACGGTATTGCCCCAGGTTCACAATCTGGTCAGCCGTATTGGTACTGACCGCACAAGCGGCATTAACGATTTCACCTTTGAAATGCACAGTTCCACCAGCAACGGTAGCCGCAAAAACAGTAAAACTGGATGACAGCAATGAGGCACCAATCAAGGTATTGAGTAAAGATTTATGCATAACTTATATTTCCTGATAACAGATAAAAGTTAACGATCGCATTTAAAAAACAATCGTGGCTCTGTCGCTAATGCGACGTCTCGATCCTTTTTTTTAGTGCATCAGTCAGGAGCACTCTGACGTCCTTCGACACGAGGAAACTATGTGGGCAAGATGCCCAGCGCACTTCCCCGTCGCGATGCGTTAATAAATATTTTTCATGATTGTTATTTTGTAAAAGTTGTCTGAAGTTTGATGAAAAAACCGAAAAGACAGAACTAAAGTCTAATAAATGGAAATTTATTGAAACTTAAAGCCAAAATATAAAAAACATCTGACATATAAATTTATTTTTTATTTGACAGGAATTCATCACATAAAAAACATGAACGCGTAAAATGTACCAAATGAGCTCGTATGTTTATTTTTTGTTATGTTTTATGCCTGATTTCACGATGTAACACGGGCGATCGCAATAAAACGATCGCGATGCGAATAAAGAAATAAACAAGAGGGGCGTGCAGATATAAAGGAGAAGATGACTGTATTCCGCAGAGAAAACGACACACATTGAAATAAAAAATATATCAGCCTATCCGCTAAATATGGCCAACCGAAGATAGGTTCAATATATTGATTTAACAGTGATTAGTTAATAAATCTCGGATTGCTAGACCAAGGTTTAGGCACAGTAAAGTTTTATCACGCGATGCCGTTTATACCATTACACACCAGGCAATACCGAGATAATCATAATGAAAAAAATCCTGCAATCATCAGCCATGCTGCTCTGCATGATGGCTGCCACGCCGTATACTTTCGCCTCATCGTCTTCATCAACAGGTATCATTCGCTTTGTGGGTGCCATCGTTGAACCCGTCTGCGATGTGACTACCCTATCAAGCAATGTGACCGTCAGCTGTGCACGACAAGGGGAAGTGCAAACGCTGCAAGTTAAAAACGGTTTGCACACGTTGCCACAGGGCATCGGTTCCGTAAGTTCAAAGAACCTGAGTTCACAGGTACGTATCGTGACAGTGAGTTACGAATAAAACGGGTGAAACGGAAGCGCTCCGTTTCTGCTAATTCAAGGGCGCTACGCCACGCGAGATGTGGCGTAGCGTTCATCACATAATGGACAGGGCTACTCATCCGTAAAACAGAGGCTTTTTACACTCGATAACATTTTAATTTCCCGCTCCGCACCAACAATTACATCTATAGTTAAGGCAACACGCTATATTTAGCGCCTCAAAATGACGTTCATCATAAGGTCCATTGACGACATGCGCATATCAGCCTGGTTGCTATGTTCATTATCTTTTATTGCCCCGTTCAGTTGGGCAGAATCAGCAGCAACAGACGCCGCAACGCAGCAAAAAATTTTATTTTTTAATCACGACGATCGGGACATCGTTCCCGACACGGCAGTCTGGCCATGGCAAGCCATTGGGCAATTGGAAACCGCCAGTGGCAATCTCTGTACCGCAACGCTTATTTCTCCCCATTTGGCGCTGACAGCCGGGCATTGCGTGGTTACCCCTCCCGCAGGCGAAATAGATAAACCTGTCGCGTTGCGCTTTCTGGCGACAGAAAATGGATGGCGTTATGAAACCACGGAAATTGAAGCGCTGACGAATAAAACGCTCGCCAAAAAATTGAAAGCTGACGGCGAGGGATGGATCGTTCCGCCATCAGCCGCACCGCTGGATTATGCCCTGATTAGGCTGAAGCAAACACCGCCAGGCATTCGCCCACTCACGCTATGGCAAGGTAGCCGTCAGGAATTAATGCAGGCATTGCGAGACAGCGGTCAGCGCGTCACACAGGCGGGTTACCCAGAGGATCACCAGGACACGCTTTATCGCCATCAGGATTGCTTAATCACCGGTTGGGTTCAGGCCGCCGTCGTGGCACATCAGTGCGATACGCTGCCTGGCGATAGCGGTTCCCCTCTCATGTTAAACTCGGCAACAGGTTGGGTGCTGATGGGAATTCAAAGTTCAGCCCCCGATGCCAGTGAACGCGATCGGGCCGATAATCGCGCGGTTTCGGTTACTGCCATTCGCCAACAGTTAGAAGCGCTGGCAAAACTAAATTCGCCAAAAACAAGTTCACAAAAAACAAGTTCACCAAAAGAGCACTAGCGCCCACGGCGTAGATGCCCCGTCAGGCGGAAACCACTATTCAGGATACCGCCTGACACCGTCGTTTCGCGCTGGCCTCATGGTATAAAAAAATATCTGTTCTATTCTTATCAGAGTAAATAAGAGAAGCTAACGCGCATGTGATGTGAAGTATATATTCCAAATAATTCGAGTTTCAGGACAAAAGCAGCAAGGCGTTTTTGAACGCTGATTGCAGCGGCCCCAACGGGGCGAGGCACACGTCAGTGTGCCGAGTCACGCAGCCAACGCACATGCATGTGAAGTATTACGAGTATGACAGGTCTATACTCCAAATAATTCGAGTTTCAGGAAGGCGGCAAGAGAAGGAATCCCGATGAGCTTACTCAAGTAAGTGATTCGGGTGACTGACAAATCTGCTAAAAGCAGATTTGAACGCTGCTTGCAGCGGCCCCTACGGGGCGAGGCTCACGCCAGTGTGCCGAGTAACGTAGCCAACGCACATGCAACTTGAAGTATGACGAGTATATCATCCATATTGTCGTGATCCACAGCAGGCATGACAATTATCAACATTCTATTTCTACCCCATGGAAAATGTCTTTTTTATAATTAGATTATTATTTATTCGCAGAACACGGCCTCAGTTAACGCGTTTATTCCCCGACCAACCAATTGAAAAACAGCAAGAATTCATACTGTACGCTAAGCGTCAGAAACAGCGATTAAGTCAAAGAATCCTTAGAGCCTTAACTGAAAGATAAAAGTGGTATAATAAGTTACCTCAACTTTTAACCTCTATGTTATTGTGTCGCCGTTAAATTAAATTGATGTCGTCGCGATTATTATTGCGGAAAGGAAGAGTCTACATGTTAAAACATTTGAGCCATGATGAAAAAAAACGCATGCAGACTCTCGACGAATTACAGAAATCCGATATATCTCAAGATGATATTCTTCATAAACTCACGAAACTAGCCTGCGAACTGCTCGAAACCCCGACAGCGCTCGTGACGCTAACCGGTACTAAATCTCTGCATGTTAAAGCAAAAAACCATTTTCCTCTGGATGATATGGATAAAATCGGTTCTTTTGATCATTTCATCGTACAAACCGGTCAACACTTCGTCTGCCCCGATGCCATTCAAGACAACCGCTTTAACGATAGCCCCTATGTCACTGGCTCGCCTTTTATCCGTTTTTATGCCGGCGTTCCGCTTAAGACTAAAGAAGGCTATTCTATCGGTACATTCTGCGTCATTGATTATGTTCCGAGAACGTTCAGTAAGATTCAACTGCGTTTACTGCATGATTTAGCCGCGATTGCACTGGTTTTAATCGAATATCGTAACGCGATTGGCCTGATTGATGGAGTAACGCTGTTACCCAACCGTCAGCGTCTGATTGACGACATCAGCCACATTACCGACATTCACGAACGCTACCTGCTCATCCTGATTGATACTATCGATATTTCTTACGCCTATGAAATGGGGTGTGCGTTAGGTATGCCGACCGTAGAAGGCCTGCTGAAAGATATCGGCATCTTCCTGCGTCTCAGTTTGAGTTCACCAGATAGCCTTTACTGTGCGGCAGTAGGCCGATTCGCTCTGCTGGTCAAGGCGGATAAAAAAGCGCAGATTCTGGCAGAGCTCGATGCCTGTGCCGAGCGAATTCATGAAAGTATCTCCAGCCATATCCCGCTTAAACTGGAGTTTTTCGTCGGATACACTGAATTCCAGATTCCGGCCAGTGAGCCGCAACGAATTTTGCGTGAATCCATGAGCGCCCTGCGCGCCGCCATAGCCAAGAATGTCCGCCAGTTCGCATATGACCCCGAGGCCGATAAAGCCCAGCAAATCGCGTTTACCCTGCTCAATGAGTTAGCCGATGTTGTACAGAATAATAAACCGGGTCTTTATTTGGTGTATCAACCGAAGTTGAGTATTAAAACCAACACCGTTATTGGTGCTGAAGCGCTGATTCGCTGGCATCACCCCGAACTGGGTGAGATTTACCCCGACCAGTTTATTCCGCTAGCGGAAGGAACGACATTGATGCGGCCATTAACTGATTGGGTTACCCGTCAGGCGGCAAGCCAGGTGAAACAATGGCGTCAGCAGGGGTTAACCTTCCCGGTATCCATTAATGTCTCTGCCCGAAACTTTTCCGAGAATGACTTCATCCCACGTCTTGTCGCCATTCTGGACAGCCACGGACTCACCCCTCAGGACATTGACATCGAGTGCGTCGAAACGCAGAAAATCATTGAAAGCGCAGAAACACTTGCCACCATCCAAACGCTGGAGCAGATGGGGTTTACTATCGCTCTCGATGATTTCGGCACCGGGTATAGCAATTTAAGCTACCTGCGTAATATCCCTTCGACGGTGATAAAGCTGGATAAATCGCTGATTAAAGATATAAAAACTGACCGCAAGAGCCGCGTCATTGTGCAATCTATTATCAATATGCTGCACAAACTAGACTATGTCGTGCTGGCTGAAGGCGTAGAGAATAAGGAAACGCTTGAACATCTGGCTCGTTTTGGCTGTGATGAAGTACAAGGTTATTACTTTTCCCGACCTATCCCACCGGAAGCGTTTATTACCTGGATGGATGAGTACGCCTCACGCACGTCAGAATAACATCATTCGTAATAGTAACATCGCCGCCACAGCAAGATGTTGCAGTAAGTAGTCGGCAGCCAGTGCCGCCGACCTGCACTCCAGAGAAACTACCCTTCAACCTGCTGCATCGCCTGCAAGACGCGCTTATCTGAGATTGGGAACGGTGTCCCCAGTTGTTGAGCAAAATAACTGACGCGTAACTCTTCTAGCATCCAACGCACCGCCTTCACGTCGTCATCGTCACGCCGCTCCGCAGGCAACTTATTCGACCACTGCTGCCATGCCTGTTGAACCTGCTCAACTTTCAGCATCTGTGCTCTGTCACGGTGGACATCCTGCGCCAGCTTCTCCAAACGTCGCTCTATTGCATGCAGATAACGCAATACGTCCGGCAGACGTTGCCAACCGTTTTGGGTCACAAAACCACGGAACACCAGACCGCTCATCTGGCTCTTGATATCACTTAATGCCAGTGCCATCGCCATGTCTACACGCCCTTTCAGGCGCTTGTTGATAGCGAAAACCGCCGTCAAAATTTGCTCGACCTGTTTGGCGATATCCACTACCGTCTCGTTCAGCTCTGCGCGTACTTTTTCATGCAACTGCTGGAAAGCGTCTTCCTGCCAGACCGGGCCGCCGGATGATTCAATCAGTTTATCTACCGCACAGGCGATACAATCATCGATGAGATCCAGTACCTTGCCGTACGGATTGAAATAGAGACCGAGCTTCGCCTTGTTTGGCAGTTTTTCATGCAGATATTTGATCGGCGACGGAATATTCAGCAGTAACAGACGACGTAACCCGTGCCGCATAACCTGTTGTTGCTGGTGTGGCGTATCAAACAAGCGAATCGCCACGCTATCTTTTTCATCCACCAACGCCGGATAGGCTTTGACCGAGTAGCCGCCTCGTTTCTGTTCATAACAATCGGGTAGCGAACCGAAACTCCAAACGTGCAGACCTCGCTGCTCCAGCCCGTCATCCGCAACGGATGACAGCGTTTGCTGGACTTTATCTTTGAGCTGGTCTTTCAGCGCGTTCAGGTCTTTGCCTTCACGCTGCGTGCGATTCTTCTCATCAATGACGCGGAACGTGATTTTCAGATGATCGGGCACCTGATCCCACAGCCATGCCTCGCGCGGCACCGTCACGCCCGTCATCAGCCGTAGCTCACGCTCCAACGCATCCAGTAGCCCTTTCTCCAAGGGCGTGGTGCGTGCCAGAAATGCCTCTGCATAGTTCGGCGCAGGGACAAAGTTACGACGTAACGGCTTGGGCAACGATTTAATCAGCGCAATCGTCAGTTCACGGCGCACACCAGGAATCTGCCACTCGAAGCCCTCTTCACGTACCTGATTGAGAATCGGTAGCGGAATGTGCACCGTTACGCCATCCGCATCGGTTCCCGGTTCAAACTGATAGGACAAGCGTAGTTTCAGACCGCCCTGATACCAGAAGTTCGGGTAATCCAGCGCACTCACCTTCTCCGCGCCGTCTTTAATCAACATGCTCTTTTCAAAATTAAGCAGGTCGGCATTGTCCCGATTAGCTCCCTTCCACCACTTGTCAAAATGGCGGGACGACACCACATCGTGTGGCAAACGCCGATCGTAAAACGCAAATAGCGTTTCATCGTCCACCAGAATGTCGCGGCGGCGCGATTTATGCTCTAAATCTTCCACCTCCGCCAGCAGTTTGAGGTTGGCGCGGAAAAAAGCGTGATGCGTTTGCCAATCGCCTTCCACCAGCGCGTGGCGGATGAACATCTCACGTGCCAGCGTCGGATCGATTGGGCTGTAGTTCACCTTACGCGCTGCAACAATTGGCAGCCCGAAGAGTGTCACCTTCTCTTGCGCCATCACCGTGCCCTGCGCTTTCTCCCAATGAGGATCGCTGTAGCTCCGTTTAATCAGGTGCTGAGCTAGCGGTTCGATCCACTCGGGTTCAATACGCGCGGCAATGCGTCCCCACAGACGACTGGTTTCCACCAGTTCAGCCACCATTGTCCATTTTGGTGGTTTTTTGAATAACCCAGAGCCAGGGAAAATAGCAAACCGGGCATTGCGCGCACCGCTGAATTCTTGTTTCTCAATATCTTTCTGTCCGATATGCGACAACAAGCCCGTGAGCAGCGAGCAGTGAATACTCAGATAATCGGCCGGTTCGCTGTTGACCGGTAGCCCCAGTTCTTTCACTACCTGACGCAACTGCGTGTAGATATCCTGCCATTCACGAACGCGCAGGTAGTTAAGGAAATCGGTACGACACTGACGGCGGAAATGGCTGGAAGACAGCGCCTTCTGTTGCTCACGCAGATAATCCCACAGATTGACGAAGGCCAGAAAATCCGAATCTTTATCGGCAAAACGACGATGTTTTTCATCCGACGCCTGCTTCTTATCCATCGGTCTTTCACGCGGGTCCTGAATCGACAACGCGGCGGTGATCACCATTACCTCACGCACACAGCCCATTTTACGCGCTTCCAGCACCATACGCGCCAGGCGTGGGTCAATCGGTAATTGCGCCAACTGTTGCCCTTGCGGCGTCAGGCGGTAATGCCCGTTATCCGCCAGATGAATCGCACCCAGCTCTTCCAGCAAGCGCACGCCGTCCTGAATGTTGCGCTTATCCGGCGCTTCAACAAACGGGAACGCGGCGATATCCCCTAACCCCAGCGACGTCATTTGCAGAATGACGGAAGCCAGATTGGTGCGAAGAATTTCGGGATCGGTAAATTCAGGTCGCGACAGGAAATCCTGCTCGGAATAAAGGCGAATACACACCCCAGCGGCAACGCGACCGCAGCGCCCTTTACGCTGATTCGCCGACGCCTGAGAGACAGGCTCAATCGGCAGGCGCTGTACCTTGGTGCGGAAGCTATAGCGGCTAATACGCGCCGTACCCGGATCGATCACATAGCGAATCCCCGGTACGGTGAGTGAGGTTTCCGCCACGTTGGTCGCCAGCACGATGCGGCGACCATGATGTGACTGAAAGACGCGGTTCTGTTCCTGATTCGACAAGCGCGCGTACAGCGGGAGAATCTCGGTATGCGGCAAATCCAGACGGGTCAGCGCCTCTGCCGTATCACGGATTTCACGTTCACCGCTCATGAAGACCAGAATATCTCCCGGCCCTTCTCGCGTCAGTTCATCGACCGCATCAAAAATTGCCTGTAGCTGATCGCGATCGCTATCATCAGCGTCTTCCACCACCGGACGATAGCGCACGTCCACCGGATACGTCCGGCCAGACACTTCAATGATCGGTGCGTTATTAAAGTGGCGGGAGAAGCGCTGTGGATCGATGGTTGCCGACGTAATAATCACTTTTAAATCAGGACGCTTTGGCAACAGCTGGCACAAATAGCCCATGATGAAATCGATATTCAGGCTGCGCTCGTGCGCTTCATCGATGATTAGCGTGTCGTACTGCATCAACAGGCGGTCCTGCTGAATTTCAGCCAGCAGAATACCGTCAGTCATCAACTTGACCAGCGTATTGTCACCGACCTGATCGTTAAAACGGACTTTATACCCGACACTGCCGCCCAGCGGCGTTTCCAGCTCTGCCGCAATGCGATCGGCAACGGTTCTGGCAGCCAGACGACGCGGCTGCGTGTGGCCAATAAGACCCTGTACGCCGCGCCCCAGTTCTAGACAGATTTTCGGCAACTGAGTGGTCTTACCCGACCCCGTCTCGCCTGCGACGATAATCACTTGATGATTGCGCAGCGCTTCCAGTATTTCATCTTTTTTCTGGCTAACGGGAAGTTGTTCAGGGTAGCGAATAGTCGGGCAACTTGCGCGTCGGTTCTCGACCTTCTGACGAGCCGCGATAATTTCCCCCTCAATTTCCTGCGCGATGGCAGCCTGAGCCTGCGGGCTGCTGACCTTCGCTGCGCCTTGCAAGCGGCGGCGCAGACGTTGCCGATCGCGAAGCATTAGCTCACTTAACTGCGTAGATAATGCACTGAGAGGTGATTTCACGTTGCTCTTCCTTAATTATTTCTCTAATTCTTTTCTCTGCCGGGACATTGCGCGTCGCCGAATCTGGCTCGATTGAGCCTAACCTGATTTTAAGGCACAGGATTTTTAAGCCGTGGATAGTAGCACATTGTCATAACCGGCTCTAATCGCTCCGCGCTACCGTATTCAAACATCGTCTTATTCAAGAAAATCGAATAAAGACCTCGAATATTTGCACTTTTCACTTTCCAGAGCACCGCATAAGATGTGACACATCAAAGGGCGTTATGTTGTCGCCCACTTCAATCACTAAAGGAATTGGCAATGAGCAAAGTATTGGTTCTGAAATCAAGCATTCTGGCAGGTTATTCTCAGTCAAACCAACTGGCCGACCACTTCACCGCCCAGTGGCAGTCTGCACATCCAAACGATAGCATCACCGTACGCGACCTGGCCGCTCAACCGATTCCGGTTCTTGATGGTGAATTAGTCGGCGCACTGCGCCCGTCCGATGCAGCACTGACCCCGCGTCAGCAGGAAGCCCTGAAACTGTCCGACGATTTAATCGCTGAATTGCAGGCACATGACGTGATCGTGATCGCTGCGCCAATGTATAACTTCAACATTCCTACCCAGTTGAAGAACTACTTCGACCTGGTGGCCCGCGCGGGTGTGACCTTCCGTTACACCGAGCAAGGTCCAGAAGGTCTGGTGAAAGGCAAACGCGCTATCGTATTAACCAGCCGCGGTGGTATCCATAAAGGTACACCAACCGATCTGCTAGAACCGTACCTGCGTGTGTTCCTGGGCTTCCTCGGTCTGACCGATCTGGAATTCGTGTTCGCCGAAGGTTACGGCTACGGCCCAGATGTGGCACAGAAAGCGACCGAAGACGCGAAAACACAACTGTCTCAGTTGGTCACCGCATAACGAATCATCGTTACTACCCTTGCCATTACATTGATTTAATTGGCTTAATTATTGCGCGCCCTCCGGCGCGCTTTTCTTTATCTCATCACCGGCAGCATTGTCCGACCGTTCCAACAGCTGCGTCGCTTCTTTATCCGCTTTGATGTGAATTTCATGTTCGATCTTCACATTCATATTGATGGTGATGGGTTCTTTAGGGGCAGCAACTTCAATGCGCGGCACACAGCCCGTCAGGAAAGCTACCGTGCAACACATCATCACTGTCTCGCTTTTATTCATTGTTCTGCCTTGAGTTTATTCATTCG
The DNA here is from genome assembly GCF_021432585.1 of Pectobacterium sp. IFB5596. NCBI lineage: Bacteria > Pseudomonadati > Pseudomonadota > Gammaproteobacteria > Enterobacterales > Pectobacteriaceae > Pectobacterium > Pectobacterium sp. IFB5596. Next base: position 549,126 of record NZ_LXFY01000001.1, read on the forward strand.
CCTGCTGTTCCAACGTATCCCGCAAGTTATCGCCAAAGCGCAGACTTCGCCAGAGCTGGAAGATATTCTCCTGATGGCGATAGTTAAGAATGACCTGTCGGTTTGCGCTGAGCTGCGGATTTTTCCCTTGCACCCTCGACGTTAATGTCAGCTCACCTTGGTTATTCAGGTCAAGTGTGGCATAGGAGCGCCCGATCTCCAGATAGCGTAACCAGCCAATCGCCGCGCCTCCCGCCAGATTTTTACTCGCTAACTCATCTGCCAGTTGATCATCCAGCCGCAGCGTCAGGAAACCATCATTGGTAATACGCCCGCGCTCAATCAACATGGTCGGATGATTGAAATTCAGCGGTAGTGTGCCGCTCACACGCCCTGACAGCGCAAACTGCTTTTGCTTCAGCGCTGTCGTCAGTTCGCTGAGATCGATGCGCTTAACGGTGAACAGCGCCGGTTCACGCTGCGGCCAGCGTAGCGTAGACAGCCCAATATGCCCATCCAATACGTCCAGATCGGCCTGAGACATAACCAAAGGGCGTCGGTCGCTGTACGGATAAAAACCCTGTAGATCGACGCGGATATTGCTCATCCTAAACAGGTTGTCCAACACGTCAATTCGCAGCGTGACTGGTTGTCTGACGCCCAATTGCCAGCGTTGATCTTTCAGGCGGTAAGGCAGGACAAAATTTACCCCGCTGACTTCACCATCCTGTAGCCACAGTCCGCCATTCTTCACCACCCAGTGTCCACCCGCACTGAACCCTTCTTTACGCGCAGCGGAAAATGCCGCCTGAGCGTAAAACTGCCCGGCGCGGATGTTCATTTTCAACAACGGGGAAAGCAGAGGCTGAAACACCTTAAGTGGCTGCATTGGCCACCACGCCCCACCGCGTAGCCGTTCCCCATCCCAACGCCCACGCAGCTTGACTGGCCCGATATCTTCAGCCTGTAGCTGCCCCTGTAGCTGGAAATCATCCGGGCTACGCCCCTGCATCGCCAGCGTTAGCAATGAAGGCGGCAAGTAGCCACCGTTACTGAAATTTGTCCGCTCTGAGACTAATTGCAGCGCCCCTTGAAAATGTTCGCCTGAACGGGCGCGTTGCCAACGAATCGGCTCAGTAATCGTCAGGCGAGGCTGGTGTACCGTCACAATGCCATAGCCGAGCTGATCCAGCCCACTCGATAGTTGGCTGACTTCTATCAACGTATCCTGCCAGCGCCCTCGCCCTGCCACGTCCCATTGCCCTTTTAGCGGTGGCAGGCGGCCGTTGCCCCAATACCGCCATTGCCACTGTCCTTGATCCGGCCAGAAATCCTGCGCCTGACCGTCAAGGTGTAGGTTAAAACGCCCCCAGTATGCTTCCCGCGCTTTAACAATCGCCTGTAGCCGCCCATTCACGCCCGTCGCACTCACCCGAACGCCCGCCAGCGGCCAGCGCGCTTCTTCAAGATAAATCTGCGGCGCGGGCATTCCCCAGGCACGCAACAGTGCGCCCGGTAAAAGAGAGAGTTCGGGATTAAGAATAGAGCCCTGTAAAACCCCCGGTAGCGTCGCCGTGAAGGAGAGCGCAGGTAAATTAGCTTGTCCGGTAAGCTGAAAGCGCAATTCACTGTTGAGCAGACCAATATTACCTGGCCCGAGTACCAGCACGGCGTTAGCCTTACCGTTATGTCCTTGCGTCAGCATATTCAAACGCGCGTTAATCGTGGTGGCATCCAACCCTTGCCGCCAATGCTGCAATGTCATCGCCACTTGCCCAGAGAGCGGCTGATCCGCATAAGGCCACCGCCAGATACCGTCAGAAACTTGAATCACCTCATCCGTCAATTGCCACGGCAGCGAGATCAGCGGTGCTTCATCATGCGCGGCATTCAGCACCAGTTCGCCTCGCTGATTATGCCAATTCAGCAGGAGAGAAAGCGGGTCCGGCGTCTGCCCTGAATCCAGTTTCCCAATGAGACGTCCCTGTACTGGCGCGGTATCCAGCGTATCGGCTAATTCCATCTCTCCGCTGACTTGCAGACGCACAAAACCCGCCGGTGTTGCGAGCATGCTCTCATGCAGAGTCAGACGTTTATCATTCAGTTCTGCCCTAAACGCTAACTGATCGCCCTGATAATCGAGCGTCTGTTGCTGTTTACCCGTGCTACTAAACCGCACCTGTCCGGCATAGTCCTGCCAGGGTGGTAACGTAAATTTTTTCACCTGAATAGCGACAACAGGCAACCATTCTTGCCACTGCGACAGTTGCGCGGGTGGCTCAGTGCTATGGCTCGCTGGCACATATTGCAGGCAGTCGCTGTTTAACGTCACAGCATCAAGATCAGCATGCCACTGCCAGCGATGCCAACCCAGCGTGATATTCTGCACATCAAGCAATACACATTCTCCAGCCTTAATGCTAAAGCCTTTGCTATGTAACCCGCGATTCTGCCAACCCAGCGTATCCTTTATAGTCAAAGACATGCCAGTCGGTAGCCAGATATTGGCAAGGCGCGGCAACCACTGCGGCGTCGTCCGCCAAGAAACCAATAGCAAAGTGACAAGCAGGAACGCCATTGGAAGTGCATATTTTTTAATCATTAGCGACTATTAAGCATCCCGTTAACTATTTGTAAAAACCAGCGCTGCATTGACCTGTCGATTATTCATTCACAAATCGCTCTTTTTTTTAACAAACAATTCTATCCACCTCACATTTACCCCTATTGTGCATACAGGCTTATTACCCTTTCGTGGTAAAATGTTTAATTGAGGTTATATTTTGTAATGAATCGCGTTATCTCATCATGAACAAAGCGTTTCCGATCGGATATCAGGATTGTCTCCTTTTGCCCGACTCGCCGTAAAAAAGCCATGAGCAACCTGAACCATTACCGCTATCTGCTGATTCATCTTCGTGGGTATGCCTCATGTTAAATCAGTATTCGGACACAGCATATCAAGGACTGCTTTATGCGTAATAACACCCCAGTCACCGACCATCAACTCCCTCTTTCTGAAAAAACCAGACTTATGTCGGTCACCACGCCAGAAAGCCACATTACCTACGCAAACAAAGACTTTATTGATGTCAGCGGCTATAGCATGGATGAGTTAATGGGACAGCCCCATAATCTTATCCGCCACCCGGATATGCCACCAGCCGCCTTCGCGGATATGTGGAAAACGCTGCGTGCAGGTAATATCTGGACAGGAATTGTGAAGAATCGGCGTAAAAATGGCGACCATTATTGGGTAAAATCCAGCACCACGCCGCTGAGAAAAGGCGGTGAGATTACCGGATATATGTCTGTGCGAACCGCAGCATCAGCCGAAGAAATTCATCAGGCAGAGGCGCTCTATGCCAGCGCGAACAGCGGTAAATTAAAATACCGCACCTTCCACCATGGTCTGCTCATTTATACCGGACCATTGCGTGCCCTGAGCCTTTTTAAAACCATGTCGCTACGCTGGCGTATCCGCAGTTATTTTCTGCTTTTTAGCCTGCTCCCACTCGTCGCCGCCTATGCGCTATTAGCGGGAACCGCCTTGGCATCCGTACTCTTCCCGCTGCTCATTGCCTGCTGTTTTATCAGTGGTGAACTTCTGGTGCACCATGTCGCGCGCCCTATTGAGCAAATCTTGTCTCAGGCTATGCGTTCCGCCGCCGGACAAGCAGACAACCTGACACAATTTAACCGCGTGGATGAAATTGGCATGTTAATGCGCGCGGTAAACCAGTCCGGCATGAATTTCCGCACCTTTGTGGACGATGTGAACACCAATTTGAGCGAGTTGAAAAACGCCTGTAATGAAATCGCGCAAGGTAACCACACGCTGGCACGGTGCTGTGAGGAAACCGAAGAAAGCCTGCAACAAACGGCGGCGTCCGTGGAGCAACTAACCGCAACGATCAAAAGCAACGCGGAAGCCTCGCTTCAAGCCTCAATCTATACGCAGGATGTGAATCAGGCCGTCAACTCTGGCGAGCAGGCTGTGAGCCAGGTCTCTGATACCATGGAGACCATCACGCGTTCCAGTGAACGCATTACAGATATTGTCAGCGTCATGGATAACCTTGCGTTTCAGACCAACATTCTTGCCGTTAATGCTGCCGTCGAAGCGGCACATGCGGGAGAACAGGGTAAAAGTTTTGCGGTCGTCGCCAGTGAAGTTCGCTCTCTGGCACAGCGTAGCGCCACCTCTTCCAGCGATATTTCGACTATCATCGACGAAACGCTGAATAGCATTCGCACTGGTGAACAACAGGTCTCACATACGCACAAATCCATGAGCAATATTCTACTTCAGGTACAACATGTCACCAATTTAATGAATGAGATCAGCCTCGCAACGCAGGAACAATCTCAGGGACTGGAACAAATAAATGAAGCGGTAAATCGCATTGATGAACTCACGCATCAAAACACCGCACTGGCCAGCCAATCGCACTCGGCTACCGATCATCTGCAACAGAAAATATCGAGTATGGTACAGGCAGCCTCTGTCTTCAGCCTTTCCCGATAACCTCGTTTTCACGGGCGCTCACCTCTGGGCGTCCATCATCTGATCCCCATCATTTAACGTACGTTGCCCACAGTGCAAATTCGCAGAGTCATAATATACTTAACAAATGAATGCTTTTGGTCATCGGCACAAGCGCTTGCAGCGAGTCAAGCCAGACAACTAATTTCCTGAAGAAAAAATAACATTAGAAATTAGTAACAACAGATAAGTGTCCTCACTAATTATTTCAGAAATATTGCCGTTAATTAAAGAGCATTAATCGCTTTTCAGTGAGTTCATGGATCTAAAAACATCATATTTATGCTTGCTTATACTAAAAGGATCAATAAATGCGTAAGAATTTTCCTGTCAGTGATATTCAGTATTTATTAGATGAAAAAGCCAAGCTAATGTCGGTTACGACTACCGATAGCCATATCACTTATGCAAATGACGATTTTATTGATGCCAGTGGTTACGACTTTGAGGAGATTCTCCACCAACCTCATAATATCGTTCGCCACCCAGACATGCCCCCACAGGCGTTTGCCGACATGTGGGCAACGCTGAAGGCCGGTAAAATCTGGACTGCTGTCGTCAAGAATCGCCGTAAGAGTGGCGATTACTATTGGGTGAAAGCGAGTACAACACCGCTGATGAAGGAAGGGAAAATAACCGGGTATATGTCGGTGCGAACACGCGTGTTACCGGAAGAGGTTCGACAAGCAGAGTCACTTTACCGCCGAATGAACGAGGATAAATTAAAAAACCGTCGGCTCTATCAGGGATTATTGATTTATAAAGGGCCGTTAAAACTTCTTAGCTTATTTAACGTCATTCCCGTACGTTGGCGGATACGAAGCTACATTTTCCTTTTCATGCTCTTCACGCTACTTTTCTTACTTACTACCCTTCCTCTTACTACACCGCTACTCGTTTTTGTTTTAGTGCTACTCGCTGGAGCGACAATAACCAGTGAATTATTAGTTCAGCACCTGGCAAAACCACTAGAAAAAATTCTCCACCAAGCTATTAATTCTGCATCTGGGCAGGCAGATAATTCGTTTCAACTTAATAGAGTGGACGAAGTCGGTATGCTATTACGCGCCGTCAATCAATCCGGTATGAATTTCCGCACGTTTGTCGATGATGTCAACGGCAAGCTGGTAGAATTGCGTCACGCCTGCGGCGAGATTGCATCGGGGAATTACACGCTAAGTCAGCGCTGCGAAGATACCTCACAAAGTTTGCAATCTACCGCTTCCTCAGTGGAACAACTGACCGCGACGATTAAAAGTAACGCTTCGGCTACCCAGTTAGCGACACGCTGTGCCAGTGATGCCAATCAGGCCGTCGATGCGGGAGAGAAAGCAGTCAGTCAGGTAACGGACACCATGGCGACCATGACTCGTTCCAGTAAAGAGATCACCGATATCATCAGCGTGCTGGATAATCTGGCGTTCCAGACAAATATTCTGGCGCTCAATGCGGCTGTAGAAGCCGCGCATGCTGGGGAACAAGGCAAGAGCTTCGCCGTCGTTGCGGGGGAAGTCCGTATTCTGGCGCAGCGAAGTGCCGCCGCAGCCAAAGACATCGCAGAGATCATTGATGCCACCATTACCAACATTCACACCAGCGATAAATTGGTCAATCACACCAGCCAATCAATGCAAAATATACTGACGCAGGTGCAGCAGGTTACGCAGCTCGTGAATCAAATCAGTCTGGCGACACAAGAGCAATCACAAGGGCTGGGGCAAATTAACTCAGCGGTGAATAACATTGATGAATTAACCCGCCAGAACACCATTTTGGCTACCCATTCCAGTTCTGCCATCAGCAGCTTGGAACAACAGATTGCTACCATGTCTGAAGCCGTGTCGGTCTTCAGCATCCCTCGCTAAACCCGCTCTTACGCCGTTACACCTCTTATTTGCAAACCGTTACTGTCAGTCAGGTAACGGTTTGTCACCGCCCGATTTTCTGATAGCTTAATCTGAGGATTTTTCGGAGAAACTATCAATGAAACTGGCAATTTACAGCACTAAGCAGTACGACCGTAAATATCTGGAGCAGGTCAATCAACAGTTTGGCTATGAACTGGAATTTTTTGATTTCATGCTGACCTCGCGCACCGCAAAAACAGCCGCGGGCTGTCAGGCCGTTTGCATCTTCGTGAACGATGACGGCGGCCGCGAAGTGCTGACCGAACTGGCAGAGTTAGGCATCAAAACGCTGGCGTTACGCTGTGCTGGTTTTAACAATGTCGATTTGGAAGCCGCCAAGGAGCTAGGTATCAGCGTCGTACGCGTTCCTGCGTATTCCCCTGAAGCCGTCGCCGAACATGCGGTGGGTCTGATGCTGACACTTAACCGCCGTATTCACCGCGCTTATCAGCGTACCCGCGACGCGAACTTCTCTCTAGAGGGGCTGATTGGGTTCAACATGCATAACCGGACAGCGGGCATTATCGGCACTGGAAAAATCGGCGTAGCTGCCATGCGTATTCTGAAAGGCTTTGGCATGCGCCTGCTGGCTTTCGATCCCTATCCGAACCCACAGGCATTGGAGCTAGGCGCGGAGTATGTCGATCTCAAAACGCTGTATGCCAACGCAGACGTCATCTCCCTGCACTGCCCACTGACGCCGGAAAATCACCATCTGCTCAATCAGGCGGCCTTTTCACAAATGAAAAATGGCGTCATGATCGTCAACACCAGCCGTGGCGGATTGATCGACTCGCAGGCCGCTATTGATGCGTTGAAGCAGCAAAAAATTGGCGCGCTGGGGATGGACGTCTATGAAAACGAGCGCGATCTCTTCTTTGCCGATAAATCTAACGATGTGATCCAGGACGACATTTTCCGCCGCCTATCGGCGTGCCACAACGTACTGTTTACCGGGCATCAGGCTTTCCTGACCGAAGAAGCGCTGACCAGCATTTCTCAAACCACGCTACAGAATCTGAAAGACATCAGCCAGAACACGCCCTGCGCCAATCTGGTTACATCTTAACTTTTCCTGCGGCAGTGTAAACTGCCGCAGGACTTACCCTGCCGGACAACTGCCATTCATCAGCGATTGCTCACTACAGCGCTTGCCATTGGCTAACTGACAGGCCCCCACGCTTGCACCATCAAGCTGTCTGGAAACCGCCATCGTCCCACCAATCAGCGTACAGTTAACGTCAATCGGAGAACTGCTTTTCAATAGCACGGCGACACTTTCATCATCATTTTGCGTGGTTTTTTGTTGGGTAGCCGCCGTACTTTCACTATGATTGCTGCATCCCGCCAGCAACAACGCAGCAGCAGTACATAACCATGGCAATAATTTCATGTTTTGGCCTCGGATCGGGTGGGCTGTCGCTTCCGGCACTACACTTTGCGCCATAGCCCAGAGAATGACTTTTCAGATAAAGACTATATCCATCAAGCCTCACATCGGCAACCGCGATCGTGAAGTAAAAGGTATACGCCCCTAAGTCGGAACCAGAGGCGACGACAAAACCATCACTCATCAGTCGAAACGATGTGGCAAACGTCGTGCTTTATTCACGCTCAGCACGCTTCCATGAATTTATCTTTAAAATAGGAGGGTTTATCTATTTTATTAAATAAACTCAGCAGCCAGTATTTTAAATAATTCTAATAATGATTAGATATAAAATCATTTCATTTATCATGATTGCATCTCTTTCCTTCACTAGAAATAAAAATGCAATTATTGTTTTTTTGATATCTCTAAGATTTATTTATATAAAGAAATCGATAGATAATCATTGCTGAATAAAACCACATCGAATAACATCACTCCAGTGCTCTCGGAAAGTAAATAGAGCATAACAGCAATAACATTATCAATAAAATTCAATGAGGTGAAATAATGTCAGATCAACTTCTTGGTGGATGGACTGCTTTTCGTGATTTGGATGATGCAGATAAAGCGCTTTTTAAATCTACCGTACATCTGCTGGGCGTGGCTTACACCCCTTTGTTTGTCGCAACGCAGGTGGTGTCCGGTACAAACTACTCCTTCCTGACCAAAGGCACGGTAACATCGCCAGATGCACCGCTAAAAATTGTCAAAATCCACATTTATAAGCCATTAAGTGGCGATGCGCATATTACTAAAATTGAAGAAATTCTGCCGCAATAATATATAATTAAAGAGATGACACCACGGTTGGATTACTTCCCTGTCCGTGGTGTTATTTTATAATTCAGTTTTTATAGAATGACACTGACTTTCTTAGTTACCCAGACTTTCCTATTTTACTTGAATATCCACTCAAAGGCGTTTTGACACCGTTTCTTTATATATTGATTGATCATTGATCAAGCAAATCTATGTGCTCAGAAAACCAGTAACGCAAAGACTATAATCAACCCATTAAAGATCGCCGAAACTCCCACTATCACACAACCAGCAGCTAAAATACGCAGCAGAAATCTCTTAACCTCTCCTGATAATTTCCGCGCCAGACGCCAGAATCCCATGCCAATATTAGCGACATAAATACCATAAAAAACCATAGCGGCTATCGCAAGGTATCCCACCCTAACACTGCCGTCTGTAATATATGGGACTAAAAGATGATCGATAACAGCCAGAAGCAACGCAATAGCAAGATGCCCAAATGTACCTTCTACTCCGCAGTCTCCACGCGCGATCTTCGCCAGCCAGTGGTTACTTTTGATATTTTCTGAACGAACAAAAATCATAACTCTTCCTTAAGTTAATAACGCCATAAACCAATCTAAACGATGCTTATACACCGAACAACGTAGGAAATGAATATCCTTTTTTTTCAATAACAAGAAACATAACGCCGACATGAAGCGAGCCATAACGTCATTGCCAGACAACCCTCTGTAGTGATTTGCTGAGCATGAAACCATCTGTGCCGAACACGACGTTATGACCTTACCGAAATACAATATTTACGGTTCGTTTTTCTACCTTGAGTGAGCAAAAAGTTAGCGACTCTTTCTCGTCCATCGGGCAATTGTGGAACACTTCAGTAAAACGATCTGGCATTCGTCGCCGTAATCCGTACCATACACGCCATGATCGTGCAGAGCGTGTTGGCGCCTGCATTGAACCGTTTTCTATCCGCAACGCCTTTTGCAACGAGCACAGATAAAAATGCAAGAAAATCAACAGATTAACCAGAAACAACAATACAATCTCAACAAATTGCAAAAGCGCCTGCGTCGTAACGTCGGCGAAGCTATCGCTGATTTCAATATGATTGAAGAAGGCGACCGTATTATGGTGTGCCTGTCCGGTGGGAAAGATAGTTTCACCATGCTGGAAATTCTGCGCAATCTGCAACAGAGTGCGCCTGTTAACTTTTCTCTGGTCGCGGTGAATTTGGATCAGAAGCAGCCAGGGTTTCCAGAACATGTCCTACCGCAATATCTTGATAGCATCGGCGTGGAGTACAAGATCGTCGAAGAAAATACCTACGGTATTGTGAAAGATAAGATCCCAGAAGGCAAAACCACGTGTTCACTGTGTTCACGCCTGCGTCGCGGGATTTTGTACCGTACCGCGACGGAACTCGGCGCGACAAAAATCGCCCTTGGTCACCACCGCGACGATATTCTGCAAACGCTGTTTCTGAACATGTTCTACGGTGGAAAGCTAAAAGGTATGCCGCCGAAGCTGATGAGCGACGATGGCAAACATATCGTTATCCGCCCTCTTGCCTACTGCCGTGAAAAAGATATCGAACGTTTCGCAGAAGCACGCCAATATCCGATTATTCCGTGCAATCTATGCGGCTCGCAGCCAAATCTACAACGTCAGGTGATTAAAGATATGCTGCGCGACTGGGATAAACGCTATCCTGGCCGTATTGAGACCATGTTCAGCGCCATGCAGAACGTTGTACCTTCTCATCTTGCCGATCATGCGCTGTTCGATTTTAAAGGCATTCGCCACGGTAGCGACGTGGTGGATGGCGGTGATTTGGCTTTTGACCGTGAAGAGTTACCGTTACAACCTGCTGGCTGGCAGCCGGAAGATGATGACGAGGTACCGCCACTCGCCCGCCTTGACGTGCTGGAAATAAAATAAGCGCGACATTCTCGTGAGGGAATGGCATTACCGTAAAGAATAGAGACACGGTGGTAAGAAGCAGCGATTGCTATTTCACCACCGTGTTTTTTATTGCCGTTTTCTGTTACGTAGCGTGCCGCTATCGGTCTTGCGGTGGTTCAATTACAGGTTCGTGTTCCGGCCCTGTCGGTGGTGGATCAGGAATGGGCGGAGGATCGGGAAGCGGACGAGGTGTCGGATCGTTCGGTATAATGGGAATCGGTTCAACCGGAACCGTGTCAGCTTGCAGATAATCCGTCGCGTCTTGAGTGAGCATATTTTCCTCCTCGGTGTTGGATAATGTTAAGGCAAATCCAGCTACTGAAGCAGTACAGACATGCGTTACGGCTGGTCAAACAACGCCAGCGCGTTCTCTTAAGCGTAGTAAGCTAATGAATAAAATGCCAAAGGCATTTTATAACGTCGCTTGCGACGGCCCGAAGGGTGTGGCTTGGGATGAAATGGGAAGGCCAGATCGAGGGACAAAAAAAAGCCGACAAAACTGTCGGCATGGTGTGAATCAATTGTGCTATGCAGTAATTCAAAAAAGGAAGTAAGACAATATGGAGCGCAACGCCCATCGCTTGACGTTGCATTCACCTGCGGGAATGATAGTGCCGCACAACAAGGTAAAAAATGTTGATATTGCTCAATTTACGCGTGGTTTTTTAACCCTTCGCGACAGTTTGTGAGTATCTACGCTCCCACTCACCGCAAGTCGTTATAGCCATTTACTGCGTTTTAACCACCATGCAACGCCGCCCACCAATATCACCAACATCAGGCAGAACGTGAAAAAACCAAACGGTGCATCGCCGCCGGGAATTCCCCCCAAGTTGACGCCAAATAGCCCAGTTAAGAACGTCGTCGGCAGGAAAACCATCGCCAAAAGCGACATCGTATAGGTACGGCGGTTCATCGCTTCGGTCATCAGCGCAGTGATTTCATCCGACAGTACCGTGGTGCGCGCAATACTGGCATCCAAATCCTCCAGCCCGCGCCCTAATCGATCGGCAATTTCCTGCATTCTGCGGCGATCGTCATCCTGCATCCAGGGCAGTTTCTCGCCGGAAATACGCGAAAATACATCACGCTGTGGCGTCATATAGCGGCGTAACACGATAAGCTGTTTGCGGATCAGCGCCAGCTCGCCGCGCGGCGGAATCTTTTGCTCCAGCAAGTCGTCTTCCAGATCAATGATTTTCTCATGCAAATCATCAATGAACTCGCTGGTATGATCGGTCAATGCTTCCGCAATCGAGACCAGCCAATTTCCGCTATCGGTCGGGCCATTGCCTTCCTTCAAATCGGTAAGAATCTCGTCGATCGCCAGTATTTTACGGCGTCGGGTAGAGATAATCAGCTTGTCGGTAATAAACACGCGAACGGCCACCAGTTGATCCGGTCGCGCATTGGCATTCAAGTTAATGCTGCGTAGCGTGATCAGTGTACCTTCACCCAAACGCGTCACTCTGGGACGAGCGCTTTCCCCCGCCAACGCATTGCGTACGCTATCCGGCACCAGCATCGTTTTATTCAACCAGCGCACGCTGGCAGGCAAGGTTGAATCCAGGTGTAGCCAGCAGGGCTTCTCACTGTTAACCACATCCTGCTCGCCAATCGGAGTCACGCCCCCCTTTCCATCCAACTGATACGCATGAACCGCACCGCTGTGTTGCAACTCTTTTCCTGCCAAGAATTCCACGTCTTGCCTCCAACGGCTTTGCTATCAGTTCTTTTGCTATCAGCTCTGCGATTTGCTAACCAGCATGGCTCTCATAACTACGCTGACTTTATCGCCACACCACGGGATATGTTGGTACGAAACCTAATGTTTTTCGATGTAAAGCATGTGGCTATATGCCACATCTTCAGGGTTAGTAATGGGGTAGCCTTTCACCCACGGCTTGATCAAGCGTCCGTTGGTATATTGATAGATTGGCGCAATCGGCGCTTCATCCATCAGCAACTGCTCTGCCCGGTTGTAATCCGCATTCAGCGCCTGCGGGTTAGTTTGATTACCCGCTTCATCCAGTACGCGATCGTAACTCGCATTTTTAAAGCGAGCGATATTGCCACTGTGGTGCGAAGTCAGCAGTGAAAGGAATGTCGAGGGTTCGTTGTAATCACCGACCCAGGACGCCCGCACGACGTCAAAATTACCGCTATTACGGCTGTCGATGTAGGTTTGCCACTCTTGGTTGGACAACCGTACGTCAACACCTAATGTCTTCTTCCACATAGATGCCACGGCAATCGCGATCTTCTGGTGGCTTTCCGACGTGTTGTACAACAGCGATAATTTCAGCGGATTGTTTGGACCATAGCCCGCCGCTGCCATCAGCGCTTTTGCCTGCGCATCCAGCTCATCCTGAGAATATTGCTGCAACAGGCTTTCCGTAGGTTTGAAGCCTGCGGTGACATCCGGCGTGAAGTGCCAGGCCGGCTTTTCTCCTGTTCCCAATACTTTTTCTGCAATCACTTTTCGGTCGATGGCATACGACAGCGCTTTTCGCACCCGGACATCATTGGTGGGAGCACGTTGCGTGTTAAACGCGTAGTAATAGGTGCCAAGCTGATCCGGCGTATAAACCTGGCCGGGTAAATCTTTCAGCAGCTTCTGGTACAGATTTTTAGGAAATGACTCGGTGATATCGATGTCACCAGACAGATAGCGTTTGGTCGCGTTTGACTCTTGATTGACTGGAACAAAAGTCACCTTTGTCAGGCGCGTGTTAGCATTATCCCAATAATATTGATTCTGCGTAAGCACCAGCTTCTCGTTAACAACACGGTGATCCAGCTTAAACGCACCATTTCCGACCAGATTTCCCGGTTTCGTCCAGTCATTTCCGAATTTTTCTACCGTGGCCTGATGTACCGGAAATAGGCTGAAATTTGCCGTTAGGCTGACAAAATAAGGCACTGGCTTGCTGAGTTGCACTTTCAGCGTATGGTCATTAACCGCGGTCACACCGAGCTGCTCAGCAGGCATGTTGCCGGCGAGAATCTGCTCAGCGTTCTGAATCCCTGCAAGTCGGGCAAACCAGGCGAATGACGAGCTGTTTTCAGGCGTGACCAGACGACGCCAGCTATAGACAAAATCGTTTGCGGTGACGGGTTCACCATTAGACCAGCGGGCATTATCGCGTAGGGTAAAGATAAACGTGCGGTTATCGGTCGTCTGCCAACGCAGCGCTACGCCAGGGACGATGTTACCCTTGGCATCCTGATTGACCAGCCCTTCAAACAGATCGCGCGCCACTTGCGCTTCCATCAACCCCACCGCTTTTATCGGATCGAGAGAAGCGGGTTCATCTTTAATGTGGCGAACAATTTCCTGTTTCTCAGCCAGAATCGTTCCCGCTGGAACCTGCGCCGCAACAGCATTGCCCGCCATGGCCGCCATCAACGCGGCATAAAATGCAGAATATCCATGGTGCATGATGATTTGACCTGAAAGTATAATGAAATGATTGAAGAATATAATAGTCAGAAATCATCGCTATCATCCAGCAATACGCCTGCAATTTGTCAATCCGTATCACCGTTTGCGTCTCTGGAGCGATTTTTTTATGATAAAACGCATCCATCGGTAACCACAGGGCGATATCATGGAAAACACAATTATTCCTCTTCAGGCTCGCCAGCAACGAGGTAATTTGCCGTCGCTGGGTGAACCTTATGGAAAATCGCTGCTGGGCGCACCATTACTCTACTTTCCAGCCGAATTAGCGCCTTCAGAAAGCGGACTGATTATTGCCGGAACACACGGTGATGAAACTGCGGCCGTGGTGGCGCTTTCCTGCGCGCTTCGTACCCTATTTTCAGGCCAGAGACGCCATCACGTTGTTCTTGCGGTCAATCCTGATGGCTGTCAGTTGGGTCTACGTGCCAATGCTAACGGCGTCGATCTGAATCGCAATTTCCCAGCCAGCAATTGGCAGCCGGGGAGTACGGTTTATCGCTGGAATAGCGCCGCAGATGAACGTGATGTCGAGTTATCCACGGGAGAAACCGCGGGCTCAGAGCCGGAAACGAAAGCCCTTTGCACGCTGATTGAGAAACTTAATCCGCGCTGGGTTGTCTCTTTTCATGAGCCACTCGCCTGTATTGAAGATCCGCACCGCTCCGAACTGGGTCGCTGGTTGGCGCAACAGTGCGAGCTGCCGTTAGTATCGAGTATCGGCTACGACACACCCGGCTCTTTCGGAAGCTGGTGCGCCGATCGTTCGCTTCATTGCATTACCGCTGAGCTTCCGCCCATTTCGGCAGATGCGGCCAGCGAATGCTACCTTAACGCGATGGTCGCGTTGCTAAGCCAGCAATTTTAATCGTAATTTTTATACCAATGTTGCTAATGTTGCCCTAAACTGAGCAGCGTGTTAATCACCTGTAATTAAGGACGCAAACATGTCACAGAACGTACATTTTCAAGGCAATCCTGTGCCAGTAGCAGGGTCATTTCCAGCTAAAGGAAGCAAAGCACCCGCATTTACTCTGGTCGCTAAAGACCTGTCAGATGCTTCACTCAGCAACTATGCTGGCAAACGCAAAATCCTGAACATTTTCCCAAGCATCGATACCGGTGTTTGTGCCGCGTCCGTGCGTAAATTCAACCAGTTGGGTTCTGAACTGGATAACACTGTTGTTCTGTGTATCTCTTCCGATCTGCCGTTCGCGCAGTCTCGCTTTTGCGGCGCGGAAGGTCTGAACAACGTGGTTGTACTGTCTACCCTGCGTGGCGGTGAATTCAAAGAAAGCTATGGCGTCGCTATCGCCGATGGCGCACTGAAAGGTCTGACCGCTCGCGCTGTCGTGGTGCTGGATGAAAACGACAATGTGCTGCATAGTGAACTGGTGAACGAAATCACCACTGAACCAGACTATGACGCTGCGCTGGCTGTACTGAAATAAGTCACGCTGTAAGTTATTCGTACTGATAATTGTGAAGAAACGGCTGCTTGCGCAGCCGTTTTGTTATCTTAATATCTATCGATTCCCCATACATATAATTGGGTTATTTGATTGATCATATTATCTCTATTCGAACATGAATTTTTATTAATTATTCATTTTATCACGCTTATGATATGAATGAATTAATTGTTCTATAACATCTACATTTTATATCAACGTCCTCGCCAGATTTTGGCATTTTTATCACAGCAAATACGATGCCAATAATAAAAACTATTTCCCATGTGGAATAATAGATATGGAAAATAGGAAGTAATTGCACCATGGCTAACTCTGATATGTTAGTGCTATTCACAGGAGTGATCGCTGTTGAGAACATTGTTACTTCCCCTTCAAATAGTCGCTTTATTTTCTGGGCTTGCTTTTAGCCAGAGCAGTGAAGCGTCATTCACGTTTGATCCACAAAAGTGCCACATCCCTGACCCTGAGGGCAAAGCCTATGTTGCCTTGCGCGATACGGTATTCCATATCTCTATCGACCAGCTCAGCATCCTGCACGACCCTGTTTTACGCGATGGCGAAACCCTGCCACTCCCGCCCGATCCTAGCGAGCCTCTCGGGTGTAAAGGCAATCCGCTAAGCCAGCAAAGTTTATTGTTCAGCCGCAATTTCAACGGAAAGCTGGGAGACCGTCCTGACTGGCCCAAAGCCTGGCCGTTACGGAAATTTCAGCTATTCAGCTCAACGCCGGATCATTGGGGGGTTCAGCTAGATAATCGCCATGACAAGATGTGTGAAATACGACCAAAACAAACAGGGCTAGTTCCTAACATGACGGCCTGTTTATATGAGAAAAACCCTGCACGCCCGGATCGATATGACGTGGAGGAGGCAGGAAGCTGGATGATTGATCCTGAGGTATATTCCGCCCCTTTTAATCAGAGACTCGCTATTTTTTGTATGTTTGCCATTTCTGGAGGAACCGACTGCGAAGTAGGCTATAAAATTTTCCCGACGGTGAACCTTCGCTATGAATTTAACCCCAAGGAGTTTCCGCTTACCGAGGTTATTAATTTTGATAAACATCTGAGAGCCGAACTAGAACAGGCTGTGGTTAAAGATTATCCCTGGAAGAAGAGCGCCCCTAATTGAACCTTATATAATATGGAGATAGATATATGGCGATCACCTATGAATACCATTACGGAAATGGCGGATTTATCTTATCAAAACCCCAACAAAAGGAGCTTGGGGAATTACTCGATAAACAGTTGTTCCAAGCTGGAACAGGAGCTAAATCGCTCGCTGTTCCGCTATATGATAAAATCCTCAGTTATCTTCCTATACCTAGCATAAATGTAGGTGAGTATTTCAAAGTCTATACGTGGTTACAGGGCGCGCGTGAAGTCAATAACGACTCAAGCGTATACGATTGACCTTTCTCATATTAACCATGGCGTAGAACTTTCACTAGTAGGTAATGAAATTGTTTTTCCCTTTGAAGGTGAAGGTTCTCTCACCGTCAGAAATATAGAGAACATCATTGGTACATCATTTGATGATGTATTATACGGAAATGGTGACAATAACATTATTGTTGGCGGAAGGGGCGACAACACTATTTACGGCAACGGAGGTGCAGATAAATTTGTTATTACTCAAGGAATAAATACTATCAAAGATGCCGATAGCAATGACAAACTGTACATCAATCTCTCTTCTACAAATCAGTTAACTAACCAAAAAGATCTTGGCTTAGAACTAAAAGGTGGATTCATTATTCGCAGTAGCTCACCAAATCCAGGAGGAAGCGCAACACTTCAAGATGGTGATACCGCTGTATTTTATCCGGCGATCCCTAATCCGATGAATTTTTCACCTGCGCTTGGCGGAAGCAGGAATATGATTGATGAAACGCTGGGCGATCAGTTCATTGTTCGCTACACCTTGTCAGGAACAACACTCTTTGTATCTGCATCTTTTGATAACCTAGAACCAGCGGAAGCAATAATTGAAAACTACGATGCTGGCGATTTGGGGTTAACATTTAAGTCTCTTGTAGTTCCTAATTATTCTAATGCCGCAGCTTCACATGCCAGTAATATGGATCAGCTTGTTGACCAATACGTTCAATTACACTCAGAGATGATTACAGACCGTCTAACCATCCCCACCTCCTCTGATTTGTGGTATGCCTAAATCTATTACCCTCCTGTTCAGACTAAAACGGCTGCTTGCGCAGCCGTTTTGTTACTTACTCCTCATCATCCCCTACCGCCTTGCGTTGGCTGAGCCCATACTCCCGCAGTTTGTTGGCGATCGCCGTGTGCGATACCCCTAGCCGTTTCGCCAGTTTGCGTGTGCTTGGATAAGATTGATAAAGGCGGGTCAGCACAGAGCGTTCGAAACGTTTGTTGATGTCGTCCAGCGAGCCATCAAGCAGTGTTTCATCTTGTGGCACATCAATCGAAAACGCAGGAAGATCGATATCCTGCATATGCAATTCATTACCCTCCAACCGCGTCAGTGCCCGATAAATGGTATTTCTCAGCTGTCGAACGTTACCCGGCCAGCCGTACTGTGGCAGAAAATGTTCTACATCTGCCGCTAATTTGGGGCGAGGAATGCCCTGCTCATCAGCAAAACGCGCTACAAAGAGTTCAGCCAGCGGCATAATGTCGGCCGGACGCTCACGCAGCGGCGGTAACATTAACGTAAGCACATTCAGGCGATAATAAAGATCCTCGCGGAACTCACCTCGCTGCACCAGTTCCAGCAGGTTTTTCTTTGTTGCGCAAATCACCCGCACGTCCACATGAACTTCGTGATCTTCGCCCACGCGACGGAATGTGCCGTCATTCAGGAAACGTAGCAGCTTAGTCTGCATCTGTGCCGACATTTCACCGACTTCATCCAGTAAAACGGAGCCGCCATTCGCTTGCTCAAAGAACCCTTTCTTGCCTTCCTGCGCATTGAGATACGCGCCAGGAGCATGCCCAAACAGTTCGCTTTCCATCACGTCATCGGGCAACGCTGCACAATTCAGCGCCAGAAAAGGGTTCTTGCCGCGCGGCCCACGTAGGTGGCAGGCTCGCGCCAGCATATCTTTACCCGTCCCTGTATCGCCGACGATCAACAGCGGTGCATCCAGCATCGCTAGCTTGCGCGCCTGCTCCACCACCTGACGCATTTTGGGGCTAATCGCCACGATGTGATCAAATTCATTTTCATCATTCACCGTGAGGTTCTGCAACTGTCGGCCCATACGTACGGCCGATTTCAGCATGACCAATGCCCCCGCCGTTGCGGCTTTACCGGCATCATCCTCCAGACGAACTGGCGTCATTTCCAGTAGAAAATCCTGACCTCGAATCACCACGCGCTCCGCTACGACGGAGCCGCTCTTTTCCAGCCAGTTGGCAAAATTGAAACCGGGGATCATCGTGGCAATCGTCAGCTCGCTGATGGTCTCTGCCGATTGTTCAAACAGCGCCAATGCGGCGGGGTTAAACAGTTCAGGCTTCCCTTTCATATCCAGTGAAAACACCGGCTCGGGCATCGATTCCAGCAGCGCATTCAGCGCCCGATGTTCGCGTTCAGACGGCATAAACGCCACGGTACGCACGTCACTAACGCTGTCGATGCGGCGAATTTCCGACATCAGAAGGCGGAAATCATCAAAATCGAGTGTGGCAAAATTGAGGTAAATACGACCAATAGACGCAATTTCAATGCCGCGTAAATCAATATTGCGTGACGCAAGCAGGTCTAACAGTTCACGGACCATACCAATGCGGTCTTTACAAATTACTTCCAGATGCATCAACGGCTACCTTCTTCAAGAGACACGACATGGCTATTGCTACTGATAATACCCTTTCGTTTGCACCGGATGAAGTAAGGTGGCAGCAAAAGTTGACACATCTGTACGTTTTTTCCACGTCAATAACGATACGGGGTTAAGACAGTGGCGTCGTTGCCATCGCGACAATGGTTCGGATGCCTTCCAGATAGTTACCGAGACGTAAGTTCTCATCAAAACTATGCTGATTATTATCGGCATTAACCAGAGGGACGATCACGTATGGCACCTTCAACACGCTGACTGCACCACTCATCGGCAGCGTACCGCCCATCATACGGTTCTTCTCCGGCGCAATGCCGCGCGGTGCGGTGGTTGTCGTGACTGCCCAGTGGCCCAACGGTGAATCAATCTCGGTTCTGGCTGCATAGGCGCTGCTTGGGTAGGCTGTCAGGTGAAGTGAAATCAGATGCGGATACTGCTCACGTTCAGTTTGTGTAGGCGACTCTCCAGCAATGATATGAAAACCTTTGCTGGCGATATACTGGCGCAACAGCGCGTACATATCATCCGGCGACGTCTCCGGTACAGTGCGTATATTCACGCTGGCCGTTGCAGTGGATGGAATGGCATTGGATGCTTTCTTTCCCGTATCTCCGGCTTTAATACCGAGAATATCCAGCGAAGGATACTGCACTGCCTCTGCCGCATTGCCTGCAACCTTATCTAACTGTGCAACGCCAAAGCGTTTTTCCAGCGCACCGGCCGGGGGGGCAGTCTCAGCTACCTGTTTTTTATCGCTATCGCTGAGCGTAACGCGGTCATAATAACCGGGGATCGTGACCTTGCCGTCCGCATCTTTCATGCTGGCCAGCAACGTAGCCAAATTTTGCACCGGATTTGGAATAACATTGCCATAACCACCGCTGTGCGCAGCGGCATTCGCACCGAAAACCGTCATGTCAATTTGGATTGACCCACGATTGCCAAAGTTGATGCCAGGGCGATTGCTGGACGGCATCGCACCATCATAAATCACCATGCCATCGCTTTTCAGCAACGCCAGATGCTCCGCCATCACCGTCGTCAGGCCGGGTGAACCTTTCTCTTCTTCGGAATCCAGCAGCACTTTGATGTTGACGGCGGGTTCCACACCCTTATCTTTCATCGCGTCCATAGCAGCGAGAAACATCACGATCGGCCCTTTATCATCGGCCGATGCCCGGGCGAAAATGCGCCATTCCGGGTTGATATCCCCTTTCAGAAGACGCGACTCAGGCAGCGTTTGCCATTTTCCGGCAGCATCTTTTTCTTTTAGCACAGGCTGCCACGGTGGTGTTTGCCACTCGGTCGGATTCACAGGTTGCCCGTCAAAATGCATGTAGAACAGGATGGTTTTACGATCGGGTTTTGGCGTTCCCAGCTCAGCATAAACCAACGGTTTATCGCCATTTTTCAGCTGCTGCGTGGTAAAACCGCGCGTCTGAAAAGCTTTTTCCAACCAGTCGGCATTACGCTGGATATCAGCGGGCACAGCGGCATCGTTGGGCAACGTCAGTAATTCGAGATACTCAGGAAAGCTGTTTTGCGCGTAACGTTCAGCATCGGCAGGCGCCAATACCAACTGGGCACTGGCAGGTAAACAGAAAATGGCTGCTGACAGCGACAGCGCCGCCAGCGTCAATGTTTTACCGGAAATCATAAAAACGTCCTGTTATACAGAAATAAGGAGTATTTATCCTACACACGATTCTGTAACAACGGTACTACCCGTCATAGCCCTGCGCTGTATGTGAATCATGACAAATGACGATGTCACACATCTCCGCCATTACCGCCCTTTTTGCAGCGTGTCTTTCACCTGACCAATCAGTTCGCGGCGGAAATCACCCAAGCGTGGTTTGTCATCTAACCACGGCAGTGGGCGGCATAATTCCATCGCTTTAATGCCCAAACGTGCGGTCAGCAAACCGGCACCAATGCCCTGCGCGGCACGCGTTGATAGCCGTGCGGCAAGATCCTGCGACATCCAGTCCATGCCAATTTCCCGCACCAGCTCCGATGCCCCGGCAAACGCGATATTCACCAACACCAGTCGGAACAGGCGAACGCGACTGAAATAACCCAGTTCAATACCGTACAGCGCGGCAATACGATTAATCAGCCGCAAATTACGCCAGGCAATAAATGCCATATCCACCAACGCCAGCGGGCTGACGGCGATCATTAAGGTAGATTCCGCCGCCGAGCGGCTGATTTCACGCCGTGCCTGTGTGTCCAGCACGGGCTGAACCAGACGCGCATACAATTCCAGCACTTCACGGTCATTGTGGGTTTCGTGGAGTGAAGCCTGCCAACGCTGCATCGCTGGATGACCGCTATCCAACCCCGCTTGCCGCGCCAGTTTTTCACAGAATTCGCGTCCACGTCCCACACCGTGGCTGTGCAGAAGATCGCGCGCCACATCGCGCTCTTCCGCGCGTTCTCGCAGGCGATAGAGCCGTCGCCACTCAACGGCCAGCGAGCCAACGCCCGCCGCCACAATCAGGCTACCCGCCGTAATACCACCTAGCGCGATCCAATCCTGTTGTATCCAGGCGTTATGCAGCGACTGTACGCCCTGTGCCAGCGCGCTGACGCCAAACAGCCCTATTCCCGCCATCACCATACGCCGCCACAGGCTGCGTTTAGGACGCAACGCCGCACTGATCGCTTCTTCCGCCACGCCTTCTTCCGGCACTTCCTCTTCGCGGCTGAGAGGGGAAAAAGGCGTGCCACTCTGTTCGTCAAATGCCAACCCGGCACGTAGCTGTGGCTGTGGCGCTTGTGGTGAAACATCGTCGAACGTGACACGTGGTTTTAATGGCTCGTTCATCGCAATTTATCCTTTAGCAGAAAGTCCATGACCGTATCCAGCCGAATATGCGGCAACGGCGTGTCTACCGTCATCTCGCGCGGGCGAAATTGATCGAAGTGGAAACCCTGCGTTTGCCAGAATGCTGCACCCGGTAGACGTGCAGGCACTTCACCGGGATAGACCGTTAACGGCTGGCCGTCGCTGAGCCGATGCCCTTTCAACGCCGGAATTTTTTGCCCCTGATGATCGACAACGCCGCTCTGCGTTGACTGGATTGACGCAATGCCTTCGCAGCGCATATCAATGCCTTCAAACGCGGCATTCTGCCAGGCTTCTTGCACCAGTTGCTGAAGCAAAGACACCAGATTGGCGTGCTGATCGGCGGTAATGTGATCCGCTTTACTCGCGGCAAACATCAGTTTGTCGATGCAGGGCGAAAACAAACGTCGGAACAGCGTGCGCTTACCGTAGTGAAAACTTTGCATCAGTTGGGTCAGCGCCAGCCGCATATCGTTAAACGCATGAATGCCGCTATTGAGCGGTTGCAGGCAATCGACCAGAACGATCTGTCGGTCGAAACGCACGAAGTGATCTTTATAGAATCCTTTAACAACCGACTGACAGTAATAGTCAAAACGCTTACGCAGCATGCCAATATTGGTTTTCTCATCCGCCTGCGCCAGTTTGGCTTCACCGATATTATTCACCTGCGGCCAGGGGAAAAATTGCAGCACTGGTGCCCCCGCCAGATCGCCTGGCAGCACAAACCGCCCCGGTTGAATAAAGTGCAGCCCTTCTTGTTTGCAGCGGTAAAGATAATCCGTGTAGGCCTGCGCCACCTCGGCTAACTGATTTTCATCCGCGGGGGCCAGCGGGTCGATTTTCTCGCACAGCGCTAGCCAAGGTTTCGCCCATTCCACGCGCCCGCCATGTAGTAAGCCGCTCATCTGTTGCGACCAACTCAAATAGGTTTGTTCCAGCAGCGGTAAATCCAACAGCCATTCGCCGGGGTAATCGACAATCTCCAGATACAACGTCGAGGTATCTTTGAAGTGGCGCAGCAGCGAATCTTTGGAGCGATAGCGCAGCGCCAGACGGATTTCACTCACGCCACGCGTTGGCGTCGGCCAGTCCGGCGGTGAACCATACAGCGCCGCCATGCCTTCATCATAGGCAAAGCGCGGCACGCCCAGATCGCGCTGTGGCACACGTTTCACACCGAGCAACCGCTCTTCACGCACGGGGGAAAACATCGGCAAATGTGCCCCACTGTGGGTGTTCAATAATTGATTGACGAACGCCGTAATAAACGCGGTTTTGCCGCTGCGGCTCAACCCGGTGACGGCAATCCGCAAGTGGCGATCCACGCTACGATTGACCAGTGAGTTAATCTCGTTCTGTAGTCGACTCATTGAATGAACCATCACTCCTGTAGTTGCGTTTAGTTGCGTTGCAAAAGCGCATTCAGGCTACCGCATTGATCGCGGAGAAAAAAGCAGCGCGACGCTACCCACTTTCGATTCACGTCGAACGGTGGATAGCATCAGCGAAAGCGTATAACCGATGACAGATTACAGGTGGCGAAAGCGGTTCTGAACGCCAAACGTATCCGAAGTGACATAGCGCTCAATGCTACGCAGGCGCTGTTCGCTGGCCTGCAATGTCGCATCCGCCTCGTTCAGCAGTTGGCTGGGTGTACGGGCTGCCTTTTCATCCTCAAATTCCATACCCGCCGGAGCCGGATCGAGCATAAACGTTAGGATGATGTAAGCTACGATGGTGAAAAAGAACAGGCCGAAAAACATCGACAACACCGTAATCAGCCGTACAAGTTTCACCGGCACGTCAAAATAACGTGCTAAACCAGCGCAAACTCCTTTCAACATGCCTTCTTCCGGTAAGCGGTATAACGTTTTACCTGACCACGTATTTTTCATTACGATTTTCTCCAGTCCGGGTGTTCTGCATCCAGAATGTCTTCCAGCGCCCTGATACGCTCACGCATACGGCTGGACTCTTCCGTTAAATGCGTCAACCGTTGCATATCGTTTTGTCCCAGTTGAGCACCGTTTTTACGCTGGCTGTAATGTAGCCAAAGCCATATCGGTGCCACAAACAACATGAAAATGGTCAGCGGAATGGCAAGAAACAACGCACTCATTGTGTCTCCTTAGTTATTATTCATACGCCCTATGGTGGCTGCCGTTTTCAAACGACAGCCCCTCCGATGACGTTTACGCGTTGATTACTCTACTGGCTTAACTTTAGCTTTAAGTGCCGCCAGTTGCGCGCTGATTTCATCATCTGCTTTCAGCTCGGCAAACTGCTGATCCAGCGATTTTTGTTTCCCCAACCCGTGGCTTTCTGCTTCCGCTTCCATCGTGTCGATACGGCGTTCAAACTGATCGAAACGCGCCATGGCTTCATCCAGCTTGCCGCTATCCAATTGGCGACGTACATCACGCGACGATGCCGCAGCCTGATGGCGCAACGTCAGCGCCTGTTGACGAGCGCGGGTTTCGCTTAATTTATTTTCCAACTCGCCGATTTCACGCTTCATACGCTCCAGCGTTTCATCCACGCTTTCAGCTTCATGCTGTAACAGCGCAATCAGGTCGGTCAGCTTCTGCTTCTCAATCAACGCCGCACGAGCCAGATCGTCTTTATCTTTGCGCAGCGCTAGCTCGGCTTTTTCCTGCCACTGATCTTGCTGACCATGCGCTTGTTCAATACGGCGGGCAATTTGTTTCTTTTCTGCCAGCGCGCGCGCCGAGGTTGAACGTACTTCAACCAGCGTATCTTCCATTTCCTGAATCATCAGCCGCACCAATTTCTGCGGATCTTCCGCTTTATCCAGCAATGAATTGATGTTGGCGTTCACGATGTCGGCAAAACGAGAAAAAATACCCATAATTATATCCTCTTCATGATTTCCAGCGTCTGATTACGCCTGATTGATTATCGTGACCAACCGAGCCAGTCGCGATCTCATAATACTTATGTCACTAAACATGTATCAATAAGCATGCCAACTTTTAAATTCATTTAACCAATTGAAAATAAAAGAATAGATAATTTTGACTATTTTTCCCTTTTCGTTAAATTAGTCAAATACGCTAACAGTTAGTAAAAATAACACGGTGGAACATCATGCTTCAGGAAAAAGAGAATCTGCTGGGCGAAGCCAACAGCTTTTTAGAGGTTCTGGAACAGGTGTCGCAACTGGCGCAACTGAATAAGCCAGTGCTGGTAATCGGTGAACGCGGAACCGGTAAAGAACTGATCGCTAGCCGCCTGCACTACCTCTCCCCACGTTGGCAAGGGCCGTTCGTTTCCCTCAACTGCGCGGCACTTAACGAGAATCTGCTCGATTCTGAGCTCTTTGGTCATGAGGCCGGTGCCTTTACCGGCGCGCAGAAGCGCCATTTGGGACGCTTCGAACGCGCCGACGGCGGAACGCTATTTTTAGATGAGCTAGCCACCGCGCCGATGCTGGTGCAGGAAAAATTACTACGCGTGATCGAATACGGCATGCTGGAACGCGTCGGCGGCAGGGATCAGCTACAGGTTGATGTGCGTTTGGTGTGCGCCACCAATGACGATCTGCCTGCGCTGGCTGCCAGCGGTAAGTTCCGTGCCGACCTGCTCGATCGTCTGGCCTTTGACGTCGTGCAACTTCCGCCGCTGCGCGAACGCCAGCAGGACATTATGTTATTAGCAGATAATTTTGCAATTCAGATGTGCCGCGAATTGCACTTGCCGTTGTTTCCCGGTTTTAGCGCTACTGCACGCGAAACGTTGCTGAATTACGACTGGCCGGGCAATATTCGTGAGCTGAAAAACGTAGTTGAACGTTCGGTGTATCGTCACGGCGATAGCGAGCAGCCCCTTGATGCCATCATTCTGAACCCCTTCCGCCGGGCTCCCGCCGTTCAGGAAAAACGACAAACAGCAGCGGGTCAGCCGGATTTACCGTTGGACATGAAACCGTGGCTGCTGGAACAAGAGAAAGGCTTGATCGATCGGGCGTTAACTCAGGCAAAATTTAACCAGCGCAAGGCCGCAGAACTGCTGGGATTAACCTACCACCAGTTACGTGGGTTATTGAAGAAACACGATATCACGGTGAATGAGTAAGATACTGGAAAGAAAATGCGGGCGCATTAGCGCCCGCACGGTCAGTCGTGCTAATGCGTTAATAACGCGATATTACGGCTCAACGCCCCAGACCAGCGTGCCTTTATCATGCACGGTGATCTTATCCCAGTTGGTGTAACTCGTGACGTTAGCGCCGTATGAATAGTCATTCGTCTCGTTCACGTTGCTCCAGTCACCGGCATGGATACGCACCTGCACTTCCCCCGTTTCCGCGCCCGGTTGTAGGGAACCCGCGCCGCTGGCGAAGGTCACCAGAACATAGCGATTGGCCTTATCGGTGCTGGCGGCTGGCGTCCCTGTGCTGGTCACGATGTTGTTAGGGCCGACATTCGCCCAGTCAACAAACAGGTTCGCACCCGGTTTACCATCATCATGGAAGTAGTAGCGAACTTGCAGATCGCTCAGTTTGATCGCCGTACTTCCGGTATTTTTGATGTTGAAGGCCATACGAATCGCATCATCGGAAGGATTATTATCCACATTGCGATATTGCAGCACGATGTCACCCGTCGTTCCGTTACCTGGGTTCGTCGGCTCTGTTGGCGTCGTTGGCGTATCACCACCGCTCAGATCTGCCCCCGCACGAGTCTGCTCTCTGACAAATTTGCCTGACGTCGACAGATTTTGCTCCGTCCAGCCGCCTGACTTACTTGCCCCCGGTGCCAGCGCCGCTGACGCCTCTGACTTATCGTTCAGCGACCAGTTCACCCAGCTTACGCCACGGTTATTCAGGAAATCGATCCAGGTTTGCGACTCTGGCAAGAACGGCCCGCCGTTGCCGGACGCATCGCTGGTTCCCCACTCGCTGACGAAAATCGCCGCGCCACGGCTTTGCGCATAGTCAATGCGGTCGCGCAGGAACTGCCCGTGCGTACCAGCATAAAAATGCAGCGCGTACAGGGTATTCGGATCGGGCAGCTGATTGTCCGCGGCATCATGAATATCCTGACTCCAGGTGCCAGTACCAACAATAATAAGGTTATCAGGATCTTTGCTACGGATAGTGTCAGTCACTTCCAGCGCATAAGGTCGAATTTGCCCGTTCCACGTCACACCACCGTTAGGTTCATTGGCAATTTCATAAATCACGTTCGGCGAGCTGCCATACAGCCCTGCCATTTCAGCAAAGAAGGTTTTTGCCTGAGTTTTATAAGTATTGGGGTCGTTATCCGACAGGATGTGCCAGTCGATGATGATATAGACGCCAAGACTTTGCGCCGCTGCAACCGCTTCTTTGACCTTATTGGCGATGGACGGGTTAGCGATATAACCATTTTCTGCTGTGTACATGGCGACGCGGAACACGTTAATCCCCCAGTCATCACGCAGCCATTTCATCGAATCTTTGTTGACGTAGTCACCAAACCACTGCAACCCGTGTGAACTGATCCCTCTGAGTTGCACCCGCTTTCCCTGTTCATCCACCAGTCGCCCATTTTCGATGGACAACTGGCCATGCGTTTCCACTGGGGTGGCGGATAATGCGGAGAAACTGAGCGACATGCCCAGCACCGTTGTCACTACACCGAGCGTCAATTTCCTGACGATTTGCTTCCTTCTGAGCCACATATTCCTTATCTCCATTGTGAACCCCCATAAGCTTGGGCATAGGCATGATAAGGGAGATTTTCGCTCCCGCAAATAATTTAGGAAATATCCAAATCATATTGATTTTATTAATTATTTACAGAGAAATAGAAAGCAAGGTAAGCATCTGGCAAGGTAATTTTTCAGGCAAAAAAAAGCCAGCACGTAGGCTGGCTAAAATAATACTGGAAGCAATGTGAGCAATGTCGTGCTCTCCTTCAGTGCCTGCGATAAGCCACTGCTGAAGTGCGAAAGTGATGATAATAGTTATCAGTATCATCTGTAAAGCACTTTGTTGAGAATTTTTCTCATTTCCATACTGACTATGGGGTTCCTGCCCGCATCATCGCTGTCGATTGCAGATTTAATGCCCCGTGGGGTTGAACAGTCTATGACTGTAAAAATCTGGGATCGCCTCAATCAGACGTAGCTGGTCCAGTGCTGGATGCAACGGATTAACCAGCGCATTACGCATGCTGCCAAATGGCTTAACTGTGCTGGTCGGTACCCAAATCACCAGCGATTGCCCAGCGTTCAAGCAGCGCGACCCCAGCGCCTGCACGTCCGGCATAAACGGGTAGCGGTGCCAGTCCTCGGGCAGCATGTCCAGCGTAATGGATTCTTGCGGGACGTCATCCGGCAGCTCATACACGCCCAGACGATAGCTGGCGGGCAGCAACTGCGGCGAAGGCAAATAATTGCCCATTTCCAGCATCGCGACGGCGGGCGTTTCACTGAAATACAACACCGGCGTATTCGGCTGATTGAAACGCGCGCCGTGCAGGAAACTCACGCCCGTTTGTCCTGAAAATGCTTCGAGCCAGACCGCTTTGGTAATGCGGTAAAGCCTCATATAAATTCGCCGTACTCAATACGACTCAGCGCGTTATCAACCAGTTGACGCCCTTTGTGCGTATCCAGCATTTCTGCCGGCGTTTTTCCGCCAAAGGCCGGAATACCGCTCTCCATCCACAGTTGCGCCTTCGCTTCATCTTCAAACGTCGTCATGGCTTTTAACCACAGGCGAAACGTATCCAGCGCCGCCTCCCCCTGCTCCAGCGTTAAATGTTTACGGCGGAACAAACGGGAGATGTTCGAGGGATCGACGGACAGCGCCGAGCCAATCAGCTTACGGCTTAATCCGCTGGCATCCGCACCACGTTTCAGCATTGCGCCGGAAATCCCGCTGCGTACGACATTAACGAACATCAACGGGTCATGAAAAACGCCGTCAGGCAATTCAGCTTCGCGAGCAAAATTTTCAACTTTAAGGCTTATCTCGGCATTCATCGTTATCTCCTCGTCATTATGACTTAACTATAGCATTCGTTATGACGTTTTCAATTAGCCATCCCGCCACTCAAACGGTTGGAAAGTCGCCAGACGCACACAACAAGAGTGGGGAGGATGCCAAGAGTGCGATACACTCTCTCTAACCATATTGACTGAAAAATCCCGTATGTTCGGAAAAACCTGTTTCGCACTGGCACTCACCTGGCTGGCTTTACCCGCACTGGCCGCACCGCAACCCGTGCTAACGCCACCTGCTCCGCTGGAAAACATCCACCAGAGCGGTTTTGTCTATTGCGTCAATGATGTCCTGAACACGTTTAACCCGCAAATGGCGCGCAGTGGCGTCACGATCGATACGCTGGCAGCGCAACTTTATGACCGCCTGCTGGACGTCGATCCTTATACTTATCGGTTGATGCCAGAACTGGCCCAGCGCTGGGAAGTATTGGACAACGGCTCGACGTACCGTTTCTATTTGCGTCACGACGTCCCGTTCCAGAAAACGTCTTGGTTCAGCCCGACTCGTAATATGAATGCCGACGATGTGATATTCAGTTTTCAGCGCATGTTGGATAAAAAACACCCGTATCATGATGTCAACGGCGGTGAATACCCCTATTTCGACAGCTTGCAGTTCGCCGATTCGGTGCAAAGTATTCGCAAATTGGGCGAGTACAGTATTGAAATCCGCCTGAACAGCCCGGATGCGTCGTTTCTGTGGCATCTGGCAACGCACTACGCGCCAATTCTGTCCGCCGAATATGCCCAACGGCTGGCGAAAGAAGATAAGAAAGAGCTGCTGGATCGCGAACCCGTCGGCACAGGGCCTTATCTGCTCAGTGAATACCGCACCGGACAATATATCCGTCTGACGCGCAACGTCGACTACTGGCGCGGCGAGCCACGCATGCCGCAGGTAGTTATCGATCTTGGCTCTGGCGGCACAGGCCGTTTATCCAAGCTGTTGACGGGCGAATGCGATGTCCTCGCTTACCCTGCCGCCAGCCAATTGGCCATCCTGCGTAACGACCCGCGTCTGCGCCTCTCGCTACGTCCCGGTATGAATGTCGCCTATTTAGCTTTCAACGTACGAAAAGCGCCGTTGGATGACCGCCGCGTGCGGGAAGCCATCGCGCTGGCGATCAACAACGATAGGTTGATGCAGTCAATTTATTACGGCACGGCGGAAACGGCGGCCTCTATTCTGCCTCGCGCGTCGTGGGCGTACGACAATGAATCGCAAATTACGGAATATAATCCGCAGAAAGCACGACAAATCTTGCAGGAACTGAGGCTGACTAACCTCAACCTTCGCCTGTGGGTGCCGAGCGCGTCACAATCCTACAACCCTAGCCCGCTTAAAACAGCCGAGCTGATACAGGCCGATCTGGCACAGGTTGGCATTACCGTTACCATCGTTCCGGTAGAAGGCCGCTTTCAGGAAGCGCGGTTAATGGAACTCAGCCACGATTTAACGCTGGCGGGCTGGGCAACAGACAGTAATGACCCGGACAGCTTTTTCCGCCCTTTGCTAAGCTGTGCAGCGATTCGTTCCCAGAGTAACTACGCTCACTGGTGCGATCCCACCTTTGATGAAGTGCTGCAAAACGCGCTTTCATCACAGCAGCTCTCTAAGCGGATTGACTATTATCAGCAGGCGCAGCGTATTCTGGCAGAACAGTTACCCGTTCTACCGCTGGCGTCGTCACTGCGGCTGCTCGCCTACCGCTATGATATGAAAGGACTGGTATTGAGCCCGTTCGGTAATGCCTCGTTTGCGGGCGTATACCGTGAGGAGCAGCAAGCGCAGCAGAAGCCCTCTGCACCGGAAACCGTGGAGGAAGCACAGCCGTGATTATTTTTACCTTGCGACGTCTGGTGTTACTGATCGTCACCTTGTCACTGCTAACGTTGGTTGGCTTTAGCCTCAGCTACTACACACCTAACGCCCCGCTCAATGGCGCTGCGCTGTTTGATGCCTACCATTTCTATCTCTCTAGCCTGCTCCAGGGCGATTTCGGTCGTTCCAGTATTAACGGACAGGCCATCAGCGAGCTGCTGAAAGAAGTGTTCCCAGCCACGATTGAGCTTTGTCTGCTGGCGTTTGCGCTCTCGCTGCTGGTCGGCATTCCGCTAGGCATTACCGCCGGCGTAATGCAGAACCGCGGGGCGGACATCGTGATCAGCACGCTGGCGCTGATCGGTTTTTCCCTGCCGGTGTTCTGGCTGGCACTGCTGTTGACACTCTTCTTCTCGCTGCATCTCGGCTGGCTACCGGTTTCAGGCCGTTTCGATCTGCTCTATCAGGTGAAAACCGTGACTGGCTTTGCGCTGATTGATGCCTGGCTGTCCGATTCACCCCATCGCGGCGAAATGATCGTCAGCGCCATACGCCATCTGATTCTGCCGATTACCGTGCTGGCCGTCGGGCCGACCACCGAAGTGATCCGTCTGATGCGCGTCAGTACCACGGAAATCATCAGTAAAAACTACATTAAAGCAGCGGCAACCCGTGGGCTATCACGCTTCACCATCATTCGTCGCCACCTGATTCACAACGCACTGCCGCCGATTATCCCCAAGCTGGGGTTACAATTTTCCACTATGCTGACGCTGACAATGATTACCGAAGTGGTCTTTAACTGGCCGGGCATCGGCCGCTGGCTGGTGAACGCCATTCGCCAGCAGGATTTCGCCGCGATCTCTGCGGGCGTCATGGTGGTCGGCGCGATGGTTATCACCGTCAATATCCTGTCTGACATCTGGGGCGCTATGGCAAATCCGTTGAAACATAAGGAATGGTATGCCCTACGATAACGTCTATAGCGAAAAGCGGCTGCCAAGCCGGCTGGGCGATACCTGGCGGGCATTCCATCAGGATATGCTGGCGATGATCGGCCTATATGGTTTTTTGATCCTGATCGGACTGTGTCTGTTCGGCAAGTTTCTCGCGCCTTATGAAGTGGATCAGCAATTCTTGGGCTATCAACTGCTGCCCCCTTCCTGGTCGCATTACGGCGAAGTGTCGTTCTTTCTCGGTACCGACGATTTAGGTCGCGACCAGCTAAGCCGCTTATTGAGCGGTGCCGCCCCCACCGTCGGTGCATCGCTCATTGTCACCTACGCAGCGGCGCTGTGTGGTATCGTACTGGGCGTCTTTGCGGGCGTCACGCGCGGGCTGCGTTCGGCGATGCTCAACCATATTCTGGACACCCTGCTGTCGATTCCGTCGCTGTTGCTGGCGATTGTGGTGATTGCCTTTATCGGCCCGAAGCTTGAGCACGCGATGCTCGCCGTCTGGCTGGCGCTGTTGCCGCGTATGGTGCGCACCATCTACAACGCGGTGCACGATGAAATGGATAAAGAGTACGTGATCGCCGCCCGTCTTGACGGAGCGTCCACGTTTTATCTTGTCTGGTACGTTGTCTTACCGAATATTGCCGCACTGCTGGTTTCCGAATTTACCCGCGCGCTGTCGATCGCCATTCTGGATATCGCCGCGCTGGGCTTTCTCGATTTGGGCGCACAGTTGCCCACCACCGAATGGGGTGCCCTACTCGGCAACTCGCTGGAGCTGGTTTATGCCGCGCCGTGGACCGTGATGTTGCCCGGTGCGGCTATCGCACTGAGCGTGTTAATCGTTAACCTGCTGGGCGACGGCCTCCGCCGCGCGCTCGTCGCGGAAACGGAATAAGAGGCGACGAATTCCTATGCCATTACTTGATATCCGTAACCTGACGATTGAATTTCTGACCGCCGACGGTGCCGTAAAAGCCGTCGATCGCGTCAGTATGACGCTGAGCGAAGGTGAAATTCGCGGGCTAGTGGGCGAATCTGGTTCAGGCAAAAGCCTGATCGCTAAAGCCATCTGCGGGATCACCAAAGAAAACTGGCGCGTGACTGCCGATCGCTTCCGCTTCGATGATATCGACCTGCTGCAACTGTCGGCGCGCGAACGGCGTAAACTGGTCGGCCATAACGTCTCCATGATTTTTCAGGAACCGCAATCCTGTCTCGATCCGTCAGAGAGCATTGGTCGACAATTGGTGCAGGCGATCCCCGGCTGGACCTATAAAGGCCGCTGGTGGCAGCGAGTTAACTGGCGCAAACGTCGCGCTATCGAACTGCTGCACCGCGTCGGGATTAAAGATCACAAAGACATCATGGGCAGCTATCCCTATGAACTGAGCGACGGCGAGTGTCAGAAAGTGATGATTGCGATTGCACTGGCGAACCAGCCGCGTCTGCTGATTGCCGACGAGCCGACCAATGCGATGGAATCCACCACGCAGGCACAAATTTTCCGCCTGCTGTCGCGCCTGAACCAAAACAATAACACCACGATTCTGCTCATCAGCCATGACCTGCAAACCATGAGCAAATGGGCGGACCGGATCAACGTACTTTATTGCGGACAAACGGTGGAGAGTGCCACCTGTGAAGATCTGATCACCGCACCGCATCATCCTTATACGCAGGCGCTGATCCGCGCGATGCCCGATTTTGGCCGTTCGCTGCCGCACAAAAGCCGGTTAAACACCCTGAACGGCGCCATTCCTTCACTGGAACACCTGCCGATTGGCTGTCGGCTCGGCCCACGCTGCCCTTATTCACAAAAACAGTGCATGCAAACGCCGCCGCTGCTTTCCGTGAAGAACCACTTATATGCCTGCCACTTCCCGCTCAACATGGAGGAACCGTGATGGTTGAGATGCTGCTTGAAGCCCGCAACCTGACCAAGACGTTCCGCTACCGAACCGGGCTGTTCCGTCGTCAGCATGTTGAAGCGGTGAAATCCGTCAGCTTTACGCTACGTGAACGCCAGACGCTCGCTATCATCGGCGAGAACGGTTCGGGGAAATCGACGCTGGCGAAAATGCTGTCAGGGATGATCGCCCCGACGTCCGGCGAACTGGTTATCGATGATCATCCGCTGCATTACGGCGATTATGGCTATCGCAGCCAGCGCATCCGCATGATCTTTCAGGATGCGAGCAATGCGCTCAACCCGCGTCAGCGTATCGGACAACTGTTGGATGTTCCCCTGCGGCTGAATACCGATCTCAGCGCCGAAGCGCGCGAAAGAGCGATTAATCAGGCGCTACAGCAGGTCGGGTTACGACCCGATCACGCTTATTACTATCCGCATGCACTTGCGCCGGGGCAAAAACAGCGCGTCGGTCTGGCACGCGCGCTCATTCTGCAACCGAAAGTGATTGTCGCCGATGAAGCGCTGGCGTCGCTGGATATGTCTATGCGGTCACAGATTATTAATCTGATGCTGGAATTACAGGAAAAGCACGGTATCTCTTATATTTACGTGACGCAGCATCTGGGCATGATGAAGCACATCAGCGATCAGATTCTGGTGATGCAGGCAGGCGAAGTGGTCGAACGCGGCAGTACCGCCGATGTATTGTCCGCCCCGCTCCATGACCTGACGAAACGTTTGATTGCCAGTCATTTCGGCGAAGCGCTCAGCGCGGATGCCTGGCGACGCGACGGCGCACAACGTTAACCTCCGTGTATTCCGGCGGGCAGTACCGCTAAACCACTGGACGGTGGAAAATGGGGATACTGCTCGGAGTACCCCTACCGCCCCCAACATGGTAGAATTACGCGGTTTATTCATCTCGGTCGTCACCTGCCGCGTAGGTTTACGGGCACAGACGTGGCGATCGCAGCAACAATGATCACAAGGATTACTGCTATGGGTTTTCTTACCGGTAAGCGCATTCTGGTAACAGGCGTTGCCAGCAACCGTTCTATTGCCTACGGTATTGCACAAGCAATGCAACGTGAAGGTGCCGAACTGGCGTTCACGTATCAGAACGAAAAATTGAAAGCACGCGTTGAAGGCTTTGCCAGCGAACTGGGTTCCAGCATCGTTCTGCCGTGTGATGTCGCTGAAGATGCGAGCATCGAGGCACTGTTTACCGAACTGGCTAACGTATGGCCTAACTTTGATGGCTTCGTGCACTCTATTGCTTACGCACCGGGTGACCAACTGGACGGTGACTACGTTGATGCCGTGACCCGTGAAGGTTTCAACATCGCTCACGATATCAGCTCTTACAGCTTCGTCGCGATGGCGAAAGCCTGCCGTAAAATGCTGAACCCGAACTCTGCACTGGTTACCCTGTCCTACCTGGGTGCCGAGCGTGCCATCCCTAACTACAACGTGATGGGTCTGGCAAAAGCCTCTCTGGAAGCAAACGTACGTTACATGGCGAACGCTATGGGTGCTCAGGGCGTGCGCGTCAACGCCATCTCTGCGGGTCCGATTCGTACACTGGCCGCATCCGGCATCAAAGACTTCAAGAAAATGCTGTCGCATTGCGAAGCCGTTACGCCAATCCGCCGTGTCGTGACCATTGAAGACGTGGGCAACTCTGCTGCGTTCCTGTGTTCCGATCTGGCTGCCGGTATCTCCGGTGAAGTTCTGCACGTTGACGGCGGCTTCAGCATCGCTGCAATGAACGAGCTGGAACTGAAGTAAGTCATCAAAAGTAGCCTATCTTGGATAGGCTACTTTCTCTCATTCAAATATTCTCTACTTCTATTTATTATTCCTCTTAGCTTTTGGCTATGCATTTCTGCTTTCGCGTTAATAGCGAATACGGTATTACCGAATTATGGGCAGATAATGAGATAGCCGAAATTTACTATTTTACATGGAGTGTTATATGGTTATTCAAAAAGTCCGTGCAAACGACAGCTTTATTGAAGAATTGTTAAATGGATGGATTAGCGCAAATCAACGCTATGTTGAACTATTAAACAGAACAGATTGCTGCTGGTGGTACAACGAACGCACGAATGTCAGCGTTCTCGCTGGGGCGGCGTGGTCATTAGGCTGGACAGCGATTGAAGAATATCCGTCAGATAAGAAAATAAAGGGTTATACAGGAGAAAACCCTGATAGCAATACAAGCAAAGGTCGAGTTGATCTTTATATAAAAAATGAATTGGAAAGTATTGCCCTCGAGGCTAAGCATGTATGGCACAACCTAGATAAAAATATAAACAAAGATATCTGTTATATCGGTTCTGCACGCAGAGATACTGAGTGTCTGAGAAACCAAGCAGACCGCCATTTTGCAGCAACATTTATTGTTTTCTACACTAAAGAAAGCCTAAATGAATTTATTCTCGAAGAACGTATCACCTCTACGATTAACAATGCCATAGAAAATTTAGACATTGATTCAATTGCATATGCCTATCTTATCGATAATAAATCCCCCTTTATGAATGAGGCAAAATATTACTATCAAAGCGTTGCCGTAATACTGGAACAAGTTGAGCTAAACCTTAAGTAAGTGGTTATCCATCACATATCCTTCGGAATCAAACCACAGTCCAGCAACAACACACCGGGCGACGGCCTGACGGGATGATTGTTCACATCCAGTTCGGTCCAATATTCACGTCGTTCGGTTTCATGATCCTCAATAATACGATATTCCGATGACGGCGTTGTGGTACGGGTAGCAGGTAACTGAATCACGCTGGCAGAAGCGGTTATTTGATGCCGCTGGCAAAATTGCAGGCACTGAATAGCATCGTCGAGTTGCAGTTTGCTTTGTAAAGCAGACGTATCCCCCTGTGACAGGCGGCTAACGGCTTGCCCCCGCAAAGCCATTAGCGCATTGAGAACATCCGTGAAGCGGTATTGTGTTTTATCTTCAGGCATCATTATTCTTATCGAGTTGGGAAAGGGACATCCTGTTTTTTCAGCAGAGACACATCAATCAGATAACGCAGCATATTCCGATCATATTCCAAATCGGTACTGGCGTATTGTTCCGGTTCGCGATTTACCCATGAATCAGTTACCCGAACGCCAGCCGGTGAGCCATCGAGCCTCAACGCATAGATAAAAAACCCCGTCCAACTCCGATGAAAACAGAGCCAGCCGTCCTCAAAATAGATAAACCATTTATCTTCCATTTGTTTTGGAACAATACCGTGCTTCATTTTTTCCGCTTCAGCGTCTGTAAACAGGGCCTGAAAGTTAAGCGGCGTCGTTTGCTGCGGTGCGGGGAGACGTTTCCAGTCTTTTGCCTGAGCGTGCATAAATTTACTCGTTTCCTTGTGGCAAGCTGGTAAGAATATGCTGCAACAAAGCAATAAAGGCTTGTTTATCTGCCAAACCATTCAGCACGCGGCTGGATACCACCGTGGTGTCCAGTAATGTGATCTGCTCAATAGCATTGTGCAACATAGGGCCGAATGCTGCTGGTTCCTGTTTGCGTGCGGTGGCATAGAGCGTCTCAGCATAAAAATCAAAGGCATCAAAGCCGCAGCAGGCAGCCATACACTCGGTTTCAATACGTCGCAATAAAGGTAACAATCCTTCGAGCAGGTAATCAACATTAACAGCCTGCTGATACCGTCCCGTTAAATCAGGCAAGACAATGCAGTCGTCATCTCCTATCAAGATAAAATTTTCCTTAATAAGCGCCATGTTAGTCTCCTTCCACTTCAGTCCCATACATCAGGTATTCCCATTCAATGAATTTCTGAAAAGAACCGGTAAATTCTACCCGAGGGAAGTTGGCAAACTCCCTTTGCATGGCCCAGGTAAGGTGCACAACGGATACGCGATCGAACTCCTGAGTATGTTTCAGCAAGATGTCATCGCTACCATCACGATAAGCGATGACTGCTATCTCAATGCCATAAAGTGGATGAACTGTGGGTTGTTCCTGTTGATATTCTGCCAGTAAAGCCTGCTGTTTCTTACCGTTGGCATATTCCCAGCCGGCGGGGAGTTTTGGTGTAGAAGACATTGTACGTCCTTGTGTAATAGGAAAAATTCATTCTGCCGACATGGAGAGGAAATCGTACACCAGTAATTGCTACACAGAAAACGCTGATGAAACGTTCATTTTCACAACACCATCACCGAATAATCCTTATCCAGCAATTCAAACCTATAATGTCGCTGAGAAGAAAAGATAATTTCTCGCGTTTTTGTCACAAATATCGCTTCAATATCCGGCTGGTGTTGTAAAAACTTGATACCTGCGTCCACGCCCATGCCGTAGAGCAATGTCGTATAGATATCACCATCGAGGGAATCGTTCGAAACAACCGTCACGCTATGTAGTTCATTATCCAGTGGATAGCCCGTCCGGGGATCGAGAATATGATGATAGATACGATCGTCCACGGTGAAAAAACGCTCATAGACGCCGGATGTCACCACGGATTTATTCTTCACCTTAATCACACCGAGCAGGCTATCGCGATCCGCAAAAGGTTTCTGCAATCCCACGCTCCATAGCCCTTGTTCATCCGTCAACGCACTGCCGATAGCCAGCACATTGCCTCCCAGATTAATCAGTGCATCCTGAATAGCGTGTTGATGCAGTACGTCCCTGACGATATCGGCAATATAACCTTTCGCAATCGCGCCCAGGTCGATCTCCATTCCTGCTTTTTCTAACAATACGGCGCAGTCTTGCTCTCTAAGGATAATGCGTTCGGGATCGGTTAATGCCAGCGCCCGATCTATCGATTCCCAGTCAGGCACCGTGCTGCCGCTAAAACCGATTTTCCAGAGTTTGACGACAGGGCCGATCGCCACGTTAAAGCGACTATTTTCAAGCAGACTTACCGTTTTAGCGCGCTTAATCAGCGCAAAGACAATCGAGCTTACCGAAACGAATGCTTTCCCCGCCGCATGGTTGATGCTCATCACTTCCGACTGCGCTCGATTAACGGTGAGCAGATCTTCAAGCTGCTTGATGCGTTGGAAAACTTGCCTGACGGCGGTTTCATCATGGACAAACAGTTTGAGCAAAATGGGGCTGCCCATTAGGTGAACGGAATAGACGTAAGCGTTATCGACAGATGGCATAGGGTAGCTCCCATGAACAGATTGCAGTGCAGAGAGTAAACGGTCGAAACAGGGCGAACGCCCTTTCAGGGCGCTCGCCAGCGGCTCCACTATTCCATCATAGCCGACTGTCTTTCAGCGATGTTATCCGTGGATTTCACAAACCTGGCTTTACGCGCCTTAGCCGGCAAAAAACCGGAATGGCGCGGTGCTCGAGCATACGCCGCGGCCTGAATCCCCGCCTGAATACCGAAGATAATGATATCCGCCACGGCGTTGCCGCCAATGCGGTTCGCACCGTGAATCCCCCCCACCACTTCCCCTGCCGCATAAGCGCCAGAGATCGTCTCTTTGTGACGGTTCAACACCTCCGCTTTCGCGTTAATCGTCACGCCGCCCATCGTATGGTGCACGCCTGGCGCAACTTTAATCGCGTAGTAAGGTGCCTGATTCAACGGGTCGCGCATGCCCGTTGAACGACCAAAGTCCTCATCGTGTTTGTCGGCAATAAAGGTATTGTAGCGTTCAAGCGTGGCTTGCAGAGCCGCCTGCGGTATGTCGAGTTTCTCGGCCAGTTCCGCCACGCTACTGGCGCTGACGGTCAGCCCTTGAGCGACATATTCTTCAACTGCCCGATTGCGATTTCTGACCTGTTCATCAAACAGGATATACGCGTACTCTTCCGGCAGGTTGACGATGGCGGACGAGACGTTATCCCGCGTCTCCATTTCGTTAAAGAAACGTTCTCCACGCTGCGACACCAGAATAGCGCCACCGCCGCGAATGGATTCGGAGATCAGATAAGACGTCGTCTGTTCAACCGTCGGATGGGTTTGAATTTCCCCCATGTCCACCGTATCTGCGCCGATCTGCTCCAGCAGACGAATGCCGCCACCCGTTGCGCCTTTATGGTTGGTGGTGACGAAGCCTTTTAGGTCTGGGCGGTATGACTCCACCATCGCCTGATTGGCACTAAAACCGCCTGTCGCGACAATCACCGCTTTTGTCGCAATCAGGCTCACTTCCTGTTCATCATTGACGACTCTGACGGCACTAACCTTGCCCTTCTCCTGCACAATTTCGGTTACCGACGTTTCCAGCAGCACCTCAATATTGTATTTATTGAGGTTCTTAATCAGCCCGCTGACCAGATAACCGCCCACCGCTGCGCCGTTGGCAGGGCGATGTGTTCTGTCAACGCTCATGCCGCCCGTCGTGGTGATATCACTCAACTCGATATCGTGCTGCGCCAGCCAGTTAATCGCGTCAGATGCGTGATCGACAAAATATTGCACCAGCGTTGGGTTATTTTTCTGTTTTCCGCTTTTCAGCGTTTCGTTATAAAACAGCGCGTGGCTATCTTCGATGCCTTTATTTTGCTGGAAGACCGTTCCCGCCGCGTTCATACCAGCAGAGGCCTTAATTGTGTTGCCGCCGATGACCGGCATCTTTTCAATGACGATAACGCGAGCGCCCTCTTCACTGGCCTGAATCGCTGCCGCCAACCCCGCGCCACCGCTGCCAATCACCACGACGTCCGCTTCTCGGCGCGCATCTGGGTTACCGCCATCGGCAATAATGGCGTCTTTGCTCGATTTCACCATCGCCTTAGTGACGGCTTTTTTAATCGCTTCACTTTGCGCCGTTGCGCCCGTTACGGCATCAACGTGCGGACTGTTGGTATCCAGAATGCGTTCGCGAATAATTTCAAAACTGATTTTCAGCGAATCATCAATCTCGCTATTACCCAGCGCAATATCGGCGACCCGGTTTTGCTCGAAATGGACGGTAATTTGCAGTTCGCCACATTCGTCCTGAACGTTTTCCTGATACACCCCAGATTTAAATTTCTTACCGGTTAAATTTACGTCCCGAATCATGGCTTCGACTAATGAAAAACGCCACAGCGGTTCGGGAATCATTAATGCTTCACGTTTATCGCTGGCAATATACAGATCGAGTTTTTTCTGTTGGGCAATACAATCCGTCCAATCTGGATAAGCGATACAGGCTCTGCCAACGGCAATCAGGTCGTAACCCTTTTCTAACGCCGCCTCGGCATCGGCTTGATTGACAATATCTCCTACGCCAATAACCGGAATCGCCGCTAATGTCGCAGAACGACGCGCAACATATTTTTTAATCAGCGGTGTCGGATCGTTTGTCTCGATAATCGATGAGCGCAAGATATTGCCCATCGAGAAGTGGACGTAATCCAGTCCGCGCGCCGCCAGTTTTTCCAGCAGGTAGAGCGAATCATCAAAATGAATGCCCGGTTCTTCGATTTCTTCTGGCGAGAAGCGATAGCCGATGATAAAGGACGGATCGGCGTACTTACCAGCGACGTCATGGGCAATATCCAGAACGGCAAGCGGAAACGCCGCGCGTTTGTCACGGCTGCCGCCCCATTGATCTGAGCGCTGATTAGAGTGAGGGGAATAAAATTGCTGGATCAGGTAGGTGTTGGCTCCGTGAATTTCTACACCATCGAAACCCGCCTGAATGGCGCGATGGACGGCATCACCAAACTTCCCAATCATCGCTTCAACTTCATCACCTGACAACGCGACCGGAACGATGGCACCCGCGCGCGGTGCCGCGATGGCGCTAGGGGCAACTGGCGTCGCACCGCCAATGAAACGCGGCTCAACCATACGGCCGCCATGATAAATTTGCAGGATCGCCGTCGAGCCTTTTTCTTTAATCGCTGTCGCAATTTTGGCGAGTCCGGCAATTTTATCGTCGTTGTCGATCCCTATCGCACCGGGAAAGGCCAACCCTTTGTCATCAATAAAACAACACTCCACAATCACGGTGCCGATGCTGCCAGCTCTGAGCTGATAATATTCCACCAGCTCTTTGGTTACGCTCCCATCGTAAAACCCACTACAGGTGGTCATGGGGGCCATCAGTACCCGATTTTTCAGCGTCGCACCGTTGGGGAGTGTAAAAGCGGCAAATAAATCATGGTGATTATTCTTCATAGCGAATACTCCACTTAAAATAAAAACTCTGTTCGCAAATGAATCGGAAGCTGCCGTATTTGTTTTTATTAATTTTTTTGGCTGATAATTTGCGAACTTATTACTTACCAAGTATCTATTTTTTTAACGGTTATAAAATGTTTTTTTACTATTTAAACTATTTTGTAGTTCCGATTTTATTAAGGGTATTCGCACAACTCTTTTTTATATTTAATATTCCATTTACTTCATTAACATTTCATTATCCTGAAAATAACCAATCAGATATTATTGATATTCTGCATAACAAAAAAACGCCCCGGTAAACAAATAAGACCGAGGCATCAGACCGTTGACAAACCTATTTTCTGAACGAGAACGGGAGTAACGGAATAGAAGAGTAAAGCGTTTGCGCCATGGATGGCGCAATCCGAGCGTACATGGATGTATTTACAGCGTCTTTACGATCTATCCGTTACCCCCGCCCTGCGGACTTCGTCAGCAACCTCACACCCCGGTAAACAATAATACCGGGGCGCAACAGGAAGAAATAAAATGATTATTGGTATTGATAGGTATCCGTGAGAACGCCGTTGATATACAGCTGGCGCCGCTCTCCTGACGGCAAGCGCAGCGTCGCGTGTTTCCATGCTGGCTGATATCGTCCCTCTGATGTGAACGTGATATCAATCCGCTGGCTATCCGTACGAATTTCCCAACGCAGCCACAGCGCGTTCCCTTCACGCCACTGCCACGTTTCTCCGTCATCTTCAAACAGCAGTCCGCTATCTGTACCGCCTGCGACAGGCGGAAAGAGCAGGAATTCGCGCTGTTCGTCTTCATGTTGGCTGACATACGCCGTCCGCCCCGACAGCGGGATCATCGCGCCCGCTCTGACCATCAGCGGCAGGCGCTCCAGCGGTGCATCCAGCACGATCGTCTGTCCGCCGCTGAACCATTGGCCGGAATAAAAATCGTACCAGCCAGAGGTATTCGCAGGCAGGTACACCGCCCGCCGACGCTGCTCTGGCTCAACCACGCTGGCGACCAAAATGTCTCGCCCCAGCATGAAATCATCGGTTTCCTCCAGCGTCGCGCGATCCTGTTCGTGATCGAGGAATGTCGGTCGCAGCATCGGTTCATCGTCTGCACTGGCTTGCCAGAGCAACGTATAAAAATACGGCAGAAGGCGATAGCGAAGTTCAATAGCGCTACGTATCGCCGCCGTTACAGAGGGATACATCCACGGTTCGTTCACCGTATGATCGTCATTCCAGGAATGGATGGTGAAACGCGGATGCATCACGCCATTTTGCACCCAGCGCACAAAAAGCTCGGCGTCCGGTTTGTCACCGGAGAAGCCCCCAACGTCATGCCCGACATTAAACAGCCCGGACAGGCTCATGCCAACGCCCATTCGGGTGT
This sequence comes from Pectobacterium sp. IFB5596, assembly GCF_021432585.1. Classification (NCBI taxonomy): domain Bacteria; kingdom Pseudomonadati; phylum Pseudomonadota; class Gammaproteobacteria; order Enterobacterales; family Pectobacteriaceae; genus Pectobacterium; species Pectobacterium sp. IFB5596. Next base: position 592,569 of record NZ_LXFY01000001.1, read on the forward strand.
TGTAGCGCAGCGTCTGCCAGTTGGTACGGTTATCGCCGCTCCAGGTCTGCACGTAGCGCTGCATTCCCGCACAGCCGGAACGAGAGATCAGATAAGGACGCAGCGTCGGGGCGAAACGCTGCTGTGCCTCCAGCGAGGCGCGCATCATCAACAGCGGCATCAACGGACGAATATGTTTGATCGCCATCGGTTGGCCGAACCCATGACAGCGGGCTTCACCATCCCAGACTTCATACTCGTTGTTGTCATTCCACGTCGAGTCGATGCCTTTCTCCAACAGTTGCCGGGTAACGTTTTCCTGCCACCACGCCACCGTTGCCGGGTTGGTGAAATCAAGATGAGAGCCTTCATCGTCCCAGAAGCTGGAGCGCTCCGGCATATCAGATTCGGAATCGCGGATAAACAGCCCTTGCGCCGTCACCTCATCGTATTTCGGATGATCTTGCAGTAAACAGGGTTTGATATTGGCCGCCAGCTTGAGGCCCACATCGTGGAAAGCCTGCGACATCGCTTCCGGCTGGGGAACTTTGTCGTAATTCCAGTTAAACACATAGCGCTTATTATTAATCGACGTGTAGCCCGACGAGAGTTGAAATGAATCACACGGAATATGGTGTTCACGGCAGAGCGCAATAAATTTCATCAGTTGCTGCTGCGCATCCGGCGCATCGGTGTAATGCATGGTCGAACCGCTGTAGCCTAAGCTCCATTTTGGCCCAAAGAGCGTCTTCCCCGTCAGCCGCACAAACGCTTTTGTCACATCGAGCACGCGCGGCCCGATGAACAGGTAATAGTCGAGATCGCCCGCCTCCGCCTGATAACGTCGATAAGCCAGATGGTAGTTATCGATTTCATTGCCGAGATCGAGCCAGGTCGTGCTCAGGTTATCGTAAAACAGGCCGAAGCTGACATCGTCGCGTCGGGTAATGGTAAACGGGACATGCTTATACAGCGGATCGGTACTCGCCGCGTTGTAGCCCATCGCATCCAGATTACGAAACTCAAACCGGCGTCCGGTGCGTTCAAGATCGCCCGCTTTTTCACCCAGACCATAATAGCGCTCGGTCGGGAAACGGCGCTGATAGTGCGCCACGCCATCACCGTGCGGGTTCAATAGGTAGGCGCTAGTCGGCCTATCGGCGGCAAACGGCTGCCATTCGCCTTGTTCATCCCGATATTCCCACACCAGCCACAGCGGCTGGTGAATCGTAATGCGCATCCGCTCGGTGCTGATACGCAGCGTGTCATCCACCTGTTCCAGTGAAAACCCCGGCAGGCTAAAACCTGCGCTACTTTCACGGTTGCGCCCCTCCCAGGGAACATCCTGCTGCGGCGCGATGCTCCAGGTACGGTTCAGCTTCAGTGCACCGTTCTGCTTAATCAGCACGCGCGCCAGCATTGGCTCCAGCACATAAAGGCGAAAAACATGTCTATCGTCCACCAGCAGTTCAACATGGTCGTCGCTCTGATGACGAAACACCCAATTTTTCAACGTTTTCATACAGCATCCTTTTCAGGAAAAAATAAACCAGCCGTTGCGCTTAATGCAGGTTAAGCTCATTTCTAGGAGAAACACGGGGATGAGGTTCTCGTAGGGAAGCCTCGCCCCGTGGTCGCTCCGTGTATCTCGCTTCTTAAACGAACGGCATAAGCCGTTATGCCTGTGAACGCGTTTTCCCACGGCGTTCAGCAATAAAGGCGATAAGGAAGATGGCGCCGATCAAATCGAAGAAGCCCATCGCCACAAATAGCGGGTTAAAACCGATTTTGTCGGCGGTGACGCCAATTAACAGTGAGAACAGAAAGCTGGCAATCCACGCAAACGAACCGCGCATCCCGTTCACGGTTGCCATCTGCCCTTTATCGAACGATTCCACGACCAGTGCGCTCAACATGCAGGAAATCACCTGATGGCCGACCCCGCCGATGGAAATCAGCAGAATCGCTACCCATGGATCTTTACTGATGGCAACCAGCGCTAGCGACAGCATGAGAAACGCACCGGTGACCGAGCTAGCTACAATCGAGTTAACACGCGAGCAGCCAAACCAGCGGGTGTAGAGTCGGGTAAGGTAACCGCTGGCGACGCTGCCCAGATCGGCGGCAAGAAACGGCAGCCATGCAAACATCGCAATTTGCTTCAGATCCATACCGCGTTCATTCGCCAGATAGAGCGGTACCCAAAAGCTGAGCACGGCCCACGCGGGTTCCGCCATAAAAGCGGGAATAGCGATACCGTAAAAGCGTTTGTTTTTTGAAACGGTCTTCAGTGCGGTAAAGAAAGGCAGTTTGACCGGCGGAGCTTCATTGTCCTGACGGATGAAATCCAGCTCCTCGCGGCTTAAATTGGGGTGATCTTCCGGGTTATGGTAGAACAGCCACCACAATACCACCCACATCAGCGCCAGCGCACCGGTGAACATAAATGCGCCCTGCCAGCCCAGATAGGCATGCGCGACGACGATAATGGGCGGTGCCAGCATCGCACCGATGGAAAAACCGACGCCAGCCCAGCCTGCCGCGATCGGTCGCTCTTTCTTAGGGAACCATTCGCCCAGGGTTTTGGCGTTCGCCGGTGTTGCAGCGGCTTCGGACGCCCCCATAAAGAAGCGTAGAATCGCAAGGTGCAGCCAGCTTCCCGCCCCCGCGTGGAAGATGCACATCAACGCCCATATCACCGCACAAATCATAAAGCCCATTTTCAGACCGATGACATCGATCAGCCAGCCACAAATCGGCTGAAAAATGGTATACGCAAGCTGGAATGCACCCACAATCCAGGAGTATTGCTCGGTAGTGATGCCCATACTGGTTTTCAGTTCTGGCGCCAGAATACCGAGCGAGTTACGCGTGATGTAGTTAACAGTAACGCCGAGTAAAAACAGGCTCAGCACCCACCAGCGCAGATTTCTGAATGTCCGTTTACCTTTGGTAGCGATGGAAGACGGATTAATGTCGAGACTCATGGTGACTCCTTTACAGGAAAGTAGGGTTACATTGGTCTGATATCTCGGCGGCATTTTTGTATTTATAGCCTATCGGACGATCGAACCATTTTTATCTCATTGTATTTATTAGCTTAAACCCCATTTCATTACATATAACCACTGAAATTGGTTTACCAAATTGAGAGTAGAACAATTGAAAATCGTGAAACACTCACTTTTTTGAAAACATTTTCATGCTATGGTTAAAATGCAAACAAAAACCTGTTTATATTGCCTGAAAACAGGAAATGTCTGGCTATGAAAACTTTGTCATTTTCAAAGGTGAACGGGATCACAAAATGAAAGGAAACCTGAAAATCCGTGAAATCGCGCAGCGGACGGGCTACTCGATCAGTACCGTTTCACGCGTACTGTCTGGTCAGTCCAATACCAGTGAGAACGCCAAAGCGGATATTCTTAACTGTGCCAGACAGTGCGGGGTTCTGACCGATCTCGCCAACGGCCGCCTGCTGTTAAACGGGCTGACTATCTTCGCCCCGCCGCGTGCGTTTGATATTCGGTCCGACATCTTCTATCACAAAGTGGTACAGAGCATTATTGATGCCCTGAAGCCACACGATGTGCGCGTGCGATACTGCGGGTTGGAGGAAAATGACAGCGATGCGGCGCTATTTTTAGACAAAATGCGCGATCCGGCCACGGAGGCGGCGCTGCTGATTGGTATCGACGATCCCTATATTCACGCGCTGGCGGCAGACAGCGGAAAACCCTGCATATTGATTAACTGCATCGACCGCAAGATGAGGTTACCGGGTGTCGCCCCCGCGCATCGGCTCATTGGCGAGTTCTCCGCCCACTATCTCTTTGAACAGGGCCACCATACCGTGTTGACGCTGTTATGCCTGCGCCGTTACACAATGGAACTGCGCCTTGATGGCATCAGAGATGCCTATCAGCACCATAATCTTCCTTTCTCAACCGAAGATCATTTGCTGGCGTTGGATAATTTCAGCACGGCGGATGCAGAGCACGCGATGACCGATTTTTTAGCCCGCTGCCCACGGAATAAATGGCCCACGGCGATTCTGGCTGGCGGTGATTTCATCGCGGTTGGCGCGGTGAACGCGCTGAACAAGGCTGGATTGCGCGTCCCGCAAGACGTCTCGGTGATGAGCATGGATGGCTTCAATCTCTCCGCTATTCACGACGTGCCGCTAACCTCGGTACATGTGCCGCGTGAGGCGCTGGGTGAGGAGGCCGTCAGACTGCTGCAATATCGTCTGATTCGCCCCGACGCCCCCGTGGGCAACCTATTGCTCAACGGTACGCTAGTGATTCGCCAGTCCGTCAGACGGCTTCGCGCTAGCAAATCGGTTGCCCCAGTGCAGGACAAAAGCCTCTATGACTGAGCCTGCAACCACTGCTGCGCGACATCAAAGAAATTCTGTGCCAGCGGCGTCGCTCTACCAGCCTGCGCGATGACAACCGCAGGCTGGCGGCGCATCGGGGGAAATTGCAGCGGGCGCAGTGTTAGCGCGGGTGTCATCTCTGGGATCAGGCTACCGTGGGGCACAATCCCACACCCAAGCCCAACGTAGACGCTTTGGATCAATTGCAGAACGGAAGCGCTTTCCACCTTGACCCACGGCGAGACGCCCATTTCACGAAAATGGCTATCCAGATAGCGACGGAAATAGCGGCTGGCTTCTGCCAGACAGAGTGGCACCTCGGAAAGCGCATCGAGTGCCAGAGGCGCATCCCCCACCAACTGCGGAAAATGGTGCGGATGGAACAGCAGATCAACGCCCCGCTCCGTCAGCGGCGACGCCTGAAAGTGCAGTTCCTGTAGCGTTGAAAATTCAAAAAAGCCGATACCAACATCCACCGAATGCGCATTCAGCGCTTCCAGCAGTTGATCCGCACTGAACAGCGAGATCTGGAAATCCAACTGCGGGTATTTCTTATTCACCGCCGCCAGCAGGCTCGACAATGCGATACTGCTTTGCGGCACCGCGCCGATGCGCAATACCCCACTTACGCCGCGCTTCAGCGAGGCGACTTCCAGCTTTAATCCCTGATAGACCGAAACGATCTCACGCGCCCAGGCCAGCACGCGCTCACCTTCGGCCGTGAAGCCTTCAAAATTGTTACCCCGATTGATTAACGCCAGATCCAGCTCTTTCTCCAGATTTTTCAACCGCATGGAGAGCGTGGGCTGACTGACAAAACTGGCTTCCGCTGCCCGGCCAAAATGGCGTTCCTTCTCCAAATTGCATAGGTATTGCAGCTGTTTAATATCCATCGCCAGGCTCTGTAGTGGGTAAGCGACAAGTATACCTTGATAAGCCACCTCTATCCCACCATAGCCGCATTTGATTAGACGCTGTCGCCGACGACACCTAAACTTCAAACCAAGAGCAAACATTTAAAGTTTTGTTCACATAAAAAAAACAAACCCTAGATAATTCGAGTTTCAGGCCGGCGGCAACGCAGCGAGTCCCCAGGAGCTTACTCAAGTAAGTGACTGGGGTGAGCGAGGCGGCCAACACACCTGCAACTTGAAGTATGACGGGTTTATTCACCTGCGGAACATGTTATGAAATTCAAACCATCTATCAAGCCATACCGCAACGCGGCTGGCGGCTGGGGCTCGTTGGAAGCCACCACCCGTTTTGTCCTCGACAGTAAGCAAGCGCTGAAAAATATCCGAAACTTGTTACGGGTCAATAAATCGAAAGGGTTTGACTGCCCCGGCTGTGCCTGGGGTGATGACAACAGCAGCACGTTCAGCTTCTGCGAAAACGGGGCGAAAGCGGTGAGTTGGGAAGCAACGCGCAAGGCAGTCGATCTGGATTTCTTTGCCGCCCACAGCGTCACGACGCTACGCCAGCAAAGTGACTATTTTCTTGAGTATCAGGGGCGTTTAACCCACCCGATGCGCTACGATCGCGCCAGCGATCGCTATGTTCCCATCGACTGGGACGCCGCTTTTGCGCTGATCGCTCAGCATATCAACAAGATGGCACATCCTAATCAGGCCGAGCTTTATACGTCCGGCCGTGCCAGTAACGAAGCCTCTTATCTGTATCAGCTTTTTGGCCGTATGCTAGGCACTAACAATTTTCCTGACTGCTCGAATATGTGCCATGAAGCCAGCGGCACTGGCCTGAAACAGAGTATCGGCGTCGGCAAAGGCACTATCCGGCTGGATGATTTCGAACACGCTGACGCGATTTTCGTCTTCGGTCAGAACCCTGGCACCAATCATCCACGTATGCTGCACAGCCTACGTCACGCCGCCGATCGCGGTGCGCACATCGTTTCCTTCAATACGCTCCGCGAGCGCGGTCTGGAACGTTTTGCCAATCCGCAAAATCCGCTGGAACTGCTCACGCCGCTGTCCGGCACCATTAGCGAAACCTACCTGCAACCCAATCTGGGCGGTGATATGGCTGCCGTGCGCGGCATGGTAAAAGCGCTGCTGGAAACGCATCGTCAGCGCCTGTCTGACGGAGAGCCGGGGTTATTCGATCAGGATTTCCTGTCCACGCATACCCAACAGGTGGATGAGTATTTGGCGGCTGTCGATGCGACCAGTTGGCAGAAAATCGAGCAGCAGTCCGGCTTGAGTGAAGCACAGCTACGCTATGTGGCGGCAATTTATCAGCAGTCACCGCGCGTGATCTGCACCTGGGCGATGGGCATTACCCAACACAAGCATTCCGTCGCCACCGTGCGCGAAATCGTAAACCTGCAACTGCTGTTTGGGCAATTGGGGAAACCGGGCGCGGGGCTGTGTCCGGTACGCGGTCATAGCAATGTGCAGGGTAACCGCACGATGGGGATCGATGAGAAACCGACCGCTGCGTTTCTCGATCGCCTGGCCGCACATTATGGCTTCACTCCACCTTATGCCGCAGGCCACAACACGGTAGAGGCGCTGGAAGCCATGTTGCGCGATGAGATAAAAGTGCTGATCGCATTAGGTGGTAACCTCGCCGCCGCCGCACCAGATTCAGCACGCACCGAAGACGCTCTCAGCCGTTGCGATCTGACCGTACATATCAGCACCAAGCTCAACCGCAGTCATCTGGTTACTGGCAAGGTCGATGCATTGATTCTGCCAACGCTCGGCCGTACCGATCTCGACATGCAGGCCAGCGGCGCACAGTTTATTACCGTCGAGGATTCCTTCAGTATGGTGCATGCCTCGCAGGGTGTCGGGCAGCCGCTTTCGCCGTTGCAGCGCTCGGAAACCGCGATTGTTTGCGGTATTGCCAATGCGGTTCTCGGCAATGAAAAGCTCGACTGGCTGGCGCTGGCGGACGATTATTCACGCATCCGCGATCATATTGCCGCCACCATTCCTGGCTTTACCGATTTCAACGCCAACTGCGACCTGCCGGGCGGATTTTATCTCGGCAATGCCGCCGCAGAACTGCGGTTTAACACCCTCAACGGAAAAGCCCAATTCGGCCATGCTGCGCTGCCCGATACGCTGTTCCCGCAGCTACAAGGCAGCGATGTACCCTTTACGCTGCAAACCCTGCGTTCGCACGATCAGTACAACACCACGATTTATGGTCTGGATGACCGCTATCGCGGCGTTTATGGCCAACGGGAAGTGCTGTTCATGCACCCCGATGACATTGCCGCGTTAGGGCTGGAAGATGGCGATCGGGTCGATATCGAAACGCTGTGGAACGATGGTATTACCCGCATCGTCAACGACTTCAAACTGGTGAGCTACAATATTCCACGCGGTAATCTGGCAGCCTATTACCCGGAAACCAACCCATTGGTGCCGCTGTCCAGCTTTGGCGATGAAACGCACACGCCGACGTCGAAGTCGGTGCCCGTTAGCGTTCGGCGCAGTACGCAAGCAGAGTCTCTGCTGCGTATCGCTTAAGCCTCTCTTCATTAGGGGCTATGTCATAGCGTAAACCTCCCCCCTGTCGTGTCGCAAAACCAATAGCGCACACGACAGGGCTTCTCTCAAATCAGCATTGACTTTATTCGAATTTATTCGCGCTTTCCCCGTCGTTATACGGCCACGGCTCCCCCGATTATTCTTGCCGCCAGCACCTGATTCGAGTAAAACTGTGAACTGCTAATTAAGCCACTCACAATCGTATTTCTGGACGCTATGTTTCAAGATAATCCGCTGCTTGCACAGCTAAAACAGCAACTTCACTCTCAGACACCGCGTGTTGAAGGTGTCGTCAAAGGTACCGATAAGGCATTTGGCTTTCTTGAGGCTGACGGACAAAAAAGCTATTTCATTCCCCCTCCGCATATGAAAAAAGTGATGCACGGCGACCGGATTACCGCCACCCTGCATACGGAAAAAGATCGGGAAATTGTCGAACCAGAAACGCTGATAGAACCTTTCCTCACCCGATTTGTTGGGCGCATTCATAAAAAAGACGATCGCTTATCCATTACGCCTGACCACCCGCTGCTGAAAGACGCGATTCCTTGCCGCGCGGCGCGCGATGTGACACACGATTTTCAGGATGGCGATTGGGCGGTAGCCGAAATGCGCCGTCACCCGTTGAAAGGCGACCGTGGCTTCCATGCCGAACTGACGCAGTACATCACCACGGGCGATGACCCACTGGTGCCGTGGTGGGTGACGTTGTCACGCCACAATCTGGAGCGTTCTGCGCCAGAAGTGGAAACCACTGAACGCCATGACGGCGAGCTCGTCCGTGAAGATCTGACTGCGCTGAACTTTGTCACTATCGATAGCGCCAGTACCGAAGATATGGACGATGCGCTGTATGTGCAGGACAACGACGATGGTTCACTGCAATTAACTATCGCCATCGCCGATCCTACCGCGTATGTGGATGCAGGTAGCGAACTGGACAACATTGCACGCCAGCGCGCCTTCACCAACTATTTGCCCGGCTTCAACATCCCGATGCTGCCGCGTGCACTGTCGGACGATATCTGTTCCCTGCTCCCGAACGAGCGTCGCCCCGTCCTCGCCTGCCGCGTGACGATTGCCGCCGACGGTGCACTGGGTGACGATATCCACTTCTTTGCTGCCTGGATCGAATCCAAAGCCAAATTAGCGTATGACAACGTCTCTGATTGGTTAGAAAATCAAGGCGAGTGGCAGCCACAAAGCGAGGCCATTGCTGAACAAATCCGTTTGCTGCACCGCCTCTGTCTGGCACGCAGTGAATGGCGCACCGCGCATGCTTTAGTGTTTAAAGATCGCCCGGATTATCGCTTCCTGCTGGGTGAAAAGGGCGATGTCTTGGATATCGTGGTTGAACACCGCCGCATCGCCAACCGTATCGTTGAAGAATCCATGATTGCCGCCAATGTTTGTGCGGCCATTGTGCTGCGCGATAAACTGGGCTTTGGTATCTATAACGTGCACAACGGTTTCGATCCCGCCTCGGTTGAACAAGCGGTTGCGGTACTGGACACGCATGGCGTTCAGGCTGATGCACCGACGCTGCTGACACTGGAAGGCTTCTGTACGCTGCGCCGCGAGTTGGATGCCCAGCCGACACAGTTCCTGGATAGCCGTATCCGCCGCTTCCAGTCTTTCGCGGAAGTGAGCACCACGCCGGGGCCACACTTTGGTCTGGGGCTGGAAGCCTATGCCACCTGGACATCCCCGATTCGTAAATACGGCGATATGGTGAACCACCGTTTGCTGAAAGCGGTTATCACCGGACAAGCCGCAGAAAAACCACAAGATGACATCACGGTACAACTGGCCGAACGCCGTCGCCTTAACCGTATGGCAGAGCGCGATGTCGGCGACTGGCTGTACGCCCGCTACCTCAAAGATAAAGCCGGCACGGACAGTCGCTTCAACGCTGAAATCATTGATGTCACACGCGGCGGTCTGCGCGTTCGCCTGTTGGATAATGGCGCGGTGGCGTTTATCCCGTCCTCCTTTATCCATGCGGTGCGTGATGAGTTGGTGTGTAGCCAGGAAATGGGCACCCTCTCGGTGAAAGGTGACGTGGTTTATCGTCAGGGGGATACGCTAGACGTCCTCATCGCTGAAGTGCGTCTGGAAACCCGCAGCATCGTGGCAAAACCCGCCGCATAATAGTCACACCGCCGAGTCATCTCGGCGGACAACCTCTCCGCACGGGCGTTCACAGCGAACCGCCCCGTGCATCATCAGCGTTTATTCCGCCACATGGTTTATCAACGGCAGGCGTGTAACCATACTAAAAGGAGTGTTCCCGATGAAAAAAATAACAATCGGCACATCCGCGATACAAGCGTCCAACATTGCGTTGGGCTGTATGCGAATGGCGAAGAAAAGCACGGATGAAGCGGCTGACATCCTCAATGCATCCGTTGAAGCCGGCATTGATTTCTTCGATCATGCCGATATCTACGGCTCTGGCTTGTCGGAAGAGGTTTTCGCCGCAGGTTTACAGAAGACGTCCATCCGCCGGGAATCGATTTTTCTGCAATCCAAGTGCGGCATCCGCAAGGGGTTTTTCGATTTTTCCAAAGCGCACATCGTCGCGTCCGTTGAAGGCAGCCTGCAACGCTTAAAAACAGACTACCTTGATGCGCTCCTGCTGCACCGCCCAGACACGCTGTTTGAACCCGATGAAGTCGCGGCAGCATTCGATGAACTGGAACGCAGCGGGAAGGTTCGTCATTTCGGCGTCAGCAATCAGAACCCGTTACAAATTGAGCTACTGAAGAAATCCGTACGTCAGCCGCTTATCGCCAACCAATTACAGTTCAGCATTATGCACACGGGCATGATTGATGCGGGTTTTAACGTCAATATGACGAACCCCGCATCGGTGAATCACGACGGTTCAATTCTGGAGTACAGCCGCCTGAATTCGATGACGATTCAAGCCTGGTCACCTTTCCAATACGGTTTTTTTGAGGGCGTTTTTCTCGACAATGAGAAATTCCCCAAGCTAAACGCGACAATTGACCACATCGCCAAGCACCATAACGTCACCAACACGGCGATCGCCACCGCGTGGATTCTGCGTCACCCTGCCGACATGCAGGTGGTTATCGGCACCATGAGCCCAGAACGTATCCGTGATATCGCTGCGGCGTCTACGCTGACGCTCAGCCGCGAAGAGTGGTACGAGATTTACCGCGCCGCCGGCAACGTTTTGCCTTAAGAAACGTTTTGTCTTCAGTACACAAGCCCTGCTTATCCCTTGCAGGGCTTCACCTTTTTACCGCTCCAGCACGTTAGCCCTTGTTTGGCCTTTAATTTTCTTTACAAAAATTCACCTTCGCTCACATTTTCTCATCCATTCCCTTCTCTTCGCCATTAAACCCACTATTGTTAAATTGCATTAACACCCGCGCTATACCCTTTCTGAATAACGAAGGAGCCGTTGTTATGAGTAACGTAAAGAGCATTGTGATCTGGCTGCTGGTCGGACTGGCGGGCGCTTTTTCGTTCGCCACGCTGGCGCTGAGCCGCGGTGAGCATGTCAATGCGGTGTGGTTGGTCATCGCCGCCGTCTCGTGCTATAGCATTGCCTATCGGTTTTACAGCCTGTTCATCGCCAAAAAAGTGTTTGAGCTAGACGATCGCCGACTGACACCGGCGGAACGTCATAACGACGGTCTGGATTACGTTCCCACCAATAAATGGGTCCTGTTCGGCCACCATTTCGCCGCCATCGCCGGGGCTGGCCCGCTGGTTGGGCCAATTCTCGCCGCACAGATGGGGTTTCTCCCCGGCACGATTTGGATTCTGGTTGGCGTAATGCTCGCCGGTGCCGTGCAGGACTTTCTGGTGCTGTTTATCTCCACCCGCCGGGACGGTCGTTCTCTGGGCGAAATGGCAAAACAGGAACTGGGCACGTTCGCGGGTATCATCACCATGCTCGGCGCGCTGGGCGTCATGATTATCATTCTTTCAGCGCTGGCGCTGGTCGTTGTAAAAGCGCTGGCGGAAAGCCCATGGGGATTGTTCACCATTGCCGCCACCATCCCCATCGCGCTCTTTATGGGTGTTTACATGCGCTTTTTACGGCCAGGTAAAATTGCTGAAGTGTCGATTATCGGCTTCGTGCTGATGATGCTGGCGATTGTCTACGGCGGTAATATCGCCGCACACCCCTATTGGGGGCCGTTCTTCACGCTGAAGGGGACATCGCTCACCTGGGTTCTGGTCATTTACGGCTTTGTCGCTTCTGTCCTGCCAGTCTGGCTGCTGCTGGCACCGCGTGATTATCTCTCTACGTTCCTGAAAATCGGCGTTATTGTCGGGCTGGCCTTCGGTATCGTGTTCGCGATGCCGGAAATGAAAATGCCCGCGGTCTCTCGGTTTATTGACGGTACTGGCCCGGTTTTCTCCGGTTCCTTGTTCCCCTTCTTGTTTATTACTATCGCCTGCGGTGCGATTTCTGGTTTCCATGCGCTGGTTTCCAGCGGCACCACGCCAAAACTGGTTGAACGTGAAAGCCACATCCGCTTCATCGGCTATGGTGGAATGCTGATGGAATCCTTCGTCGCCATCATGGCGCTGATTTGTGCTTCGGTTATCGAACCGGGTATCTACTTTGCCATGAACTCACCTGCCGCTTTGATCGGGACCACGGTTGAGAGTGCCTCATTGGCTATTAATAGTTGGGGATTTGTGATTACCCCACAGGAATTGAGTGCGATTGCCAATGACGTCGGCGAAGCCTCCATTCTTTCCCGTGCCGGTGGTGCGCCGACCTTCGCGGTGGGCATGGCTTATATCATCACCGAAATTTTTAATAGCCGGGCGATGATGGCATTTTGGTATCACTTCGCCATTCTGTTTGAAGCCCTGTTCATCTTGACTGCCGTTGACGCCGGGACGCGCGCCTGCCGCTTTATGGTGCAGGATTTGGTCGGTATTGCGATACCCAGACTGGCTAATAGCCACTCCTGGCTGGGGAATCTGGCCGGTACGACCGTTGCCGTTTCCGGTTGGGGATTCTTCGTGTATCAGGGCGTGATTGACCCGCTGGGCGGCATCAACACACTCTGGCCGCTGTTCGGGATCGGTAACCAGATGCTGGCATCAATGGCGCTGATTCTCGGCACCGTGGTGTTATTTAAGATGAAGAAACAACGCTACGCATGGGTGACAATCGTCCCTACCGTCTGGCTGTTTATTACATCGATGACGGCAGGTTGGCAAAAAATCTTCCATGAAAAACCCAGTATCGGCTTCCTGGCTCAGGCGAAACGCTTCGCAACGGGCATTGAACAGAACACGCTGATCGCACCAGCCAAATCGATTAAAGATATGGAAACTATCGTTTTCAGTAATCAGATCAACGCGGCGCTATGCGGGTTCTTCATGCTGGTAGCGGTGACGATGCTGGTTTCCGCATTCTTTGTCATTCGCCGTGCAATCAACAGCAATGTGCCAACGGCAAAAGAAACGCCGATTGTCTTGCGAGACAGCGCTCAACCTTAAAGGGCATCGGCGCACATTCTTCAATCCCTCCTGCGTGGAGGGATTTTTTTATCCGAAATAAGCACTTCTGTCACGGTATGCAGTGGTTTTTATCGCTTTTGATAAACCCCGCAGAGGTCATGAGAAACGCCCAACGACTTCAGGGTTCATGTAAACTGCCCATTCTTTCATAGCGTTTTTTATATTCCGCCGGTGGAATTCCATTATGTTTGCGAAATAAGCGTGTGAAATAGACCGGATCGCTGTACCCCACTGACTGTGCGACTTTAAATATGGGCAGTGGCGTCGACTGAATCAAGAGCTTGGCACAATTGATGCGCTGAACTTCGCGCCAGGCATAAATAGTTTGCCCCAATTCAATTTTGAACAGATGCGCCAGCCGCGAAGGAGACAGAAACACCATCCCCGCCAGCGCTTCAATTCTCAGCTCTTCAGCAATATGTTCGTTTAAATAGGTGCACACCGTATTTATCCTTGGATCGTGCGCATACCGGCTGCTAATAGGCTGTAGCTGAAAACAGGCGAGGATCAACCGCTCCAGCGCATTCATCGCCAACGCTTCTGACAGCGGCGTTGAATCGGCATTATGGCGGATCGCCTCATAGAACAGTGCTTGTATATGCTGGCTCATTGCAGGGGCATGGATGATGGTTTTCCCAATGCCCTGCGTTTTGTCATCCCATTTTAACCAGTCATGCCAGTAAGGTCGGGGAATAAAATAAATCCATACATGATCCCAGTGGTCGCTGTGTTTATCACGGCCATAATGGTGTGGCACGCCCGGCGGAAAAAGTAATAATTCATTCTCCTTGGACAATAACGATCCTTCCCCTACTTTGGCACATCCCTGTCCGCGCAGCGTCAGGTTAATAATATACCCCTTCATTCCCTGTGGCCGGTTAATATAATAATCCAGTACCGAACCACGAGATATTGGAGTAAAACCAGCGACCATCCAGGCATTAAAGGTAAAGGTTTTCATCAACGGGGAAAAATTCAATAATTCATTGATATTGAGTTCCATATTAACCTCTCGATATGGCCGCTGGCATAGGCTTAGCTTTCGATAATAATAAAATCCCAGGCGTTGAGCAGTAACGATGAGCCTTCTACAACCTCGGTGTCAGTTAATAAAGCGTAACCACCCATTTCACAATGATAAGATTGGGGTTTCCCTGAGTAGTTAAATACAAAAGAAATTGACTTGCCGTGAGCATTTTTCATTCGTTTCACAATAAGCGGAAATGCATAGCGTGATGTGCGCGAACGAAGCGATATGCCTCGCGTCAGATGATCAAATAACTGGCAAATAAGGAAAGGTTGCGGCAGAAACCCTACATACATTGCCCGTCCATCGCCATAATTCGCCTCGGTTGCGGCAACGTAATCACACCAGGCCGGATGCTGATAACGCAACAAGGTGCGGGTTTCTGGTAACGGTGTCAGTAACTCCATCCATAAATCAGCCCGATTATCACGGCTGCAATCAATATCCGGCAGGCAGGCAGCAACGGTGACCGCATCCGGCAACGTAAACTGGCTATAGCTCACGCCACAAACACGGCTGAGCAACCCAGGTTGGGTACTGTGTCGAACTTTTACATTTTCGTCACTGAACCCCGATTTGAAGCCAATCAGCGCACGGCCACCTCGTTCAATATAACCATTAATCCTTTCCAACAGCCCATTATCAGCAGCATAGAGCGCCGGAATAATCACAGCCTTATAGCGCGCCGTGCTTTCGTCCACATCGTTAATAATGTCGAGAGAAATATTGTGATCGTACAGCGCATCATAAAACCGACGAATAATATCGTTATAAACGTTAGTTTTTGCGTCGCCAGGTTTGAATTGGTTCAGGGCATCCATCGCTTCATTGCTGATCAATAACGCCACATCACAATCTGCCCGTAATGATTCAAGAGACGAAGACAGCCGGGAAAAGTCAGCCCCAATCGTTGTGGCTTCTTGCCAGGTAGGATTGCGAGAGAAATCATGGCTCAGCAGCCCTTTCCAGTAGGTTTCAAACGAATTATGGATGGAATGCCAGTGCCAGTACGCCACCATCGCCGCCCCAGAGGCGATGTGGCTAAAGGCTTGTAGCCGTAATTGCCCTGGATAAGGTGTCCACTGCGGAAACCCTTGTGCCTGCGTTTCGAGGACAAAATAATTTCGCCCCTGTTTCAGATTTCGCGTAACGTCACCACCGAAGGCAATTTCTCTCCCGGTTAAATATGACTGACTCGGGTGATAAATATCGACACCTGCCACGTTCAGACATTTCGCTGCCGCAAAATGATCGACGCGAGGCTGTACGCCAAATGAATAACCGCGCCATTCAAAATCAAAATTGTGCGTAATGAAATGATGCGGTTGTGCATATTCCCGCACCAGACTGGCCTGCCAGGCCAAATAATCCGTCACTTGCTGCCGCTGATAGCGGCTGAAAGCACAAGAGAGGCTGGCATTAATGGTGTTCTCGACGGGGGGGAAATCTTCCCAGCGATCGATACGGTTACTCCAATAATCGAGGCCGAAATCATAATTAAGCTTATCGAGGCTCACATATTTTTCGCGCAAATGCTGAACAAAACCGTCCTGCATGTAACGTCCGATATTATCGTAATGCTTAGTTTCATTATCTAATTGGTATCCGATGATCGCAGGATGATGTTGTACATGCTCCAGCAACACACGGATGATATTCTCTGCATAACGGCGAAACACAGGGCTAACAATATCCATGATTTGCCGGGGCCCGTATTTTTGCTGTCCTTCTACCGTCGTCACCATGACTTCGGGATGCTTGAGAGCAAGCCACGACGGAATCGCATAGGTTGGCGTGCCGATAATGACAGCGATCCCTGCACGATGCATCGCATCCAAAACGCGATCGATGTGATAAAAATTATACTCACCTTCTGTCGGCTCTAACGTGCTCCATGTCGATTCCGCAATGCGTACAACATTGATCCCTGTTTCTAGCATGAGTGAAATATCTTTTTCCAGACGATCTTCCGGCATATACTCATCGTAATAAGCAACACCATAATATAATTTTGACATACTCCTTCCTCCTTAAATTAATAAACCAAGCCAGGCTTATGGGCAAACACTCTATTTTTATCCAGTGTGAAGAATGAAATAACGGTGAAGCACAAGGCGACACTTCCCAGTATCAGGTAGCTACTGGAAAATCCCATTTTCTGATACAAGTGGCCAATCCCGGTGGATAGAAAAATCGAGCTGAAACTTTTAGAGAATTGGAATCCAATAAGGTAGACCGTAGCGGAAAGCAGCGGATTGAAATTCGCAGTGATGTATTTTAATGCCGCAACCAGCAGCACTGAACTTTCGAACCCATGGAGTAATTTAATTAAACTAATGGATACTGGCCCAACGGCCCATGCGGAACCTATAATGCGAAAACTCATAATAAACCCACAGTAGAGTAACGCATTTTTTGGCCCAATCTTATTCACAAACCACGGGGCGAAGAACATTACCACGGCATCCAGGAAAATCTGCCCGGTGGTTAAATAACCAAAAACTTCCGCACCACGCGCTTTGTTTTCAAAAAAGTGGGTGTAATAAATCGCAAACTGCTGGTCATAAGTTTCATAAACAGCGCCTACACCTATCATATAGATGGCAAAGAACCAGAATTGTTTTAGTTTTAGCAGTGCGGCTGCATCATTGAGTGTAACAGGCGGTTGAGTACGCATTTGCTGTGAATACTGATTCGAGGAACTGACCTGCGTTTTCCATACAACAAACAATAAGCACACGCCCGCTGCGCTAGCCGTCCAAAAGATCAAGTTCTGATCGATGCCATAAAGTTTCCCTGCAATAAAGGTTCCTAATGCTGCACCAATACCGCCAAACATTCTCGCACGGCCGAATTCAAAACCCGATGCCCGGCTGACTTTATCAATATACGCCTCACAAATTCCGCAGCCTGCGCCGTAAGCCATACCGATATATATCCCGCCCGCAAACGCACCGAGAATAACGTTAAATTTCAATAGTGGAGCAAAGACGAATATCCAATAAGGTGCGAAAAATGTAATGATAAGCGCCAGCATCCACATAAGATGCTTACGATAAATAAGTTTGTCAGAAATAAAACCGAATAATGGCTGAACACATACCGCCACAACGGCAGTAAAGGAATACACCAGCCCAACATCTCCATAGCTAATGCCAATGGTCTCCGTTAGCCATAATGATAAATAAGGGAAACAGCACCCCCAACCGATGAAGAAAAAAAGGAAAAACAAACAGCTCATGTAATAATTTTTATTTGAATCTATCATGATACCCTCGCGTTCTCATTACCGGAAATATGCCCGTATTGATGCGAGCAACGTTACCCTGTAATAGAAAGCGCAGTCATGAATGTCTCGCTAGCGACCAGTAATAATCTGCTATGCCCTGCGCGGCGTGAGAGTGCTCACATTTTATTACTGTCTGCCGGAAGAATAAAAAAATGTTTATTTTAAAATAGGAGAACACCCCGCAAGCATTATGCTGGCAGGGTAAGAATATCCTTTCATTATTTAAAACGCCGGGATATTTCCAAACGATGATCCCGACAGCAAGATGGTTTACTGTCCGTAATAGGCGTTCTTACCGTGCTTACGTAAGTAGTGCTTATCCAACAGCGTTTGCTGCATCTCACTCAACTGAGGCGTTAGCTGGTGTGAGAAAATCCCCATGTAGGCAAGCTCTTCCAGAACCACAGCATTGTGCACCGCGTTATCAGCATTTTTCCCCCATGCAAAGGGGCCATGCGAATTTACCAATACCGCGGGGACATCCACCGGAGAAATGCCGCGCTGGCGGAAAGTTTCGACGATCACCGTTCCCGTATCCCACTCATAGCGGCCATTGATTTCTTCATCCGTCATCAAACGAGTACAGGGAATGGGACCATAAAAGTAGTCAGCGTGCGTGGTTCCCCAAGCGGGGATGTCTTTACCGGCTTGCGCCCAGATCGTGGCATGCCGAGAATGGGTGTGCACAATACCGCCGATATCGGCAAACTCCAGATACAGCACGCGGTGGGTATCGGTATCTGACGATGGCTTCTTCGTCCCCTCCACTACCTTGCCGCTTTCCAGTTCGACAACGACCATGTCCTCTTGCGTCATAGCCGAGTACTCAACGCCGGAGGGTTTGATCACCATCAGACCGCGCTGCCGATCTACCGCACTGACATTTCCCCACGTAAACGTCACCAAATTATGCTGCGGCAAGGCCAAATTGGCTTCCAACACCTGTCTTTTTAGCGTTTCTAACATAACCAATCTCCCATCGACGCGATAACACCATTCTCGCGGCCTGACGAATTCGTCGCTATGGGCTAAATCGCTAAAGACCTAGCGGTGTTCTGCTATGGGAAAAAGAAAGAGACACGCCACAATATTGAGCAAAAAACAGCCAACTTTATCAATTGTTGCTATCGTTAAGGTAACGCAGGGGAATTAGGAGTTTTTACCTGTTGCCGTTTTTTCCGATGATTATACTTGTCATTAGGCGGTAAAAGGCTCCATTCCTTTATTTAATACCGCAAAAAGAACTTTGTTCGATATTTTCCTCACAAGAAACGTGAGACTAAGAGCAGAAAGGGGAAGAAAATGAAATTAAATAAACGTTTTGCGACAGCCGCTCTGGCAATTACGCTTGCTGTTACGCTCGCGGGCTGTTCAAACATGTCCAAACGTGACCGTAATACCGCGATTGGTGCCGGTGCCGGTGCGGTAGGTGGAGCGATCTTAACGGATGGCGGAACATTAGGAACACTAGGCGGTGCCGCTATCGGCGGGCTGATTGGCCGTCAGGTCGATAAATAACCTATTTATAGCAGCAGGTTAACGGGAGTAAACCTGCTGCTTTTATACTCGTCATACTTATCCGCCGGCCAGCTTGACCTTCATCCCTTTCGCTTCCAGAAGCTGTTTTAGCAGGTCGCGTTTATCTCCCTGAATTTCGATCACGCCCTCTTTCGCTGAGCCACCGCAGCCACATTTTTTCTTCAATTCAGCAGCCAGCTTATCCAGCTCAGCATCATCAAGATCGAGGCCGCTAATCAGGCATACACCCTTTCCTTTACGCCCACTGGTTTGGCGTTGGATACGCACGATACCATCACCTTTTGGCCGAACTTCCTTTTCTTCTTCAGGCTTAATACGCCCCGTTTCCGTGGAATAAACCAGTTGGCTGTTCTTATCATGATTCATGATGCAGCACCATTTAACAGTGAAGCACGGATATCGCGTAGCGTCTGTGCTGGATCGGCCGATTGTGTGATCGGTCGGCCAATCACCATATAGTCCACACCAACCTGCTGCGCCTGAACCGGCGTCATAATGCGGCGCTGATCGCCAACATCGCTGCCAGCAGGACGAATTCCCGGCGTGACCAGTTGAAATGCCTGACCACACACCTGCTTCAACCGCTGTGCTTCATGCGCGGAACACACCACGCCATCCAGCCCGCTGTTATGTGTTAGCACAGCCAGCCTTTCCGCCTGCTCAGCCGGGCTGACGGTAATACCAAGCCCGCGTAGATCCTCTTCGTCCATGCTAGTCAACACGGTCACGGCAATCAGTAACGGAGCATCTTTACCAAACGGCACCAGCGCGTCTTTCGCCGCCGTCATCATGCGCGCACCACCACTGGCGTGCACATTGACCATCCACACGCCAAGATCGGCGGCTGCCGCCACGGCGTGGGCGACGGTGTTCGGAATATCGTGGAATTTTAGATCGAGAAACACATCAAAGCCGCGCTGCTGTAATGTCTGCACGAACTGTGGGCCAAATAAGGTAAACATCTCTTTGCCTACCTTCAAACGGCAATCCTGCGGATCGATACGGTCAACAAACGACAGCGCCGCATCCTGACTGGCGTAGTCCAACGCGACAACAATCGGGGATGATACCGTTTGATTCTTTTGCTGTAGATTCTCGTTTTTCATTCGTCACCCAGTCTCTTGCGAAGCCAAAATTCCCGCCGCATTCTACATGCCCCGCCCCCGAAATCCCAGCCGCCTGAAGACGAATGCCGTTAAAGGCGTTGGCTGAAACGGAAATCACGTACAATTATTAGTATGTTGTAACTAAATAACATTAAAAAATAACGCCTCGATATAGCGAGAGGCTATTGTCCGTCTAATCCACGGATAGGCTTTACGCTGGCCCAGGTGCGGCAGGAAGGGCATTGCCAATAGAGTGATTGTGACGTGAAGCCACACTTGCGGCAGCTATAGCGGGGTTTGGTGCGAATCTGTTCGCCCACCATGTCGCGCAATCCCTGAAGATTTTCTTTTGTTCGTCCATCTTCCGCTTCATGCAGGTGAAAATCCATCAGTCGGTGGAACACACGCATCGTAGGGTGACGCTGAAGCTGACGATTAATATAAGCCTGTGCAACTTCTGCGCCCTCTTCTCTTTCGAGGATATCGGCCAGCATCAATTCCGCCGTCGCACCGGTATTTTCTTCTACGCAACGTTTGAGGAAATTCACCCAATCCAAGGGCTTATCTAAATGCTGATAGCACTCCTGGAGCATCGGCAGCGTTTCGCTGACCAGTTCTTTATCCTGATCGAGAACCTGTCTCAACGCCTCCACTGCACGCGAATAATTCTGCTGTGCCATGTAGATGCGCCCCATCATGATAGACGCGCGGGCGCACTGATTATCCGCCGCTGCGCCTTTCTTCAGGAGCGTTAACGCTTTATCCAGATCGTCGCTCCCCATCGCCAGCAGCGCCAATTCGCAATAAAAATGGGCGATATCCACGCGGAGCTGATCTTTTCCCATCTTGACCAGTTTTTCCGCAACATCAATTGCCGTCTGCCAGTCACTGGTTGACTGATGAATTTGCAATAGCTGCTGCAAGGCGCTGCGTCGAAAATCCTCTTCATCCACTAACTGGTTAAAAATTTCTTCGGCACGGTCATACAACCCTGCGGCCATGTAGTCACGGCCCAGCTGTTGCACTGCCAGCAGGCGTTGTTCAAACGTTAATGATGCGCTTTCAGTCAGCGCCTGATGGATGCGGATCGCTCGGTCAACTTCTCCGCGCGAACGAAACAGATTGCCGAGTGTCAGGTGGGCTTCAAAGGTGTTGCTGTCGTCCTTTAGCATGTCGAGGAACAGCTCCACCGCCTTATCCTGCTGGTTGGACAACAGGAAGTTAACCCCGGTGACATACTCACGGGACAGGCGGTTTGATTCCTGCTCTTTGTCCTGCTGCGCACTTCTGCGCCCCATGTACCAGCCGTATGCGGCGGCCACGGGCAGCAACAGAAACAGCAGTTCTAACATAGAGAGAATTCCTTAATGGGTGACCGTCTGCACTGGCGCCACATTCTCCTCGGTGGAGGGAGAAAGCTGTTGTTCCAGACGCTTGATTTTACGTTGTGCACGGCCAAGCGCAATGCGCTGACGCAGATAAAACAGACCACAGATAACCCAGCCAAGACCAAAGCCCAAGGCAAATAGCGTGGCAAGCAGTGTGGAGATACGATATTCCCCCTGTGCCAGCAGATAGTTAAATGTCACAACCTGATCGTTGTGCGCACCCAGTGTGACAGAAATGATGAATATCGCCAGCACGAGTAAAAAAATCAGCAAATATTTCACATTGTCCTTCCTGTGATATCCATTAACCGAATGAATTATGCCAAATTTTGGCGACTAACCCCATTAAATTACCATGTCCAGCGCGGACAGGGAAATCATGGTGTCAGTCCGATTTTTTGCCATTGTCGTTGCCATCACACGTCTCACGGTACGGAAGCTGAAAATAAGCACCGTACGCCACTGCCGTCTGCGCTTGTTATTTATTCTGTGCTGAATAAAAATGACAGTAGCACGCCAGCAAGGGGAAAAGTCATGTCAAAGCAGGACGAACAGCGATTATTGGTCAAGATCGCTACGCTCTATTATAGCGAAGGGATGAAACAAGCAGAAATTGCCGCCTCACTCCATTTGTCACAGTCTTTTGTGTCCCGCGCTATCACGCGCAGTGTTAAAGAAGGTGTGGTCAAAATCAGCGTAATTCAACCCCCGAATATGTTCATGGGGCTGGAGTCCGCAATTCAGAAGCATTACGGCATCGATCAGGCTATTGTGGTGGATATCGCCGACAATGCTACGCTGACGCAAATCAAACAGGCGATTGGCTCCGCGGCGGCACACTATGTCCAAACCAGTATCCGTCCTGACGATTTGGTTGGTATTTCATCCTGGAGTAGCACGCTGCGGGCGATGGTGGACAGCCTGCACCCGCAAAGCGTCAAAGCGCAGGGCGTCATCCAACTACTGGGCGGCGTGGGGCCGAACGGCAATGTACAGGCAACCATCCTGACGCAAACGCTAGCCAACCAGCTAAGTTGTCCAGCCTATCTTTTACCCGCTCAGAGCATTGAACGTTCGGTGGAAGATCGCGCTCGTTTGGTGACCAGCGATGAAGTTTCCAACGTGGTCGACAAATTCAGCGAAGTGAGCCTGGCGCTCGTAGGCATCGGCGTACTAGAGCCGTCGCAACTGCTGAAAAATTCCGGTAACTACTATCACGAAGCGATGCTGCAACAGCTGGCTGAACGCGGTGCCGTGGGTGATTTGTGCCTGCATTACTACAATGCTGAAGGCGAACCAGTGTTGCAGGACGATGAAGATCCGGTGATTGGTATGGCGCTGCCCCAACTGCGTCAATGTCCGCGCGTGGTCGCGCTGGCAGGCGGCGTCGAGAAAAGTGCGGCGATTCGCGGCGCGTTGACCGGCCACTACATTGATGTATTGATTACCGATCGACTAACCGCCGAGACGCTGATCTAACACGCCAGACACCTAATGGTGAGCAATAACGGTAACGTCAGGCGCAACATGATTCCCCTGCTCCGCACCTGACGAACCGTGGCGAAATTACTCGTTAACGTTAATGGATGACAGCAGCGCATCCTGCACAATTCGCTGTGCCTGTAATGGATTTTGCGCCTCCTGTGCCGCCTGAAGCGCAGGGATATCCAGCTTGTCCAACGCACGATAGATGTGTTTCAGGAAACGGATGGACAGCTGCGCCGCCTCAACGTGGTTCTCCCGGAACGGGAACTGTTCGAGCTGC
Source organism: Pectobacterium sp. IFB5596 (assembly GCF_021432585.1). NCBI lineage: Bacteria > Pseudomonadati > Pseudomonadota > Gammaproteobacteria > Enterobacterales > Pectobacteriaceae > Pectobacterium > Pectobacterium sp. IFB5596. The sequence goes on from NZ_LXFY01000001.1 coordinate 616,084, forward strand.
CAAACACCCTGCCAGTTATTGATTTTCAGCACGTAGAAAAACTCGAAAATCTCGGTCATGTGCACCGTGCCGACCACCAAATCGTCATCCCAGCCGCGCAGGTTATCGTTCACATCCATGCCGAATAGCCGACCGCGATCGATAATCAACTGGGCAGAATCAGCGGGTGATTCGCCGCCATACAGCGCATGGCCGAAGTCCAGCAGCACGCCGACGTTATCCAACCCGATATCTTCAATCCCCAGCAGCGTTCGTGCGGCAGAATCCCAGGTCATTTTCACGCGCGGTTCGCGCGGCTTGTACTCGATAGCAAATTTTACATCGGGGTTAGCCCCCGCCAGATCGCGCATGCCATCAACCGCCAGTTTCCACAGATTTTTATGGCTGACTTGGAACGGATAATCCCAACCATCCTGTCCTGGCCAGACTTTGACGTAATTCGCCCCCAGTTCACGCACAATGCCAGCAGATTCGTGCATCAGTTCAAACGCCGCCGCCCGCGCGGCCGGGTCGGGGTTGGTGAAAGCGCCACGCGACCACTTTTTCAGGTAAATTTCCGGCGTGATACCAATCGCTTTCAGTCCCGCATCTTTCAGCGCGTCTTTCACTTCGCTGAGTGTCACGCCCGGCGTGAAGGGATAAGGCAAATCGACATAGGAAAGCTCACCGACCTCTTTTGCCGCTTTGATCTGGTCGATCGTGCTCAAGGCCGGGCCGTAGCCGTCCACCGCATAGCGGTCGATATAATTCGCAAAATGCCACAAACCTGCACCAAATTCAGGGTAGTTATACGTTGCCATAATAAAGTCACCTCTTTGATTTGTAGAGTATTGAGCTGCTTATCTTTCGTATCGAATAGGTTTTTACGGTTAACCCTTTCTTACTGCTAAAAAATGCTTACTGTTCAAAATGATCATGATTCGGGTCGCAGACGCGCCCGTGCCACCGCCGTGCGCCACTGTTGATAACTCTCCTGAATGGCGTGGTTTGCCAGCGACGGTTCGATGATTTCTACCTCTCTCGGCAGTGCGGCAATCTGTTCGTTGTGCTCCCACCACCCCAGCATTTTTCCGCCCAAATACGCCGCGCCCAGCGCCGACACTTCCGCGTTATGGTTGCGAATCAACGGGCGCTGCAAGAGGTCAGCCTGAAACTGCATCAGCCAGCGGTTTTGCGTCGCGCCACCGTCAACGCGCAGCGCGGGTAACGCGGCCTGCGACGCCTGCTCCATCGCGAAAAAGACATCGGCAATCTGGTACGCGATGGATTCCAACCCAGCACGGGCGATGATGGCAGGTGTGGTGGCATCGCATAAGCCGCACAGCAGGCCACGCGCTTGCACATCCCAATAGGGCGCACCCAGCCCGGATAAGGCAGGGACAAAGAAGACGCCCTGATTCGATTCGGCGCTTAACGCCAGTTCGGTCAGTCGCGTCACGGAAGGGATACCCAACATCTGACCAATCCAGGCAAATCCCGAACCGGTATGCGTAATATTGCCTTCCAGCGCGTAGCGCAGTTCGCCATCGTGCCAGGCAATTGTGGTGCTGAGCCCTGCGGCGTGAAGATGTGGCGTGTTGATGGTGGTCATCAGCGACGAACCCGTGCCATATGTCGCCTTGATTTCACCGCTTTGGGTTATGCCCTGACCGTACAGCGCAGCATGGGAATCCCCAATCAGCGCCACAATGGGTACGCCAACAGCCAGCCCGCGGATACCCGTCACGCCGGTGTGACCATGCAGCGCCGAGGAAGGCGTAACAGCAGGCAGGCAAATGCTGGGGATGCCGAAAAGTGCAAGTAGATCTTCATCCCAGCAGCCGCGGTGGATATTGAACAGTTGGGTTCTTGCAGCATTGGAATAGTCGGTAGAGTACGCCCGCCCGCCGCTAAACTGCCAGTTAAGCCAGCAGTCCACCGTTCCGATGCACAGCTCCCCCGTCATTGCACGAGCAACACCGTTTGGCAGTTCAGCCAGCATGGCATGAAGTTTGGCGGCGGGAAAAAGCGGATCGACCTGCAATCCAGTGCGGGATGCGATCAAATGAGCTTCCGCACTTCCCTGTACCGCCTGACAGAATTTTTCGGCACGACGATCTTGCCAGCTAACCAGCGGCGTCAGCGGTTTTCCGGTTTGCCTGTCCCAGATGAGCACCGATTCGCGCTGATTACTGATGGCAACGCCCACCACCTGAGCACGATGTAATGACGACAGGCAGGCTTCTGCGGCCTGACAAACCGCACGCCAGATCGCCATCGCATCCTGCTCCGCTCTGCCTGGCTGCGGATGTGTCACCTGCAAAGCAACCGACGCTTTAGCCAGAATGCGCCCCCGCTCATCGACGGCAATCGCCTTGGCGTTCGTCGTCCCTTCATCGATTGCCAAAATAACCGGCGTAAACATCATCAGCCTCCCGGACAAAGACGCAGTGCTGCGTTGACAATGCCCGTCGCGTCCAGCCCGTGATGCGCTCGCATCGCGCTCCGATCGGCGGCAATCGCGTATTGACCATCGGGAATCCCCAACCGAACTAGCGGGATTCCGCTACCTGCTTCCGCCAGCACTTCCGCAACCAGACTGCCTGCACCGCCGTTGACGTTATGTTCCTCGACAGTGATGATTCGAGGTGTTTCACTCAGAATTTCAAGTAATTGCTGAGTATTACACGGCCGAATAGAGGAAAGATTAACCACCGTAGCGGAGAGTCCTTTTTCTGCTAATAATTCAGCCGCCGTCACAATTTCATGCACGGTGGACCCCAGCCCGACCAGCGTGATATCACAGCCTTTGCGCAGGACATCGATCTGTCCCGGCACAAAGCGATAGTGCTCATCATGCAAAGCAGGCAGCGGTTTACCATCAAGGCGAATATAGACAGGCCCCTGATGTGCAAAGGCGTAATCGATAATCTGGCGACACTCTTCCGGGCTGGACGGCGCGTAGATCTCAATATTGCCAAACCCTCTCAGCACCGCGATGTCATCAATACTGTGGTGGGTGCTGGCGAGTGGGCCGTAGCTACAGCCCGCATTAAGCCCAAACAGCTTGACGTTGCTGTTGTTGTAACAGACGTCAACTTTGAGCTGTTCGTTGGCGCGGGAGATTAGAAACGGCGCCGCGTTGCAGGTCACCGCAATTTTCCCGCCGATGGACAGCCCTACCGCCGTTCCCACCATCGTTTGTTCTGCAATCCCCACGTTGACGATGCGGTCGGGAAAACGCTGAATGAACGGGGAAATCTTTGCCGTTGAGGTCGAATCCGCCAACACCGGAACGAGATCAATTCCCTGTTCGACGGCCTTGATGAACTGCTCGACCATAACCGTTGCCAAATGCTCTGCGTTACTCATCTTTTAGTTCCTCCAACGCCAGTGCTATTTCCTCGCCTTTCGGCACCCGGTGATGCCATTCAGCTCGCCCCTGAATAAACGACACGCCCGCACCTTTTTCCGTATTCGCAATCACTACATTCGGTTTACCGTTGCGCGGTAGCTTTTCCAGCGTGTCCACCACCGATTGCATGTCATTACCTGCGCATTCCGTAACCTGTAAGCCAAAGGCTTGCCACTTTTCTGCCAGCGGATCGGTGTTCATGATGGAGCAGGTCGTCCCTGCCAATTGCAGTTTGTTCTTGTCGTTGATGATGATCAGGTTATCCAGTTGGTAATGCGCCGCCACCAGCGCTGCTTCCCAGTTACTGCCTTCTGCCAACTCGCCATCGCCCGTCAGAACAAAGACCCGGCGCGGGCTGTTATCACGCTTCGCCGCCAGCGCAATGCCAACGGCGACGGGCAGTCCGTGCCCCAGCGCCCCGGTGTTCAGCTCAATTCCCGGTGTCTTGTGTTTGACTGGATGTCCTGGTAAATGAGAATCAGGATGCTGATAGGTTGCCAGCCACGTTTCAGGAAAATACCCCGCCTCGGCCAGACAGCAGTAATAACCGCCGACGGCATGGCCTTTTGACTGGATATAAATATCCCGCTGCGAATCCTGAAGACGATCCGGTGCACAGTTCAAAATACGAAAATACAGCGCCGTCAAAATCTCAACCTGTGACAGATCGGCACCCGTGTGCCCGCCAGCCGGACTATTGGCATTCAGATGAATAATACGGCGACGAATAGCGCGGGCTTTGTGCGTCAGCGCCTCCACCGACAATGCGTACGGATTCATATCTCACCTCGCTTGAATTTTTACTCAAAAACGAATATTTATTCAAATTGAATCAAAAAAAATTGCGCTCAAATCGGGCCTCGGTATGCCTACCGACATCGCTCCCGCCACAACCCAACGCCCCGTGCGATCTACATTAAAATGCTATCTATACATAAATGCCTCTACGCCTAACTAAGCGCCTTCCGCCACGGCCTTCTGCGACACAATCGCGGCCTTGTGCTGCATACGGTTCTGCATCTGGTCGATAATCACCGCCACAATAATGACGATGCCTTTAATCACCATCTGCCAGAATTCACTCACGCCCATCATGACCAGCCCGTCAGCAAGAATCCCGATGACAAACGCCCCTATCAGCGTACCCAGAATGGTGCCACGTCCTCCCGCCAATGACGTTCCGCCGAGCACCACAGCAGCAATCGCGTTCATTTCAAAAGCGGTACCCGTCGCTGGGTGGCTGGCGACCAACTGAGAGGACACCACGATGCCCGCGATAGCCGCACAGAAACCGGAAATGGTGTAAACCCAGACTTTGACCTGACGCACTTTGACACCCGAAAGTTCAGCGGCACGCTCATTGTCGCCAATCGCGTAGACATGGCGGCCAAACGGCAGACGTCGCGCCACATAGGCAATCACCAATGCCAATACCAGCATCAGCCAGATAGCCAGCGGGAGCCCTAGGATCGTGCCGGAGCCAATCAGCTCAAAACCGGTATTCCCCAACTGTGGATTACCACCTAAGCCGGGGAACGTTTCCCCACCGGAAATCAGCATCGATGCCCCACGCACGATGTACATCGTTCCGAGCGTGCAGATAAAGGGCGCAACGTTATACCGCGTGATAATCCAGCCGTTGATGGCACCGATGAGCGCGCCGATCACCAACACGACGGGCACGATGACCCACACGCTGGGGAAAATTGCGATACCAAACATAGGCAGCACAATGCCCTGAGTAATCATGTAGCCCGCCACCATGCCGCACAGCCCTAACGTGGCACCGATTGACAGGTCAATCCCGGCGGTGATGATGACAAACGTGATGCCCAGTGCCAGAAACGCATTGATGGCAATGTGCTTCACCATAATGATCAGGCTGCCTGTCGCCAAAAATCCGGGCACCGTGAAGGCAAAGAACCCCAGAATCAGGAACAGCGCGATGAACGTGCGCAGCCTGAGGATCAACAGCAGAATGCTCTCTCGTGAGCGTACAAACTTACCCGGGGATAGCGCACCTGACGCCGCCGGAAGGTGAGTCGTTTTCATGTCAGAACCCTTGTGCACTTGCCGAAACCAATGCCGACTCGCTGGCCGACTGACGCACAATATTCGCCGTCAGTTTGCCATTCGACATCACCAAAATACGGTCCGATACCGCCATAATCTCTTTCAGATCCGAGGTAGAAAACAGCACACCGATCCCCTGCTCGGAGAGCCCGACCATCATTTCAAACACATCGGCCTTAGCTCCCACATCGATGCCCCGCGTCGGTTCATCCAGCAACAGCACCTTAGGGCTAGTCAGCAGCGAGCGGCCAATGACCACTTTTTGCTGATTGCCACCGCTGAGCGCCTGAATTTCCACCTCGGGTGAAGACACCTTGATGGCTAGCTGCCCAATCGTGCTGGCTACCACTTCTTGCTCCTGTCGCTGGAAGATCGCCATGCCGTATTTCAGTCGTCGCCACAGGCTGGCGATAGTGAGATTAGAAGCCACCGACGAGAGCGGAAAGATGCCGGTTTTTTTGCGATCTTCCGGCACCAGACTCATCCCCATACGAATGCGTTGCGCAGTAGAAAGACGCGGATTAACCGGTTTGCTATCCAGATAAATCTTGCCCAGATAATCATTCTGAATACCCAGCAAACACTCAAAAAGCTCTGTGCGCCCCGCCCCCATCAATCCATAAACCCCGACGATTTCCCCTTCGCGCACCATCAGCGAGACATCATTCACCACCTGATGCCCGGCATCATTGAGGCAGGTAAGGTGTTCCGCTTCCAATATCGGCGCACCGAACGTTCTGCCCGGATGCAGGAAACTGGTGACAGGGTCACCGCCGAGCATTTCCCGCACGATCCACGGTACATCGATGTCGCTGACCGCCGCTTCCGCCTGAAAACAACCGTCACGCAGGATGGTGATGTAATCGCCAATCGCCATCAGTTCTTCTAGCCGGTGCGAAATGTAGATGATGGATACATTCTGGCGGGTCAGTTCGCGGATCACGCGAAACAGAATCTCCACTTCGGTTTTACTCAGCGCGGAGGTCGGTTCGTCGAGAATCAGAATGTCGGCCTGATCCGCCAGCGCCTTGGCAATTTCTACTAGCTGCTGCTGGCCGACTTTCAGGCTAGCGACTTCGGTACGCGGCGAAATAGCCTGATCGAGACGCGCCATCAACTCCGCCGCAATCCGCTCCTGTTCCAGATAATCGATAGGCGCAACGCCCTTTTGCAGTTCCCGCCCCAGGAAAATATTCTCCGCCACGCTCAGGTTTTCAGACAGATTAAGTTCCTGATGCACCATGCCGATGCCTTTCGCCGCCGCATCGCGGGTATCCGCTATGTGCACCACGCCGCCATTTAGCAGAATCTGGCCGGACGTGGGCTGCTGTACACCAGCCAGAATCTTCATCAGCGTCGATTTGCCTGCTCCGTTTTCGCCAATGATCACGTTGACCTTGCCGCGATACACGTTGTAATCGACGTTATCCAGCGCCTTGGTGCCGGGAAACAGCATGGTGATGCCTCGGGTTGCCATCACAATTTCGGGACGGTTAGCCGCATTGGGTTGTAGAGAGACATCCGGTTTTTCCATTATTGCGCCCCTCCATTGCTCGTACTGGTCAGGTTTAACGTCATCGGCACCGCATCGCTGATACCCTGCTTCGTCACCACCAGCGCCGTCAACACGTTAGCGGTTTTACCTTGCACACTGGCATTCAGTTCTGGCAATGACGCGATGGCTTTGCTATTCAGCGCACGCGCCAATTGGGCAAATTGCACCTGATTCTTGAAATCATCAAAGCGAATAAACCCTGCTGCATCACGAATCGCATTGCCTTTGACTATCGGCCCCAACTGAAGCGTGACAGCGTCACCTTTTACATCAAGCGTCAATTTTCCTTCACGGCTTTCCCGATCAACCTCACTGACCGTGCCCTGAAGCCGCGCGTAGACGGCTTTACGTGCCGTTCCCTCCAGCGCTGCCTGCATTTTCTTCACGTCATCCCAGGACAGCGCCTGCTGCTGCGCCGCAGGGAGCAACGTTGGTTGCCACAGCGCCGTCGCGATATTCTCTGGCGTCATGGTGCTATAGCCCGGCGTAGATGTCGGATCGACCGGAATGATCGGCTTACCGTTTTCATCCAGATCGACCACCGTACAGGCAGACAGCAGCAAGGCACAGAGCCCAATCCAGCTGGCGCGATATCGTTCATCAAACAACATAACGACTCCTCTACCTGCGGGAGCTAACGCTCCCGCTGCCTCAATTACGGTTTCAACGCAAAAGTGTTGAGTTTGTTCGCATTAGACTCATCGATCAGAATGCAATCCATCAGCTGTTTTTCATCGTGCTGTGCCTTGCCGTTCTTCAGGTAGTAATCCGCCTGTTCAACCGCCATCTGCGCCTGCTGCCAGCCGGGTTGCAGCACCGTGGCCTTGATGTTGCCTTTATTGATAATGGAATCACGCACGTAGTCGCTGCCATCAAAGCCCACCACTATCACGTCGTGACGCCCCGCCGCTTTCAGCGCCGCTTCTGCCCCCAGCGCCATGGTGTCGTTACCGGAAATCACGCCGGTGATATCTGGGTTTGCCTGCAAGATGGCTTCCATACGGGTAAAGGCTTCCGTCTGGCTCCAGTTCGCCGTTTGTCTGGCGACGCGCTTCATGTCGCTATATTGATCGATCACATCGTGGTAACCCTGCGAACGGACGTGCGCATTGGTGTCTGACTCGCGGCCAATCAACTCGACGTACTTGCCTTTCTGGCCCATCAGTTCGACAAATTTCTCCGCGCCGAGCTGCGCCCCCTGATAGTTATTGGAAACAATCTGCGCCACGGCCACGCCGGTTTCATTGATTTCACGGTCGATCAGGAATGCGGGAATACCCGCCGCTTTCGCTTTCTTCAGTGGTCCAATGGTGGCATCAGCCCCGGCATTATCCAGAATGATGGCTTTCGCCTTGCGGGCAATGGCAGTTTCAATCAGTTGATTTTGCTTACTAACGTCATCGTCGTGCGAGGCCACCAGCGTGGTGTAGCCTAGCTCGGCAGCTTTTGTTCTGGCACCTTCGGCTTCCGCTTTAAAGAAGGGGTTGTCGTGTGAAGGGGTAATAATGGCGATCAAGCCGTTATCTGCGGCGAACGTGCCAGCAGACAGGGAGAACATGATAGCCAGCAGGGAGGATTTCAGACGGTAAGGTTTCATTGTTATTCTCCTGTTTGAATATATATTCAATATTGAATTAACATTCAAATGAAGTTTTACAACCAACCGAAAAATTGTCCAACAGCAAAAACAGGAATAGCGAAGCAGCTCACAAATTGTTTACATTTTGTACGAGGCGGTAATGGTGAGAAACGGTAAAAAAACAGAAACGAGAGAGATAAAAAATTGCTGGAGAAATTTTTAACGTTGCGTCAGCAATGGCTCACAGGGTGACGGACAAGGAAGTTCGTCATAAAAAAGCGGATGACGGATGCCATCCGCAGAATACGCGCTACAGGAAATTATCTACGGGGTACAACCTACTACAGGAACGACAACTCAAGGGCTACGAGGATTTATTCTCAGCGGCATCCTCTTCTGTCTGTTCTTTGATTTCTTCATACTGGAGCGACAACGGGCCGCACCATCGCTGTGCCAGCCAACTTGCGACCACCACCAGCAGCCAGCTGATTAACGTCGCCACCACCAGATCCTGCGGCCAATGCATGCCGAGCACCAGGCGGCTGCCCATGACGCCACTGGCCCAGAGCATCAGGATCACCACGGTTTTATAATGTCGGCGCGCCCACAGTAACCCAACGGCCAACAAAGCCCAGGTTGCGGCAAACAGGGTGTGCCCAGAGGGGAAAGCAAAGCCGGTTTCAAACTGCCAGTGGCTGCGCAGCCATTGTGGGATCTGCGTTTGATCCTGCAACTGCGTTTTCACCAGTTCTGAACGTTCCTTACGCGGTAACGAGTAGAAATAGCTGTCGTCCACCTGATAATTTCTCTCCAGCCAAACAACATAAGGCCGGGATTCCTGCACCCACTCTTTAATCACCGATTTGATGCCCTGCCCAACCAACACCGTAATCGCCATAATAACCAACAGGCCGAGTGCAGGTTTCAGACGAAAACGCAGGCACCAGAGAAACCAGATGCTTAAGATAATGCTGGTCAGAATTCCCCACGGTGACGTCACTGTCTCGGTGACCCAAAAGAGTACGCGCAACCAAGCCCCACCATATTCCGGTTGCCACTGCCAACCGCTCATCCAGATAATCAGTGGCATAATCAGTAATAGCGCTGCGCCAATGGTGGTTCGTTTGGCAATGTCGTACATAATTTCTTCCCATAATTCAGCATGATGCTTTGCAACAAAACTTTCACAATTCTATCAGAAAATCCGACATGAACTGTCAGTATGGCGTAAAATAGCGCTCAGTTCTGTCAACGAAGTTGAAACCAAACTGAGGTCAGGTCACGCTATAGTTCAATTTTTGTGACGTTCTTAGACAGGCTTTTTTGCTGGTCAAGCGCGATAGGCAGCAGTAGGATTCGCCTCAGCACTTTTGTTTTTTGGACACAGCGTTTTTTGGATACCGCGTTTTTGGAGAAAAGTATGCAGCTAAAACGGGTGGCGGAAGCCAAATTACCCACTCCGTGGGGCGATTTTCTGATGGTGGGTTTTGAAGAAATCGCCACGGGCCATGACCACCTTGCGCTGGTTTATGGTGATATTTCCGGTTCAGTTCCCGTACTTGCCCGCGTACATTCCGAGTGCCTGACGGGAGATGCCTTGTTTAGCCTGCGCTGTGACTGTGGTTTCCAGTTGGAGGCCGCTTTGGGACACATCGCCGAAGAAGGTCGTGGCGTGCTGCTTTACCACCGTCAGGAAGGCCGTAACATTGGGCTGCTCAATAAAATCCGCGCTTATGCGTTGCAGGATCTGGGAGCCGATACGGTGGAAGCCAACCATCAACTCGGGTTTGCCGCCGACGAGCGCGACTTCACGCTGTGCGCTGACATGTTCAAGCTGCTGGGCGTTGATGAAGTTCGCCTGCTGACGAATAATCCGCAGAAAGTAAAAATTCTCAACGAAGCAGGCATCAACATCGTCGAGCGTGTGCCATTAATCGTCGGGCGCAACCCGAAGAATGAGAACTATTTGGCCACCAAAGCGGCAAAAATGGGACACATGCTGGACATGAAGTAACGCGTTCTACTGCATCGTATGAGAAAGCGCTCTACACCAGAAAGCGTTACGTTAGAAAAGCCTGCATCCAAAAATAGCCGACTTTAGTCGGCTATTTCATTTCGGCTAGTGCTTGATGACGTACATATCTTTCGTGTAGTAATCGCCACGATAATCCGGAGCGAAACCACCAATATACGTCTTCGCCATTTGTGGCTGAACATAGTAATAGATAGGGATTAATGCCATATCTTTGTCTAAGATATCCGAGGCTTGTTGATAAATAGCCTCTTTTTCCTGCTTATCCTTCACTGTCAGCGCCTTTTTCAGTAACCCGTCATACTCGGCATTACTGTATTTACCGTTGTTGCTGCTGTCATTGGTTTCCATCGTATTCAGGAAGGTACTTGCTTCATTGTAATCTCCCGTCCACGAGTGTCTGACCACTTCAAAGTCGCCAGTACGCACGGTATCCAGCATGGTTTTCCATTCCTGATTTTGCAGCGTCACTTCAAGACCAAGATTCTTCTTCCACATTGACGTTGCAGCAATCGCTATGCGCAAATGTGACTCTGATGTGTTGTAAAGCAGGGTGAATTTCAGCGGTTTCTTTTCATCAAAGCCAGCTTCTTTCAACAGTTTTTTCGCCTCAGCATTGCGCTGCTGCTGTGTCCAGCCTGCCCACTCTGGCTCTTTACGCTGAAAGCCCCCGACATTTTTAGGAATCAAACTGTACGCAGGCGTTTGCCCCATACCCAGCACGTTGTTCGCAATAATATTTTTATCCAAACTCAGATCCAACGCACGCCGGACACGTGGATCGTTGAACGGTGCTTTTTGCATATTGAAACGGTAAAAATAGGTGCTCATCAGTGGCGAAACTTTCACTTCTTGCGGGTAGTCTTTTTTCAACGAAGCGAACTGAATTGGCGACAAAATATTCGTAACATCAATTTCACCGGATTTATAGCGATTTAACTCCGCCGCTTGCGAGCTGATCGGCAGGTACGTGACTTTGTTAATGACGGTATGCGCATCATCCCAATACTGGCTATTACGTTTACCAACAATACGTTCGTTCACCACCCACTCGTTTAGCGTATACGGGCCACTGCTGACGAAATTCGCGACCTGCGTCCAGTTCTCAGGGTGCTTTTCAATCACCGCTTTCGGTAACGGAACCATCACATAGAAGGACGACATCTCCAGGAAATACGAAATCGGGTGTTCCAGCGTTATTTCAACCGTGTGGCTATCCAGCGCTTTTATACCCAGTGATTCTGGCGCTTTCTTGCCCGCCATAATGTCTGCCGCATTCTTCACATACATACTGGAAACATAGCTGCCATAAGGCGACAGCGTTTTAGGGTCGCCAAGGCGTCGCCAGCTAAACACCACATCATCCGCAGTAATCGGTGAGCCATCAGACCATTTGGCATCAGGTCGCAGGTGAAAGGTCCATACCGTATTGTCTTTATTCTCCCACCGCTCAGCTAGTCGTGGCTGTATCGTGCCGTTGTCTCCCACATGCACCAAATTGTCGAAGAAGTCACCGATGATATACCCTTCAACATTGCTTTCTACCTTATGCGGGTCCAACGAGGCAGGCTCTGAACCATTGCCTCGTACCAGCTCTTGTTTGTCCGCCAATACCACACCAGCGGGAACCTGAGCAGCAAAAACCGAGGTTATCGCCCCCGTTGCACACAAAGTAAGAAGTAACACCGAGTGTTTAAAACGTTTTTTGATTACACCATTCATATAACCTCCTGTTATATCCGTCATCATTTAAGCAGTATCCGCGTTGCCATAAGGGCAGGTATGAGAAATAGTTTTTACTTATTCCACATAGAGTTAGCGTCACTATAACCTAACCACAATTCGCCTGAGGATACGAGGATTTAATGCGGAGAAACATGCGCGGGTACACCCAACAATGTACCCGCGCGGCAAGACTAAGCGGAGGTTGCGTTACAACATATTGCGGATAACGTAATGCAGGATGCCGTCATGCTGGTAATAGGTCAGCTCATTACGAGTGTCAATGCGGCAGCGGGTCTTGATCGTCCGCGTATTGCCATCCGCACCCGTGATGTTTACCTCAACGGTGGCACCCGGTGTCAGCTGATTTAATCCCGTGATCGAGATTTGTTCATCCCCGGTTAATTGCAGCGTTTTACGCGTCACGCCATCAGGAAACTCCAGCGGCAGAATCCCCATTCCAATCAGATTAGAGCGGTGGATACGCTCGAACGATTCGGCGATCACCACGCGGACGCCCAACAAACGAGGGCCTTTTGCTGCCCAGTCGCGGCTAGAACCGGAGCCGTACTCTTTACCGGCAAACAGCGCCAGCGGGATAGTGTCGTCCTTGTAGCGCATCGCCGCGTCATAGATCGTCATCTCATTCTGCGACGGAATATGGCGGGTATAGCCGCCCTCTTTACCCGGCACCATCTCATTACGGATACGGATGTTGGCAAAGGTGCCGCGCATCATCACTTCATGGTTACCGCGCCTTGAACCATAAGAGTTAAACTCTGTGGTTTCGACGCCGCGCTCCAGCAAGTATTTCCCTGCCGGACTATCGCGTTTGATATTACCCGCCGGAGAGATATGGTCGGTTGTGACCGAGTCTCCCAGCATCGCCAGAATGCGCGCGTTGTGGATATCCTGAACCGGTTCTGGTTCTTTCTCCATATCAAGAAAGAAAGGCGTTTGACGAATATAGGTCGACTCTTGCGGCCATTGATAGGTCGGATTGTTGTCGACCTCAATGTCCTGCCACTCCTGCGTTCCTTCAAACACCGCCGCATATTGTTGGTGAAACATACCAGCACTGACGTTCAGTACCGCATCTGCCACCGCTTTCGTCGAAGGCCAGATATCTTTCAGATAGACCGCTTTGCCATCACGATCTTCCCCCAATGGTTCTTGCGTCAGATCGACATTCATATTTCCCGCCAGCGCATACGCGACCACCAGCGGCGGTGAAGCCAGCCAGTTTGTCTTCACCAGCGGATGAATACGGCCTTCAAAGTTACGGTTACCAGACAACACCGCGCCGACCGTCAGGTCACCTGCTTTTATCGCGGCTTCAATCGCATCCGGCAGCGGGCCAGAGTTACCAATACAGGTGGTACAGCCGTAGCCCACTAGATTAAATCCCAATTCATCGAGATACGGCGTCAATCCCGCTTTCGCATAGTAATCCGTGACAACCCGTGAGCCCGGTGCCAGCGAGGTTTTGACCCACGGCTTGGTTTTCAGACCGCGCTCTACCGCATTTTTTGCCAGTAACCCGGCCGTCATCAGCACGCTCGGGTTAGAGGTATTGGTGCAGGAGGTGATCGCTGCAATCACGACCGCCCCCTGCTGTAAGCGGTGCGTTTCGCCTTCCAACGTGAATTCTTCATAGTCAGAGCGATTCTTCACCGTGCTGACATCCAGTTCCCGGCTGGCGTTGAACGCTTCCGGCACGCCCGCTAAAGGGACACGATCCTGCGGACGCTTCGGCCCCGCCAGACTGGTTTCTACCGTTGCTAAATCCAGCGCGAGCTGGCTGGTAAATACCGGTTCATCCCCGGTATGACGCCACAGCCCTTGCAGCTTACTGTAGGCTTCCACCAGCGCAATCTGTTCTTCCGCACGGTTGGTCAACCGCATGTAGTCCAACGTGATGTTATCGATAGGAAAGAAGCCACAGGTCGCACCATATTCCGGTGCCATGTTGGCGATGGTTGCGCGATCCGCCAGCGGCAGCGAATCCAATCCATCACCGTAAAATTCCACAAACTTGCCGACCACACCGTGTTTACGCAACATCTGCGTGACCGTCAGAACCAGATCGGTGGCGGTAATCCCTTCGCGCATTTTTCCGCTTAATTTCACACCAACGACATCGGGGATCAGCATCGAAACAGGCTGCCCCAGCATCGCTGCCTCGGCTTCTATCCCGCCGACACCCCAACCGAGTACGCCTAAGCCGTTAATCATGGTGGTGTGCGAATCGGTCCCTACCAATGTATCAGGGTAGGCGAACTGCTTGTCGCCCTGCTTTTCGTACCAGATGGCCTTGGCGAGATACTCCAGATTCACCTGATGGCAAATCCCAGTTCCCGGTGGTACGACGCTGAAATGGCTAAAAGCATTCTGCCCCCAGCGCAAAAACTCATAACGTTCACGGTTACGCGCCATTTCCAATTGTGTGTTATCCGTTAGCGCCTGACGATCGCCAAAGTGGTCAACCGTAACCGAGTGATCGATAACCAAATCGACTGGCGACAACGGGTTAACCTTATTCACATCGCCGCCCAGCCTTTTCACCGCAGCGCGCATCGCGGCCAGGTCGACCACGGCAGGCACGCCGGTAAAGTCCTGCATCAATACACGCGCAGGACGATAGGCAATTTCCCGATCGACGTGACCGGTTTTCAGCCAGTCCACCACGGCCTGAAGATCGTCCTGCTCTACGGTGTCACCGTCCTGATGACGTAATAAATTTTCCAGCAAGACCTTGAGTGACTTCGGTAATTTATCGATATTACCCAGCGTTTTCGTCGCCTTCGATAGGCTGTAGTAATGGTAAATCTGCTGTTGTACCGTCAGTGTGTCCAGACAAGTGTCGCGAAGGTGTGATGACATGCTTCCTCCCAAATTAACTTGCTATTCGTTCTTCTGCATCGGGCGATTACTGAATAACCAGCCTGAGCTTGCGGTCTTATTTAAAGATAACACAAACAAAAAATAACGTTTTTGCAACAAGGCGATATAAACGCAACGATAGCCGTTAGCTATTGAAAAGAAGCGCATCGGAATAAATACACATGGAAACGAGAATGGATGGAAAACAACAGCGGCAACGGGTGAAGGCTACGAAAGGCAATATAAAGAAGAACGGCCCGAAGGCCGCCTATCTCAGCACATTAATCTGACGCGAATTTAAACATTTCCGGTTGCCATCACAGAGGCCTCTTCGTCGGAATGGTCATGGTTTTGTTCTAGTTTGGCAACAACCGCTGTCGCCATGCCGTTGCCAATCACATTGGTCGCCGTGCGGCCCATATCCAGGAACTGATCGATACCAATAATCAGCAAGATACCCGCTTCGGGTAAGCCGAACATCGGCAGCGTGGCTGCCACTACCACCACCGCTGCGCGAGCGACGCCTGCCATGCCTTTACTTGTGATCATCAGCGTCAGCAGAATCAGCATCTGTTGCGTCAAACTTAGGTGGATGTTGTAGGCCTGTGCGATAAACAGAATCGCAAAAGCCTGATAGATCATCGAGCCGACAAGGTTAAAGGAATACCCCAACGGGAGTACGAAACTGGTGATTTTCTTAGGAACGCCGAACTCGCTCAGCGCCTCCATTGTTTTCGGATAGGCCGCTTCGCTACTTGCGGTAGCAAACGCCAGCATACTGGGCTCACGTAGCAATTTGATCAGCCCCCAGGTTGCTTTCTTCCCGAGGAACAGCGCACCAGCACCGAACATTAACCCCCATAGCAGCGCCAACCCAATATAGAACTCACCAATAACTTTGCCAAAGTCAAAGAGCAGCCCCAGACCTTCGGTCGTAATAGAAGATGCTAATGAGGAAAATACCGCCAAAGGCGCTAAACGCATGACATAATCCGTCACCCGAAACATCACTTTCGCCAGTTCTTCTATCATCGACTCCATCGTGACGGCATGCTTATTTTGGCCTTTCACAAAGGCCAGTGCCGAACCGAAAAACATGGAGAACACCAGGATCTGTAATATTTCGTTATTCGCCATTGCTTCGACGATGCTGCGTGGAAATATATGGGCAATAAAGCTTTTCAGTGTAAACCCGCCCGTGCTCACGCCCGCATCTACCTGTACCGATGCACTGGGTATTTCAAGATTCATTCCTACGCCTGGCTCAAAAATATTTGCCAACAACATGCCAATAAAAAGAGAAACCAGTGAAGAGCAAATAAACCACAACATGGCTTTCAGCCCTATTCGGCCGACGGAAGAAGAGTTCCCCATGCTAGCCAGACCAGAGACCAGCGTTGCAAATACCAATGGCGCAATGATCATTTTTATCAGACGAAGAAAAACATCTGTCACTAAATTAAAATAGGACACCACCTCTTTGGCTTCCTGCGCAGTCAATAAAGCGTGGCAAGCTCCGCCAACAATAATTCCTAAAACAATAGCCAAGGCTATAAAAAATAATAACCGGTTTTTTTTCATAGTAACCTCATGGTAATGAGTAAATTCAGGCAATACACATTATTAGCAACAGTGAACCGCCTGACACACAATTGCACGCAACGTACGGTTTATCCGATCTTTGTCGTATTATCTGTGTGTTGGTATAATGCTCATCTCTACTCGATGAGAGCGTTTATTTTTCCAGCACTGCTGGGGAATGTTTTAACGACATGTGACGTATAATTGGAAATGTCGTAGGTAATTAATATTATGTGTTCGCTAAGAGAATCGTTGCGCATAGCTACCCCTCATTTGTTACACATGAAAAAATAAAGGGGTAATTCAGTCGACATAAAACAAAAAAGACAACCATCCATACCCTTTCCTATTTCCAAAAATATTAATTAGACGCTAGCGATGGAGAAATAACTTAAATTGACGCTATCATGAAAAATACGAAACCTGTCACTAATGAAATTTTTCTTATCAATAAATTTAGTAATAATTAATTAACTTCGATTACTCTCTCGGTGAAAAACATCATTCACATAGTTGATTTAACAAAATTTGCTCCCAAAAGCAGACGGAACGCTTTATTTAGTCATTTTACCCGCACTATCGTCTCTTCCACCTGCATCGTCTCTGGTGGCCAGTGAGCGATCCGTACCACCATCTGTTGTATGTATTACATGTGACATTGTTCTCTGCATGGGATGCTCAAACCCACAACGTCGCCCGAGGATGGCATGATAATTTGCCTTTACTCCGTCAAAATCGCCCAAGTCTCATACGGCAGTCATACATAAGGAGTATTTTGGAAGAAGCCTCACACTCTATCGTTACGTTTTGTTGTAAAAAAACGACATGTCGTCATTCAACAATCATCAGCGCATGTGTTGGTGGAAAAATAATAATAGAAAGGGGTCTTCATGAAACTGTTTTACAAGGCTGAAAGCAGTTCTCTTTTTACGCACATCGTTTTGCTCGAATCCAAATTGGAGTTCAAACTGGAGAAGGTCAATCTACGCACGAAAAAAACAGAGCGTGGTATCGACTATATGTCCATCAATCCAAAGGGAATGGTGCCAGCGTTAGAACTCGATGACGGCTCGATCCTAACTGAAGGCGTCGCTATTGCTGAATACATCGCCGATCTGGTTCCACACTGTAACCTTATCGCCCCCACCGGGA
Organism: Pectobacterium sp. IFB5596; assembly: GCF_021432585.1. Taxonomy (NCBI): domain Bacteria; kingdom Pseudomonadati; phylum Pseudomonadota; class Gammaproteobacteria; order Enterobacterales; family Pectobacteriaceae; genus Pectobacterium; species Pectobacterium sp. IFB5596. Next base: position 634,055 of record NZ_LXFY01000001.1, read on the forward strand.
GTATGGCACGCTACCATACGATTGAATGGCTGAATTACATTTCTGCTGAATTGCATAAAACGTTTACGCCGATTTTCCGCCCCGGCACGCCGGAAACGTATAAAGAACTATTGACTGAGTATTTGCAGGTCAAATTCCGTTATATCAATCTGGTGCTGAGTGAACAAAATTATCTGGTCGCCAACCGCTTCAGTATCGCCGATGCCTATCTGTTTACCGTAATGCGCTGGGCACAGTCGTTAAAGTTGGATATGTTCCGCTACCCTGCGCTGGCCGCCTATCTCGACCATATTGCCGAGCGACCTTCCGTCGCTACCGCGCTAAAGGTTGAAAGGTTGAAAGGTTGAAAGGTTGAAAGAATAACATGCAATCACGCCCCGAGTTTCGGGGCGTGATTCGTTTCACGACAGACGAACGGCCTGGAAATGATGGCGCGGATTGGCGATACCATCCTGAGCAGCAACCAATTGCAGTTCGTACTCATTCATCTCTTTCGTCACCAGCATAACTTCGTACACTGCCGCCGTTGTGTGCTCCAACGCTTTATCCAACGCGACTCCCTTCAGCAAATTCACCAGCAGCAATCCACTGGTCAAATCGCCCACGCCAACAGGCTGGCGTTCAAACTCCACCAGCGGGCGGCTAATGTGCCAGGCATCCGTCGGCGTGACCAGCAGCATTTCGAAACTGTCTTCACGGCTTGCCGCTCGGCTAAGGTGCTTCACCAGAACGATTTTTGGCCCTTTTTCACACAGTGCACGGGCGGTCTCCACGGCTTCCGTCACGTTATGCACGGTACGGCCACCAAGCAGTTCCAGCTCAGGCAGATTCGGCGCGATAATGTCAGCCGCGAGTAGCGACTGCTGACAGTGAAAACCAGATACGCCGGGAGCAACAATACAGCCTTTCTCCGGCGTGCCCATCACGGGGTCACAGAAGTACAACGCCTCAGGATTAGCGGCTTTTACCTGCCGAACAATATCCAGAATATGTTCACCTTGCTCAGCAGAGCCGATATAGCCACTCAACACCGCATTACACGTTTTCAGTTTGTCGATATTCGCAATACCCTGTACCACTTCAGTCAAGTGGCTGGCAGGCATCACACACCCCGTCCAGTGGCCATATTGGGTATGGTTCGAAAACTGTACCGTATTCAATGGCCAAACGTTTGCGCCCATCCGACGCATCGGAAACTCTGCCGCGCTATTGCCCGCATGACCAAAAACGACGTGTGATTGGATGGAAAGTATATTTTTCATTAGATATGACTCAAACCCTTGCCAGCGCCTATGCGCCTCAACTTACCAGAAGAAAGGGAGCTAACGCTCCCTTATCGGTGATGCTTATGCTTGCCAGCAGATCAGGCAATAGTGCTTTTTACCGCGACGCAATAAGGTGTAGCGATCAAACAGACGGTCAGCAGCACTGAAGATGTATTCAGGATTCGCCTGTTTTTCACCGTTAATCGTTACCGCATTCGACGCGATCATCGTGCGCGCTTGACCGCGTGACGGCACCAACTCGGCACTGACCAGCGCCTGTTGTAAATCCGCGCTGTTTTCCAGTTCGATAATCGGCATGCCATCCTGAGCAAGCTGAGCAAAGTCGTCCTGCGTCATATCCTGCAACGCGCCAGAGAACAGGCTTTGCGTGATGCGGCGCGCGGCTTCCAGACCCGATTCCCCGTGTACCATACGCGTGACTTCTTCCGCCAGCACATACTGAGCGCGTGGCGCTGTGCCGCTATTCTTGTCTTCTTCTTCCAACGCATCGATGTCTTCGAGGCTCATGAACGTGAAGAATTTCAGGAAGCGGTACACATCGGCATCTGCCGTGTTGATCCAGAACTGGTAGAATTTGTAAGGGCTAGTTTTGCTAGCATCCAACCAGATTGCGCCGCCTTCCGTTTTACCGAATTTCGTGCCATCAGATTTGGTGATCAGCGGCACGGTCAAGCCGTAAACCTGCTTCTGGTTCATACGGCGCGTCAAATCGATACCGGATGTAATATTACCCCACTGGTCAGAACCACCGATTTGCAGTTCGACGCCATGCTGCTTGTTCAGCGAGGCAAAGTCATATCCCTGCAACAGGTTGTAAGAGAACTCAGTGAATGAAATACCCACATCATCACGATTTAAACGCTGCTTGACGGCTTCTTTGCTAATCATCTGATTAACCGAGAAATGTTTACCGATGTCACGCAAAAAATCCAGCACGTTCATACTACCGAACCAATCGTAGTTATTCGCCGCAATCGCGCTGTTTTTACCGCAGTCAAAATCCAGGAAAGGAGAAACCTGACGACGAATTTTTTCTACCCATTCACCCACGGTTTCAGCCGTGTTCAGTTTACGCTCTGTGGCTTTAAAGCTTGGGTCACCAATCAGTCCCGTCGCCCCACCTACCAGCGCAACAGGCTGGTGCCCAGACAGTTGGAAGCGTTTCAGGCAGAGCAGTGGCACCAGATGCCCCAAATGCAAGCTGTCAGCGGTAGGATCAAAACCGCAATACAGTGCAATTGGCCCTTGCGCCAGCCGCTCTGCTAACGCTTCCTCATCCGTCACCTGGGCAATCAAGCCCCGCTCTTGCAATTGTTTAATCAGGTTACTACTCGCCATCGATAACTCCATTTTTATAAAAACAGGCCGTTACGTTCCCTTTGGGTTTACGCACAGAGCCGTGAGGGATGCGCAGCATACCTGTCTGCTGTCGCATAATGATTTCGCTGCTGCATTACCTTACGCAACAGACTACGAACGCCATATCGCTGGGCAATGTCCAGCCAACGCGAAACTTCATAGGATAAAGTGCCGATGGTAGGAGCGCCAGCGTTTAACACGGATATTTCGTGATTAAGGCGCTAAACGATCAATCTGCCAGCCCTCTTCCTGTCGCTGGTAGAAAAATCGGTCATGCAAGCGGTGTTCACCGCCTTGCCAGAACTCCACAGAATCGATAACGACGCGGAAGCCGCCCCAGAAACTCGGCAAAGGGACTTCGCCACTTTGGAATTTTTGCTTCAACTCCAAAAATTTGCTTTCCAGCACACCGCGCGCTGAAATCCGGCTGGACTGTTTTGATACCCACGCACCAATCTGGCTATCTTTCGGACGACTATGGAAGTATTTCAGCACCTCAAGCGTCGGCAGTTTCTCTACTCGTCCCAACACCATCACCTGCCGTTCCAGCATATGCCAGGGGAACAGCAGGCTGATACGTGGATTGTTTTCCAGATGATGCGCTTTGCGGCTGCCCATATTGGTATAAAACACCATGCCTTTTTCATCATAGTGTTTGAGCAGAACGATGCGCTGATAGGGCTGCCCGTGTTCATCAACGGTTGCGACAGACATCGCAGTAGGATCGGCCAGTTTCGCTTCACAAGCCTGTTTCAGCCAGCGTTCAAATAAATCCAGCGGGTTAGCGGGGAGATCGCGACGACGAAGCCCGCCTCGCGTGTATTCGCGGCGGATGTCGGCAATATCGGCGGGTTGAATAAGAGGCGTACCGTCAGAGAGGGAGCGTTCCTGAGTCATAATATCCTGCTGTCGCAATGTCGGGCCAGAAGCGGGCGAAAATCCCATTCTGCTCCCGTACCCGAAAAATCGCAATCAGCAGTGACACTGCTCACATTCAACGTCAGTTACATCGGTGCCAACACGCAATCGTCAACAATAACGCGTTCACCCCGTTGGATAAATGCACGATCGCCTTTGCTCCAGAACGTATAGGTATCATTGCTGTACCTGACCCCAGAAGCAGACACCACTTGAGGAAGCACCAGGCGTTCACCGTCGAGCAAGAAACTCACCTGTGCAGGCGTTTCTCCACCCTGCTGTAGCGTGACAGTTAGCGGCATCGTGCCACATTGATAATGCAGCGTTTCCACCGTCTGTTTATGACCAAAATAGCTGCATCCGCTCAGCAGAATCAGCGCTGTCCCCGCCAGAAATTGTTTCATTTTCTCTCCTGTTATTCTTGTCGATGGCGGCAACTGGCGCTGCCGCTCACGTAAGTTTAACAAGAGGATAACGATGAACCTCTCGGCAAAATCCGATTAATCCGCGCTGACCGGATAAATCGCGCCTAACACCGTTTCCTGACTCGCTCCCGTGACGGACGGCAGATTGCCCGGCAGCCCTGATAGCGTGCGTGACGCCAGCCAGGCAAATGCCAGCGCTTCCATATCATCGCCGCTCACACCACATTCATCCGTGGTGCTGACTTCGATGCCCGGCAGCAGAGCCGAGAGACGCATCATGATGAGCGGGTTACGCGCACCGCCGCCACAAACCAACAAACGCTCACATCCACCAACCAATAGCACCTGTTCAGCAATGCTCATGGCTGTCAATTCGACCAGCGTCGCCTGAACATCCTGCGGCGCAATCGGCGGCAAACCAGCCAGCATTCTTTCCAGCCAGCCCAGATTGAAATACTCACGTCCGGTGCTTTTCGGTGCCCGTAACGCAAAATAAGGATCGGTCAACATCCGACGTAGCAATAGCGGATTCACCTGCCCGCTTACCGCCCACACTGCGTCTTTATCATACGGTTGTGCGCAATGCCGCCAGATCCAGGCATCCAGCAGCATATTCCCCGGCCCGGTATCGTAACCGCGCACGGGCGCACCTGGCACCAGCAGTGACAGATTGGCGATCCCGCCGATATTGAGCACAATACGACGTTCGACAGGATGCAGTAACAACGCATGATGGAATGACGGCACCAGCGGGGCACCTTGTCCGCCATAAGCTAAATCACGGCGACGAAAATCACCCACAGTGGTAATGCCAGTTAATGCGGCAACGCGGTTATTATCGCCGATCTGTAACGTACACGGTGCATCTCCCGTAGGCTCGTGCCAGACCGTCTGCCCATGGCAGCCAATTGCGGTAATATCCTGCGCCCCCAACGCGGTCTCTTTAAGCAGTGTCAGTACAGCTTCGGCAAACAAAATACCTAAACGTGTATCCAACTGCCCCAGCGCTGACAGCGTCACAGCCTGCCCCTGACACATCCCAAGGATGGCCATTTTAATATCCTGCGGTATCGGATGACAGTAACTCGCCTGCTGTGCAACCGTATGCTCATCAATCGCGGCTAGCACAACATCGACGCCATCAAGACTGGTGCCGGACATCACGCCAATATATCTGCCTGACCTCATTATATAGCCTTTTCCCTATGGGATAAAAAGAGAACACCGATAACAACCGTTACGCTGAGAATAAAAATAGCACGTTAACACGCTGAATTATTAAAATTTTTACATTTTTGCCACACGGGTTAGGTTTTAACCAAAAAGGCGTTTTTGATAATATTTGCTACAAAAAAAGTCATGTATTGTGCTATTTACTTCTCTGTTTAGCCGCAATTTAAGCGCACTATTATAATCTGAAAAAAAGAGTAAAAAGAGTGGCATGCTACACTGAGCCAGACCATAATTTATTGGTATAACACTGCGTTGGCCGAGGCTGAGCCAGCCCGACATATTCGCTATTAAGGAGTTTTTATTATGATGAAGCGTTTGCTTGTGGTTACCCTTGCTGGTATCACGCTCGCTGGTTGTGCTAATACCAGTACGCTTTCCGGTGATGTATACAGCGCATCCGAAGCTAAACAGGTGCAGACCGTTACCTATGGCACCATCGTTTCTATGCGTCCGGTTCAGATTCAGGCTGGGGAAGATTCTAACGTTATCGGCGCACTGGGCGGTGCGGTTCTGGGTGGTTTCCTGGGCAACACTATCGGTGGCGGTTCCGGCCGTAGTCTGGCAACGGCCGCTGGCGCAGTAGCAGGTGGTGTAGCAGGTCAAAGCGCGACAGGTGCACTGAACCGTACACAGGGCGTAGAGCTGGAAATCCGTCGTGATGACGGCAGTACCATTATGGTGGTACAGAAACAGGGTGATACGAAATTCAGCAAGGGTCAACGTGTTGCCATGGCGAGCAATGGCCGTAACATCACCGTTTCTCCACGCTAACGTTGTGTGACGATCGCTGCTCTGCGCGGCGATCGTCACAACGAATAATCAACTCCCGGAATAAATAACCAATAACGAGTATCGGTAATATCGCCGGGATTTCATTCTCCCTCTGCGTAACCCGAATTTAGCTACACTTGATGTTCATGCAATGCCAATATATTTTTTTCAAGACGCGAAACCAACAGCGCTAATTCATCAACCTGCTCTGGCGTAATTCCAAATAACACCTCACTTCGTGTATGACTAATTACACCATTGACTGCCTGTATTATTGGTTCCGCTGATTCAGTCAGCATAATACGTTTTGCCCGGCGATCGTGAGCACAAACGTGACGAGTGATTAACCCCTTCTCCTCAAGCTGATCCAGTGTTCGAACTAATGAGGGTTGCTCAATACCAATTGCTTTGGCCAATTGAATCTGCGACTGGCCGGGGGGTAAGTGGTATATGTTATGCAACGTGACCCAATGCGTTTGAGTCAGCTCAAGTGGTTTTAATCGGTGATCGACCAGCGCACGCCACACGCGCACCAGACGAGCTAAATCAGATCCTAATGGCAATTCCATCACCTCTCCTTATTGTTAGCACGCTAAGTTATATCCCTGGATTGCAATCAATTCTGATTTATAAGAATAAAAAACGATATTACTATCGTAAAAAAATAGAACCTTTCCTGAACATGATTCTATCAAATAAAAGTCTTTTAAAAATGATCTTTGGCTTATTTTATTCAATCGAACGCTCCTGCGTTGCTTAAACAAAATTTCACGTAAATAGATCGTCTAAGACAAAATGACTTAAAACAACGATGGCTGATGGGATTCTGCTGGTGTATCGGTTTTCTCTGAACGCTGTGACCGTTTCATTCTTTGCCGACACAAACGCAGTACATCCTGTTTCTGAGCATCACTCATTTGGCCCCAGCTAAAGCGTTCGTTACGACTGCGAAAGCAACCGCGACAATATCCGCCATCATCCGCCTGACAAATACCACGGCATGGATTAGGGACAACAAAGAGTTCAAGCTGCTCTGGCACACCACCTCCCGCTACAACTCTATTTATTGAAGCCCTGTTCTTTACTGCTGGCAAGCCCAAACAGACCGTCACAATGAAAATAATTAGATAACCATTGTAATCACTGACGATTTTTTTATGCGTCAGGCGGCCTAAAATCCCCTGACTACGCCATTACCCCCCTCCTGTTGGTACGTTTTAACACAAACCTCACCATAGTGTCGCATTTAGTGTCGCATTTTTAGCACCATCCCAACAGCTTGGACTCACCAGAGCCACAACGCTATACTTCCCTTTTGTTGCACTTTTTAACGAGGGCATTATGCGTTTACTTCATACCATGCTACGTGTTGGCGATTTACAACGTTCTATCGATTTCTATACCCAGATTCTGGGAATGCGCGTACTCCGCACCAGCGAGAATACCGAATACAAATACACACTGGCTTTCGTCGGTTATACCGAAGAGAGCGAGGGTGCAGTTATCGAGCTGACCTACAACTGGGGCGTCGACAGCTACGATCTGGGCAACGCCTATGGCCATATCGCGTTGGGCGTTGACGATGTTGCCGCAACCTGTGAGCGTATCCGTAAAGCTGGCGGTAATGTGACGCGTGAAGCGGGTCCGGTCAAAGGCGGTACGACCGTTATCGCATTCATCGAAGATCCAGACGGTTATAAAATCGAATTGATCGAAAACGCCCATGCTGGCAACGGCATCGGTCACTAATACTCCGCATTCTACAGGTGCTGCATCGGCACCTGTTCTCCCCCCTTCTTCTGCTACCGCCACCGGTTGAAAGGTAACGGGCATGCTGCATCTCCGGCCAAAATTTGCCATAATGCGCGCTGCGTTTTGCTGACAATTAAGAGACAAATGGCTGATAAAAGTGATCTGAACGCCCTGAGCGGCCGTTTTCGTGGGTTTTATCCCGTAGTGATTGATGTTGAGACTGCCGGATTTAATGCTAAAACTGATGCCTTGCTGGAAGTCGCAGCAGTAACATTAAAAATGGATCAAGACGGTTGGTTACAGCCAGATGAAACGCTACATTTTCACATTGAGCCATTCGAAGGCGCGATTCTGGAACCTGCGGCACTGGCGTTTAACGGCATTGACCCCACTAACCCGCTACGTGGTGCGGTGAGCGAATACGATGCGCTGCACGAAATTTTCAAAGTCGTGCGTAAAGGGATTAAAGATCAGGGCTGTAACCGTGCGATTATCGTGGCACATAATGCCACCTTCGATCACAGCTTTATGGCGGCGGCAGCGGATCGTTGTAGCCTGAAACGTAACCCGTTCCATCCTTTCGCCACATTCGATACCGCCGCCCTTAGCGGACTGGTTTTAGGCCAAACGGTTCTGGCTAAAGCCTGTATTACCGCTGGCATTGCGTTTGATTCCAGCCAGGCGCACTCCGCGCTGTATGACACCAATCAGACCGCGTTATTGTTCTGTGAGTTGGTTAACCGCTGGAAACGTCTGGGAGGATGGCCGCTTGCGCTGGAAGAAAGCTCTCTCGAAGATACATCAGCCGAAGACTAAGAAAACGCGAAAGCTAATCGTAAAAAAACGGGTGCCATAAGGCACCCGCTGGGAATATTCACGCTCGCATCATAACCGTACTGAGATTGTTATTGCGTGTGGTGCAACATTACTCTTGATCGGCCTGCTGCGCTTTGTATTTATCAGCCGTTTCTTTGATCAGCTGTTGCAGTTCGCCACGCTGAAACATTTCAACCACGATATCACAACCGCCAACCAGTTCCCCATCCACCCACAGCTGTGGGAATGTCGGCCAGTTCGCGTATTTCGGCAGTTCAGCACGAATATCCGGGTTCTGTAAAATATCAACATAAGCAAAACGTTCGCCACATGAAGACAATGCCTGGACGGTCTGTGCAGAAAAACCGCAGCTTGGCAATTTTGGGGAACCTTTCATGTACAGCAGAATCGGGTTTTCAGCAATTTGGCGCTGAATTTTTTCAATTGTCGGTGTCGTCATCTTCTTGCTTCCTTAAACCTATAGGATGGCTAACGTCCAAAACGCTAGCCATGAGTCGCCGTCAAAGTGTTACGACAGCGACATTGACTCAATGATATTGTACCGATGCCAATAGCCACAAAAAAACGCCATTTTTTGTAGGGTTATTTTTCTACTAATTATTCATCATTGATGAAATCAACGCCAGAAAACGCTGATAAATCAGACGAAAAAACAACTATTAACGTTTTTTCACTATTCTGTATGAATAAAGCGGCCATGCCCACTTTTTTATGACGCCGTTTTCAGGAATACTGTGCGGATTGAGCGAGTTAAGGATTATGTTCGGTCACTTTTATTATGCGCTTATTTATTACTCTTTTTATATTATTTTTCAGTAACCTATCCCTGAACGTCGTTCAGGCTGCGCCGCATACCCCGCATTCTACGCCGAAGAAAAGCGCTGTTGAAGAAACGAATAAGAAAAGCCGTCAAACAAAGGGTAATGCTAAGTCACCAGCGCCAATCAAAAGTAAAAAGCCAGAACCTGCCACCGTCAGCAATAAAGCCAAACCCCGTACGGCTAACAAACCGGTAGAAAAGAAGCCATCCCGGACGCAAAGCAGCACACCTGCACTAGTGAAAAAAAACCTTAAAAAGCTGAAGCCTGAAGACGACAGGCAGACCATTGCACAGGCCAGAGTCAAAACCGGGCTGAAGAAGACAGCACTCAAAGGAAAAGTGGATAAAAATCCAGCGCCCACAGAAAAGGGCATGACACTGAGCGCAGCACATAAAAAACGCTATCAACACGCCAAAACGACCGCAATGAATAAACTGATGAGCCAGATCGGTAAACCTTACCACTGGGGCGGATCATCTCCTTTTACTGGTTTCGACTGTAGCGGGCTGGTCTATTACGCCTATAAAGACGTCGTTAAGATCCAAATCCCTCGTACTGCGAACGAAATGTACCATCTGCGTGATGCCGCACCGATTAAAAAGAGTGAGCTGGAAAGTGGCGACCTGGTCTTTTTCCGCATCAACAATCGTGGGGCTGCCGATCACGTCGGGGTGTATCTGGGGGAAGGCAAATTTATCCAGTCACCGCGTACAGGTTCAGATATTCGTATCAGCAAACTAAGTGAAGATTATTGGCAAGAGCACTATGTTGGGGCGCGTCGCGTGGTGACGCCGCAGACCATTCGTTAAGCGATAGCACGACGAACAGAAGCGTATTCAGACACGTTTTGTGCAATAAACCTGTCTGAATACCTAACCTGCGCAAAAAGCACTGAAGGTTAGTTCAACACCGCAATGAAACTAAACGCGATGATCACAGCCAACGAGCCAACCGTTGTCAGCAAAGACATCTTCAGATCTGTATCCATAAACCACTCCTTATTAGCAAACAAATTTCATCTGAAACTTCATCTGAAAAAAAGACACCATCATTCACAGCCGAACCCACGTAGACAGTTAAAGCTACAAATAATAGGGTTATTACGATTCTTTCATAATTCTAGCGAAAAATCTCCGACAGATGCATCACTAATAGTATAAATTAGCCCTTTCACTTTCATGATAAATCGGACACAATCCGCTGTTTATGAAAGCGCTGCGTACCAGTCGAAAAACGTCAAGCCAGATCCCTTCGGTATAACATTCGGCATTCTCCTTCTGAAATCCTGTTTTTTAGCTTAGAAGAAGAACTTTAAACGTAGGCAAACGATTAACAATATACTTACGTCTGTAACAGGTAAGTTCAGGAGTCATTTTTAGATGGCAACGATTAAAGATGTGGCAAAACGTGCTGGCGTTTCCACCACAACCGTATCGCACGTGATCAATAAAACACGTTTCGTCGCCGAAGAGACTAAGGCAGCCGTCAGGGCAGCAATCAAGGAATTGCACTATTCGCCTAGCGCCGTCGCCCGCAGCCTCAAAGTTAATCACACCAAATCTATCGGCTTGCTGGCTACATCCAGCGAAGCGCCCTATTTCGCCGAGATCATTGAAGCGGTCGAAAACAGCTGTTATGCCAAAGGCTACACGCTGGTACTGTGTAATTCTCATAACGATATCGGCAAACAGCGCGCTTATCTCTCGATGCTGGCGCAAAAACGCGTCGACGGTCTGCTGGTGATGTGCGCCGAGTACCCGCCAGAGTTATTGGGCATGCTGGAAGATTATCGCAGCATTCCCATGGTCGTCATGGACTGGGGCCAAATGCACAGCGATTTCACCGATACCATCATCGATAACGCCTTTGAGGGCGGCTATATGGCAGGCCGCTATCTGATTGAACGCGGCCATCGGGATATTGGTGCCATCCCCGGAATACAAGAGCGCAACACGGGTAACGGGCGCTACCTTGGCTTTTTAAAAGCCTTAAAAGAAGCCGACATTACCGTACGCGACGAATGGGTCGTGCGGGGCGATTTCGAACCGGAATCCGGCTACAAAGCCATGCATCAGATCCTCGCACAGAAACAGCGGCCAACGGCCGTATTCTGCGGCGGCGATATCATGGCAATGGGTGCTATTTGTGCGGCTGACGAACTGGGTTTGCGCGTGCCACAGGATATTTCGGTGATCGGTTATGACAACGTGCGCCACGCGCGTTTCTTTACGCCTGCGCTGACCACCATCCACCAGCCAAAGGAGCGTCTGGGACAGTCCGCTTTCGCGATGCTGCTGGATCGCATTACCAGTAAGCGGGAAGATGCACACGTCATTGAAGTGCACCCAACGCTGATTGAACGTCGCTCAGTTGCCGACGGCCCGTTCCTCGATTACCGCCGCTAACCTCGGCGACTCAATATAGACCGATTTTTCTTATTCCCACCCGCTTTCCTTGTCTGCTTCAGCCAATTTCCTTGTGTGCTGGCTGAAGCAGATTTAAACTGAAAACTGCGTTTCACTTTCACTGATAAAACCCAGAATAGCGATAGCCGCACGTAAGCGGATACGCGTTCTTCTTGCCTATAAGCGCATTAACTACCTGCTTATTAGCGCATTTCTTCTTCCTTTTTCTCTGGTGACAGCTGGTACATCAGCTGCGGTAAGTGCTGTCCAGGTATGTTTTTCCATACTTTCACACGTGAAAAATTTAGGAGACATGATGGGTACACCTTATGCGAAAGAGCAGCATAGCCATACCACACCCTGGCTGAAAATCATGCAAGACAGGTTGAATACCGCGGGTATCACTATTAACGGCACTCGCCCTTTTGATATCTGCGTTAACCACCCTGGTTTTTTTAAACGCGTCTTGCGGGAAGGTTCGCTGGGATTAGGGGAGAGCTATATGGACGGATGGTGGGAGTGTGAACGGCTGGATATGTTTTTCCATCTTGTCCTACGTGCAGGGCTAAAGCACACACTTCCTCGCCCTTTGCACGATCTTATGCGAATCGCCACTGCCCGCATCACGAATTTGCAATCCCGCCGACGCTCTCGAGTCGTCGGCGAATTGCATTACGATCTGGGTAATGACCTTTTTTCCCTCATGTTGGACCCTTACATGCAATATTCCTGTGCCTACTGGAAACAGGCACAAACGCTGGAACACGCGCAGGAAGATAAACTCACGATGATTTGTGAAAAACTCCAGCTTAAACCCGGCATGACGCTGCTGGATATCGGCTGTGGCTGGGGCGGGCTTGCTGAGTTCGCGGCGCGTCGCTACGGGGTTTCCGTTTACGGTATCACCATTTCCCGAGAACAGCAGACGCTGGCCCAACAGCGCTGCCTGGGACTGGATGTCATCATCAAACTACAGGATTACCGCGATCTCGATCGGCACTTTGACCGCGTGGTGTCAGTAGGTATGTTTGAACACGTAGGGCCACGCAACTATGATAACTACTTTCGTATTGTACGCCGCAGCCTAAAGCCCAATGGGCTGTTCCTGCTGCATACTATCGGTGCTAATTCAACCGATTCACGCCTCGATCCCTGGATTCATAAATACATCTTCCCCAACGGCTGCATTCCATCCGTTGTGCACATTGCGCAGGCGAGTGAGCCTGACATGGTGATGGAAGACTGGCACAATTTCGGTGTTGATTACGATCGCACATTAATGGCATGGCATACGCGCTTTCAACAAGGATGGCCGCAGCTTGCCACACACTACTCTGAACGTTTTCGTCGGATGTTCAGCTACTATTTGAATGCGTGTGCCGGAGCATTCAGAGCAAGAGAACTTCAGCTCTGGCAGATCGTCTTCAGCAGGGATGGAATAGACGGCGGGTTGCGTGTTTCTCGCTAACAGAAAAGAAAAAACCGGACGATGTTGCTCGTCCGGTTTACAAAAAATAGGGAATACAGCATTACTCTTCTTTACCGAGGTCGTTCACCTGTTTACTGGCTAACACGCGCTCGACGGTATCCACCACGGCCTGTGTTTGCGGGTCGATCTCAATATTGATGCGATTGCCCAAACGCTTCAGCCCCAACGTTGTGCGGTTCAGCGTTTCTGGAATTAAATGCACACAGAAGCGCCCGCGGGTCACCTCGCCCACCGTCAGGCTGATACCGTCAATCCCGACGAAACCTTTATGCAGCACGTATTTCATCAGCGCTTCATCTGCCAGACGGAACCAAATCTGATGGTTGTTCTCTGAAACTTGAATCTTGACCACTTCCGCCGTACACATAATATGGCCCGACATCACATGTCCACCGATCTCATCACCGAATTTCGCCGCTCGCTCAATATTCACGACATCGCCTTCATGAATATCACCCAGATTCGTTAGCCGCAGCGTTTCTTTCATGAGATCAAAACTGACACGATCGCCATCAATAGCTGTCACCGTCAGGCAACAGCCGTTGTGCGCCACCGATGCACCGAGCGCGAGCCCTGGCAACAGGTCGGGAGGAAGTTGAATAACGTGAGTACGAAAATTGGATTTTTCTTCAATTGACACCACAGGTGCGGTGCCCTGAACAATACCGGTAAACATGCGGTTTGCCTCTTAAAAACAAAGAAATGACGCTGTGCAGTGTGCACGATATTCCACGGAAAACCAAACCGGAATACCGAACGTCAAACGCTATCGAAACCGCAGCGTAACAAAAAGAATATATTCTCTTTCATGCTGGTTTACTTTTATTAAGTCGTTACAATAACACGCTCATTTTGTTCTTGACGTTTTTCATATCCAAATTATTCATCCCGCTAGCAAAATTAAGTCATTCAAGGAAGGTATCCGTGCAACAGTATCTGACAGAAGCGCGTAAATTATCGGCGCTTGCTGTTCCTGTCATTATTGCGCAAGTGTCCCAAACATCAATGGGGGTGGTTGACACCATCATGGCAGGTGCTTATAGCGCCACCGATATGGCCGCCGTCGCAGTCGGGACGTCGATTTGGCTACCCGCCATTCTTTTCGGCCACGGTCTGCTGTTGGCGTTAACGCCTGTTGTTGCACAGCTCAACGGTTCCGGCCGTCGCGATCGCATCTCTCATCAGGTACGACAATCTTTTTTCCTGGCCGCCATTATTTCTCTGCTGACAATGTTGGTGTTGTATCAGGGGGAATATGCTATCAATCTGATGAGCGACGATTCGCCGGAACTCGCAGCAAAAGCCATCGGCTATCTGCATGCATTGCTGTGGGGCGTTCCTGGCTATCTGTTCTACCAGGTGTTGCGCTGCCAGTGTGAGGGGCTATCAAAAACCTATCCTGGCATGATGATTGGATTCATTGGGCTGTTAATCAATATCCCGATTAACTATATCTTTATCCACGGTAAATTTGGCATGCCCGAACTGGGTGGCGTAGGCTGCGGTGTAGCTACTGCATCGGTTTACTGGATCATGATGCTGTTGATGATGTTTTATACCCGACGCGCCGCCTGGCTACGCGATATCCGCCTTCATCGCCCGACATTCCGGCCGGATTTTACCGTACTCAAACGACTGTTTGGCCTCGGTTTACCCATCGCGCTAGCACTGCTTTTTGAAGTTACCCTGTTTGCGGTGGTGGCGTTGTTGGTGTTACCGCTAGGTGTCGTTGATGTGGCCGGTCACCAGATTGCCCTGAATTTTAGTTCACTGATGTTCGTTCTCCCACTTTCGGTTGGCGTCGCCACGACCATTCGCGTCGGACACCGTTTAGGGGAAGGATCGGTTGAAAACGCCCGCATTGCCGCGCACACCGGCATCATGGCCGGTGTGGCGTTAGCCAGCTGTACGGCAATTTTTACCACGCTACTGCGTGAGCCTATCGCCCTGCTCTACAATCAGGACCCTCTGGTGGTCGCAATGGCTTCTCAGCTCATGCTTTTAGCCGCCGTTTATCAAATATCCGATGCAGTTCAGGCTATCGGCAGCGGTGTACTGCGCGGTTATAAAGATACTCGCTCAATTTTTTATATTACGTTTACGGCATATTGGGTATTGGGATTACCGAGCGGCTATCTGCTGGCGTTAACCGATGTCATCGTACCGCGCATGGGCCCAGCGGGATTTTGGTGTGGTTTCATCATTGGTCTGACAGCAGCAGCCGTGATGATGGTGACGCGGATTCGCTTTCTTCAGCGCCAGCCGGCAGCGCAAATTTTAGCGCGAGCCGCTCGTTAGATAACGTTTCACTCTGTGCTCTACCCTAAATAATTCGAGTTGCGAGATAAAACGCTGGCGTTTTGAACAACGCCAAGGCGTTGACCCTTTAGGGCGAGGCCCACGACGGGTCAAGTATTTAAAGGCAGCCAACGCACAAGCCGCTTGAAGAATGACGGGTATCGTCGAAAAAAACGGCGGGATGGATACAAGCTCAGCAATCGCACCGGCAAACGCACAAAATTGCATTTTTCTTCTTGCCAGATTTCCCCTTGCTCGCTACTATTCGTCCCGCTGTCAGACAGGCAGCGCGGTATCTCAATGCGTTCATAGCTCAGTTGGTTAGAGCACCACCTTGACATGGTGGGGGTCGTTGGTTCGAGTCCAATTGAACGCACCATTTCTTGTTTTTCCTTCCTTTATTCTATTCCTTTTACGTTGTCGTTTTTTCTTCGTCCTGTAATACAAAAAGCGCCGTTATTCTTGGTAGTTTATTAGCTCATGTTTTCTATCACACCCAATTAAGTAACTAAATTAACCTTTAAGTAACTAATTTCACACCCATTGTGCACTTTTTTGTTTCATCTGACCCGATTCAGCTAAAACTATTTAATAACCATGCATTATATAAGTGTATATAGCACCACGTTGGTATTCCTTGTTTTTTTACTTCTTAAAATCAGGATGTCAGGACACCGCTATGCACGATTATTTATATTTTTTGCTGGGTAGCTTCCCACTGTTGGTCATGATTGTTCTTATTCTCAAAATAAAAATGCCTATCCACCATGCTGTACTGATTACGCTGACGCTAACCGTCGCGATCGCTGCCCTATTCTGGCACACACCACTCAAAACGTTGGGATTAGCAGCAAGCTATGGCGCGCTAAAAGGTCTATGGCCAATAATTATCGTTATTCTAGGTGCCATATACAGTTATAACCTGATGCAAAAAACACGCAGCATGGATGTACTGCGGGACGTACTTGCCAGTATCAGCGATGATAAACGTATCCAGGTATTGCTGATTTCATGGTGTTTTGGTGGTTTTCTCGAGGCGGCTGCGGGTTATGGCACCGCCGTTGCGATCCCCATCGGCATCCTTATCGCTCTGGGATTCAACCCGATGAAAGCGGCGATTGCATCACTGGTCGCCAATACTGTCCCCACCGCCTTTGGTGCCGTCGGTATTCCCGTTTCTATTTTAGCGGAGCAGGTTCACCTTCCAGTCACCACATTAAGCGCTACGGTTGTGCTACAACTGGCGTTATTCAATATCCTTCTACCCTTTGTCATCATCGCGATTATTGGCGGTGGCATTAAGGCCATTCGCGGCGTGTTTGCTATTACGTTGGTGTGCGGCATGACCACGCTGGTGCCACAGTATATTGTGGCCGTCCACCTCGGCGCCGAATTGCCCGCCTTCGCCGGCAGTTTAGTCAGCCTGATTGCTGTTACAGCAATGGCAAAATGCCGCAAGAAAGAAACCGATACCGCCTACCTTATCGACAGCACGCAACGCGCTTCCCTATCAGGTTATTCCGCCAGTCAACTGCTGCGCGCCTGTGCGATTTATATCCTGATTTTTACCTTTATTCTGCTGTGTTCGCCGCTGTTCCCCACCATCAAAGGCGTCGTCTCTCAAATCGCTTCTGTCATTCCGTTTTATCTGACGGATACACAGGTGCTGAAGTTGAAGATCGACTGGATTGCCACGCCTGGTGTTCTGATCATTATCGCCAGTCTGTTAGGCGGTTTTATACAGGGAGCAAAGCTGGGAACGATGTTGAATGTCTTCGTCAGCACGGTAAAACAGCTCAAAAATTCGATTATCGCGATTACCGCCATCGTCGCAATGGCGACGGTGATGGATGTCAGCGGGCTGATCGCCTCGCTGGCACAAACTATGGTGGACGTGACCGGTGGAGGCTACCTGTTTATTGCTCCCGTGATTGGGGCATTAGGTACATTCGTTACCGGCAGCGACACCAACTCCAACGTGCTGTTTGGCAAATTGCAAACCATGGCGGCGGAAAAGCTGCATGTCGACCCCGTCTGGCTGGCTGCGGCGAACACCGCAGGAGCAACCGGCGGCAAGATGATATCACCGCAAAGTATTGCGATCGCGGTGTCGGCAACGCGCATGGAAGGGCAAGGTAGCGCAATCATGTCCGGTACGCTGAAGTATTGCGGCGTCTACATCATCATTCTTGGGCTCAAGGTCGGCCTGGTCTACTACCTGTTTATGGCCTGATATCACAATAAAAAATCCATCTACATTGAGTAATGGGAGTCTGTCGTGAATGTTAATTTTTTTGTTACCTGTATTGGTGACGCGCTTAAATCCCGTATGGCGCGTGATTCCGTGCTGCTATTAGAGCAGTTGGGCTGCAACGTGCACTTTCCCGAAAAACAGTCGTGCTGCGGGCAGCCTGCCATCAACGGCGGTTATATCAACAGCGCCATTCCCGGAATGAAAAGCGTGATTGCCGCGCTGGAAGACAATGACGACCCGATCATTTCTCCAGCCGGTTCATGCATGAACGCCATCCGCCACTATCCCGACTATCTGGCTGATGAACCTGAATGGGTACTGCGTGCCGAACGTGTTGCCGAACGCATGAAAGACCTGACATCGTTCATCGTCAATACGCTTGGCGTGACGGACGTCGGTGCACGTCTGTCAGGAACGGCGGTTTACCACCCCTCCTGTAGCCTGTTTCGCAAGTTAGGTGTGCGCGAAGAACCTATCGCGCTACTCAATCACGTTCAGGATTTGCACTTACTGCCGTTTAAAGCAGAAGAAACCTGTTGCGGCTTCGGCGGCACATTTTCGGTGAAGATGGCAGAAATTTCCGGCGAAATGGTGAAAGAAAAAGTCAGCCACATGATGGAGGTCAAACCCGACTACCTGATTGGTGCCGATGTCAGTTGCCTGCTCAATATCGGTGGCCGCATGCAGCGTGAAGGCCACCCGGTCAAGGTGATGCACATCGCCGAAGTCCTGATGAGCCGCTAAGGAGAGGATATGAGCCTAAAAACCAGTAATGTTAAATTCAAGGATCGTATTCAAACCCAGATTCACGATCCCATCATGCGTAAGGCGGTGGCCAATGCGCAGGAACGTATCGGTGCGAATCGTCAAAAAATGGTCGACGAGCTAGGCCATTGGGAAGCATGGCGCGACCATGCCGCTCAGATCCGCGAGCACGTACTTAACAATCTCGATGCTTACCTCTACCAGCTCTCAGAGAAAGTGACGGCCAACGGTGGGAACGTCTATTTCGCCAAAACCAAAGAGGATGCCACCCGCTATATCCTTCAGGTTGCTCAGGCCAAGCAGGCCAAAAAAGTCGTCAAAGCGAAATCGATGGTCACCGAAGAAATCGGCATGAACCACGTCTTGCAGCAGGCGGGAATTGAGGTGATCGAAACCGATCTGGGCGAGTATATTCTGCAACTGGATCAAGATCCGCCTTCGCATGTCGTCGTTCCTGCTATCCACAAAGATCGCTACCAGATCCGCAAGGTACTACACGAAAAACTGGGCTATGACGGGCCAGAAACCCCAGAAGCTATGACCCTGTTTATTCGTAAGAAGATACGTGAGGATTTTCTCAGTGCGGAAGTCGGCGTAACCGGCTGTAACTTCGCGGTGGCGGAAACGGGCTCGGTGTGTCTGGTCACCAACGAAGGCAATGCACGGATGTGTACCACGTTGCCAAAAACGCATATTGCGGTGATGGGCATGGAGCGCATTGCGCCGACCTTTGAGGAAGTGGACGTCTTGATCACCATGCTGGCGCGTAGCGCAGTTGGCGCGCGTCTGACCGGTTACAACACCTGGCTAACGGGGCCACGGGAAGCGGGACACGTTGACGGGCCGCAGGAATTTCATCTGGTCATCGTCGATAACGGCCGCTCACAGATTCTCGGCTCCGCATTTCGCGATATTCTGCGCTGTATCCGCTGCGGTGCCTGCATCAACACCTGCCCGGCCTATCGTCACATCGGTGGACACGGCTACGGCTCCATTTATCCAGGTCCGATCGGTGCGGTCATTTCCCCCTTGCTGGGCGGCTATCAGGATTTCAAGGAATTGCCCTATGCCTGTTCGCTCTGTACCGCCTGCGACACCGTGTGTCCGGTCCGCATCCCCTTATCATCGCTGATTCTCAAACACCGGCGCGTCATGGCGGAAAGCGGAATCACGCCAAAAGCAGAACAGCGCGTGACGAAACTCTTCAGCTACGTCAATAGTCATCCGAGGCTATGGAAGGTTGGAATGATCGCCGGAGCCCATGCCGCAGGTTGGTTTATTAAAAACGGTAAAACGCCCATTGAGATGGGTGCCATCAGCGAATGGACTGAAGCGCGCGACCTGCCCGATGCTGACGGTGAAAGCTTCCGCAGTTGGTTTAAGAAACATCAGGCAAGAGGAAGGAAATAATGGAAAATCGCGATAGTTTTCTGGCCGAGATTGCCCGCCAGTTTGGACGCCAGGTGCGCCACATTCCAGCGCCGCTCCCCAGACCAGCGAGCCACCATGCTCGCACCCGATTAACCGATCTAACCGTGCAACAGCGTTGTGATGCCTTTATCGATGTCGCAACTAACGTCATGCTGGCACACTGCGAAATCGTCAGTGAAGCCGACGCAGCGCAGGCAGCGCTGCGATTGTGCGATAAATACGGCCATGCCCCCGTGATTGTCAGTGACGATCGGCGTTTAGAGGCATTAGGGATCACCGCGTGTTTGCAGCGTGAATGTCAGGCCACCCTATGGGACCCGCGCGTGGGGGAAGAGAATCTGCGGCTGGCGGAGCAAGCCAAAGTCGGCGTGGTTTACGCGGAATATGGCCTAACCGAATCAGGCGGTGTGGTGTTATTTTCCGCACCACAACGAGGGCGCGCCGTCAGCCTGTTGCCGGAATCCTCTCTCTTTGTGCTACGCAAAAGCACATTGTTGCCCCGTATCGCCCAGTTAGCACAGCACCTGCATCACATGGCGCAACAAGGCGAGCGCATGCCATCGTGCATTAATATTATTGGCGGCCCGAGCTCCACCGCTGATATTGAACTAATCAAAGTGGTCGGCGTACACGGACCAATTAACGCCGCCTATCTGATCGTTGAGGACTGTTGAGCTATCAGGCAGGCGGCATCATTTCACCGCCTGCCACCTTCATCGACAAGGCATATTTGTCGTGACAAAATGACCTTACGCAGGCGTAAATTACCTGGCGGTATAGAAAATTTTATCAATCCTCTGCAAGTATGATTGCCAGCAACGTATCAATATGGCTTTGCATAGTATCCAGGCTTGCCACTGGCAATGTGACGCCACTGAACAGTAGCGGTAGCTCAGTACAACCCAGAGCTACCGCATCAATCCCGCTTTCTTTTTTCATACGCAGCACAATATTGACGAAATCAGCCTGTGTCGTGGGTTTGATGACGCCGTGCTCTAATTCAGTCGTTATTTTTTCATCAATCAGCGCTATCGTCGCGGTATCGGGTGTGATCACCGTCATTCCGCTCTCACGGAACGGTTTCTTGAAAAAATCTTCCTCCATCGTGAAACGCGTGCCCAG
Organism: Pectobacterium sp. IFB5596; assembly: GCF_021432585.1. Lineage (NCBI taxonomy): Bacteria > Pseudomonadati > Pseudomonadota > Gammaproteobacteria > Enterobacterales > Pectobacteriaceae > Pectobacterium > Pectobacterium sp. IFB5596. The sequence continues at coordinate 655,221 of NZ_LXFY01000001.1, forward strand.
TAGACCCACCTTCGTTACCCCCAACCGCAGTGCATCATCGCGGGTGGATTCAATGATGCTGATCAGCGGAATGGTGGCCTGCTTTTGTAATTCATCAAATACAATGTGTGGCGTATTTCCGGTTAATGCGACGATATCAGCACCCGCAGCGGCCAGATTGTTTATGCCAACCATCAGGTAATCGACCAGTGCCGCATAATCTTTGTTACGGCATAGCGCCAGTACGTCAAACACGTTCAGGCTTTCTATCGCCAGGTTCGGGAAAAAGTGAGCACCGACCCGACGTTGCGCTTCATACACCAGTTTACGATAGTAGAGCAGCGTAGATTCTGGCCCGATGCCACCAATGAGTCCCAGCTTTTTCATCCTTCCTCCTTAGCAACCCGCATCACCATTCTGCGCCTGTGCTACTGCGGTTTCCGGCGCTGTGTTGTGGTTTCACCGCCAACGCCCCAGTTATCCATATCGACTTCATCAATGATGACAACCGTCGTCGCTGGATTCTTATTTAACACTCTGGCAAGCAGTTGCGTCACTTCGCGAATGAGTTCGCTTTTCTGTTCTGCTGTCGGAGCTTCTGCCCCACCGGTCACTTTGATATTCACATAAGGCATGTTTCTCTCCTGGCTCATCAATAGGGTTGAGCCATGTTAGAGAAAAGCGATATTCTTTAAAATTGAAAAATAAATAACATATAATTCTAATTTGGAGAAAATGTGGAAATTGTCGATCTGAAAACGCTTATCGCACTGGTCGAGCACGGTGGGATTACGCAAGCAGCCAAGACGCTAAATCGTGTACCGTCCGCCATTACCACGCGTATCCAGCAGCTTGAAAGTTCTCTGAACGTTGCACTTTTCCTTCGCGAGAAAAAGCGTTTTATCCTTACACCGGAAGGTCGCTCGTTGTATGACTACGCAAAACGGATTGTCGAACTGGTCGATGAAGCCGAATGCCACATTAGGCACAGCATTCCGGGTGGAAAATTCCGGCTTGGTGCGCTCGACAGCATGGCAGCAACACGCCTTCCCGCTCCGCTTGCCCAGCTCCATGCCCAAAACCCGACACTAGAATTGGAACTTTCCACGGGGATCAGCAAATGGCTGCATGACGCGCTACTCGACAATCGCCTTGATGCGGCATTTCTCGCCGATACGCCGCGGGACGACCGCCTGGAACGTCTAGCCGTTTTTGAAGAAGAATTGTTCATTATTGCGCCCGCCAGACAGAAAGCGATTCATACGCCGGATGATATTCGCAACAGCACTGTGCTCGCTTTCAGCGATGGCTGTTCGTACCGCGATCGTTTACTTAACTGGTATCAAGCACACCACAGCAAACCGCAGCGCGTCGTCGAGATGACGTCATACCACGCTATACTCAGCGGTGTCGCGGCAGGTATGGGCGTCGGCATCGTACCTGCTGTGCTGCTCCCCCTATTTCCCGATCGTTCGCTGATTAGTACACACGTCATTAGCGGCATCGAAAGCCGAATTATCACCGAGCTACTCTGGCGTAAAGGTATGCGTTCTGCCAACCTTTCCGCCCTGCTTGCCTGTCTGGAAAAATAGGATAAGCCGATACTCAATCACGGGTTAATCCAGGACAGGTAAGCCGTTATCGTCAGGATAGACACAATCGTCGAGCACAGCACCGTGCGGGAGGTGATATGCGCTTCACGGCGATAAAACTCCGCCAGCATGAACGGTCCAGTTCCTGTTGGCAGCGCAGCCAACAGTACGGCGGTATGAGTCAGCAGCGGAGGTAAACCAAAGACTTTTACGGCTATCAACCAGGTAATGGCGGGATGCAACACCAGCTTTAGCGTGACTAGCAAACCCACGATGACATTCGGTTGAAAAGGCGTATCGCGCGAGGTATTAGCCAGAAAAAGCCCTAGCGCAATCAGTGCACAAGGCGATGCCGTGTTGCCCAACAGTTTCAGAAAGACGTCTACTGGTTCAGGAACGCTCAGGCCGCTTAACGGGAAAAACAGCGCTACGGTTGGCGCAATCAAGAACGGATTACGTGCCAGCGCGCCCACCACCTTCAGCAACAGCGCCGTTTTGCGCGTTTCCGTCTGAATCCCGACTTCAACAAACACAATTGCCACAGCAAAAAGGCAGGTGATGCAGGATCTAGCGTGCCGAACCGTTCGCCGCTATTTTTTCCAGCAGCGCACTAAACATCGCTTGTTCATCCTGGGACAGTGCCTGAAGCATCTGTGCCTCTATCTGCTTTTCCTGATGCATAAAAACCTGTGTAAACGCGACGCCCTTATCGGACAAACTGAGCCACACGCTACGGCCATCATCCGGGTTATCAATCTTGCGAACATAATCGCGTTTGACCAGTTCTGCGACCATGCGGGTGATCTGCGCCTTATCCCGCCCGACAGTTTTCGCCAGCGACTGAGGCGTAATTCGCCCTTCCATCGCGATGATCTTACATAGCCGGATATGCACAACATCCAGATTAATGTCGTGCGCTTTCATCTGTTCCTGCATCTGTGCCTTATAGCGTTCTAATAAGGCAAAAAGGGCTTTCATCATGCTTTATTGACTCAGTCAACCAATGATCGTATAGTTGATTTTATCAACTATCTATCATGAGTTCAATTTAGCGAGGCTACGATGGGAAACCTCTATCAGATTACGGTGGAAGAAAAAGACGAGCAGCAACGCACGCTGTCGTTTGAATTCTCGCTTCACGATGACCTGTTCAAGTTACTGGAAAAAGTCGATGGCAAGATGGACATGACGCCGGAGCAAACTCAGGCCTTTATGGTGGGGCTGAAGCTATTTGGTGAAGTGATGATGCAACAAAGAAAACACCCGCTGTTTAAGGAATTTTCCACCCCGTTCAGGGAATTTATGATGAACCTGAAGAAACAGTGATCGACTCAGGATATTCAACATGTGTTACAGCGGAAAATAAGGCTCCCCGCGCGGCATAAACACCAGCGCGGAGAGCATGGCCTCTTAGTCTGCCAGATCGAAGCGATCGGCATTCATCACTTTCACCCAGGCAGCAACAAAGTCATTCACAAACTTCTCTTTACTGTCGTCCTGTGCATAAACCTCGGCGTAAGCGCGCAGAATGGAATTGGAACCAAAGACCAGATCCAGACGCGTCGCCGTCCATTTGACTTCACCCGTTTTACGATCGCGGATTTCATACAGGTCTTTACGGTAAGGCTTCCACGTGTATTTCATGTCGGTCAGATTGACGAAGAAATCATTCGTCAGCGCCCCTTCACGATGGGTAAATACGCCGTGTTTTGTGCCACCGTAGTTGGTGCCCAGCACGCGCAGACCACCGACCAGCACCGTCATTTCCTTCGCGGTCAGCCCCATCAACTGCGTGCGATCGAGCATCAACTCCTCCACGCTAACGGCATAATCCTTCTTCAACCAGTTACGATAGCCATCGTGGATCGGTTCGAGGACGTCAAAAGAATCAGCATCGGTCAGCGCATCAGTAGTATCGCCACGTCCCGGCACAAAAGGCACGGTCACATGCACGCCAGCCGCTTTCGCCGCTTTCTCAATCCCCACATTACCCGCCAGCACAATGGTATCCGCCACGCTGGCTCCCGTTGCAGCCGCAATACTTTCCAGTACGACTAACACGCGCGCCAGGCGATCTGGCTCATTGCCTACCCAGTCTTTCTGCGGGGCAAGGCGAATACGCGCACCGTTGGCACCACCGCGCATATCGGAACCGCGGAACGTACGGGCGCTGTCCCAAGCGGTCGCCACCAGCTCGCTAATGGAAAGGCTACTTTCTGCAATACGTGCTTTGACAACATCCACATCATAATCGGTACGACCAGCCGGAACCGGGTCCTGCCACAGTAAATCTTCCTGCGGCACATCAGGGCCAATGTAGCGCGCTTTCGGCCCCATATCACGGTGCGTCAGTTTGAACCACGCGCGGGCAAACACTTCGGAGAAGTAAGCCTGATCCTGATAGAAGCGCTCAGAAATCTTGCGGTATTCTGGGTCAACTTTCAGTGCCATGTCGGCATCAGTCATCATCGGGTTATAACGGATCGATGGGTCTTCAACGTCAACCGGCTTGTCTTCTTCTTTAATACTGACAGGCTCCCACTGTGACGCGCCCGCTGGACTCTTTCTCAGTTCCCACTCATGATTTAACAGCATGTGGAAGAAACCGTTATCCCATTGCGTCGGATGTGTAGTCCAGGCTCCTTCTAGCCCACTGGTCACGGTATAGCGACCTTTGCCCGATCCCGTCGGGTTATGCCAGCCGAGTCCCTGTTCTTCCACATCCGCACTTTCTGGTGCCGCCCCCAGCAGACTGGCATCACCGTTGCCGTGGGTTTTACCTACCGTGTGTCCGCCCGCCGTCAAGGCAACAGTTTCTTCATCATTCATCGCCATACGAGAAAACGTAACGCGCATATCCTGTGCCGTACGCAGCGGATCGGGATTACCATCGACGCCTTCTGGGTTAACGTAAATCAGCCCCATCTGTACGGCCGCCAACGGGTTTTCCAGCGAGGTACGGTCATCGCTACCATAACGCCCCGTGCTCTTCGCCAGCCACTCTTTTTCCGAGCCCCAGTAGGTGTCTTTTTCTGGATGCCAGATGTCTTCACGACCAAAAGCGAAGCCGAAGGTTTTCAACCCCATAGATTCGTAAGCGATATTACCTGCCAGAATAATCAAGTCTGCCCAACTGAGTTTATTGCCGTATTTTCTCTTGATTGGCCACAGTAAACGACGCGCTTTATCAAGGCTGACGTTATCCGGCCAAGAGTTGAGCGGTGCGAAACGCTGGTTACCGGTTCCACCGCCGCCACGACCGTCGGTTGTGCGGTAGGAGCCGGCCGAGTGCCAAGCCATACGAATCATCAGGCCGCCGTAGTGGCCCCAGTCCGCAGGCCACCACTCCTGACTGTCGGTCATCAACGCATGCAGGTCTTTTTTAAGGGCATCGACATCGAGGGTTTTCAGGGCTTCACGGTAGCTGAAATCGCTGCCTAACGGGTTGGTTTTGGTGTCGTGCTGATGAAGAATGTCGAGATTGAGGGCATTTGGCCACCAGTCAGTATTTGATGAGCCAGTAGAAGTGTTTCCGCCGTGCATGACCGGACACTTGCCGGCTGGTTTCGTTTTATTCTCGTCCATCATTATCTCCCAGTATGTTGCATTGCCTTAATCGCTGCGCCAGAAGGCGGAGTCGTTCTCCGATAGCCTTGCCATAGGCAACGGAGCCTTCCCCTATTCCTTCTTCTTGATGCAAGACAGTGCCAGAGTCTCCCTATAATTTATAATTGTATATGCTAACTTCTGCGATAGCTTAAGCTGATGAAAAGCAGTTCAATCGCACATTTTTCCTATCTATACTCGTCATACTTCAAGTTGCATGTGCGTTGGCTTCACTCAGTCAGCCGAATCACTTACTTGAGTAAGCTCATCGGGACTCCCTCGCTTGCCGCCTGCCTGAAACTCGAATTATTTAGGGTATGCATCAATAATCTCGCCGATAAAACAGTTTGCGATAATGAGCCTGCTTGTGATCGTGACCTCTTTCAGGAAGCCACTGATTCAGCTACCGCAAAAAACTACGGCGCAGGCGAACGGAGTATGAACTGGGTAATTTCGGCGCGTTTCCCTAATCGAACCGGAAAACCGTTCCATAGACCCGCGCCATTACTGACATACAGATGCATGCCATCGACGTCATAGCTACCGGAGACATAGCCTTCATTCGCCAACTGCGTCACCCAATGCATGCCTAGTATCTGGCCGCCATGCGTATGGCCGGAGAGCTGTAAATCAGCACCAGCACGCGCATTCTCTTTCGCCCCCGTGGGTCGATGGCTCAGCAGAACGACAGCGGTATCCGGCGATATTCCTTCAAGCGCAGCACGAGTATCCGGCAGGCGTTGTTTAAAATCAGCGGCAGTGCGATCGGTGATACCCGCCAGTACAAACGCTGCATTATCACGGCTAATCGACACATGTTCGTTGAGCAACATACGTAACCCCAGCGCATTCAGCCGTTGCACCCATTGCGTATATTCCACGTAATACTCATGGTTACCCACGATGGCAAACACGCCGTGTGGCGCGGTCAGGTTACGCAGCGGCTCCATATCATCGTGACGGGCGTTGACAGTACCATCAGCCAGATCGCCAGTAATCACCGTCAGGTCGGGCTTAAGCGCGTTGGTTTTTGCCACCACGGCTTCCATCCAGGGGCGCTGCAACAAACGGCTAGCATGTAAATCCGTTAGCTGCACCAACCGGAAACCACCCAGCGCAGGCGGCAATTGTTTCAACTCGACTTCAACCGTGCGCACTTCAGGCACACGCACCGCTTCCCACACGCCAATAGCCGCCAGCCCCATCGCCACAACGGCCATTCCGCCACGCAGCGCCATATTGTTCAGCAGAACCTGTCCAACTGACTGGGATAAAAAGCGCCCCACCATGCCGAGAAGATCGGTGGCCAACAGCAGGAATGCAGATATCAGCAGTGCGCTAAAAGCCCATCCCAGCAGCATCAGGACAAACGCGGGCACTTCAGGCGACGCCATCGTGCCAAAAAAAGTGCGCGTAATCAGATGATGTTGCGAAACCAGCATCAATAACACCGCCAGCGTGCGTTTAACAGGCACGCCGACACGTAAGCGCCAGACCAGACGCCAGATAACATAGAGGGCGATAAGCCCAGTAATGACATGAAACACGGATGTTTTTCTCTCTTAATTGGTGCGCCGATATGGTCGCGCTGACGTGATATCCCACAGCACGTTTTATAGTGATCGCAATATATTGTGTCAAACCGTTTACAGCGAGGTTCACATATTGTGGATCTACGTGGTAGAGGTGTTGTGTTGCCAAAGGGGGCGGATTAACATGACGCGATTCTATTCGGTATATAAAGCAAAACCGGCTATCTGGCAGCAGGTTGTGCATGATATTGATTAACCAAGGACATTTATGTTCGATTACACCGACTTTCCCGAACAACGGCAGGCCAAAATCAGGCAGATCCTCTGTGAGGAAGGCAAAGTCGTTTGCACACAGCTCTCACGCGAGTTAAATGTATCTGAGCACACCATACGGCGCGATCTGAAAGAGCTGGCACAGTCCGGTGCCTGCAAGCGCGTCTACGGCGGTGCCGTCATCATGCCGCCAGAGGCTATCGATTTTGCCAGTCGGGCAAGTATTGATGCTGCTCAAAAAGATCGCATTGCTCAGGCCGTTATCCCGCTGATAAAACCTAACAGCTGCGTCTTCTTTGACACTGGCACCACTAATCTGGCAGTGGCGAAACAACTTCCACTGGGGCTAAAATTTACCGCCGTGTGCAATTCGCCCATTATCGCGACAGAATTACTACGGCATCAGGATGTGGAAGTGATTTTTCTTGGCGGAAGAATCCATAAAGAGGTCGGTGGCGCAATTGGGATCGATACGCTCAGGCAGTTAGAGAAGATGTATTTCGATCAATGCCTGTTAGGAGGCTGTGCATTTGATGCCAATGAAGGCCTGACCGTTTTTGAATATGACGATGCTGAATTCAAAAAATGTCTGGTCACCCGCAGCAGCGAGGTTATCGTGGCTTTGACCGCCAATAAGATCTCCGCTCTGGCACGCTATCGCGTCGCAGAGTGTAATGAGATCGCCACGCTAGTGACCGATGACGAAATCGCCCCTGCTAGCCAGAGCGCATTAAGCGAAAAAAATCTGGATCTGATTATTGCCAAATAATATAGCGGTAGCCCCTGCGACTGCCGACTCAACTCACGACAGTAGCAGCTTTATCGTTTTGAGTACCCCGTCGTCGTCATTGCTGCGGGCGATAAAATTCGCTGCGGCTTTAGTTTCCTCAAACGCATTGCGCATGGCAAAGCTGTAGGCTGCGCGGCTCATCAGCTCAATATCATTGTAACCGTCGCCGAACACCATCGTTTCCTCTGGCATAATCGCCAATTTATCCTGAAGGATTTCTACGGTGTGTCCTTTGTGTACACCGACATTGGCAATATCGATCCAGGCGGCTTCGGAAACCACGATATAAACATGATCGTGAAACGCATCGAGATACTTTGCCGTCTCGTGGCAGTGTCCTGCTGGGTCATAAACCGTGATTTTCACAAAGTCATCGGTGACGGCAGAAAAACTGGGTATCAACGTCACGTTAGTGTAGGATTTTTTTATCTTTTCCAATAAATCAGGACTGATTGTCTCTTTTACCATCGCCCCGTTTGGGGTACATCCAATGACCACATGCTGGTCGTCTATGCTTTCCAGCACGCCAATCAGGCTTAAAGCAAGGCAGTTTTTGATGAGCGATTGGTAAACATAGTCTCCCTGATGCTTGATACGCGTGGCACTGTCTCCCAAAATCCAGATATCTTTTGCATCATCACCAAAAAGCGCTTCCACCCGCTCGCACTGCTTACCCGTGCAGGCAGCAAACTGTATGCCCTTCGCTTTCATTAATGCATAGACTTCGGCAAATAAGACTCTGTTGTAATCGCCATCGCTGTGAAGAAACGTGCCATCCAGATCGGTAATTACCAACTTGATCATTCCACTCCCCTTTCAGATTGTACGTACACAGACAGCCGCGTTTCAGGCTGGGAACAGCCCATCTGAACAACTTTTGCGCGGTGTGTTAGATAACTGACATGGCGATTTAACAGCAATGCTCGATATAGCTCGGTAATGAATTCACCACGGACAATGAGCATTAAATATACAATAAAGATTAATTTACGCCGGGTTTATTGAAATTTTACGCGAAATGCAGCATAGCATTTATTGATAATTCGCAACAAGAAGCAAAATCAATCAATAGTGAGCAAAGGAAGAAAGGCTCAGTAACAGAGCCACGATAGTGATGGCTCTGCCACACGCCAAATGTTAAAGCGGAGTTTACGCTGAGCGAAACTCGCGCTCAGATGAACCTGACGTTTAAATGCAATACGTTATTCAGAAAATTCACGCTATGAAGACAGCTTCATCAGAATCAGGCCGCTGACGATCAACAACGCAGCGATAATTCTCATCACACTCGCAGGTTCATTGAGGAATACTAATCCCACAACAAACGCGCCTACTGCACCAATTCCTGTCCAGATGGTGTAGGCCGTGCCCAAAGGGAGGGATTTCATCGCCATTGATAACAGCGCGAAGCTAATAATCATGGCAACGATCGTGACAACTGACGCGCCCATTTTCGTGAATCCATCAGAAAGCTTCATGCTGTAAGACCAGACAATCTCAAATAGACCAGCAAGCGCTAATAGAAACCAGGCCATACCCAGTTCTCCTTAAACATCGAATAAGGGTCGTCCCGTGAGTCCTTTTCGCGTCAGGGGCCGTCCCCTGTCAGGATGATGTACCGCGATACGATAGCGTCGCGCTATCAGGGAGTAAAGCCTTGGCACAAACGGTACGCCAATCAGCCAAAGTGATATATTTTGCTGACACAGCGGTTTCACTCGACGAATTAGGCTAAACATTCGGCACTTGAAAGAAGATGATAAACAAAGCGCTTGCCACCAGCCACAGAGCCGTCCATAATAGCGCCCATTCCAAACGCTGGAATGAAGAAAAGCATTCTAATCAAAACGTTACTGATTAAAATGTTATCTCCTGTACGACCGTAGCTCAGTTGGTTAGAGCACCACCTTGACATGGTGGGGGTCGGTGGTTCGAGTCCACTCGGTCGTACCAATTCATGTTCTGTAAATGTTATCCTACGCCCGTAGGCTAATGGATGTGAATTGAATTTCCCCTACTCGCGTCTTGTTAAATCATCAAAATAAACTCAATATTTTCACCTATTTCCTCTACTGATTGATTCGGGTTCAGATTATTTCGGCTAACCAGTACAAGTGAGAACCCAAATGCAGCCCTGTGTCTAATCAGGCGCGTCAAAGGACTATTCATAAAAAATGCACCTTAATCAGTTGAGTCTTCAACTTTTGGGGTGCAGTTCAAAAAGCGGCGTTTTCAACTGAAGTGGTTTACGCACTGGACATCGTATTGCCCTTTTATTTTATAACGACAATCAAGAACTGTGATTAATCTTTTAACTCGTCACCCCATAACCTCACTAAATGCCACCCAATAAAGACGTATCGAAAATCCGAGAAGCAATAGCCCCATGAGACGTTCAAACCAATGCCCGATACGCCAAAATCTCTGGCGCATGCTCTCATTGGCAAATATCAAGCTAACCAGTACAAACCAACTTGCATTGACAAGGCACATCCAGCCGCCATAAAGCACCTGAATGCGCAAGGGCGTAGATGCACTGACCACAGTGGTAAATACGGCCAGAAAAAACAAGGTTGCTTTTGGATTAGTGGCATTTGTCAGGAACCCCAACATAAAAGACTCACGAAAACTCTTGGTTCCAGTTTCAGTATCTGGAGACGGTTCTTGCGTTTGTTGGCCCGCCTGCCGGATGAAAGCAACACCGAGGTAAAATAAATAGCTAGCACCGACCAACTCGGCGGTAAGCAGCAGCCAAGGTGTGGCATGCATCAATGCCCCCATACCCAACAAGGTATAGATGACATGTACCGAGATGCCCGCACCGATACCGATTGCGGTCGCCATTCCAGCTTGATGACCATAACGTATGCTCTGACGGATTGTCACAGCGAAATCAGGGCCTGGAGCGACAACAGCAAGAAAGTGTATGGCAGCAAGCGAAAGAAATTCCCCCAGGTAGTTAAATGCCATCTCAGCTCCAGAAAGTTAGCGGCATTGCAGGACCACGGTAGCCGACAAAGCACGACAAGCTGAGGCGAATACTATCGGTACCAGGCGTGACCGCATGCATGCGGCGTGAGTTAAAAAGAATAAGGTCGCCTGCTTGAGGGCATATCTCCAATGTAGCGTCACCCAAGATTGCGGGTTCAATGCCATAGCTATCGCCACGCAATTCGTCAAAAGCTTCTGGAGATAGCGGTTGATCCCATATCTGCAAAGATCCGCCTTCACTAGGCATGGATAAGTAGACATTTGCAGCCATCTGTGCCTGAAGGCTATGCGCTTGAAAACTGTCTGGCGCATCCTTGGCAAAGATGTCGTGGTGCGCCAAGAATGTCACCCCAGGATTGACGACACGTGACAGTCCAACATACATCTTACGCCCATACAATGTCTCAAGTTGGGCACCTGCCGGCCACACTTCATCCAACATACACCTGAGCAAATCAATCGGCGATACATAAGGAGTGCAGCGTTTTCTCAATTCATCAATGTTGTCAAAGGCATTTTCAAAGTAATTCGCCATCAGCGGCGGCTGATTATCTGCCTCATAAAAAGCCATTCCAATTCTGCCGATACTCGGGGCGTTCAGATACTTTTGAAATCCATACCCCATAATTTGCTCAGAGAGTTTCTCGGCAACGTTTTCAGCGATGAAATTTCTTACACAGATTGCTAAGACATCCTCGCGCACAAGCCTCTCGATCGCACCACACTCCAAGCGCTCAAGCTCTATTAACATATCTCATCCTTTTCCTTTTGATCATACTTCCTTCAGCCAGAGAACCAGATTATTGATGGCAATCTAAGCGCTTATCCCATTCGAGTTTTCTGCATCTTTAACGTGATATTGAATAATCAATTGGCCTTTCTTCGAATTAACTGACAGTATTTGCAGGCCTTGTAACTCCGCTGTTGCCGTAACATGCGTACCGCCACAGCCGTAAGGTTTCAGATCACCAAAACCCACTTGCCGGTATTGTTGTTCGCTGATTTGAACCTTACATGGCAAATTACGCGCAATCATTTCATCGCAATGACGCTGGACAATTTGCATATCGACTGCTTTAGCGTCGTCGAGGGGCTTGAAGACAACATGAGCTTCGTCCGGCCAGTGGTGAGCTTTCACTGGTTGCCAAGCCAAAGATTCCAGAGCATGGCCGATAAGATGACCTGCTGAATGCAGTCTGGAGTGGTGCCTTCTCCGAGCTGGATCAATTCTGGCCAACGCGAGCCCTAGAGCAACCCTCTGTTGGGTGTAATGGATGATCTCACCATCGACGATTTCCACACCAAAAACATCTGCATCTCCAATCTTGCCAATGTCTGCTGGTTGCCCTCCGCCTTGCGGGTGAAAAGGTGTGGCGTCTAAGAGCAAACCATAGCGACCGTCAGCACATTGCTTACACTCCAGAACGTCAACTTCCGCCTCTGTTATGTCATTTTTCCAATACAACTTTCGCGTCATATGGTTATTCCTTTAAATAAAACCCGATTGTATTTATATGCTTTGAATGACACAATCCGCCGTAAAATCAAATAATTTTTGCCTCATGAGCACAAATCAAATGATCGCCCTGATGGGTGAAATGGCAGTCTTCGTCAAAGTGGTCGAAACAGGCAGTTTTTCCGAGACAGCTCGCCAGTTGGGTGCGACTCCCTCAGCGATCAGTCGTTCGGTCGCTCGCCTGGAAAAAGCGCTGGGCACACGTCTCTTGCAGCGCACGACGCGTAAATTACGGCTAAGCGAAAACGGGCATGAGGTCCATGCCCGCTGTGTCGATATGGTCAACGCCGCACAAGCGGTGATGGCCATTTCTGGGCAAATCAATTCCGAGCCACAGGGGCTGCTTCGGGTTAGCGTTCCGAAAGCTGTGGGGCGTTTCGTGATCCATCCACATATCGCAGACTTCCTGGCTCGCTATCCCAAGATTAACGTGCAACTACAACTAGATGACCGCTACGTGGATTTGATCGACGAACATGTAGATTTAGCTATTCGTATTACGGATCGCCCATCTCCTGGATTGATGGGGAGGCGGTTAATTGACATCAGCCACATGATTTGCGCAACGCCTGAGTACCTGTCTCGCTACGGAACGCCTTCCCATCCCCATGATTTAAAAACACACAACTGCATTTTTTTGGGCGAAGAGCCAGGCGATTCCAGATGGAAATTCCAACGCAATGGAAAATCTGTGCGTATCAAAGTGCATGGACGCTATGCAGTGAATCACACAGGAGCGAGACTTGATGCAGTGCTAAGCCACCTAGGAATTGGCAGTTTGCCGTATTTCACAGCACGGTATGCGCTGCAACAAGGTCAGATCGTGCAAGTGCTTCCCGATTGGGAATTCGAGACTAACTACTGTGGTGCGGCCTGGGTGCTCTATCCACCAACGCGGCATCTGGCTCCAAAGCTTAGTGCATTCATCAGCTTTATGGCCGAACGCCTAGACCAAGAGCCAACCCTGGATCAGCCCAGCAAATCGACACAGCCCCAGATACCACCGTACGAATCGCCAGAAGCTGCAAGGTAGCATCGGCTGAACGGGCTTGGAGACAACACTGGACACCAATACCTTGTATTGTGCCAACGCCTTTCGATACAGCCCGCCATCACGTTCTCGATAGCCGTCTATCTCTTTGGGATGGGTCATTCTCAGGAGATCTGGCTAGCCACTGCGGTAGCCATGGCCGCTCAGCCAATTGGCGCTGGTGTGTCTGTTTTTGCCAGGAAGTATAACTATCAGCCGGATAGGATCGCGTTATCGATCATCGCCTCGCTACTGCTCGCTCTCGTCACGATCCCTATAATAATGAGTCTTTTCCCTCCTTCGTGAATAAGCGTCCGGGCTTCTGGAAGCAATCCAGAAGCCCTATTTACCACGCCTGTTTAACGTGCAGGTAGGCTACTGGCCGCGAGTTTCCAGATACAGCACCGTGGCAGCAACGCGGGAACGTACGTTGAGTTTGCGCAGCATGTTGCGGATATGCACTTTTACCGTCTCTTCTGAGATATACAGCACCGCGGCGATTTGCTTGTTGGATAGCCCTGATGCCACTTCCTGAAGCACATCCAGTTCACGCTCCGTCAATACGGTAAAAGGTGACGGCGTTTCTTTTATGGCGATACGGTGGCGCAACACGTCACGCACCTGTTCACTAAATGCATCACTGCTACGGATGGAATCCAATAAATGTTCCGGGGCGCTGTCTTTAAGCAGGTAACCATCAGCACCCGCGTCCATCAGCGCATAAATATCGCTCGGCGCATCCGAAACCGTCAGCACAATCACACGAGCGCAGATCCCATCACGCCGCAGCGCGTGCAGCGTATCCAACCCGCTTAATCCTTTCATGTTGAGATCGAGCAAGATGATATCGGGAGAATCCCGATTCGCGAGGCTCAGCGCCTCCATACCATTGCTGGCTTCCCCAATCACGTTAAAGATGGCATCCGTTGCCAGTAACTGACGAATTCCCCGACGCATAAGCGGATGATCGTCGACGATCAACACGCGATAAGATGGTTTTTCTGACATGCCCAGCCCCAATGTAATATAGATCTATTATTTTTTATTTATGATTTATCCCTGTTATCTTTCAAGCGGCATGTGCACAGCTCGAATTATTCAGGGTAGAGATTATTCGTATTGTCGCGTTCACGCGCTGTGGTCGGCGTCGAAAAACGGACGCTAACCTGCGTTCCTCCTTCAGGATGGCGACCAATAGATAACCGGCCACCTAAGCGTTCGGCGCGTTCCTGCATAATATTTAAACCGTAATGCCCAGCGGGTTCCTCTTGATTGACAATGCCGCAGCCGTCATCACGAATATCGACACAATGGCTGCCGTCGGGCTGCGTACGACAGTTGACGGTAATTGCCGCCGCCTGCGCATGTTTAATCGCGTTCAGTACCGCTTCACGAATGATTTGCAGCAGGTGAACCTGCTGTGATGCATCCAGAGCCTGCGTAGGGATACGGCAATCGATATGAATCGTCGCCTGGGTCTGCGCTCTTAGCGGTTCAATCATTTCCTGCATCGCCGCAGGCAAATCAGCCTGTTGCAGCGTCAGCCGGAACGTTCCCAGCAACTCTCTCAGTTGGCGGTAAGCATCGCTCAACGCCTGTTCAAAATCGGTGATGATCTGCCGAGCCTGCGCATTTTCTTCCGCGACCGCACGCTTTAATAACGTCATCTGGATATTCAAGTAAGACAGCACCTGGGCCAGTGAGTCGTGCAGTTCACGCGCGATGGTGGCACGTTCTTCCATCAGTAACAGCTGCTGGTAGTGCTTCTGCGCCTGATTAAAATAGAGGCCGCGCCCCAGCATATTGGCGACGCTTTCCATCAACTGTGCCGACGGCTGCTGCGTTGATGCCTGCCACCGTAACTGCCCAAATTCAACCTCTTGCAAACGGATGGGTAACGCCTGCCACGCAATCTGCGCGTCCGATTGCCCCTCACATAACAGCCAGTTCTCCCCTACCCGCATTTCCAGGCAGCCGACCGTTTCATAGCGACGAACAATTTGCAAAATCTGCTGAAAGCAATGCCTGTCGATCGTACTAACATTCATCGCCTGAGAACAGTTGTACAGCACCTTCAACATGCGGTTCACTTCCTGCAAACGCAGCGTTTTCTGCCGTACCTTGTCTTCCAAAGAGCGATAGAGCTTTTGCAATTCGTCAGTCATGCTGCTGAAGGTTTGCGCCAGTAATCCCAATTCGTTAGGTAGATTGATATCCAGCCGCGAATGGGTAAAACGTCCTTTCTCAATGGATGCACAGGCCGCCATCAGCTTATTCAACGGCACAACCACCTGACGACGAATACGGCGCAGCGTAAAGAAGATCAGTATATAGATAGTGATCGAACCAATTATTGATGTCACAACCACTATCATCATCTTGCGCTCGGAATAATGTTGCAACGCCAGCACAAAGAGATCGATCTGTGTGACATAGCGAACAATATTGTCCTGATACCACCCTCTATCCCCTGCGCTCAGGCGCTCATCCATCATTTTCCAGCTCTGTAACAGTGCGGTATAGCGATCGTGGACATCACGCGGCACATACCAGCGATCCAACAGGTGAAAAACCGGGGAATCCAGCGTTTGCGCATAGAGGTGACGATGCGATTCCAACGCTGCGCGGTCGCCCTGTAGGTCATACCCCATGCGATAGCTTTGCATACGCATGGAGCCAGCAACGTTGATCGCTTCTGCATCACGTAAACCGCTGGCTAACGTCAGCAGCGCAATGCCCGTCGTCAGGAATGAAAGCAGCGCGATATAAAAAAAGGCGCGAGCCAGACTGGTAGAAACAGGACGTTTGACCATCACGACGAATAATCCCCTTTGACGTCATACGAGTGAAGTGGCTTCTGGCGTCACTATCACGATCCCCGCGAGCTCAGGCAAGCCGATAAGGCACGAATCCTACATAAGCTTGATCCGGCACCCCCATTTACCTCTAAAGGGTGATTATCGCATACAGCCTAGGGAGCATAGTGTAACCCCTATAAAAACAACGTGTTTTTTATTGGATATTTTATCGAGTGCCAGAGCGACAAACTGCCATGACTAATCTCTCCCGACGTTCCTTACTGACCGGTGGCCTACAGCGGGCAGATAACGCGCTGCGTCCGCCGTGGAGTGGTGTTGAAAGCCATTTTCTGAGCCAGTGCACGCGTTGTAACGCCTGTGTTGAGGCCTGCGGAACGCGGATCATTCAGCGTGGTTCGGGGGGCTTTCCCACCATCGATTTTCAGCGCGGCGAATGCACGTTCTGCTACGACTGTGCTCGCGCGTGTCCACAAGCGCTGTTCGCGGAGAGTCACACCACACCGTGGGAATATCACCTGACGGTTCAGGATGCCTGTTTATCGCTACACCAGGTGGAATGTCGCAGCTGTC
This sequence comes from Pectobacterium sp. IFB5596, assembly GCF_021432585.1. NCBI lineage: Bacteria > Pseudomonadati > Pseudomonadota > Gammaproteobacteria > Enterobacterales > Pectobacteriaceae > Pectobacterium > Pectobacterium sp. IFB5596. Next base: position 671,919 of record NZ_LXFY01000001.1, read on the forward strand.
AGGATGCCTGTGAAACCGGTGCGATACGGTTTCGCCCCACCATCGGGCGCGTTGCTGCACCGTCGATCGAGGATGACGCCTGTACCACCTGTGGCGCCTGCATCTCAGGGTGCCCCGTCGGTGCCATGTCGATGAAAAAAATAACAGCGGGGCATCACACCGCGCCAGCGCGTCTCACGACGCAACAGGAAAACCGATGAACACAGTCTGGCATGTTTGCAGTGTAGTGGTACACGTCAACACAGAGCGTATGGCCGCAGTGAACGACGCATTGGAAAAATTACCCAATGTGGACGTTGCCGCCAGCGATAGTGATACCGGAAAAATGGCCGTAGTGCTGGAGTCAGATTCAGAAGACACGCTATTAAAACACATAGCGTCAATACGCGAACTTGCAGGCGTATTGGCGGTTTCGCTGGTTTATCACCAGCTTGATGAACCGTCTTTTGATGAACAATCTTTTGCTTTCGATGAACAACCTCTTGATCAACAAGCTCAGGGTGAGGAAATACCATGAAACTCAGTCGACGACACTTTATGAAGGCGAACGCGGTTGCTGCGGCCGCCGCGGTCGCAGGCATCACCATTCCTATCGCGGTTCGCGCCGCGACCGAGCAATCGGACGCTATTCACTGGGATAAAGCGCCCTGCCGCTTCTGTGGCGTAGGGTGCGGTGTGCTGGTCGGGACACAAAATGGGCGCATTGTCGCCAGCCAGGGCGATCCCGAAGCGCCGGTTAACCGCGGACTAAACTGTATCAAAGGCTATTTCCTGCCTAAAATCATGTACGGGCAGGATCGCCTGACTCAGCCTTTGCTGCGTATGCGTGATGGTAAATTCGATAAAGAAGGCGAATTTACTCCGATCTCTTGGGACAGCGCCTTTGACATTATGGCGGAAAAATTCAAAACCGCGCTGAAGGAGAAAGGTCCGAACGCGATAGGCATGTTCGGCTCTGGGCAATCGACGATTTGGGAAGGTTATGCCTCTGCCAAACTGTTCAAAGCGGGCTTCCGTTCCAACAATATCGACCCGAACGCGCGCCACTGTATGGCATCGGCGGTGGTGGGCTTTATGCGCACCTTCGGTATGGATGAGCCCATGGGCTGCTACGACGATATCGAGCAGACCGATGCGTTTGTGCTGTGGGGCTCCAACATGGCGGAGATGCACCCGATTCTCTGGTCACGTATTACCGACCGCCGCCTGTCGAACAACAACGTCACGGTCGCCGTGCTGTCTACCTACCAGCACCGCAGTTTTGAGCTGGCGGATAACGGTATGGTGTTTACGCCGCAAACCGATCTGGCCATTCTCAACTACATCGCCAACTACATTATTCAAAACAATGCGGTAAACGAGGCGTTCTTTACCCGCCACGTGAACCTACGCAGAGGCGCGACCGATATCGGTTACGGGCTGCGTCCGACGCATCCGTTGGAAAAAGCGGCGAAAAATCCCGGTTCCGATGCGTCCGAACCGATGAGTTTTGAAGAATACAAAGCTTTTGTCGCAGACTATACGCTGGAAAAAACAGTCGCGATCAGCGGCGTTCCTGCTGACCAGTTGGAAGCGTTGGCAAAACTCTATGCCGATCCGAAGAAGAAAGTGATCTCCTACTGGACGATGGGCTTTAACCAGCACACGCGCGGCGTCTGGGCGAACAATCTGGTTTATAACATCCACCTGTTGACCGGCAAGATCTCTCAGCCGGGCTGTGGGCCGTTCTCGTTGACCGGTCAACCTTCTGCCTGCGGCACCGCGCGTGAGGTCGGCACCTTTGCCCACCGCCTGCCAGCCGACATGGTGGTCACCAACGAGAAACACCGCGCGATAGCGGAAAAACTGTGGCAATTACCGACAGGCACGATCCCTGAGAAAATTGGTCTGCACGCCGTCGCACAAGATCGGGCGCTGAAAGACGGTACGCTGAATGCCTACTGGGTGATGTGTAACAACAACATGCAGGCAGGCCCGAACATCAATCAGGAACGTATGCCGGGCTGGCGCGATCCGCGTAACTTCATCGTGGTTTCCGACCCCTATCCGACCGTCAGTGCGCTGGCAGCCGACCTGATTTTACCTACCGCGATGTGGGTGGAAAAAGAGGGTGCCTATGGCAACGCCGAACGTCGGACGCAGTTCTGGCGTCAGCAGGTTAAAGCGCCGGGTGAGTCAAAATCGGATCTGTGGCAGGTCGTGAGCTTTGCCAAGCGTTTCGCCGTAGAGGAAGTATGGCCGGAAGAATTGCTGGCGCAGAAACCCGCCTATCGCGGCAAGACGCTCTACGACGTGCTGTTTGCGAACGATGTCACCACGCGCTTCCCGCTTAGTGAATTAGCGGAAAATCAGTTGAACGATGAATCGCGCGAATTTGGTTTTTATTTGCAAAAAGGCCTGTTTGAAGAATATGCCGCGTTTGGCCGTGGACACGGCCACGACTTGGCGCCGTTCGATGCCTATCACAAGGTTCGCGGGCTACGCTGGCCGGTGGTTGACGGTAAGGAAACGCAGTGGCGCTACAGCGAAGGACACGATCCTTACGTGAAAGCAGGAGAAGCCTACCGTTTTTACGGTAAGCCAGATGGCAAGGCGGTGATTTTCGCGCTGCCGTACGAACCTGCCGCCGAAGCGCCAAATGAAGAGTACGATCTCTGGCTCTCCACTGGCCGCGTGCTGGAGCACTGGCATACTGGCAGCATGACGCGTCGCGTACCGGAACTGCACCGCGCCTTTCCCGAGGCCGTGCTGTTTATCCACCCGCAGGATGCCAAAGCGCGCGATCTGCGTCGCGGTGAAAAAGTCCGCATTATCTCGCGCCGTGGTGAAGTCGTTTCCGTTGTTGAAACGCGTGGCCGTAACAAACCGCCGCGCGGATTGGTGTATATGCCGTTCTTCGACGCCGCGCAGATGACCAACGTTCTGACGCTGGATGCCACCGATCCGCTGTCGAAAGAAACGGACTTTAAGAAATGCGCCGTCAAGCTGGCTAAGGTGTAGAGAACATGGCACGCCCGGAGAATTCACCACCCGCTCGCCGTCGTTTTCTGCGTGACGCTGTTCGTGCCGTAGCGGGTTTATCCGCAGCGGTGACGATACTCGGCATTCAGCAGCGACGCGCTCAGGCTGACGTACTCCGGCTGCGGCCGCCGGGTGCGCTGCCTGAAGCGGCGTTTTCCGGTGCCTGCATCCGCTGTGGGCAATGTGTTCAGGTCTGCCCCTACGATACGCTGAAGCTGGCGACGCTGGTCTCCGGCCCCGCAGCCGGTAGCCCTTATTTTGTCGCTCGCGATATCCCGTGTGAGATGTGCGAGGACATTCCCTGCGTCGTCGCCTGCCCCAGCGGTGCGTTACAGCCGCTGGATACTATCGATGATGCCCGCATGGGATTGGCGGTGTTGTTAGATCAGGAAAACTGCCTGAACTATCAGGGGTTACGCTGCGATGTGTGTTATCGCGTCTGCCCTCTCATCGACAGCGCCATCACACTGGAACCAGAGCGCAATGCCCGAACCGGAAAACATGCCCGTTTTCTACCCACGGTACATAGCAATATCTGTACAGGTTGTGGAAAGTGTGAAAAGGCCTGCGTGCTGGAACAACCTGCGATAAAGGTCTTGCCGCGTGCGTTGGCAAAAGGCGAACTCGGACACCACTACCGTTTCAGTTGGCTGGAGGCACGCGATGGCAAATCGTAAGCAAGACGCCGGACAAGAAGCTCGGGCGAAAAAAGGCTGGTGGCGCAGCCATCAATGGCTGGTACTGCGCCGCCTGATCCAATCTCTTGTGCTGCTCATGTTCCTCAGTGGCCCACTGTTAGGGTTCTGGATTTTGCGCGGTAACTACAGCGCCAGCCGATTGTTCGATACCGTGCCACTTAGCGATCCGCTAATGGTGCTGCAAAGTCTGGCTAGCGGTCATCTGCCCGCCGCTCTTGCGCTGATCGGGGCGCTGATTATTGCCCTGAGCTATGCGCTGGCGGGTAAGCGTCTGTTCTGTAGCTGGGTCTGCCCTGTGAATCCACTCACCGATTTAGCCGCCTGGCTACGTCGTCGTTTCGGCATCACCGCCTCGGCAACACTCCCCCGCAACCTGCGCTACCTGCTGCTGATATTTATTCTGGCAGGGAGTGCACTGACGGGTGGGCTGCTGTGGGAATGGGTCAACCCCGTCTCACTGGCGGGTCGTGGGCTAATTTTCGGATTTGGTGCGGGTATCTGGCTGCTGCTGGCGCTGTTTCTGTTTGATTTATTGGTCGTGGAACACGGCTGGTGCGGGCACCTCTGTCCGACTGGCGCGCTGTATGGTGCGCTTGGTGCGAAAGGCGCACTGGTTGTGGATGCCGCAGAGCGTGAACGCTGTACGCGCTGCATGGACTGCTTTCATGTCTGTCCAGAGCCGCAGGTGCTGCGCGCGCCCTTGCTCGATAAACACAGTCCGGTACAGATCGCTGACCGTGACTGCATAACATGCGGACGCTGTATTGATGTCTGCGCTGAAGACGTTTTTAAAATAACCCTTAGATGGAAATCGGGAGCAAAGTCATGAAAAGCCTGAGAATGGGATGGTTTCGTTGGATCACCGCCCTAGCGATAATGTGCAGTGCGATAGCCACTGCACAGGTCGATTTAAGCCAATCGCCGGAAGTCGCCGCGACACAGCCGGGAAATAGCCGAATGCCGAAGCAGCAGGAGCGTATGGCGCTCAACTATGTCAACCAACCGCCGATGATCCCGCATAGCGTGGATGGTTATCAGGTCACTCCAACTTTTAACCGCTGTTTACAGTGCCACGGCGTAGAGAGCTACCGTTCCACCAGCGCTCCCCGCGTCAGCCCAACCCATTTTGTCGATAGAGATGGCAAAGTGCTGAGCAATGTGGCGCCTGCACGCCATTTCTGCCTGCAATGCCACGTGCCACAGGCGGATAGTTCGCCGATTACCGGCAACACGTTCACCCCTTCTAAAGGCTTTGGACAGTGAGGTTTGCTATGAAACAACCAGGAAAAGTAGGACGGTTGTTGCGCCAACTGTGGCAATGGTGGCGCCGCCCAAGTCGGTTAGCATTGGGAACGCTGCTGATTATCGGCTTCGCAGGCGGTATTTTCTTTCTGGCGACGTCCCAGAAAGGCATGGAAATGAGCAACAGCGAGGCGTTCTGCATCAGCTGTCATGAAATGCGCAATACCGTTTATCAGGAATATATGGAAACCGCACACTACAGCAACCGCAGCGGCGTGCGCGCCACCTGCCCGGATTGCCACGTTCCGCATGAATTTGTGCCCAAAATGGTACGTAAGATTCAAGCCAGCAAAGAGCTGTACGGCAAAATAATGGGTACCATTGATACGCCACAAAAGTTCGAAGCACACCGACTGACGATGGCGCAAAGCGAATGGCGGCGCATGAAAAATAACAATTCTCAGGAATGCCGCAACTGCCACAACTTTGACTACATGGATTTTTCAGGGCAAAAAACAGTCGCGGCGGAAAAACACAGCGAAGCGATAAAACTCGGCCAAACCTGTATCGATTGCCACAAGGGCATCGCACACAAACTGCCGGACATGCACGGCGTCAAAAGCGGGTTATAACCCGCCCCCTTCGTAACACTCGGGACGGCGTATGCCGTCCTCAACACAAGCGGAAGTATCCGTTCCTCTCAAATAATTTTGTAATTACAGCGAAGGTTTCGTGCGCAGTAAGCCACGTGATTTTCTGCAACTCGCGTCGCACGCGCCCGACGCGGGGCGGCTCAATTACCGTCGCCCCGCGACCCCTGGCTTTTCGCGGGGAATTACGCCGCTTCGCGGTGCCTTCGGCGCTCGTATCCGCTGATCGAACCGCCTGCGACGTGCTCCCAGCACGGCGCAGACTTTCGCGGCGTCCATGCCGCTCATCCGGCGGCCACGCTCACCTCAGCGCAATTCTTTACGCTCGAAATCTTCACTGCAACAATTGCAAAGAGTTACCCTGCTTATTGCGCACGAAACCTTCACCGTAACAACAGAAACGAAAAAAGGGCGATATATCGCCCTTTTGTTATTGATGATGAAGATAAAAAGGATCTACTTCCCCGTGGTCGCCTGCACCGACAGTGACGCTTTCGCCTGCGCCACGCTGCGCTCGATGACCGCACGGCGCGTGTCGTTTTGCGGTAACAGTTTTAGCATCGTTTGCCAGGCGTCAATCGCGTCCTGATAACGCTGGGCTTCATAGGCATTAAAAGCCAGCAGGCTCAGCACGCGCACATTGGTCGAGCCGGAGTTCATTAGTTCACGCAGCATTTCTCCACCGCGTTGGCTATCACGAGGATCGGTGGATCGAGACAGCAGATCGGCATAATCCAGCGCCAGATCCGTATTTTTCGGATCGAGCTGAAACGCTCTGGCAAAGGCCTGTACAGACATGTCGTAGTTACTCAGCAAGCCCGCAATGCGTCCCAACATCCACCAGTCTTGTGCATTGTCTGGCTGTGCCTCCAACTGGCTGCGCAACCCCAATCCGAGGCGTGCCACCTCTTCGATGGTCAGTGGTTCTGCATCCGCATCTAGCGCTCGCGTCATCAGGTCCGGCGTTAATGCAACGACCTGCTGTAACTCTTGCACCCGATTAACCGCAGAAGTCTTCCAAAACACGCCGAGGCTGACGATGACCAGCAGCAGGCCCCCCGGCAGCAAAACCCAACGGCTCAGCGGACGCTGCACGGCCTTCGCCCCGCCAGGAATATCCTGCAACAGCGTATGCTGGAGCTCTTCAACCAGTTGCGCTCGTTCACGCTCGTTGACAACATCGCCATTCAGCTCGCGCAGACGATCGCGATACAACGCCTGATTGATCGTATCGCGATCGTATTCGCCTCGTGACGACCATGGCGCAAGCAGCAGCGCAGACAATGCAATCAGTGATAAAACAATGATGGTTGTCAGTAACATCATTCCGATTTCCCCTCATGTCCCAACAACGTCTGCAAACGCTTTTTATCCTGTTCGCTCATCGGTTCTTTGGCACTCTTGATACGACGCGCGCGCCGAATAATTATCACTGCCCCCGCCGCCAGAAACAGCCCAGGCAGTAGCCATAATAAGATCGTGAAAGGCGTGATCGGTGGTTCATATGTCACAAAGTAGCCGTAACGATCCACCATGTAATCGACAACCTGCTCTTTCGTTTGCCCCTGCTGCATCAGTTCATACACTTTCTGCCGCATATCTGAGGCAATCATCGAATTGGAATCAGCGATACTGTTGTTCTGGCATTTCGGGCAGCGCAGTTGCATGGTCAACTCGCGGAACTGTTGCTCCTGTGTGTCGTTGTCAAAACGCAATACCTCGGATGACGCCAGGACGCCGAACGACAGCAGCAATGCACCAAGTAAGCTAAACACTCTCATGCGCCGCCCTCCTTGCTGTATTTTTCCCACAGCGGTTGCAGCGTTTCTTGCCACACCTGCATATTGAGATCGCCCGCATGGCGATAGCGAATGATGCCTTTCCCGTCGATCAGGAAGGTTTCCGGCGCACCATACACGCCCAGATCCAGCCCCAACATACCGTCGCCATCAAACAAGCTCATCGCATAGGGATTGCCTAACGTCTTCAACCATTCAACCGCTTTGGGGCGCTCATCTTTATAATTCATGCCCACGACGCGGATTCCCTGCGCCGCCAGCGTGTTGAGGAACTGGTGCTCCGCCCGACACGTTGGGCACCAGGTCGCCCAGACATTTAGCAACAGCGGTTTGCCATCGCTCAACTCAGATTGGCTATACACCTTTCCCGCCTGATCCAGAGATTCGAGACGAAATTCAGGGATTGGCTTACCAATCAAGGCAGATTCCAGCCGCATCGGATCGTCGCCGCCGCTGTTCCGCACCAGTTGCCACAGCAAGGCAACAGCCAGCAGTAAAAACAGCACTAACGGGATTAACAAAATCTTACGACTCATGACGATGTCTCCCTCACAGCCCGACGCAGACGATAGCGCGGGTCGAACATACACAGAATGCCACCCAACGCCATCAGCCCACCGCCATACCAAATCCAGCGGATAAAGGGTTTGTAATACAGTCGTACCGCCCAGCTATCGTCATCCAACTCTTCACCCAAAGCCGCATAGAGATCGCGCGTCACACCCGCATCAATCGCCGCTTCCGTCATGATCGCACCGCTGGTGTTATAGAAGCGCTTTTCCGCCGTCAGGATCGCCTCCGGCTTGCCGTTACGCGTGACCTCGATCGTCCCTTTACCGCTGTGCCAGTTCGGCCCCACCACATCCTGCACGCCTTGAAACGTAAAGCGGTAATCATGGATCTGTATGCTGTCGCCTGCCCGCATCCGCACATCTCGCTCAACGCTATAATTCTGACTGAAGGCGATACCCACCACCGTCACCGCCAACCCTATATGGCCGCACACCATGCCCCACTGGCTCAGTGAGAGTGTGGCCAAACCACGCAGCAGGCCGTGACGTCGAGTGGAATTGGTGTGCAGTTCGTACACCGTTAAGAAAAATACCCACAGCGCCATCGACAGACCGACCACCGTCATGGCAACAAGGGAATCCTGCAACAGCCAGGGAAGCAGCAGCGACAACACAGCAGTGACGGCCATTGCTACCAGTAACAGCTTACGCAGCTTTTGCGGCTCGTCACGCCGCCAGCGAACCAGCGGCCCCACGCCCAGCAGCAGGGCGAAAGGAGCCATTAATAGAGTAAACATGATGTTGAAGAACGGAGCGCCAATCGAAATGCTGCCCAACCCCAACTGCTTATGCACCAGCGGCAACAGCGTTCCCAGCAGCACAACCAATGTGGCCGCCATCAGGATCAGGTTATTACCGAGCAGGAACGTTTCACGCGACCAGAGCGAATTCGTGACCCGCGCCCGCACCCGATTGCCTTTGATGGCGAACAGCAGCAACGAACCACCGATAACAATGACCAAAAATGCGAGAATAAACATGCCACGCGCCGGATCGGAGGCAAACGCGTGCACCGACACCAGTACGCCGGAGCGCACCAAAAACGTTCCCAGCAGGCAGAGCGAGAATGCGCCGATAGCCAGCAGTACCGTCCAGGCCTTGAAGCTGCCGCGTTTCTCGGTAACCGACAGCGAATGCAGCAGCGCCGTACCCACCAGCCACGGCATCAATGAGGCATTTTCCACCGGGTCCCAGAACCACCAGCCGCCCCAACCCAGTTCGTAATAGGCCCAACCTGAACCCAGCACGATACCCAGCGTCAGGAACGACCAGGCCGCCTGTGTCCACGGCCGAGACCAACGAGCCCACGCGCTGTCCAGTCGTTCCGCCAGCAACGAGGCAACCGCAAACGCAAACGCCACGGAAAACCCGACATAACCCATGTAAAGCAGCGGTGGGTGGAAGATAAGCCCGACATCCTGCAACAGCGGATTGAGATCGCGTCCATCAATCGGATAGTCCGGTAGCGTACGCGTAAAGGGATTCGACGTCAGGATGATAAATAGCAGGAAGCCGACATTAATCATCCCCATAACGGCTAACACGCGGGCGACCGCATCCAGCGACATTCCCCGGCTGAAGACCGCCACGGCGAAGGTCCAGCCACTCATCAGCAGCACCCAGAGCAGCAGCGATCCTTCATGTGCACCCCATGCCGCCGCCACGCGATACCACACCGGCAGTGCACGGTTTGAGTTGTTTGCGACATAAAGGACGGTGAAATCATTGATCACCAGCGCATGTACCAACACGAGGAAGGAAGCCAAAATGCATGCGAACAGTACCCAGGAAAGGGGACGAGCCAGTGCCATCAGTCGTGCATCCTGACGCGACGCCCCCCATAGTGGATACACGCTGAGCAACAGCGCAACACCCAGCGCCAGACACAGCAGATAGTTGCCTACTTCAGGCATCATAACGGTTTACCCTCTGTCGCTACCGCAGAGGCATGGCCGTTCTGCCCTTCCATCGCCGCTTTAATTTCCGGTGGCGTGTAATTTTCGTCATGGCGGGCAAGCACTTCTTTCGCGGCAATATGATCGTCGCTATCCAGAATACCCTGCGCCACAACCCCTTGCCCTTCACGGAAGAGATCGGGCAACATCCCGTTGTAAGTCACATCAACTGAACCCTGTGCATCATAAACGGTGAAGCGGACTTCCAGACTTTGGCTGTCACGGCGCACGCTGCCCGGCATCACCATGCCACCCACGCGCAGGCGCTGCCCGATGGCAGGTTTTTCCTGCGTTTCATTCTTGCCATAAAGAATTTCACTGGGCGTATAAAAGAGATCGATATTTGAACTCAATGCATAGAGCGTCAGTGCTACCGTCAACACCGTGCCGCAAACAACGGCCAGAATGGCATAGAGGCGGGTTTTACGCGGGGCACTCATTGCACCACCTCCATTGCTGCCGGCTGACGCGCCGTGCTCTTACGCTGCTCGCGTGCCTGCTGGCGGCGGATGTCGTTTAATAAAGCACGGCGACGCCAGAAGGTATGTCCGATCAACGCGCTAAGCGGTAACAGTGTTAACACCACTGCCAGCCAGACATACAAGGCATAGCCACCCATCGCAAAAAAATCCTGCCAGCTTGTGAAGGCGATGTTCATCGTGCTATTCCTCCTTTATTGACCAGCGCAGCAACCCAAGGGGCGCGACGCTGTTGCACCAGTATCAGATTACGCAACCGCATGAGTGACAACGTCACGAACAAACTCATAAACCCTAGCATCATAATGCGTAGCGGCAGGCGCATAGCGGGATCGATAGTTTTCTGCATTTTTGTCGATGCCTGATGTAGGGTATTCCACCACTCGACCGAGAAATGGATGATGGGTAAATTCACCACGCCAACCAGCACCAGAATGGCTGCCGCACGGCCAGCAAGACGGCGATCGTCAAATGCGTTGTAGAGCGCGATGATACCGACGTACAGAAACAGCAGAACGAGTTCGGACGTCAGGCGCGCATCCCACACCCACCAGGTCCCCCACATCGGTTTGCCCCAGGTGGCTCCCGTCGTCAGCGCAATAAAGGTAAACACCGCGCCGACCGGTGCCATCGCCGCCACGGCAAGCTCCGCTGTTTTTGACTGCCGAATCATCCCGATCAGTGCAAATATTGCCATTACGGCATAGACACCCATCGACCACACGGCGGCTGGCACGTGTAGGTACATGATGCGATATCCTTGCCCTTGCTGGTAATCCGCAGGCGCAAACCCAAACCCTAACAGGCAACCGCCAATCAGCAGCGCTACGCTGATCAGGGCAACCCAAGGGATAAGCCTGCCGCAAAGGCCATAAAGGCGATCCGGCTGCGTAAGCTGATAGTTTTTTCTCAACATAATCGTGTGCTCACTCTGCGTAAAACTCATCCCAACGGGACGATAAAGGCGATCCTAAGATCGGAAAATTATTGAATACTCACCCGCAACGCGGCCGCCGTGGCAAACGGGCTTAGGGTCGCGCTGCCCACCAGAAAGGCACCGAGGATCGCCAGATACCCGCCTACCGGCAGTTGCATCATCGCGGCCTCTACTGCCGCCGTTGCAAAAATCAGCAGCGGTATGGTCAGCGGCAATACCAATAGGCTTAACAGCACGCCGCTGCGGCGCAGCCCAACCGTTAATCCCGCACCAATGGCGCCAAGAAAACTGAGCGTTGGCGTGCAAAGTAACAGCGTTAACGCCATCACCCACCAACCGTGACTGTCCAACCCAAACAGCAACGCCGCCAGCGGCGAAAGCAGTAGCAGCGGCAGTCCGCTAACCATCCAATGCACCACCACTTTCGCCAGCACCACTAACGGCAGCGGCAACGGCAGCAGCGTCAGCTGTTCCAGCGAACCATCCTGATAGTCATCACGGAAAAGACGATCCATCGCCAGTAGAGAAGCCAGCAATGCCGCCACCCACACCACGCCCGGTGCCACACGCATCAATAGTTGCGGCTCAGGTCCAATAGCCAGAGGAAATAAGATGATGACGATAAGGAAAAACCACAGCGGGTTAAGAATCTCCGCGTTATTGCGTAACGCGACGCGTAATTCCCTAGCAATCAGGCGCCGCATTATGGTGCTTCCTCAGTCGGTGTGAGCTGAATACAGCGGATGCGTTGAGCGAACGGGCGTAGCGGCTGATGCGTGGTTAAAATAATGATGCCGCCGCGCGCAATATGGTGTTCCATACGCTGCGTCAGCATTTCAACGCCCGCCACGTCAAGCGCGGTAAGCGGTTCATCCAGAATCCACAGCGGCACGTCGGTGAGCCACAAACGAGCCAGTGCGACACGGCGTTGCTGCCCCGCCGAAAGGCGCGCCACGGGCACGTCTTCATATCCAGCCAGCCCGACGGCAGCGAGTGCCTGCCAATGGGCATCCTGATGCTGCTGCGGAGAGAAAAAGCGCAGATTTTCTTCACCAGTCAAAACGCTCTTGATGCCCGGCTGATGGCCTAGCCACAGAAGCTGCTGATTAAAATGTTCACGTATGCGGTTAATTCGCTGCCCTTGCCAGCAGACGTCTCCCGACTCAGGCGTCGCCAGACCGCTTAAGATGCGCAATAGCGATGTTTTTCCTACCCCGTTGGCACCGGCAATCTGCACCATTTCTCCCGGGCTGGCGGTAAACGACAACGCGCTGAACAGCACATGCTCATCGCGTATGCAAACCACATCGCGCGCTTCTAACATCGGGGTGTACTCCTACTTTCTAATGCCATATACCCTGGGTATAGAATAACATGGCGCCTTTACTCCCCCTCTCGGGGGGCGTAACCATAAAGAGTTAATCTTTTTTATTGAGATCAATAAAGTCGGCGATTCCGGTTATCCCTATCATCGAGTCGTATCGAAAACCACGCCGACACGCCTACACCGGAAATCTATTGGGCATATTTTTATGCAGCCGCCGAGAGCGTTTCGTGCGCCACAAGACCGTCATTTTATGCAACCGCTTAGCACGCGCCGGACAACAAGCACTCCCCAAAGGCACTAAAGCAAAACGTATCACGCACTATTTCTGGCTGTTCTTTAGCAACGTTGCCGTGTTGATTGCTTCGATCAACTGGACGCGATTCACCCGTGGGCTGTACGTATCCAGCAGGCGCTGCCAAATCGCAATCGCGCGCGCATAGTCCGCTTTCAAGAACGCATCAGACGCCAGCAGCATTAGCGCCGTCACTTCATTGGCATCCAGCGCCAGCGCTTTATCGATCATTTCCTGCATCGTAGGCGTGACGGTTTGGCCTGCCTGGTAATACAGCACCGTTGCCAGCGCCGAATACAGCTCTGCACTGTCACCCTTCAGTACGATCGCCTGCCGATAAGCGCGCAACGCATTGTCATAGGCGTTACGGTAAAGATAATATTCACCTAACTCAGCCCAGAGGACGCTGTTGCCCGGCGTTTTACGAATGTTACCCTGCAAGGTAGCAAGCTGTTTTTCCTGCTGTTGTACATCGCTAAAATCGTGTAACGGATCGGCAAGCCGCTGGCGCTCCGCTTGAACGAGCTCACTGCGCGGGCTTAGCGCGTAGAGCACCGCGCTACTCAAGAAAATAACGATGACCGCAGCCACAACGGCAAGGGTTGGTATCGGACGCTGCGTGAAAGAAGGAAGTGACGTTAGTGGCAGGTCGTGAGACAGTTCGCGCCCCAGCATCTTTGCCTCATGCTCGGATAGATGCTTCCTGGCTTGTTCACACTGAAAATGCCAGATGCGCTTCGCTAAGCGTTGTAACTTGCCATCGTCCTCCGGCTTGTGCTGGGGCAAGAGCGGCCACAGCAGCCCGGCAATCAGGATAATGGCGACAGCGGCGATCAATACTTCTAACAGGCTCATGGGCGTGCCCCTCGATTCTGTCGCCGTATCACTCGCCACGCAATAACCACAATCGCTAACAGCAAGAGCAACGGTGTTAACCAAAGTATGCCGGTTTGTATTTTCATCGGTGGGTTGTACTGAACAAAATCGCCATAGCGCTGATTCATAAACGCGATAATTTCTGACTTGTCCTTGCCCTGCTCCACCATGGAAAAGACCTCATGGCGCATGCTGACTGCTACAGGTGAGTTTGATTCCAGCAGACTTTGGTTCTGGCATTGCGGACAGCGTAATTCTCCAGCAATCGCCAGCGCGTCCTGACGCTGCGCCTGACTCGAAAATACCCAGGTATCAACCACCTGAGCCTGCACAGAAAAAACCAGTAGCATGAGAAGCAGCGCAAGGGGTTTAGTCATAGACCCTTCTCCCTCGGAACCACCCCAGCAGTGCGCCCGCGACCATTAACATGCCACCACCCCATACCCAGCGAACGCCGGTCTGCACATAGAAACGCATCGCATAGCGGTTTTCGCCGGTTTTCTCGCCCATCACGGCATACCATTCTCTGATCGGTCCCCAGGCAATGCCCGGCTCAATCATCTGCTGCTTGCGTGCGTTGTAATAACGGCGTTCCGGCATGACGTGGGCGATTGGCGAATCACCACGATAGATCGCAATCACAGCCTGTTCTGCGGTGTAATTCTGCTCTGCCACTAAATCCAGCTGTAAAAATCGAAAATGATAGTCGCCCAACGTGACCTGTTCTCCCTGACCGACATTGACGCTGATTTCCTGCTTGCTGCCCGCAGAAAACACGATGCCCAAAGCAAACAGTGCCACGCCCGTATGTGCTAGTAGCGCAGGAAGCTGCTGGCGTATCGCCGACAGCGGCTGTAGCCATTGTGCCGCCATCACCCAGCCGATCAGGCCTGTAGCCAGTGCAACAGCGTACCCATACGGCCATAAGGCCAGAGTGGTGACAACACCAATTGCCAGCGTTATGGCTAAACGCCGGGAAGGCCACCGCGTATTGCGCTTCCAGTAACCTCCGGCAGCAATCCCAATCAGCAGCAGCATCAGGCCACCGAAAGGCAAAAGCACGCGGTTAAAGTAAGGCGCGCCGACGGAGATTTTCCCCCAGCCCGACAGCCCATAGATCATCGGGTAAAGCGTGCCGAGCAGTACCACCAGTGCGACAGCGCTGAATAACAGCAGCACCAACAGTATCGCCATTTCCCGCGACCAGCCAGAGAAACGGGCAGCAGAATGAACAAACTGGGCGCGCCAGCCATAAACGGCTAGCGCTGCCATGCTTAAACAAGAAAACAGGATAAATAAAGGCACTGCGCGGTCATGTTCGAGGGCGAAAGCGTGAACCGAAACCAGTATCCCAGAGCGCACGATCAGCGTACCCAGCAGGCATAAAATGAAGGTCAACAGCGCCAATATCAGCGACCAATGGCGGAAGATACCGCGCATGCGTGTGACAGACAGACTGTGGAGTAGTGCGCTCGCCGTTAACCACGGGAGCAATGAGGCATTTTCTACCGGGTCCCAGAACCACCATCCCCCCCAGCCCAGTTCGTTATAGGCCCACCACGATCCCAGGATGATGCCCAGCGTTAACAGGCTCCAGGCAGGCAGCGTCCAGCGCCAGCAAATCCAGGCGGTCGGAGCCGTAAACTCGCCGTGAATCAGGGAGGCTAATGCCAGTGCCGCACTCACGGTTAACCCGCCATAGCCCAGATAGAGCAACGGCGGATGGAGAATAAGGCCAATATGTTGCAACATCGGGTTGAGATCTCTTCCCGCCACCGCTGGCGGGAAGAGACGCACAAAAGGATCGGAAAAAAACACAATGAACACCAGCAGCGCGGTCGCTATCACGGCCAGCATCGCCAGCGTCAGCGGAAACAGTGCACTCGTCGCTTTGCGATAGCGGCAGGCAAACGCCGCGCTCCAGCCGGACAAACACAACAGCCACAGCAGCAGCGACCCTTCATGCCCGCCCCAAACCGCGGCTATTTTTAGCCCAAGGGGTAAATCACAGTGGCTATGCTGTGCGACATAATTAACGGAGAAATCATCCAGCACCACGCTCAGCGTCAGCGCGCCGAACGCGAACAGCACAAGACCAAATAGCACCAGCGTCCAACACCGCGCCAGTCGGTAAGTACCCGACCAGCGCAAGGAGTAGCCTGAAAAAGTCAGCAACGCTGTCGCCACGCCAACACACCCCGCCAGCGACAGCGCCACATACCCGAATTCTGGCAATAACAACATCAACGGGCCTCTTGCGGGGAATTAGACAACGGTTAACTGCCCCGCATAGAGGATAAAGAAACGCAGCAGCAAGACCCCCACCAGACTCATGCCACAAACCGCCAGCACGCCATAAGGTGAATGCAAGCGGTTAGCCCATGACTTGAGCAGCAAGGGAATGACTAATCCAACCCCTACAACACCCAGCCAGAACCACACGGCCCAAAATCCACCGCCCAACGCCGCCGCCAGCGCTCGCTGCTTCCCATCGTCCCCTAACGCGAGGCCAATAAAGAACGCGAACAGCAAGAAGATCTCCAACCACACAACAGGCGTTTCGACGCGATGGATAAAGTGCGCCTCTTCGCTATGCGGATTGCGACGATAACGGCAGGCCATGGCGATCAGCGCCACTGCCGCGCCGGAGGATATCCCCGAAAACAGGAATAACGCGGGGAGAATCGGGTTATTCAGCAGCGGACAGGTCTTCAGCGCGGAGAGTAAAAACCCGGTGTAAGCCCCTAACATCACCGCCAGCAGCAACATCACGATATCCAGCGATTTTTGCATCGGTGCCAGCCAACCAAGCACCTTGGGTAGAATACTCAGCTTCGGCAGCCAGCGCTGTTGCAGTACGATAGCCTGCTCGCTAAAAATGTTGACTAACCAGACCGCCAGCGCCGCCATGTAAACCTGAAACAGCATGACCCCAACAGACATCACCGAGGTAAAGCTGTAATGGAACATCAGCTTCCAGAACGTCCAGGGCCGCGTCAGGTGGAAGACCAGAATCAGCAATCCCAGGATAATGGTGCACGGCGCGAGAACCAACGTGGTGCGCATTAGCGTACTGTCTGCGGTTGCCTGCTCGGGATGGTAGCGTCGCAGCAAGGCCGACAGCGTGACCAGCCCCGCAGAGATGCCTACCAAAAACAGGTAAATCGCAATCGGCCAGTCCCAGACTAACGAATCAAAATGGAATGCGCTTGAAGACACGGGCGTCATTGATGAACCTCCCCGTATTTAAACGGTACGCGATAGACCTTAGGCCGGGTGCCGAGCGCAATTTTGTAACGATACGTCGGCTGTTGACGAAGCAGGCGGGAAATCTCGCTGTCAGGATCGTCAAGGTTACCGAATGTCAGCGCCTGAGTGGGACAAGACAACACACAGGCGGGTAGTTTTCCTGCTTTCAGGTTGGTCTTGCGGCAAAAATCACACTTGTCCGCCGTTTTCGTCTGCGGATGAATAAAGCGCACCTGATAAGGGCAGGCAGCAATACAGTATTGGCAGCCTACGCACAGATCGGGATTGACATCGACAATGCCGCTTGCCGCATCGCGATATGACGCCCCGGTAGGACACACGTCAACACAGGGCGCATGATCGCAGTGCTGACAGGAGTGACGGAAAAAACGGTATTTCACGTCAGGGAAGGTCCCAATCGGTTCGCTGCGAATGATCGTCAGGCGCGATACGCCTTCCGGCACCTGATTGACGTCACGACAGGCATCCATGCACGCCGTACAGCCGATACAGAGCGATTCATCGTGGATCATGCCGTAGCGGACGCCGTTGATATTCAGCGTCTGTGCGACAACCTGCCCCGCCGTGCTGGTGATGGCGATCAGCCCGCCCATACGGGCAATAAATTGACGACGAGAGCAACTCATGGCTGCCTCTTATTACCCAGATGCACTGAGGCTGGGTTGAAATCGGGGTTATTGCGCTGATCGCTATGGCAATCCACACACAGCTTGATGCGGCTTTTATCGTTCAGCGTCTGCATACTGTCCTGCGTAGGATGCAGTTGATGACAGCTGGCACAGGCCACTTTGGCCACATGTACATCATGTGGCCAAAACGATTTCTGCAACTGCTCCGGCGTATGGCATGACATACAGACGCTGTTTTGCTCTTCCACCTTATACATCGGGAAGTTAAAGCGCATGACATCTTTAACGCCTTCGCGGTGCAGCAGCGACGGCTTGCCATGACAGTTCGTACAGGTCACCTGCTTTTGATTATGCGGATTGACTGCGGAGGCATGTTTGCCTTTCATGCCATCCTCGTCCGGTTTATGGCACTGTAGACAAGCCTCATCGGGATTGCGCTGTGGTATTACTTCCCACCGCTCTCCTTTTTCCGCCTGAGGTGCGGGCTGCGTCAGCCCTGGCAAGGCCCAAAGCATGCCTGATACCAGCACCCCGGCAGTCAATAACGAACGTAATACGCTCATATCCACTCCACTCTATGATCGCCCGCGTCCACGGGCGATGGGGTTATTAGTTCAGTCGTCCAGCTTTACGCGCTTGCTCATCCCACTGCGGCACCACCGTATTCAGGAAATCCTGTTTCTCGGCTTTTATTTGCTGCATGTTGAGCCCAATCGCCTGCTGCGCTTTCTCTTTTGTCGAGATATCCGGCAGTTTGACTTCGCCAGTCACCCCTTTCTGTGCCAGCAAACGCACCAGCTTGGTTCTCGCTTCGGCGGATTTACTCAGCGAAGTGCCGAGCATCCGTAAGCCTTCATCCGGCGCATGCATGTGAATACCGTGAGACGCGACCGCCAGATCCCAACGCCACTGCGCATGGCGGATATCCATAAGAATCGGCTGCATGTCTGCTTCGGTTGCACCAGCATCCCAGGCTGCTTTAGCCTCAAAATGCGCATGAACCAGTTGCTCTTCTGCTTTCAGTTTTAATTCCTGAATCGCTGTTTTGCGTTCAGCAACCACCGCCTGCATCGCCGCTTTATCCTGCGTGTGGCAATTGGTACAGGTTTCGCCGTAGTTATCGAAGGGGTTACCTATTTTGTGATCGGTGTACAGCTTGCCATCTGCGTTTTTCACTTTCGGCATATGGCAGTCGATACAGGTCACGTTGTTTTTACCGTGGATACCAATGCTCCAGGTTTCATACTCTGGATGTTGAGCTTTCAGCATCGGTGCGCGGGAAAGGGTGTTGGTCCAGTCGGAGAAAGAAATAGCATCATAGTATTTCTCCATATCTTCGACTTTCGTACCGTTATCCCACGGGAATTTCACCGCTTTATCTTTGCCGGAAAAATAATACTCAACGTGGCATTGTCCACAGACCATGGACTGCTGTCCGAACCGACTGGCTTGATCAAACGGCTTGCCAATCGCCTCCATTGCACGTTCCGCGTAGGGACGGGACAGCGTCAACGCGGGCTTGCCCTGAGCAAAATCCGGTGATGCGGTATCATGGCAATCTGCACAGCCGAGATCGTTAGTAATCTCCGGTCCACCTCGCGCCCACTTGCCTTTGAAGTAGCCTTCCTCGCCCTCCTGTTGGATCAATCGGGCGACGTCCGGGCTTTTACAGCTCCAGCACGCCATTGGCAGCGGGCCATCTTCTGCCGTCTTCGGGGCACCGGTGCGCAGCGTTTCACGCACGTCCGTTATTGCGTAAGCGTGGCCGCGCGGCTTGTTATAGTCTCTGGAAAAGGGGTAACCGGCCCAAAGAATGACCATATACGGATCTTCTGCCAGCGCGTCATGACGTTCAGACTGTTCGCTGGTCGCTTTCCACGAGTTGAACTGATCGGGGTGTTGATTGATGAAGGTTGAATTTTTTGCTTCTATTGGGGCGGGAGAAGAAGGCGCCGGAACATCAGCGGAGTAGGCTGGCATCAGTAAAAAGAGACTGGCTACCATGCCCCACAGATAGGAGACTGACATGCTTATCCTGACCATGCGTTTGTGTCCACATTAAGCCGCCTACTGGCGGTCATTTTCGTTATCCATTCGACAGAAACCACACCAACTGTCGTGACATTGCTCGGTGCTATAAATAGCAAAAAGATGCATTCAAAATATTGTTTTTGATCAAAGGTAAAGAAAAGTAATGATTCGTATCGAAGAATGTATGAAGGCTGTCCCATTTTCCCACTAATGGTTAGATCATGACTCTTTAGTGCCTTAACAAGATCCCAACATCGGAGCACGTCAGATCACACTAAAGAGTTAATTGACTATTTTTCATCGGGATACCATCAAAAGAACAAACTTTCAGCACATGGTTTGAAATGCAGAGCTAAGGACTTGTCAATCGCCTCAGAGGAAGGCATTGTTTTCCTCTCCCACGGTAAAGGAAGGGGGGAAGACCAATTTAATCGATTGATAGATTACGCGTTTTTACTGTACGACTGTAGCCCAATTGGGCGCATTAAGGAGTCTGTTGTGCGCAAAAAGGGAATGCCGCGTTTTTCACAAATTTTGCTTGCCATCGCAGCCATTTTTTCAGCCATGATGGCCAGCCTGTTCGGTGCGCTTTACTTTATGCTTTACTGGCCATATCGCAATCAATTCAATGAATTGGGTCGGTATTTTGATGAGGAAGATAATGTCGTCTACCATGAATCAGCCAGTACGTTCCTTTGCCCCACCGTATTTTTTATCATCCTAACCTTGCTAGCGGTGGCATTGGGTATTAAGCGTTATAGGGACGTCACCCGCCCGACCACTAAACAGCAATAACGCCAGATGGACTCAGCAATAGGCACCATATTGATGCCTGTCACTTTACTCATCCTGAGGTCATCACAGGAAACGTATTCGCCGTAGCAAGCCACCCCGTGGAGTGGCCGATCGGTTTGCTCTCCGCACTACTCCGTCGCGATCCTATTTTTTATTTCCATAGGCCAACGCCAGCTTGGCGTAGAAATCTTCCAGCGTGAAGCGGGCATCAACAGCGTTATACACCCGAATCTGGCGCGCATTTTCCTGAGGCGCATAGGTCAGATCGTCGTTTAACTGTGGGGCGTTGACCAGCGTGTAATGGTATTCGTGATCGTCCAACAGCAGAGAAACCGAGGGGTTATCACCCAATACCCAGACTTCGCTTTTCGGCCAGGGAACCTCTTTGATGGTTTCAGAAATTGCACGATTAAACTCAATTAGCTGTTGCCACAGATACTCTCCGACTTTCCCCTGCGGCTTAACGCGCACGGCAAGTTCAGACAGCGAAACGCGTACGGACATATAGACATTATGTGGGACTTGCCACAATGGCACCTGGGACTTGAATACGGTGTTCGCCGCAACCGGATCGTTGAACATATTGTATTCCCAGCCGCCTTTCGGGTAAGGCATGCCGCCAATCCACACCACCGTCATTTTGTTGGCGATCTTCGGTTCAGCCTGCAACGCAGCAGCAATATCCGTAATCGGCCCCATAACTAACACAAACAGGGGGTGAGAATCGTCTTTTAACGCCTCTTTGATCAGCATTTGCGCGCCTTCACTCAACACAGGCACGCCACCGTCAGCCTTCAGCGCCTGCGTCGCACCGCGATAAACGGGAATGTCCGTCTTTCCCATTACATTCATTAGACGCTGGAGCTCATGATAGCTTTCCATCATGCTGTTTTCGCCATCGCGTTTCATCAACGGTTCGGTACGCGAATAATGGGCGGCAATCAACCCTTTCACCTGCATCGTTGGTGTCAGTACCGCATGCGCAACGGCAAAATCATCGTCAGCTTCGTTTTTCGCATCGGCGCTAATAATGACACGAATCTGTTTATGATCGGCAACATCGAAAGGTGACGTTTGCGCCTGCGCAGTGAGCGCGCTGAGGAAGGGCAATGCCACGATCAGCATGGCACATCGGGAAAAATATCTGTGAATAGACATGATTATCCTTAACTATGATGGGCAGTCGTTGATATGGCAGCCCGATGACTCAAGCTGCCATCAGAGAAAGCGGGCCTACGAACCTTCAACCCGCAGCATGCAGACACTATTTAAAAAGCTTCTGGACAAATTCGCTGTAGGCCGGCCGCCAGACATCCATTTCATGACCGAGATTCGGATAATGGCGATAATCAAACTGGATGTTTTTCTGCTCCAGTACCGCTTTCAAACCCGCGATGTCCTTACCCGTGATGTTGTCAGTTTCGCCAATCACCACCGTGAAGTTCTTCAGTTGCCGATTAATCTGCTCAGGTCGACCAAGCTGTGCAGCAACGGCCGAGTTTGGCACCGTTTCGGTAGTAACGCCGCTGAACGTCGCCAGCCAACCGAAATGATCCAGATGGCTCATACCCGATACCAGTGCCTGATAGCCGCCCTGAGACAACCCAGCCAGCGCCCTGCCATTGGCATCCTGACGAACGTTAAAGCGTTTGCCGATCTCAGGGATAATGTCATGAATCAGTTCCCTGTCCGCTGCTAACGCGTTACGCGGATAGAACACCTTGCGCCGCTCCTGCGGTGGATATTCTTCTGGGATAATCCCGGGAACGTCGGTTTCCGTATCAGGAATGACAACCAGCATCGGCTCAATTTTTTTCTCCGCCAGCAGGTTATCCATCATCTGCGGTATCCGCCCCTGCACCACAGCAGACGCGCCCGTGTCGCCAAAGCCATGATAGAAATAGAGCACGGGTAACGGTTTTGACGATTCGCTATAGCCCGGCGGCGTCCAGACATACATCTGACGCTCTGATTTCAATGCGTTGGAGTGATAGGTTAGCGTTCTCAGTTCACCGTGCGGTACCTGGCGCACATCCAGAATGCTCCCTGGCACCAGAATCAGGCTGGTATTCACCTGACGCTGTGGCTTGGTAAACGCCGTGCCGGTATCGATGGTACGAAAACCATCGACGCTGAAGAAATATTCATACAGGTTCGGTGCCAGCACCGGCGTTTTGAACGACCACACACCGGATTCGTCTTTCGTCATCGCGTGGGACACGATGCTATCGGGCGTCGAACCGGTAAAAACACTGACCTGCTTCGCCGTGGGTGCAAACAGGCGGAAAGAGATACTGCTATCGGCATTAACTGCGGTGACATACTGGCTTACAGGAACGGTTGCCGCTGGCATAACAGGGAAATCGGCCGGTAGCGCAGACGCATTGATAGAAACGCCAGCCAGCATACTCAGGGTCAATAATGATAAAGATATTTTCTTCATGTTCATTCGCATAATCCCATCCCGACTATCACGTAATCGAGTCTGTTTTTGCTAAATGTGACAGCACCGCCTCAGCGGTGCCGACGTGATGACAGGTATTACCACCAGACTTCCGCCTGAATACCCAAGGAGAATTGATCGCTCTTGCTGTCGTTAAATGTAGCCTGACTGATATCGTTATCTTCAATTTTCAGGTAAGAACCATAGAACCGAATCTCTGGACGAGAATTCAAGATACTCGTGTCAACTTTAAGCGCATGGTACAGCGTGGTTTTATAACCTGACTCGTGATAATTCACACCATTGGCTTTATTGGTTTGGTTAAAATACGCCAATTCGACCCCGGTCTGATTGAATTTATCCCAAATATAAGCAGGACGTAATACCGCACGGATGCTGTTGAAATCGGTATGCGCTCCCATGTCATAACTGTATATATCATTACCTTGTGAATAAACCAGCGCATTCGCCATAATGACATCATCACGCAAATACATTTCACCTTGCGAGATCGCGCGGAAGGCATTGCCTGAATGATTGCCATAGTAGTCACCATTACGGCTATACGTCGGGTTAGCATCAGATATATTAGCAAAACCGCTGGCAATAGAATTACTCGCGCCTTGCACGGTGAATTCATTAAATCCACCATTATATAATCCTTGGCGTAAAATGACACCCGCAGTCCAGGCATCTTTCAATTTATACGATAAACCATCAATTTCATTATTATTCTGTACATTACTCTTATTGGCTTGCGCATATTTACCAATCAGAGACAGTGTTGCATCATCCCACAGCGGAATACCTTTATAGCGAACATCAACCGCATTGGTATTGACCTGATTTTTATCTTTTTTCGGGTCATTATATACGAATCGGCGCGCGTTAACGTCTTCACGGTTCAAAGAGACATCAAGTTTACCCACACCCAACTGCCAGTTCTCAATACCGACACCGCCCGCCGCTTCTGAACGGTGGCTTTTCCAGTCCAGCATCTGGATTTCATAGACTGGCAGGGTATTTTTACCTACCCAAAAATCAGCCTCTGGGGCGAAGGGTAAGAACCCTTTTGTATTGACGTACATCTGGGAGAATTGCAGTTTATTTTCATTATCGGCGTCTTCGCCAAACCAGGCGCTGTTATACTGCATACCCACGTTGCCATCCAATTGGATGACAGCATCGACACGCTTATTCCCTTCTGCATAAACTTTTTGACTCAGTATGAGATCGAACCAACCACTGTGCTCATTACCAAAACGCCCTAATGAACCAATCGCATACGATTTTGGTGCGCCATGATCGGCCGTTGCCCATCCAGAACGGAAATACCCTGTATAGCTAAAGCCAATATCATCTTTAACGAACTTACTCACTTCAGCTAGCGTTAATGGTTTTTGTGGTGCATTCGTAGCATCATCAGCCGTATTTACGGCTGGTTGAGCGGCAGACGCAAGAACAACCTGATTAACCGATGATGTACCAGAAGAGGCAACAACCAGTGGTTTATCCTTTGCCACAGAGTTCGCTGCCAGACGTGCTTTATTTTCTGCATTTGTCTTATATTCACGAAACTCTTTTTTGGTTGACTGCAATTCAGCTTTATTTGCTGCCAGCTCCTTCTCCAATAGCTCTAGCCTTTCTTCTACGGTCAATTTTGCGGCCATAGCACCATTAGACAAAAACACTGACGACATCAGTAATACCATCATCTTTACAGGGAATTTTTTACGCATGATTATTATCCGAGTAGGGTACATTATTAAATTTAAAACGAAGCCCTTTCGACGCCAGCCGAGGGCTCGTCTATTTATGAACAGCTATTTGTAAAAAATAATCGTCTATTAGAATTTAATGGTTATTCCGACCTCTCATTATTGACTCCTCATCTTCTTTCTTATAAAGAGTAAAAAATGATACCGCATTCATTCCAGAGATAATCTCTCTGAGAATGAATGCGTAAAGAGTTTATACCCGTCATATTTCAAGTTGCATGTGCGTTGGCTGCGTTCAAATACTCGGCCCGTCGTGGGCCTCGCCCTGAAGGGCTAACGCTTCGCGTTGTTCAAAACGTTAACGTTTTGTCCTGAAACTCGAATTATTTAGGGTATATTGATACGCCGATTTATTTCAACGTTTCTCCATTAGAGGAAATAACATCTTTATACCAATAGAAACTTTTTTTACGCCGACGTTCTAATGTGCCGTTCCCTTCATCATCACGATCGACATAAATGAAACCGTAGCGTTTTGACATTTCAGCTTTCGACGCACTGACCAGATCGATAGGCCCCCAGCAGGTGTAACCCATCACCTCAACGCCATCTTCCAGCGCTTCGCCCACTTGATACAGGTGATCGTTCAGGTATTTGATGCGATAGTCATCGTTAATGCTGCCATCACTTTCGAGTGTATCTTTCGCTCCCAACCCATTTTCCACAATGAACAGCGGTTTTTGATAGCGGTCATAGAGGTAGTTCAGGATATAGCGCAGCCCTTCTGGGTCGATCTGCCAGCCCCATTCCGAGCTTTCCAGATGCGGGTTCGGCACCATATTCAGAATATTGCCACGGGCTTTCTGGTTCACTTCTTCATCGGTGGTTACGCAGCCCGTCATGTAGTAGCTGAACGAGATGAAATCGATGGTTTCCTTCAGAGACTGGCGATCGTCTTCGGTTACCGACAGCGTAATGCCGTGCTGTGCGAAGAAGCGCTTCATGTACGCCGGGTAATATCCTCGGGTTTGTACATCACCAAAGAACAACCAGTCGCGATTCTGCTGCATCGTTTCCAGTACATCCGCAGGCTTGCAGGTTAATGGATAGAACATGGAACCCAACATCATATTGCCAATTTTGGCATCAGGGATGATGTCATGGCACGCCTTCACCGCTTTAGCGCTGGCAACAAGCTGGTGATGAATCGCCTGATAAATATCCTGCTTACTACTCTCGGTAGGTAAACCAATGCCTGTAAATGGTGCATGTAATGCGCAGTTAATTTCGTTAAACGTCAGCCAATATTTCACTTTATCTTTATAGCGCTGGAATACCGTACGAGCGTAGCGCTCGAAGAACGTAATCGTTTCACGATTTCCCCAGCCGCCGTAATTCTTCACCAGGCCGAACGGCATTTCATAATGCGACAGCGTCACCAGCGGCTGAATGCCGTATTTTGCCATTTCATCAAACAGGCGATCGTAAAATGCCAGTCCTGCTTCATTCGGCTGGGTTTCATCGCCCTGCGGGAAAATGCGCGTCCAGGCGATTGAGGTTCTCAGACATTTGAAGCCCATTTCAGCAAAGAGCGCGATATCTTCGGGATAACGGTGATAAAAATCGATCGCCGTATCTTTAATTCCGCTGTCGCCCGGGGTACGCGTAACGATCTCGCCAAAAATACCCTGTGGCTGTAAATCAGACGTTGATAGCCCTTTGCCGTCCGTTAAATACGCACCTTCAACCTGATTGGCTGCAATCGCGCCGCCCCATAAGAATTCTTTCGGAAACTGATGGCTCATTTTTTCTCCTCCCAATTGGGTCGTAAAGGTCAATTTCAGCGGATTAACGTCAATAGTGCGCCCTGTTCCTGCACGGTGTTTCCGGCGGTAGGCAGAACATCAACGTAATCTTCGCTATTGGTGATAATGACGGGCGTTGTCGTGTCATAACCGGCTTTTTCGATCGCCTGATAATCAAACTCCACCAGAAGATCGCCCTGCTTCACAACATCCCCCGTCTTAATGTGTGCAGTGAAATGCTGACCATCCAACTTCACCGTATCGATACCGACATGGATGAGCACCTCGGCACCGTCTTCCGATTCGAGGCCAATGGCATGATTGGTCTTAAACAGCGAAGCAACCGTGCCATTGACAGGAGAAACCACACGCCCGGCCAGCGGTTTAATCGCGATACCTTTTCCCATTAATCCACTAGCAAACGTTTCATCACCGACCTGCTCAAGCGGCAGCACTGTTCCCTCAATCGGGCTGTTTATTGCTTGTTTACGCGTTGCATCGCTCGGGTTCTGCGTGGCTTGCGGTGCCGCAGTAGCCGCGTTTACTGCTGTCGTATCTTCTTGCGCTGGAATCCCAAAGGCCCAGGTAGCCACCGCCGCGAAGGTAAAGGCGATTGCTGTACCAATAATGGCAGCCCAGACCGTGTTATCGACACCTGTCGGTGGGATAACCTGAGTAAAGGTAAAGATACTCGGGAAGCCGAAGGAATAAATGGTGGTATGGAAATACCCCAGAATGGCGGCGCCCATTGCGCCACCAACACAGCCAAAGATGAAAGGACGTTTCAGAGGCAGCGTAACGCCATACACCGCAGGTTCCGTAATACCAAAGATTGCCGCTGAGAAAGCTGAACCGGAAATACCTTTCAACTTCATGTCGCGAGTACGCAGCAATACGCCCAGTACCGCACCCGCCTGTCCTAATACCGCCGGAACCAGCAGAGGCATCATGGTGTCATGTCCCAACACGCTGAGATTGTTGATCATCAGCGGCGTTAACCCCCAGTGAAGACCAAAAATAACAAACACCTGCCACAACGCCCCCATCAATGCGCCCGCAATCATGGAGTTCAACCCATAAATCAGTTGATAACCGCTAGCCAGCATGTGTCCAAGCCAGGTTGCAGCCGGGCCAATCAGCAGGAACGTGACCGGAACGGTGATACAGAGGCAGAACAGCGGCGTGAAGAAATTACGGATATTAATATGCAAGATGGCATTCAGCGGTCTTTCCAGACGTGAAGCTAGCCAGGCCGAGAAAATAATCGGAATGACCGAAGAGGCATAATTAATGAAGGTAATCGGAATGCCGAGGAAATAAAGCTGTTGATAACCGGCGTTCTGCATCGCACTAAATTCAGCAATCATTGATGGATGAACCAGCGTTGCACCAATCACCATGGTAACAAATGGATTTCCGCCAAATTTTTTCCCTGCGGTATAACCTAAAACAATAGGGAAGAAAAAGAAGAGTGCGTCGCTCGCGGCGAATAACACTTTATATGTTCCGCTGGTGTCGACCATCCAGCCACAGGCCAGACTGAGCGCCAGAAAACCTTTTAAAATACCGGAAGCCGCCATCACACCAATTAATGGCGTAAATATTCCAGAAATAATATCAATGAAGCGAGAGAAAACATTTCCTTTTTTCTCATCATCTCCCCCGTTATTTTCGGAATCACTGTGGTCGGTCAATCCAGAAACATTCAGTAAACTGCGATATACATCACTGACATGATTTCCTACGACGACCTGAAATTGTCCGCCACTTTCAACCACCATGATCACGCCTGAATTATTCTTCAGCGCAGCGGCATCCGCCTTTTTACTGTCTTTTAGTTTAAAACGCAGTCTGGTTGCACAGTGCATCACGCTAATGACGTTGCTACGTCCACCGACACCATCGAGTATCTCACTTGCTAATGCTTTGTATTCCATCGTCTATCCTTAATGCTATATCCGTCATACTTCAAGCTACATGTGCGTTGGCTGCGTTCGCTCACCCGAATCACTTACCCGAGTAAGCTCATCGGATTCACTTTCTTGCCGCGTTACGATGCTCATCACTGAGCATCGCCCTAAAGGGCTAACGCTTCGCGTTGTTCAAAACGTTAACGTTTTGTCCTGTAACTCGAATTACTTAGGATATAAACAGACTTAAATATCAATAATTTAAGATTGCCAGCTCTGTTTGAGACAAAAAAAAACCTAAATCGCTTTTCCCAATAAACATTGAGAAAACGATTTAGGTTTTGCCTGCCCGCCTAGACTAGCCTGACAGTAACAATCCTGCTTGTATGCCCGTCATACTTCAAGTTGCCTGTGCGTTGGCTACGCTACTTGAATTATTTAGGGTCTATGCCAGCACAACTCATGCCCTGACAATAAAACTTTACTTCATTTGATAACTTACTTTCCACATACTCTATTCTTTCACTTTCATCGTAAGCAAGGTATTTATCTTGCTACACTGCTATTTTGTGACGAAAAGCAAATTAGCAGAAATTATTCTCCATCGCCTGGTTCTATTTTCTCCTGACCTTCCGTACGCACGCGTTCAATATGAATCGTTAAGAACATTAATTCTTCTTTCGTTAACGTGTAAACGTATTTTTGCACAATATGTGCTTGTATTTTTTCCGCACAGCGATAAGACAATTGATATCTTTCTTTCACGACATCATGCAGTGATTCATCATCACTAAATACGGTGCTTTTCCCTATTAATCGTTGCGCGAAAAACTTTAAATGCGTAACAAAACGATGATAGCTTAACGCTTGTTCGTTATAATCCAGGTTAAGCTGATATTTTACGATATTTAGTATTTCCTGCATGATTTTGGTAATTTGCAAGACTTCTGGCATTTCGCTGTCAAGTTGCGCGTTCACCAAATGCAGAGCAATAAACCCCGCCTCATCTTCCGGTAACCGTACGGACAAACGCTGCTCAATAATATCCAGCGCTTCCAACCCAATATCAAATTCCTTTGGATACAGGCGCTTGATTTCCCATAACAGCACATTGCGGATATCCACGCCTTGCTTGTGGCGCTCTATCGCAAAATGGCAGTGATCCGTTAACGAGATATAGACGCTGTTTTGCAGTTTTCCGGGCAACCGCGCTTTTGCCAGCAGAATGATCTTGTCTGCCGTTGTGATGACATCCATCGGAATCTCTGACAGCAGCTCCTGTAGGCGTGAGGTCAGTTCTCCTGACTTCATCACAAACACGCGTTCAATCAGCGTTTCATCCAGCAGATCGCCAGAGTGCTTTTTGAAGCCCAGCCCGCGTCCCATCACAACCGACTCATTATTGTTTTCGTCGATTACGGTGACGACATTATTGTTGAGTATTTTGGCAATCTTCATTTTTCAAACCCTGGAAACAAAAAAACCAGACACCCGTAGCAAGAACGAGCATCTGGTTTTGCCTGCTTACGCAGTAACAATCCGCAATGGCTGGTAAACTACCATTTGCATTCATCTTCTCAAGGAGCATGACACAAAAACGTGATACGGATCGATAGAAAAGCATGTTGCTTACACGCACTTTCTTTATTTATTGTCGGCTGTTACAAGAATCAACGACTTGCCATGACTCACCGTAATAGCGTATTTATACAACGGATTTCTTAGGCAGTTGCGCAACAAAGTTAGGTAAAAACACCAAATCGCTCAATTTTTTGCGTAAACGCACTGAAATATTCAATTTCTGACCTTTTACCACCTTGTTTCTCGTCGCTTAATAACTATAATACGAAACGTCGTTTCAATTGAATGGTTTCAGCTAAACAACGTGCCACTATCAATAACATTATTATCAACGGCATCGCCAACGCTAGCCCCCGCGAATCCCATGCGACGAGCGGTTGCGCACTTCATCACCCATTCGCTACGACCCTCTATACTTACCTCTTTTACACCGTTCCCTCATGCATTCTTTCCAGCGGCTTGCCTCACACGGCCACAGCCACTGGTTCACTCGTTTTTTTATCCATCACAACTTGTAGAAACTATCGTATGAAAAAGACAAAAATTGTTTGTACCATCGGGCCGAAAACAGAGTCAGAAGAAGTGCTTGGCAACCTGCTGTCTGCCGGCATGAATGTTATGCGCCTGAATTTCTCTCACGGGGATTACGCAGAACATGGCCAACGCATCAAGAACCTGCGTGCCGTCATGGAAAAAACCGGTCAGAAAGCCGCTATCCTGCTTGACACCAAGGGTCCAGAAATTCGTACCATGAAGCTGGAAAACGGTGCGGATGTCACGCTGACCGCAGGTCAAACCTTCACGTTCACCACCGATCAAAGCATCGTGGGTAACAAGGATCGCGTTGCTGTCACCTACGCAGGTTTCACCGAAGACCTCAGCGTCGGTAACACCGTTCTGGTTGATGACGGCCTGATCGGTATGCAGGTTACGGCGATCAGCGGCAACGATGTCGTCTGTAAAGTGCTGAACAATGGCGATCTGGGCGAGAACAAAGGCGTTAACCTGCCAGGCGTTTCCATCCAATTGCCTGCTCTGGCTGAAAAAGACAAACGCGACCTGATTTTCGGTTGCGAACAAGGCGTCGATTTCGTTGCTGCCTCTTTTATTCGTAAGCGTTCCGACGTTGAAGAAATTCGCGCTCACCTGAAAGCACACGGTGGCGAGCAAATTCAGATCATCTCCAAAATCGAAAATCAGGAAGGTCTGAACAACTTCGACGAGATTCTGGAAGCCTCTGACGGCATCATGGTTGCCCGTGGTGACCTGGGTGTTGAGATCCCCGTTGAAGAAGTGATCTTCGCGCAGAAGATGATGATCGAAAAATGTAACCTGGCACGCAAAGTGGTTATCACCGCAACGCAAATGCTGGATTCAATGATCAAGAACCCGCGCCCTACCCGCGCTGAAGCTGGCGACGTCGCTAACGCCATCATCGACGGCACCGATGCCGTTATGCTGTCTGGCGAAAGTGCGAAAGGTAAATACCCGCTGGAATCCGTTACCATCATGGCAACGATCTGTCAGCGTACCGATTCCGTGATGAAAAGCCGTCTGGATACCATCAAGACGCCTGGAATTCTGCGCATCACTGAAGCGGTCTGCCGCGGTGCGGTAGAAACCGCAGAAAAACTGGATGCACCGCTGATTGTGGTTGCGACCAGCGGCGGTAAATCGGCCAAATCTATCCGTAAATACTTCCCAAATGCCCGTATTCTGGCGTTGACGACTAACGATGTCACCGCACGCCAACTGCTGCTGAGCAAAGGTATTGATACGCTGCTGGTGAAAGAAATTGCCTCTACGGATGATTTCTACCGCATCGGTAAAGAAGCCGCGCTGAATAGCGGCTACGCGCAAGCGGGCGATGTTGTAGTGATGGTATCTGGTGCGCTGGTTTCTAGCGGCACAACCAATACCGTTTCCGTACATCGTATCTGATCCTAACAATCAGATCGGTAAAAAGCGCCTTAATGGCGCTTTTTTTATATTCTGAAACGACTTTCTACAGCACGATAACCTAATTAATGCCTTTGCGTAACACGCCGTTTTAATAGCCTTAAGCTTCGGAGTTATCTGACAAAAATAGCGCTGTTTTCCTTACTTTTTTAATGAACAGGTAAAACTCGCTGTTTCTTTGAGCGAACGATCAAAATTAAGCATGTTCTCATCAAAAATTTATTCTCATTAGAAAATAGTTTGTGTAATACTTGTAACGCTACATGGAGATTAACTCAATCTAGAGGGTATTAATAATGAATCGTACTAAACTGGTACTGGGCGCGGTAATTCTGGGTTCTACTCTGCTTGCTGGTTGTTCAAGCAACGCTAAAATTGATCAGCTGTCTTCTGACGTTCAGACTCTGAACGCTAAAGTTGACCAACTGAGCAACGACGTGAACGCAATCCGCTCTGACGTACAAGCTGCTAAAGATGACGCAGCTCGTGCTAACCAGCGTCTGGACAACCAAGTTCGTACTTACAAAAAGTAATCGAGCTGGTTTAAGTAGTGAAAATGGCGCACATTGTGCGCCATTTTTTTTGCCTTCGTTTTTCGTTTTATCAACCTTCGCTGTTCATTTCTTTCCCACGTTACCAAGTGTATCTATCCTTCCGTCCGATCCTTGAACCAACACAGATGCGCCTGAGACGCACCTGGCCGGTTTATTTCGTGATTAACGCGAGGTAGTGCTGATAGCCGTGATTGGTGCAACCTGATGCGTCTCAGACGTTTCTGGAGCAGACTCTACCGGTGGTTGATAGGTATTGATATCTTGCCCTACGCTAACCACAATCGGCATGCCGGAACGACGCACAATCGCGTCAGCAACGGCTTTACTGTCCGTCTCTGCATCCTTAACAAATTTCTGCGTCTTTGCCGTCAGCGGAATTTTCATCGTTTGTGGATCGTCCTTATCGGTCTTTGATAAGGGCTGATGCACTTCAACGTAGCGTTTGCCGTCCGGTTCAACGGAGGTTTTAATCGCATCGTTAACAATCTGTACACGCGTACCGACTGGCACAGTATCGAACAACGCCTTGATATCATCTGGGCGCAGGCGGATACAGCCAGAACTTACCCGCATGCCAATACCGAAGTCCGCGTTTGTGCCGTGCAACAGATAAACACCGCCATGCGCCGACAGACGCAGCGCATGTAATCCCATCGGGTTATCCGGGCCAGCCGGAACGACAGCAGGCAGCTTAATGCCCTGTTCTTCGAGATAATGCTTACGGATGTTTGCCGTTGGCGTCCAGGTCGGGTTCTCACGTTTCTCGCTCACGCTGGTCGTCATCAATGGCGTATTACGCCCCAGTTGGCCAATGCCAATCGGGTAAACAATGACGGTATTCTTCCCTTTCGGATAGTAGTAGAGCCGTAGTTCTGCCAGATTGACCACAATGCCTTCGCGCGGCGTATCCGGCAGTAGCATTTGCGTCGGGATCGTGAGGGTGGAACCCGCTGTCGGCAGGTAAGGATCTGCGCCTGGGTTCGCTTCCAGCATACCTAATAGACCAATCTTGAAGTCCGCCGCGATAGCTTCCAGCGGGCGGCCGTCATTAGGGACCGTATAAGCGATATTCTCACCGATAAGACGGCTGTTTGGTGGCGGTAGCGGGTATTCCGTCGCTCTGGCGGCGGTGCTGGCCAGGTATGTCGCGAAGGCCATACCGAGTAAAGTTAACACGCGTTTCATAATAGATTCCCTACAATCAATAACATCTGGTTGTGTACCCAGAATGCAGTATCCGGCTATACCTCTTGATCTGGTGTTCAATACAGCCGTTGCTGCCTCTTTCCACCGGACGTGGGTATATATTAGCATTGTTGTAACAAAAGAATATTTGATTTAAAAATCAAAGCATTGATATTCAATTCTTTACAAAGCAGAGTCAGCATAAAATTTAACGGGAAATAAATATACGGGACGAATTCTGAAATATCAGCGAGTTAATAAATGAACTGGAAAACAATAACGTATCGTTGGTAAAAATCAGTAAATGAAAAAAATAAAAAAGCGCTGAACGTTTTTTTTCGTCACAGCGCTTTTTCTATACTCAGCGAAAGCAGAGAGAACAGCGAAACAAATTAAAGCAATGCGGCTGCATGCGCACGAATCGCCCGTAGCATCGCTTCAAGCCCCTGAGAGCGGGATGGCGTCAGGTGTTGATTCAACGCCAGCGATTCAAAGAATGGCCGCACATCCAGCTCAACAATTTCCTGCGCTGTCAGCCCCTGATACAGGCTGAAAACGACTGCGATCAGGCCTTTCACGATAGCGGCATCGCTGTCGCCGTGCAGGGCGATCACGCCTTGCTCATCAGGCTGTGTCACAATCCACACTTGGCTCTGACACCCCGAGATCAGGTTATCGGGATTACGCCACTCATCGGGCAGTGGATCAAGACGTTCCCCTAACTCGATGACATACAGATATTTTTCTTCCCAATCATTACAGCGCGCAAAATTGCGCGCCAGTTTCTGCGGTTCTGGCAGACTCGCCATGGTTTCCTCCCCGGACAGGTTCGCGCGCGGCGCTTAACTGCCCAGCAATCGATGGATACGTTGCAATCCGGCAACCAGCCGGTCAATTTCTTCGCGCGTAGTATAAACGGCCAACGAGGCACGGCACATACTGGGAACACCATAGTGTTCCATCAGCGGCATCGCGCAATGGTGGCCGGTGCGAATCGCAATACCGTACCGATCGAGGAAACTTCCTACATCATAGGCATGGTGCTGCCCAAGATTAAACGCAATCACACCGTGACGCTCCGCAGGGCCGTACAGCGTCAGATCGGGCACCTGTGTTAACGCTTCCAACGCGTACTGCATCAGTGAGGATTCATAACGCTGAATCTCTTCACGTCCCAGTGCCGTTACATAATCCAGTGCGGCACCTAAGCCCATGATACCGCCCGTGTTGGGCGAACCAGCCTCAAAGCGCCATGGCGAATCCGCATAGGTAGTGCCTGTACGCAGGCTGACCTGACGAATCATTGCCCCACCGCCTTCCCACGGCGGCATGGCTTGAAGCAAATCACGCTTGCCGTACAGCACACCAATACCCGAAGGACCGTAGATCTTATGGCCTGAAAAGACAAAGAAATCACAGTCCAGATCCTGTACATCGACAGGCTGGTGCATAATCGACTGCGCACCATCGACCAACGTAACCGCGCCCGCTGCTTTTGCCTGCGCAATCATCGCTTTCACTGGGTTCAGCGTACCCAGCACGTTGGATATCTGCGTCACCGCCAACAGACGAGTGCGTTCATCCAACAGCGCGGGAAGCTGTGCGACATCCAGCGAGCCATCTTCAGCCAGCGGCAATACGCGAACCTCAACGCCACGCGCTTCCGCCAGCATCTGCCAGGGAACGATGTTCGCGTGGTGTTCCATCTCGGTGATGATCAGGTTGTCGCCCGGCTGGATGAAGGTACGGCCATAGCTGTTAGCCACCAGATTGATGGCTTCCGTCGTCCCACGCACAAAGACAATTTCTTCCACTGACGCGGCATTGATAAAGGATGCCACCTGCTCGCGCACCGCTTCCATCGCGCTGGTTGCCTGCGCGCTCAGCGTATGAATGCCGCGATGCACGGCGGCGTATTCATGGCGATAGAATTCGGCTTCGCGTTCGATAACCGACTGCGGTTTTTGCGCACTCGCCGCGCTGTCAAGATAGGCTAACGGCTGGCCGTTAACCTCGCTTGCCAGCACGGGGAAATCGGCACGAATCCGTTCAATAGGATAGTTCATCATACCGCCTTGCCGGCATTCGCCAGCGCGTTGGGCAAACGCTGCGCGATACGTTCCAGAACCACATCTCGCAGAGACTCGTTTTCAATCGCTTCGGTGACTTCCGCCGCGAAGGCGAAGATGATCATCTGTTGCGCATCCTGCTGCGTAATACCACGGGAACGCAGATAGAACAGCTGTTCTTCATCCATACGGCCGATGGTCGCGCCATGGCTACATTTCACGTCATCTGCATAGATTTCCAACTGCGGCTTGGTGTCTACCTCAGCCAGTCGTCCCAGTAGCAGGTTGTTGTTGGTCATCTGTCCGTCGGTTTTCAGCGCATGCGGCGCAACCTTAATCATGCCGTTAAACACCGCTCTGGCGCGATCGTTGACGATAACTTTATGCAGTTGGCGACTTTCGCCATAGCCCTGATTGTGCTCCAGATACGTTCGCGTATCACACACTTCGCTGCCGACAGGCAGAATCAGACTGTTCATGGACAGATTCGTCCCTTCACCGTTCAACTGAGCACTAGTGTGGTGACGTGTCAGCCCCGCTCCCAGCAGGAAACTGTGGCTGCGAACCCGAGCATCGCGTGCCAAAACCAGATCGTTGTGCGCGAAGTGGTAGCCCGCCGCCGCTTCAAACGCCAGTTTATAGTGGCTAACCTGACTATTTTCCGCCGCATTCACCGTCAGGCGAGCACCAGTAAAGTGCGCATGATCGTCAAGGCTGACGTAATGCTCGATAATTTCCGCGCTGGCACCACGTTCAACGTTCAAATGATGACGATGGTGAACCGTGTTCAACGCTGCCGCCTGACTGCTGCTGATGTGCAGCAGGTAAAGCGGTTTTTCTGCCTGCTGTCCGGCAGCCAAACGAATCAACGTACTCGTAATAGCAAGACTTTCGGTCAGATGCAGGAATACTTCGGACTGAATCGCCGTAGGCAACGCGCCACGCGCATGCGATGCCTGTACGTCAACCTGATACGGTCCCCACGCGCTGTCGCTGAGTTCCGCATTAAACACGCCATCGATGAACACCAGACGCCAGCTATCCACCGCAAGTGCCAGAGCATCCACCGCTGCACGATCGATAGACGGTGCCTGCGGTGCGACAAATT
This sequence comes from Pectobacterium sp. IFB5596, assembly GCF_021432585.1. Taxonomy (NCBI): domain Bacteria; kingdom Pseudomonadati; phylum Pseudomonadota; class Gammaproteobacteria; order Enterobacterales; family Pectobacteriaceae; genus Pectobacterium; species Pectobacterium sp. IFB5596. Next base: position 708,824 of record NZ_LXFY01000001.1, read on the forward strand.
CGTTGCTCAGCAAGCCATCCAGCGGCGTGTATTTCCAATGCTCATGCTTACGATGCGGTAAGCCAAGGCGCACCACGTCCTGCCAGTGTTGGTTTGCCTCTTCAGAACGACGCGACGCATCGCGTTCAAACAGGCCATGCCATTGTTGCAGCGCCTGCTCTTGTTTCTGTGCGATACTGGTTTTACCCGCCACGTTATCGCTCGTCACATTATTGCTCGTCGGTAAGCCAGCCATAGCCTTGCTCCTCCAACTGTTTCACCAGCGAGAAATCACCGGATTTCACAATGCGCCCTTGATACAGAACGTGGACGTGATCCGGTTTGATGTAATCAAGAATACGCTGGTAGTGTGTAACGATGATGAACGAACGTTTGCCGTCGCGCAGGGAGTTCACGCCGTTAGAGACGATTTTCAGTGCGTCAATGTCCAGCCCGGAGTCAGTTTCATCCAGAATGCACAGATCCGGCTCCAGCGCTGCCATTTGCAGAATGTCGTTACGCTTTTTCTCACCGCCGGAGAAACCCACGTTGACCGAGCGGGTCAACAAATCTTCCGGCATATTCAGCAGCTTGATTTTCTCTTCGATAAAGTCGGCGAAGTCAAAACGATCCAGCGGTTCCTGCTCACGGTATTTGCGCACCGCGTTCACGGAGGTTTGCAGGAAGAACTGGTTGCTGACGCCAGGGATCTCTACCGGATATTGAAACGCCATAAAGACGCCTTCACCCGCGCGATCTTCTGGCGATAATTCCAGCAGATCTTTCCCTTTGAAGCTGACCGAACCGTCGGTCACTTCATATTCTTCACGTCCAGCCAGCGTCGCGGAGAGCGTACTTTTTCCTGAGCCATTCGGGCCCATAATCGCGTGTACTTCACCCGGCTTAATAGTGAGATTAAGCCCTTTGATGATCTCTTTACCTTCAACGCTAACTTTTAAATTTTCGATGCTTAACATGCTTATTCCTTCCAACGCCCAATGTGACGGGCGCTCAATGAATTCCGGGACCGATGATTCTCATTATTAGTCTGTGAAAATCCCGGTAACCGCCGAATTAACCCACGCTATGTTCCAGGCTAATCGCCAGTAACTTTTGTGCTTCTACCGCGAATTCCAACGGTAACTCAGAGAAAACGTCCTTACAGAAACCGTTCACGATCATTGAGATAGCGTCATCTTCGCTGATACCGCGTTGCAGACAGTAGAACAGTTGGTCATCGCCGATTTTCGACGTGGTCGCTTCATGCTCCAACTGTGCAGTGTTGTTGCGTACTTCCACATACGGGAAAGTGTGCGCACCGCATTCGCTGCCGATCAGCATCGAGTCACACTGGGTAAAGTTACGGGCATTAGCCGCACTCGGCATGATCTTCACCAAACCGCGGTAGGTGTTCTCACTGCGCCCAGCAGAAATCCCTTTGGAGATGATGGTCGAACGGGTGTTTTTACCGATGTGAATCATCTTGGTGCCGGTATCCGCCTGCTGACGACCGTTGGTCAAGGCAACAGAGAAGAACTCACCCACGGAATAGTCACCGCGCAGAATGACGCTCGGGTATTTCCAGGTAATCGCCGAACCGGTTTCCGATTGCGTCCATGACATTTTCGAATGCTCACCCGCACACAGCGCACGCTTGGTCACGAAGTTCAGAATCCCGCCTTCGGCGTCATCTTTACCGGAGAACCAGTTTTGTACCGTGGAGTATTTCACTTCGGCATTCTTGTTGATGATCACTTCCACCACCGCAGCGTGCAGCTGATAGGTATCACGAACAGGTGCGGAACAACCTTCGATATAGCTGACGTAGCTGTCATCATCGGCGATCAGGATCGTACGCTCGAACTGACCGGTTTTTGCCGCATTGATACGGAAATACGTCGACAGCTCCATCGGGCAGCGCACACCTTTCGGGATGTACACAAACGTGCCGTCAGAAGCAACCGCTGAGTTTAGCGCGGCAAAGAAGTTATCGTTCGCCGGTACAACAGTACCGAGATACTGGCGCACCAGGTCGGGATGTTCCTGAATCGCCTCGCTGAATGAGCAGAAAATAATGCCTTTTTCAGCAAGCTCATGCCGATACGTGGTCGCAACGGATACCGAGTCGAAAATGGCATCGACCGCGACTTTCTGACCTTCACGGACGGGTACGCCCAACTGATTGAAGGCATTTTCCACTTCGCTGGTCAGGTAATTATTCACGTCCGTAATCCCGGATTGCTGCTTGGCGCCGGGCTCAGAGCCACAGCTGTCATCGCAGTTACCGCAGGAAGGCGCGGAATAATAGCTATAGTCCTGATAGTCGAGTTTCTCATAATGGGCTTTCAGCCAATGCGGTTCTTCCATCTCCAGCCACGCTTTGTAAGCGTTAAGACGGAATTCCAGCATCCACTCAGGTTCATTACGCTTCGCCGAGATTGCCCGGACAACATCTTCATTGATGCCGTGCGCTAACTCATCGGTCTCCAACTGCGTGAAGAAACCTTCTTTATAGCGTCCATCACCCATCCAGATCTGGACATCATCAGGTACATCTACCGTGCTACGTGCCATAATTTTTCATCACTTAAATGCCAAAGCTTTCGCCACATCCACAAGCATGCTGCGCTCTGGGATTATTAAACTTGAATATCTGATTCAGCCCTTCACGGACGAAATCAAGTTCTGTGCCGTCAATGAAAGGCATCGCTTTCAGTGGGACATACAGTTTTGCGCCATCACGTTCAAATACCAAATCGTCGGTTTCGAACTCCTGCACCAGATCCAGCACATAGCCAAACCCAGCACAGCCTGATTGTTTAACGCCAAGCCGCAGTCCTTGCACGGCCTCATCCTGCTTCATCAGATTCTTAATCTGCTTCACGGCGCTATCTGTCAGCGTCAGTCCTTGCCAGACATTTTCATCCAGTGAAAACGTCCCTACATTTTCCGCTTGCATATGGAATACCTCATTGCGTGTGGTACCAGTTTTAGGCTGGTTTCCCCTAATGTTAGTGATAATGAAACTAGCTTCAACCTCTTGTTTTGCAGGGCTATTCGTAACATTTGGTTTTTTAGCCTGCCAAGCGTGCTATTTCTCACGTTTCAAACACCCCAGATGACACAGCAAAAAACCAATTAATTATTTGATAATAAATGAATTAATATCATCTCGCCGAGTCCTTTTGGTCAGATAAATATCATCATCTCGTTATCATTATTATAACATTTATCGGTGATACCTATTTATAAAACAGGGAAGGTAAATGAAGATTTATGTGATTTCCGATCGTACTTTTGACGTTAAAGCACGTTTTGCCCATTGATCATGGCCTTTTTTATTAATATGATAATGATTATCATTTAATATTCAGGATCGATAACCATGCTTTCCGTGAATGCCTGGCTGCACCACCAGATTGACGAATATAAATTTCAGATTCGCGATGCCACTGTTGATTTCTATATGGCGGAAGCTCGTCTGAACCGTCCGGGAAGTAATATTGATCACTTACGTCGCTTTCATAACGCCTGCATGGACATGGTTGAACTCTGCCTGAGAAATGGCGATGACGACAGCTATCTGCACGCACTGGTCAAGTTGCACAATCGGCTGATTAAAGAGATCAACAATGAAGGGCGTTGCCACCTTTTTCGAGTGCAAAGTTACTACTTTGCCCGTAACACGCTAAAGTCGATTTGCCATCAGCTAAGCATGCAAGGTTCATGGGATAAAGCGACCGCCTTTCAGACGGATTTCGTTAAGCGCGTGCCTTTTCTGCCTTAAAGAAAAACCGAACCAGACCGGCCAGCAGTCTGGTTCAGCATTTCATATTTATGGCGTAATCACCGATGTCGTCAGACGCGAAATACAGCACAGGCGATGTTGATTATCAAAGATCTCAATCTGCCATACCTGGCTACGGCGGCCAACGTGAAGCGCCCGGCATACGCCCCGCACTTCCCCTTCACGCACGGCTCGCAGGTGATTGGCATTGATTTCAAGCCCCACCACCTGCTGATCGCCTTCGGAACACAGATAGCCCGCGACGGACCCCAGTGATTCCGCCAGTACAACAGATGCACCACCGTGCAGTAAACCAAATGGCTGACGTGTGCGTGAATCCACAGGCATCACCGCTTCCAGAGAGTCCTCCGCAAGACAGGTATAACGAATACCGACATGGCCGACCATGCACGTTTGGCTCTGTTGATTAAGCTGCTCCAGTGTAACCTGTCGTTTCCACAGCATCAGAGGATCTCCAGTAGGGCCTGTAACGGATGGCGCAATGCGCGGCCTTCCATACGTTTTACCTGACTACGGCACGAATAACCGGTGGTCAGACAGCGTTTTTGCGGTAATTTCTGCAACACCTGTTGCCAGGATAGTGCATAAATCCCCTGCGAGTTGGCGAGGTTTTTGGTTTCATGGCCGTAGGTCCCCGCCATGCCGCAACATCCGACGCTAATATTCTCCAGTTTAGCGCCAAAGCGCGAGAAGATATCAGCCCACTGTTTCGTGCTGATCGGCAACGCGGTCGTTTCCGTACAGTGACCGAGCAGGTACCAGGATTCGCCGGTCGCAGGCTGAGGCGTGCTGTCTGCCAATGCCGTTACTAACCATTCATGCACCAGTTGTACCTGAAAATCTCCACGTTTCTCACCCAAAATTTCTCGATATTCGTCGCGGTAGCACAGCACCAGCGCCGGATCGACGCCCACCATCGGCATCCCCAATTTGGCAACACGATTCAGGAAATCTGCCGTCTTCGACGCCGTTTTGGCAAAACGTTGCAAGAAACCTTTAATATGCTGTGCCTTCCCGTTCGGGGAGAATGGCAGCAGCACCGGTTTCAGCTTCAGTTTTTCGATCAGATGAACAAAATCTGCCACCACCTGCGCATCGTAATAGCTGGTGAACGGGTCCTGTACGATTAACACATACTGCTGGCGCGCCTGCTCCGGTAGCTGTTCCAACTGTTCCAGCGTGGTGTTAACCCCGCTATGCCCAGCAAACTGCTGGCGCAGCGACGGCGATGACAACAAGGGCAAATCGACCATACCAATCTGGCTGCGACTCAAGTTATTCAGCAACGGCATTTTCAGGAAGAAGTTAAACGTCTTCGGACTACGTGCCATCAACGGCGCATAACTTTCGACACCGGCCACCAGATAGTCGCGAACCGGACGCAGATAGCGCGTGTGATACAGTTGCAGGAAACGAGAGCGGAATCCCGGCACGTCAATCTTGATAGGGCACTGTGTTGAGCAGGCTTTACACGCCAGACAACCCGACATCGCATCTTTAACTTCATGCGAGAAATCGTAATCCCCTTTCTTAGCCTGCCAGGTATTGCGGGTTTTCTGAATAAAGGCGCGTAGGCTCAGCTTTTGCTGTGGTAAAGCGTTCTCCAAAGCAACCGGGTCGACACCTTGCTCCGCTAACAGGCGTAGCCATTCACGTACCAGTGTTGCACGACCTTTTGGCGAATGAATCCGGTTTCCGCTGATTTTCATCGACGGACACATTGGGCTACGCGCATCAAAGTTGAAGCACAATCCGTTGCCGTTGCATTCCATCGCGCCACGGAATGCGGTGCGAACCGTCAGCGGGATCGTGCGGTCAAATGTGCCGCGCTTAACCGCATCGACTTTCATCATCGGTGCATCGACATCCAACGGCGCACAAATCTTCCCAGGATTCAGCCGGTTATCAGGGTCGAACGCGGCCTTGATACGACGCAGCTCGGTATACAGTTCCGGTCCAAAAAATTCAGGGCTGTATTCGGCGCGGAAGCCTTTACCGTGTTCGCCCCACAGCAGACCGCCATATTTGGCCGTCAGCGCGACAATCTGGTCGGAAAGCTGTTTCATCAACATTTCCTGCTGCGGGTCGCACATGTCCAGCGCCGGGCGAACATGCAGTACCCCGGCATCGACATGACCAAACATACCGTACGTCAGATTGTGGCTATCCAGCAGCGCGCGGAACTCTTCAATGTAATCAGCCAGATGTTGTGGCGGCACGCAGGTATCTTCCGCAAACGGGATGGGCTTGGCCTGCCCTTTACTGTTTCCCAGCAGCCCGACGGCTTTCTTGCGCATGGCGTAAATACGTTCGATTCCGGCCAGGTCGTTACAGGTTTGATAGCCAATCACTCCCCCCTCTCCGGTCTCCAGCAGCGTGTCCAGCCGCTGACATAGCGATTCCACCTGTCCGTTGATCAGCGCTTCGTCATCACCCGCAAACTCAACGATATTCAGGCCAAGCATTTCCTGATTAGGCACATCGGTAATCAGTTCACTGACGGAATGCCAGACGATATCTTCACGGGCAAGGTTTAATACCTTGGAATCCACCGTTTCGACGGATAGCGCCTTGGCTTCCACCATGAACGGCGCATTGCGCAACGCTGAATTGAAGGAATCGTACTTGATATTGACCAGACGACGACTCTTCGGCAACGGCGTAATGTCGAGCTTCGCTTCGGTGATAAATGCCAGCGTCCCTTCGGCCCCGGTCAGAATGCGCGTCAGATCGAAGGTGTGCAGATCGTCGCTGAACACATGGCGCAGGTCATAGCCGGTCAAAAAGCGGTTCAGCTTAGGGAATTTGTCGATAATCAACGCGCGCTGTTCGCGGCAACGGTGCAGCACCGTGTGGTAAATGCGACCAACGGGAGAATCTTCTTCTGCTAACTGCTCTGCCAACTCCACCGGCATGGCCTGCGTATCCAGCATCTCGCCGCCCAGCAGTACCGCACGCAGCCCCAGCACATGGTCTGAGGTTTTTCCGTACACCAGCGAGCCTTGCCCCGATGCATCGGTATTGATCATGCCGCCTAACGTCGCCCGGTTGCTGGTCGACAGTTCAGGCGCAAAGAAATAACCATAAGGCTTCAGATACTGGTTGAGTTGATCTTTAATGACGCCAGCTTCAACGCGCACCCACCCTTGCTCAGGGTTGATTTCCAGAATGCGGTTCATATAGCGCGACATATCGACCACAATACCGCGATTCAGCGCTTGTCCGTTCGTTCCTGTCCCGCCGCCGCGCGGGGTAAAGGTCAACCCTGAAAAACGCGCCTCGCCCGCCAGTCGCGACAGGATCGCCACATCGGCAGTTGAACGGGGGAACACCACCGCATCCGGCAAAAGTTGATAGATACTGTTATCCGTCGCCATCGTCAGACGATCGGCATAATTGGTCGCCGTATCGCCCGTAAATCCGTTTTTCTTTAATGCTTCCAGAAAATTAAGTACCGGCTGGACTAGCCCGGGAGATTGCGTGATCTGTGGGATCATTATTTTTTGACCCTGTCCGTACATGATGTGTTTGCCAATATGTCGTGATATGCCTGTGAAGAGTGGTATACAGCCTAATGTCGATCGGTTAAGCACCGAGATACACGGAGCGACCACGGGGCGAGATCTCCCTGCGGGAACCTCATCCCCGTGTTTCTCCTGAAATAGGACTTAAGTAACCCGCTATGCTATAGCCGTTCTTTCATCGGGGACATCACGTTTTATCACATTTCGCAATCGTGTGCGCTCCCAGAACGGCAAAAACATACAGCATGTTGGTTAACCGCTGTTTCACCAACAAAATGTTCAACGCGCTGTCAAAACACCCGGAAATATCTCATGATGACATGGTGACTATACTGTGCCGCCCACACTACCTCACCTTCAGCCTTTTCTTTTGCTATTGAGGAACAATTCGTTGAGCAAATACTCCCAGCCACCACGATTTGATCTGGCCAGAAACCTGTTCAGTCTGGTGTTTATTACCATCATGATTATTGCCTGCTTTTGGGTGGTACAACCTTTTATTTTGGGATTCGCCTGGGCATGTATGGTGGTGATTGCCACCTGGCCGATGCTGATCAAATTTCAGGCACTACTCTGGGGGCGGCGCTCTCTGGCGGTGCTCGTCATGACGTTTCTGCTCATCCTGCTATTTGTTGTGCCGATTGCCGTTCTCGTCAGCAGCGTAGTGGATAACAGCTCGGCACTCATGAGTTGGGGAGCCAGACAGGAAAACTTTTCGCCACCGACGCTAGAGTGGCTGGCATCAATCCCTGTCGTGGGAGAAAAATTGTTCAACAGCTGGCAGGCGCTGCTGCAAAGCGGCGGCAGTGGTCTGTTTGCCAAAGTACAGCCCTATTTTGGTAAAACCGCGACCTGGCTGGTTGCACAGGCGGCGCATGTCGGGCGCTTTCTGATGCACTGCTCTCTGATGCTTATCTTCAGCGCCCTGCTGTATTACAAAGGTGAAGCCGTCGCGAAAGCCGTGAGACATTTCGCTATCCGACTGGGGCAAGAGCGCGGCGATGCCGCCGTGATCCTGGCAGCGCAGTCCATTCGGGCCGTCGCGCTGGGTGTGGTGGTAACGGCTATCGTGCAGTCGGTACTAGGCGGAATTGGTTTGGGGTTATCGGGCATTCCCTACACCACCCTATTAACCGTTCTGATGTTCCTGTGTTGTCTGGCGCAATTGGGGCCGCTCCCCGTGCTTATCCCTGCCATTATCTGGCTGTATTGGACGGGGGATACCACCTGGGGCACCATCCTGCTGGTCTGGAGCTGTGTCGTTGGAACAATTGATAACGTTATTCGTCCGATGCTGATCAGGATGGGTGCCGATCTTCCGATGTTGCTGATTCTTTCCGGTGTAATTGGTGGATTGCTGGCGTTTGGCATGATAGGCCTGTTTATTGGACCAGTCGTCCTCGCCGTTTCCTATCGTCTGCTGTTTGCCTGGATGCGTGAAATCCCCGAACCACAGAGCATCCTGCCCGTTAGCACCACCAAGACATCAAATAAAGAATCCTCACAGTAAGCAACGCCTTTTCATCCAGTGGGTGGTGCTGACCACCCACCCATTCCTCACGCTCAATCTTGCTCCGTCTCTATTACTCCTTTATCTATTTTTCAATAGGTAAAAATAGCTAATGATTGGCCCTCTATTCTTAGGGATTAGTCCTAAAAATTTTGATATCATTTCTCTAATGCATCAATATTATTGACAATATAAAAACTCTGAGGGGTCGACTCTTAAAAGATAATTAACTATTAGGATGATTCTTAATGACGAAATAAGGCATTATCCATAGGATAAATACCGGAGCTAGTATTAACCTACTGTTTGTCAATGAGGTTTCCTCCTCGTCAGAGTTAGTAACGAATTGCTGTGTGTAGTCTTTGCCCATCCCCTGAGATGGGCCTTTTTTTTCCTTTCATTTCTCTTCCATTCCATTACGCCTTATTGCTTTTTTGTTACTCTCCTGTCAGCAACCCCTCAGTTCAGTTTTTCAGGAGTTTTTCATGAAGCCTCTCGCCGCGAAGAGATTACTACTCTGTGGCTTATTCAGCCTTTTGACAGCATGCGATAATCCAACGTCTACAGCAGAACGCCCTTTATTGACCATCGAAGGTAAAACCATGGGGACGTTCTACAGCGTAAAAATTAGTGGCGCTATCAGCGAAGATAAGACACAGCTACAACGGGAAATCGATGCGCTGCTGGAGCAGACCAATAATGATATTTCCACCTACCGTGACGATTCAGTGCTATCGCGTTTTAACCAGTATCGGGGAACCGATCCACAGCCCATCAGCAATGGCATGGCGGATATCATTCTGGCTGCACTGCGTATCGGTAAAGCCACTGGCGGCGCGATGGATATCACCGTCGGCCCATTAGTTAATCTCTGGGGATTTGGTCCACAGAAGCAGCCGATACACATTCCCAGCCAACAGCAGATTGATTTAGCACGGCAAAACGTCGGATTACGCCATCTGACACTGATCGGCGATGAAAAAGGAGAATGGATTCAGAAAGATCTCCCAGATTTATACGTCGACCTCTCCACCTTAGGTGAAGGCTACGGCGCAGACGTTCTCGCACAACTGATGACGCGTAAAGGGATTACCAATTATCTGGTTTCCGTCGGCGGCGCGATTTCCAGTCGTGGCGTTAATGCCGAAGGAACGCCATGGCGCGTGGCGATTCAGAAACCCACCGACCAGGAAAATGCGGTACAGGCGGCCGTGAATTTGCAGGGTTATGCGATCAGTACCTCCGGCAGCTATCGGAATTACTTTGAGGAAGGCAGCAAGCGCTATTCTCATGTCATCGATCCCGAAACAGGAAGACCGATTACCCACCAGTTGGTTTCTGCCACCGTGATTGCGCCGACCGCGTTGGAAGCGGATGGCTGGGATACGGGTTTAATGGTGCTGGGAACTGAAAAAGCGTTGAAGCTAGCAGAGCAGCAAGGGCTTGCGGTTTATCTGATTACCAAAACGGATAAGGGCTTTAGCGCAGTAATGACGCCACAGTTTAAATCCTTCCTGATTGCGGCACCGTGATTTTCAGCACAGCTTGCGATCAGCGGCGGTCGAGCGGTGGTAATGGATAGATCGTAAAGACGCTGTGAATACATCCCTGTACGCTCGGATTGCGCAGATATGAATCTCATCCCTGAGATTCACCCTTGCAGGGCCGTCGCAAGCGACGTTCAAAAGCGTTCCTGACGCTTTTGTCCATGGCGCAAACGCTTTACTCTTCTATTCCATTACCACCGTTTTCATTCTGTGAATACTGTTTCAGTTGCCTGATGATTATATATCAGGCATTCACCGTACTAATTACTTGTGCTCAGCCAGATTCAGCCAGGTTTGCACCACGGTATCCGGGTTAAGCGACAGGCTATCGATGCCCTGTTCCATCAGCCAGACCGCGAAATCTTCATGGTCTGATGGGCCTTGTCCGCAAATACCGACGTATTTACCCTGTTTCTTAGCGGCCTTGATCGCCATCGACAGCAGCGCTTTCACAGCATCGTTGCGTTCGTCAAACAGCGACGATACCACGCCGGAGTCGCGATCCAGCCCCAACGCCAGCTGCGTCATGTCGTTTGAACCGATGGAGAAACCATCAAAGTGTTGCAGGAATTCATCAGCCAACAGCGCATTGGACGGAATTTCGCACATCATGATGATTTTCAATCCGTCTTCGCCACGGCGCAGCCCCTGATTCGCCAGTTCGGCAATCACCGCTTCCGCTTGCGCCACGGTACGAACGAATGGGATCATGATTTCTACGTTCTTCAGACCCATCACGTTACGCACGCGTTTGACCGCTTCACACTCCAGCGCAAAGCAGGCTTTGAAGTCCGGCGACACGTAGCGACCCGCACCGCGAAAGCCCAGCATCGGGTTCTCTTCTTCCGGCTCATAGCGCTCGCCACCAACCAGATTAGCGTACTCGTTCGATTTAAAATCGGACAGACGGACGATGACACGCTTCGGTGCGAATGCCGCTGCCAGCGTCGCAATCCCTTCCGTCAGACGGCCTACATAGAATTCCACCGGATCGTCGAAGCCCTGCATCAGCGTTTTGATTTCGCGTTGCAGCTCCGGGGTTTGCTGATCGAATTCCAGCAGCGCTCGCGGATGCACGCCAATCATCCGGTTGATGATGAATTCCAGACGCGCCAGACCGACGCCATCGTTTGGCAGGCAGGCAAAATCAAACGCGCGGTCAGGGTTACCCACGTTCATCATGATTTTCAGCGGCAGAGCTGGCATTTCATCAATCTGTGAACTCTTCACGGAGAAATCCAGTAGATCCTGATACACATAGCCCGTGTCGCCTTCCGCACAGGAAACGGTGACTTTTTGCCCTTTGCGCAAACGCTCGGTCGCATCGCCGCAGCCCACCACGGCTGGAATGCCCAGCTCACGCGCGATAATCGCCGCATGGCAGGTACGTCCGCCGCGATTGGTCACAATCGCCGCTGCTTTCTTCATGATCGGTTCCCAGTCTGGGTCGGTCATGTCTGTCACCAGCACGTCGCCTGCGTTGATTAGGTGCATCTCGCTGATGTCCTGAATCACTTTCACTTCGCCCGCACCGATGCGGTGACCGATCGCACGGCCTTCCACCAGTACCGTACCGCTGGCCGGCAGGTGATAACGCTCCATCACCTGACCGTTGGAACGTACCGTTTCCGGACGCGCCTGCACGATATAGAGTTTGCCAGTGTGACCATCTTTCGCCCACTCGATGTCCATCGGGCGACCATAGTGTTTCTCAATCAGCAATGCCTGACGCGCCAGCGCCTGCACTTCATCGTCCGTCAGGCTGAAACGCGTCGTTTGTTCTGCTGGCACATCTTCAATCCGCACCTGCTTGCCATGTTCCTGACTCGCGGCATAAACCATACGGATTTTTTTCGATCCCATGTTACGGCGCACAATTGCAGGTTTGTTGTTTTGCAAGGTCGGCTTGTGAACATAGAACTCATCTGGGTTCACCGCCCCCTGCACCACCATTTCACCCAAACCGTAAGCCGACGTGATAAACACCACCTGATCAAAACCGGACTCGGTATCAATGGTAAACATCACGCCCGCCGAGGCCAGATCGGAGCGCACCATGCGCTGCACACCCGCCGACAACGCCACGCCACGGTGGTCATACCCCTGATGCACGCGATAGGAGATAGCGCGATCGTTAAACAGCGACGCAAATACGTGCTTCACCGCGACCATCACCGCATCAATGCCCTGCACGTTCAGGAAGGTTTCCTGTTGGCCGGCAAAAGACGCATCCGGCATATCTTCCGCCGTGGCAGAAGAACGCACCGCAAATGAAGCCTCTTTTTCACCCTCAGCCAGTTGCTGATAGGCATCACTGATTGCCTTCTCCAGTTCTGGCTGGAACGGCGTATCAATAATCCACTGGCGAATCTGCGCACCCGCGCTGGCCAGTTGGCTCAGATCGTCAATATCGGTGCGGTCGAGCAGCTCATAAATGCGCTGATTGATCCCGCTTTGATTAAGAAAATCATTAAACGCCTGCGCCGTTGTCGCAAAACCGTTGGGAACGGATACGCCCAAATCTGAAAGGTTGGTGATCATTTCACCCAAAGAGGCATTTTTGCCCCCTACCCTTTCAACATCGTGCATACCGAGCTGGTTATACCAAAGGACATTACGCAAATCAGGGCCGTTATTGGACATCGAAAATAATCCTTTCTGCATACAATTAGGGTATGAAAGAGTTCGGTTGAGAATCGCCTCAACGCAATCAGGTTAGCATAGCGTTTTGATGAACATGGACAGGTGAATCGATCAACCTATGAAAAAAAACTGATTTCATGGTGAATGATTGCCTAACACGGTAAAAATCCAATATCGTAGAAGATTAGCATTCTTTATCATAAAGATAATGAAATGGTGTTTTAATAAAAGTATTCGTAAAACACAATTTTTGACGAGGTTAAGGTGTTCGAACTGTCGGAAATATCATCAGGAGGTTATGTGGAAAGAAGCGTATTTTATGTCTCAGACGGCACGGCGATTACGGCTGAAGTGTTGGGTCATGCGGTGTTATCGCAATTCCCCGTAAACACGGTTAGCTATACCTTACCCTTCGTTGAAAGTGAAGCCCGCGCTAAAGCCGTGTGTGAGCAAATCAATACGTTGTATCAGCAAACCGGTGTTCGCCCACTGGTGTTTTATTCCATCGTCACACCAACCGTTCGTAACATTATTACCAGCAGCGACGGGTTTTGTCAGGATATTGTACAAGCGCTGGTTGCGCCCTTGCAGGAAGAATTAAATATCCCTCCGACGCCAGTTGCCAACCGCACTCACGGTTTGACAGCCAATAATCTGGGCAAATACGACGCGCGTATCGCGGCTATCGACTACACACTGGCACACGATGACGGCATTTCCCTACGTAATCTCGATCAGGCTCAGGTCATTCTGCTCGGTGTGTCACGCTGTGGCAAAACGCCGACCAGCCTGTATCTGGCAATGCAGTTCGGTATCCGCGCGGCTAACTATCCTTTTATTGCCGATGATATGGACAACCTGCGTCTGCCAGATGCGCTGAAACCCTTCCAACACAAGCTATTTGGGCTCACCATTGATGCCGAACGGCTGGCGGCAATCCGGGAAGAGCGCCGGGGCAATAGTCGTTACGCCTCTCTGCGCCAATGCCGTATGGAGCTCAGCGAAGTCGAGGCGCTATTTCGCAAACATCAGATTAAATATCTCAACACCACCAATTATTCTGTCGAGGAAATTTCCGCCAAAATCATCGACATTCTTGGTATGAGCCGAAGAATGTACTAGTACATGATAGTTTTTTTGTCCTGATACGGTTGTAATGTGTGCCATTTCGTTTATTGTGTGCACCATCACTTCCCGGCATTTCGCCGCTGCGAAGCAACCTTTTAGTTGAAAACATTGCCTGAAAATACTGCCATATCCACGTTTTTTCGATGACAACGGGTTTTCAGCTTGACCGTATTTAGAGACAAAACATGCTACAAACAGATGAACTGCGGAGCGCGCGCATCGAGAGTCTGGTTACGCCCCAAACGCTACTTGCCAGACTCCCAATCACCCCTGCCGTTGCCGAAAATGTCACCTCGTCACGCAAGAAAATTGAAGCTATTCTCTCCGGCCACGATCCCCGTTTACTCGTCGTGATTGGCCCGTGTTCAATCCATGACACCGACAGCGCATTAGATTATGCGCGTCGTCTGGCTGCGCTACGCACGCAGTATCAGGATCGACTGGAAATTGTCATGCGCACCTACTTTGAAAAACCGCGCACGGTGGTGGGTTGGAAGGGGCTAATTTCCGATCCCGCGCTCAATGGCACGTTTCAGGTGAACGAAGGGCTGGAGATTGCGCGCCGTCTGCTGCTGGATATCAACCAGCTTGGATTGCCGACCGCGACGGAATTCCTCGATATGGTCACCGGTCAATATATTGCCGACCTGGTTAGCTGGGGTGCCATTGGCGCGAGAACCACCGAAAGCCAAATCCACCGCGAAATGGCCTCTGCGCTGTCTTGCCCTGTCGGCTTCAAAAACGGGACAGACGGCAATACGCGTATCGCCGTCGATGCAATCCGTGCCGCGCGTGCCCAGCACATGTTTCTCTCGCCGGATAAGCAGGGTTTCATGTCCGTCTACAAAACCCAAGGTAACCCGTTTGGCCACATTATTATGCGTGGCGGGAAAAAGCCGAATTACCATGCGGAAGATATCGCCGCCGCCTGTGCGCATCTCAGCGAGTTTTCTCTGCCTGAGCATCTGGTGATCGATTTCAGCCATGCTAACTGTCAGAAACAACATCGTCGTCAGCTCGACGTTGCTGATGACATCTGCCAGCAAATCCGCGCAGGATCGCGAGCTATCGCAGGCATCATGGCGGAAAGTTTCTTAATCGAAGGGAACCAGTCCGCCATTAATCCTCTGGCATTGACGTATGGACAATCCATTACCGATCCTTGCCTAAGCTGGCAGGACACCGAAACGCTGCTGGCACGTTTGGCAAGCGCCGTCGATAGTCGTTTTTAACACAATACGCGCTGGCATACGCCTTCCCCCGGTACTATGCCAGCCGTTTTCCTTCTTTCCTGCCACCGTTCCCGCTGTCTCGCGAGCGCCTAAATTCCTCTCTCGATTCTCCTTATTCCACTTATTAAGAAAACTTCACTTGAGGTTGCGTTTTTGTTACATGAAAATGATTCTCATTCATTGCTATAATCTCTACGACAACGATTAAGGGAACCCGATGCAGACGTCCATTTACCAACAATACCTCCAGGCTAAAGTTGAACATCCGCGTAAATACGCACGCGATCTGGCTGCGCTACTCGGCATCAGCGAAGCGGAGCTGACGCACGCCCGTGTTGGACACGATGCGCAGCGCCTACAGGGTGACGCCAAAGTGTGGCTCAGTGCACTGGAGCAGGTTGGTAATACCAAGTCGATCACCCGCAACGAGTACGCCGTGCATGAACATACTGGCTACTATCAAAACCAGACGCTGGATGGGCATGCCGGTCTTATCCTCAATCCACGCGAATTGGATCTGCGTTTGTTCCTTTCTCAATGGGCTTCAGCCTTTGAACTGCGTGAAAACACCGCACGCGGTGAACGCCAGAGCATTCAATTCTTCGATCATCAGGGTGATGCCATTCTGAAGGTCTATACGACCGACACCACCGATATGGCCGCCTGGCAGCTATTCGTTGAGAAATTTACCAGCAGCGAAAACCCAGCGTTAGCACTTCGTCCAGCAAGTAACAACGCCGCAACCGAGCAGACCGTTACCCATAATCCTCAGTTTGAAGCAGACTGGCGTGCGATGACGGACGTACATGATTTCTTCATCCTGCTCAAGCGTTACAATCTGACACGCCAGCAGGCGTTTAACTCGGTCGCTGACGATTTGGCCTACCGTGTAGAAAACGACGCACTGTCACAGATTCTGTTTGCCGCACGTGAAGATCAGAACGAAATCATGGTATTTGTCGGTAACCGTGGCTGCGTGCAAATCTTCACGGGTACGCTTGAGCGTGTAGAGCGCATGGAGCAACATGCGGAATGGATCAATATCTTTAATAAAGATTTCACGCTGCACCTGATCGAAGGCGCGATTGCTGAAAGTTGGATCACGCGTAAACCAACGGTCGACGGTATCGTGACCAGCCTGGAACTCTATGCCGCAGACGGCTCTCAAATTGCACAACTCTTTGGGCAACGTACCGAAGGAACGCCGGAACAACAACAGTGGCGCGACCAGGT
The DNA here is from genome assembly GCF_021432585.1 of Pectobacterium sp. IFB5596. Lineage (NCBI taxonomy): Bacteria > Pseudomonadati > Pseudomonadota > Gammaproteobacteria > Enterobacterales > Pectobacteriaceae > Pectobacterium > Pectobacterium sp. IFB5596. Next base: position 725,428 of record NZ_LXFY01000001.1, read on the forward strand.
CGATGCCCTGAAACCGCGTAAGGATCTTGCCGCATGAAAAACTGGTTATTCCCTCTGTTATTGACACTCCCGTTGGGGGTGTCTGCTGCCGAACGTGTCGTTTCTATCGGCGGCGACGTCACGGAAATCATCTACGCGCTCGGCGCAGAGAAAGATTTAGTCGCACGCGACAGCACCAGTCTGCACCCAGAAGCCGTGAAGAAACTGCCTGATGTAGGCTACATGCGTCACCTCAATACCGAAGGTATTTTGGCAATGAAACCTTCTCTGGTTGTTGCCAGCGATCTGTCTCAGCCCTCGCTTACTTTACAGCAGGTTGCGGACAGCGGCACCAAAGTGGTGCATGTGACCGCTGAGCCGTCTCTGGATGCCGTGCCGAAGAAAATCAGTGCTATCGCTCAGACGCTAGGAAAAGAGACTGAAGGTAAAAAACTGACGGAAGCCTATCAGCAGAAATTGGCGGCAGTAAAAACGTCGCCGCTGCCGGTTAACGTGCTCTTCATTCTCAGCCACGGCGGTATGACTGCGCTGGCCGCGGGTAAAAACACCCCGCCAGACACCATTATCCGAGGTGCGGGTCTGAAGAATGCCATGCAAAACGTTGAACGCTACCAACCACTGTCGCAGGAAGGCGTGATTGCCAGCGCGCCGGATCTGATTCTGATCTCCAGTCAGGGGCTGAAAACGCTGGGCGGCGACGCACAGGTCTGGAAATTACCGGGGCTGGAACTGACCCCTGCCGGTAAAAACAAGCGTTTGTTAGTCGTGGATGACATGGCGATGCTCGGCTTTACGCTCGAAACCCCGGCGCTGATGGCAACGCTGCGTCAGACAGCTGAAGCGATAAAATGACGTCACGGTTTCATCCGCGCTCTTGGTTGATCGCGCTGCTGTTGCTGATGGTGGCACTGATGGTGGGTGCCGCCAACATGGGCGCGCTAAGCCTGTCGCTAAACACGCTCTGGCAAACGCCATTTGACGATCCGATTTGGCATATTTGGCTGAATATCCGCGTTCCCCGCGTGCTGCTGGCGATACTCGTCGGCGGGGCGCTGGCCTGTTCCGGCGCGATTATGCAAGGGCTGTTTCGTAATCCGCTCGCCGACCCCGGCCTTTTGGGGATCAGCAGCGGTGCCGCTCTCTGCGTAGCGCTGACCATCGTGCTGCCGCTTGGTTTGCCTCCGCTGTTGGCGCTTTATGGCCCGATGTTTGCCGCCTTTGCCGGGAGTTTGGCGATTACTGCCATCATCTTCATCCTCAGCCGTTCTGAACAGGGTGGATTAACGCGGCTATTGCTGGCTGGTATCGCGCTCAATGCGTTGTGTCTTGCTCTCATCGGCGTATTGACCTACCTCAGTACCGATCAGCAGTTACGCCAGTTTTCACTGTGGGGTATGGGGAGTCTCGGACAAGCGCAGTGGCCCATGCTGCTCGTCGCCAGCACGTTGGTCATTCCTGCGATGATCGCTACCTTATACTACGCACGTCGTTTAAACCTATTGCAGTTAGGAGATGAAGAAGCGCACTACCTCGGCGTTAACGTGAAGCGCACTAAATACACGCTCCTGTTGCTGAGTTCACTGCTGGTTGGCGTGGCAGTGGCGGTCAGCGGCGTAATCGGGTTTATCGGGCTTATCATCCCACACCTGATGCGCATGCATCTGGGTGCCGACCATCGCTGGCTCCTTCCCGGATCTATCCTCGGCGGTGCCTGCCTGTTGTTGTTTGCCGATACGCTGGCGCGTACGCTACTTTCTCCGGCAGAAATGCCCGTTGGGTTATTAAGCAGCCTGATTGGCGGCCCCTATTTCTTATGGCTGATCGTTCAGCATAAAGGACGCGGCAATGACTGACTCAGCGCTTGACCGGACCTTATCTGCCCACAATTTGCGCTTTCAGACCAACGGACGCTATCTAACCGACGATGTTTCTCTGGAACTGAATTGTGGGGAAATCGTGGCGATTATCGGTCCTAACGGCGCGGGGAAATCTACCCTGCTCCGTTTACTGACGGGTTATTTGACGCCAGATGAAGGTGAGTGCCTGTTAGCCGGGCAACCTTTTTCGCACTGGCAGCCCGGTGCACTGGCAAAAACGCGTGCGGTGATGCGTCAGTATAGCGGTATGGCGTTTGCGTTTAGCGTGCAGGATGTCGTCGCAATGGGTCGTTCTCCTCATGGGCGTTACCCAAAAAATGATGATGTGGTTCAACAGGTCATGGCACAAACGGGCTGCCTGGAGCTGGCAACTCGCGACTATCGTCATCTTTCTGGCGGAGAGCAGCAGCGGGTGCAATTGGCTCGTGTGCTGGCGCAGTTGTGGCATCCAGAACCGACGCCAGGCTGGTTATTTCTCGATGAACCTACCTCGGCGCTGGATCTGTACCATCAGCAGCACCTGTTACGGCTGCTCAAACAGCTTACGCGTGAACAGCCGCTCGCCGTGTGCTGTGTCCTGCACGATCTGAATCTGGCGGCGCTGTATGCCGACCGCATCCTGCTGCTGCACGAAGGCAAGCTGGTCGCACAAGGATCGCCGACACACGTACTACAGGCAGAAACGCTGGCGCACTGGTATCGCGCCGATCTTAGCGTGGGTTCACATCCTGACTACGCCATCCCGCAGGTTTATCTGCGTCAATAGCCTGCCCCTCCTGCTCTGGCTTAGCTGGAGCAGGATATCTCCAGATGCTTACCCCATTCTGGCGGTAACGCCGCCAAATCGTTGTTATTCGGCTGTTCATCAAACGGCCGACACAACGCCTGATGCAAGCGTGTCAGCACGCTGATGTCATCACTTTCCGCTCGTTCAATCGCCATTTGCGCCAGATAATTACGCAGAATATATTTCGGGTTCGTCGCATTCATCAAACGACGGCGTTCCTCATCGCTCTGTTCTTCCTGCATCAATCTCTGGCGATAGGTCGCAAACCAGCTGTCGAACGCGGCTCTGTCGATGAACTCATCACGAAGCGGCGAACGCGATGCCTGCTTTTCACTGTCCGCTAGCAATCGGAATGTTCGGGTGTAATCGCTGCCTTCCTGCTGCATCAAACGCAACAGCTCGACCAATACGTCATTATCTTCAGAACTCGCAGTAAACAAGCCCAATTTGGCGCGCATCAGCGTGCCATAGTGCTGCATCAGCGCCGGTTCATAGCGCGCAAGCGCGCGTTCCAGCGTATCAGTATCCATCAGCCCCGACAGTGCCTGCGCCAGACGATGCAGATTCCACAGCCCAACCGCTGGCTGATTATCAAATGCGTAGCGCCCACGATGGTCTGAGTGATTGCAAATGAAATCTGGCTGATAAGCATCTAGAAAACCATAAGGGCCGTAGTCGATAGTCAGCCCCAGAATCGACATGTTGTCCGTGTTCATTACACCGTGCGAAAAACCAACCGCCTGCCAATGCGTAATCAACCGTGCGGTACGTTCTACCACATCGCCAAACCACAGTTCATAGCGACGTTCGTCGTTTTCCCACTGCGGCCAATGACGGGCAATCACATATTCCGCCAGCTGGCGCACCTTTTCCGGCTCACGGCGATAGTAGAAATGTTCAAAATGGCCGAAGCGCACATGGCTTTCCGCCACGCGCAGCAGCATGGCACCCTTTTCTTCCTGCTCACGCTGCACCGGATGTTCGCTGGTGACAATCGTCAGCGCCCGCGTGGTGGGAATCCCCAGATGGTGCATCGCTTCCGAGGCCAGAAACTCGCGTATTGCCGAACGCAACACAGCACGGCCATCGCCCATACGTGAATACGGCGTTAGCCCCGCACCTTTCAGGTGCCAGTCCATGCTACGACCATCCGCCAGCTGTTGTTCCCCCAGCAAGATGCCACGCCCATCACCCAATTGGCCGGCCCACACACCAAACTGATGACCGCTATAGACCTGTGCCAACGGCTCCATTCCCGGCAGCAAACGCGCACCGCTCCAGATGCCATCCTGTTCTGGCGTAAACCAGTCGGGAGACAAGCCAAGCTCTGCGGCCAATCCTTCACTGTGATAAAGCAGGCGAGCCCCCTGCAACGGCGTCGGCTGTAGCGCGGTATAGAACCCCGGCAGTTGATGAAAGTAGTGATTTTTAAATAACGGTGTTTGCTGCATCCTGTCTCCCTAAGGCCACCCTGTCCGGCTGAAGAGAGCCACACGCTCACTACACAACGACTAACGGGTATGCAGAAAGTGTAGAGGGATGACAATGAAATTAACACGGATGAAACACAGGGGTATTATTTCCATAACGTGTATTCAGGAGAATACCATCACCCTAAACGCGGTGAATCTATTGAGTTAGCCGATAAGCGACATGCGCTGCTCAAGCCGTTCGAAATGCACCGCAGGCCACATCTGTCCTTGAACGGCATCAATATTCAGTTGCCCGATTTTATTCAAAATCGCCACATTATTAATTTCCTTAGCAATAATACTGATGCCTGAATAGCTGTTTTTAATCGTCCGTAATAACGGCTCCATCATCAGCGTATTCGTCGGTCGCGATAAAAGCTGCCCGATAAACTGACGATCCAGCTTCACACCGCGCACTAGCCCATCATGCAACGGTTTAAGCGTGGCTTTTCCAGAACCAAAATTATCCAGCCATAAAGGAACGGATTGACTCAGGTTTAGCAGCGCAGCGTTTTCTTTTCCCTGCGACAGGTGCGGAAAAAACTCATTAATTTCCAGCAAAACAAAATTGAGGTGTTTGATCTCGCCACGCAGTACGTCGGACTTCATTAACATCTCGGTTATCTGGCGTCCAACCTTCAACACCAGTTGAATGTGATTATCGATAAACCATGCGGATTTTTCTTTGATAAAAAGAAGCTGCTCATGAACAAAATCATATTGTTGCCGCGGACTTAACTGCATGAGGAGAATATCGGCGGGCATACTCAACTTACCCGCCAGGCCGTTAAAATGGCTGATCATTTCAACCGCCAACAGCGTTCCATCCAGCCTGAATATCGGCCAAAAAACATAATCACTGGTGTAATCAACAGCAAGATGGACGCGCATGATCCTGTACTACACAGAATAAATAATAATCACATTACGTTATTATTATAGCCAAATCCACCACGCTTGCTCGCATACCGCACGAAAAGCGCTTTTCTATGATGTAGTCAGTTTATTCAGAGTGTTACTTCACGATCTAGCGCAAACTTTGCGCCAGCCAATCAGCCAGTTCCTGTAGTTCGTTTTGCTGTTCGGGGAAAGCGGTAATCAGTGCCTGACATGCGGCTGCCAAGGCTTCCGGGCGATATGCTGTTCCCTGTAATGCGGACGCCAGTGCTTCTAATGGCGCCGGATTCAGACTATCGGTATAAATCTGCGCCCGAACAATCACGCCGCGTTCCACATCGAAATGTAATTCAACGCCGCCCCAGGTAAAGCGGTTATCGAGTAAATGCGAGAAATCCGGTGCCTGACCGAAATTCCATTCCCAGCTACTTTGACGCGCAAATTGTTCGCTGAATCCCGGTAAATCTGGGTGAGCAGAAGGCGAGATAATTTCTGGTTCGCACTGTTCGCCAAAATAATCAAAGAAGGCCTGCATCACGGCTTGGCAAATCACCGGATGATCGACAGAAGGCAGTAATTCCACCAGATTAGCGACGCGGGAACGCACGGACGTAATTCCTTTCGCCTGTAGTTTTTTACTATCCGGGTTCAAATAATCTGCTAAACGATTGAGATCCGCGTTCAGCAGTAGCGTACCGTGATGAAAACCACGATCTTTAGTTTCACGATAGGCGGAGCCGGAGACCTTACGCACGCCATCAGCCGTTTCTACCACCAGATCGTTACGCCCAGACGCACTGGCTTTTAACCCAAGCGAGCTGAGTGCATCCAGCACAATCTGCGTTGATACGCTTTTATCGTATTCCGGTTTACCGGCCATAAAGGTAAAGCAGGTATTGCCGAGATCGTGAAAAACCGCCCCGCCGCCGCTGCTGCGCCGTGCCAGCTTGATGCCATCCTCTTCCATCCGTCGGGTATTGCACTCTTTCCACGGGTTCTGGGCGCGGCCAATCACCACCGTCTCCGCATTCCTCCACAAAAACAGCACCCGCTGCGTGGTGGGCATCTGACGAAAGATGCACTCCTCAACGGCCAGATTAAACCAAGGATCGTAAGAGTCGGAGATCAATAAACGCAGAGAGGACATAAGCAGCTCCGTGCTGTAAATATGCTAAATAAAAGGGGGAAATCAGATGCGGCGAGCCTGCCAGTAAGCCCGTTTCCAATATACGTTATCCAGCGACGAGCGGATGACGCCTTGGCTGGTGGAAGCGTGAATAAACTGGTCGTCTTTGTCATAAATGCCGACGTGCAGCCCGCTGCTGCCGCTGCCCGTTTTGAAAAAGACCAAATCGCCCGGCAGCAAATTATCACGGTCAATGCGCTCACCCAGCTCGGTTTGCTCTTCCGTCGTGCGCGGCAGTTGCATACCAAACTTATCGCGAAACGTCAGATAGACGAAACCAGAACAATCGACGCCGTTACGATCCAGACCGCCATAGCGATAAGGCGTTCTATACCATTGCCCCAGTTGATCGTTTAGCTGCACCATCACCATGATCGAATCACTCAGACGCGCATTCGGCGGCGGATTATTATGCCGACTACTGCTACAGCCAACCAAAATCAGGCTGGCGAGGAGCAAAGCATATCGTAGAGTCAAACCTGATCGTAAAGGTATCATGCGCGATTACCATAAAACCGCCGAGGCCATAAACCTCTAGCGTCTGAAAATGCTAGGTATTGGATTAATTTAGCGTTTAATCAGGGTGGCTGGCAAGTAAAGGTGATTTTTCCTATTTTCTGGCGACACAGATTCTCTGACGGCAGCAGTCAGGCGCTGCGGGTGATAATCCAGTTTCGGCCATCGACCACGTGCCGCTGAAACGCGACACCGAATACAGGAGACAACACTTCCGGCAGCATGACATTCGCCGTTTCGCCCTGTGCCACCAAAACGCCTGCTGACAACAGCCAGACGCGATCCGCATGGTGGGCGCTGTGGTTGAGATCGTGTGCGCAAACCACGACGGCAATTCCCAAACGACAGAGTTCGCTCAGTAACGAGTCCAATGCCACCTGCTGCGCCACATCCAGACTGTTGGTCGGTTCATCCAGCAGCAGCAAACGTGCGTGCGGATTGATCGTCGGCCAAATTTGCAATAGCGCGGCCACCAGCCGAACGCGCTGCCACTCACCGCCCGATAGCTGCGTGAGCGGACGCGCCAGCTTGTCAGTTAGCATCAGGCGTTCCGCCAGAGAGTGCACCACCTGTTCAACCGCGTATTCCTGCGCCAGCGGTGGTTGATGTCGTTGCCAATATTGAAATACCGGCATCAGCGCCAGCGGCGGTTGCTGCTGCGCCAGATAGGCGCGCCGCATGGCTAAATCCGCTGCCGTATACTGCGACAGCGGCGTACCAGCCAGCAACACGTCACCTTCTCCTGCCAGCAAACCCGCCGCTCTTGCCAACAAGGTACTCTTTCCTGCACCGTTCGGGCCGATGATGTGCAGCAGTTCACCGCGATGACATTCCGCAGTCGTTGGCGACAAACGCGGCAAGACGCTAGCCTGCCGCAACTGCAATACGGGTGATATCTGCTGGATCAATTATTTTGCCAATGCCGCTTCGATCGCGTTCACGATGGTGTCATGGTCAGGCGACATATCCGGCGCAAAACGCTCAATCACACGCCCTTCGCGATCCACCAGAAATTTCTCGAAGTTCCACAGGATATCTTCCGGGTTCTTGGGTTTACGGCCTTTATTGACCAAGCGGGCAAAAAAGTCACTTTTCCAGGTGCCGTTGGCTTCCGGCTGCTGACGAATCAACTGTTGGTATAGCGGGTGGCGGTTCTCACCGTTCACTTCAATTTTGCTGAACATCGGGAACTGAACGCCAAACGTTCCACGGCAGAATTCCTGAATCTCTGCTTCCGAACCCGGCTCTTGCCCCGCAAATTCATTGGAGGGGAATCCCAGCACGACTAAACCTTTGTCACGATAGGTTTCGTAGAGTTTTTCCAATGCGTCATATTGTTTAGTCAGGCCGCATTGAGAGGCGACGTTGACGACTAAAGCAACCTGCCCTTTAAACGCTTCGAACGTTGTCGCTTTCCCGTCGATAGTGGTCAGCGAAATAGCATAGATTTCAGTGCTCATCGTTTTGCTCCCTCCAGTAATAAAACCGCGTTGATAAAACAAGCATGGGTAACACAAGACGTATCGCTACAGTCGATTACGTAATAACAGCCAGATAAACCATGGCGACCCCAGCGTAGCGGTAACCACGCCTATCGGCAACTCGGCTGAACGCAACGCAACGCGCGCGACCGTATCCGCCAGCAGCAGAACACCACCACCGGCTAACGCACATCCGGTCAATAAATAACGCTGATCGGTCAGTCCACACAGTCGCAGCATATGCGGGATCACCAAGCCAATAAACGCAATGATACCGGCCAGCGCGACGCTCAAACCAACCTGTACGCCCATGACCAGCACAAGAATCGTCCGCCAGCGATAGACCGGAATGCCTAACTGACGCGCCTGAATTTCACCCAGCGTCAACCCGTTCAGTACCGTTCCCTGACGACTTAACCACAAGAGCAGCGGCAATAGCGTCAACATCAGCCAGCCGTGCCGCCAGTCAATGCCGCTGAAGCCGCCCATCATCCAGTACATCAGCTGGCGTAAATCGAGACTGGTACTAAAATAGACCGCCCAGGTCATCACCGCGCTACAGATAATCCCAAGCGCAATGCCGATGAGTAATAAACGGGTATTGGAAATATGACGGCGGGCAAAATGAAGTAACAGAAAGGTGATCAACAACGCACCAGCGATGGCGCTCAAACTTAACGCCCAGACAGGTAGCAGTCCCTGCCCCAGCAGCACCGTCAACACCAAAGCTACACCAGCGCCGTTTGCAACCCCCAGCAGTCCCGGTTCAGCCAGCGGATTATCAAAGACGGCCTGCATGACAGTGCCTGACATCGCCAAACTGGCACCCACGAGCATGACAGCCAGCGTTCTGGGTAACCGCAGTTGCCAGACAAAGAGCTGCTGAGCGTCATCCAGCCAGGCTGTCGGCCAAATCCAACGTTCCCCGGCGCACAGGCTTACAACCAGCGTGAGTGCGAGAAACACCAACAGCAATGCCAGACTCCGACGATCGCGTCTGCACTGCTGTTGTTTTAACTGGCTGTAATGAGGTAACGGCGTCGCGTGCTTTCGCGAGATATCACCCGGCGGTAATGGCTGCATTGTTCACCGTAACAAGGAATCCAGCGTAATAAGAGAATGACCTGCCGAGGTTTAAGCGCTCGGGGCATCTCTAAACGTTGTCACGTATGTTAAACGATTTCGCTGACCTTACACGCTTTTTCCTTGCTACCGCTCCGCAATCAAAATGGAGATGACCATTACTTGGTACTGCATACCGCAATATAGTTGAGCTGGTTCCGATTGCGGCGGAAGGTATGAAACATGTTGAAGAACATGCTGCGGTTTTCTTTTTTCAGCGCATTTTTTACGATACGCGCCGCACCCGCTAAGCCTTCATCATAAATCAGCCCTTGTGGCGTCAGCAGCGTCATCGCGCCGTTATCATAGTTAACCTTGCTAAAACCACATTCTTGAAACAGCGTAACCCAGCGTTCACGCAGCATCGGCTGTGCATGTACGTTAATCGCTTTATGCATCTGTTCCACTGCCTGCAATGCCCCGGTATCTTTCTCGGAAAGCAGCATGATATCGTGGGTAATCAGACGACCGCCCGGTTTCAGCACACGATAATATTCGGCAATAATGCGGCTTTTGGCCTTGTCAGCATACATCGTCAACATGGCTTCATTAATCACGACGTCAAAGTGGTTATCGGGAAACGGCAGTTCCAGCGCATTCGCCTGCATAATCGTGACCTGCGAGGCCAGACCGTTCGCCACAACGTTTTCCTGCGCCTTTTCTAGCGCGGCTTTATCCATATCCGCACCGATGACCTGACAGCCAAAACGACGCGCGATTTCCATCGCCGTGGTGCCCATATTGCAAGCCACTTCCAGCACCACGCTGTCCTGCCGGAATCCCGCCTGACTGAGTAGCCACTCGGTTGCCTTTCTGCCGCCGGGGCGCAGACGTTTTTTCCCCAATCGAGCTAAGAATTTATGTCCTGCTTCATGATCGCTCATACTGTCACTCCTTAATTCTGTGTTATCGCGTTCGCTATTTACTGCGTTTTCAGCGTCTTCAACATGGTCAGTAACATACGTGACGACTGCTGCGCATCAACGGCATGAGGGATATTCGCGGGCATACGTACCAGCGTGCCGGGCTGTGCGATAACAGGTTCACCCCCGATCGTCAGCAATAATTCACCTTCAAGTACCATAACCAGTGCATCATAAGGCGCACTGTGTTCGCTCAACCCCTGCCCCTGATCGAAGGCAAACAGCGTAACGTTGCCGCCGTCGGTACGGGCCAACACGCGGCTGGCAATACCGTGTTCGGTTGGGGTAATTAATTCATGGAGAACCAGCGCCTGTGCCGCCGGAAGGGTATTGTCTTTCATGGAAACGCTCCGCTATTTTCGATTCAGCGTGCCGTGATTTTGCTTGCTGAATTCATGCAAGTGATTATTATTTTCATTTACTAGCTTAATGGTAATACCCGCCTCTGGGAGGGCAAATGACATTTGTCAAAAAGGCGCTATCGTCCGACGAATACGGCGACGTGCTGTTTCAGCATGACTGGATGCGTGGCGAACCCAGCGACGTGGTGTGTGAACTATTGGCAAAAAGCGAACGCCTGTTTTTCCGGCAGGACGATGTTCTGTTTCGCGAAGGCGACAAAATGCAGCACTGTTTGCTGGTTGAAGCAGGGAAATTGCAGGCTTTCCGCCATACCTATGGCGGTGATGAGAAAATTTTCGGGCAGTTTGAACGCGGTGAGTTTGTCGCTATTGCTGCCGTCTTTATGGATCACGGCCGCTTCCCGATGAACATTCGTGCGCTGAGCGATGGCCACACGCTGATGATTCCACGGCAGGATATTCACCAGTTTTGTCTGCAACGCCCGGAATTGGCGCTGCGTTTGCTGAATTATCTGGGCAAAAAGCTCTACTCAACGATCAACCAAATCGACTGGCTGACCTCCAGCTCCGCGCCACAGCGTCTGGCAGATTACCTGCTGCGGCAGCATCACATTCAACAAACTCAGCATCTGATATTACCCGTGAGCCGTGGGCAACTCGCTACGTCATTGGGGATGCGCGGTGAAACATTGAGTCGATTGATGTCCGACTGGAAGCGGCAAGGCCACATCACCTATCGAGGCCATCAGGTGGAATTGTGCGATCTGAATTATCTGAAAGAGCTGGCTGCCGAGGCCAGACGGACATTCTGACGGGGATAACCGGTGGTGCTAAGGCTTTGTAAGAGGAAGCATAGCGGTGCTATAGAACAATTTTGGATATGTATTTTGACAATTGTCATTCCCACCCCATCGGATTATCGACTACGCTTAGCTTACATTGATGAGAATGACTCTCATTAACATATTTGTCTTTATAAGACGCCGTGAGGTAACGCTATGCTAGGCTTTTTCCGACGAACACTGTCACATCATGGAATATTGTCACGCAATAACAGCCAAAAGCTGCCGCATCCGCAGACGGTCTCACCGACAGAAACCGCTGCGCATGCTCGCTGTAGCGAAAGCGAATATTGTTTCTTTAACCACACGGCCATGTTGCCTTTCGATCAACTTGACGAATGCTGCTGCGGCAACGATCGGCAAGAGAAAACGTCATCCTCATACCATTCATGACGTTTTCACGTTTTGCTGACGGTTAAAACTTGATGCTTTGACCACGCGTCAGCCAGGCACCGACGAATTCGGGCACTACGGTGCTCGCGAGGCCGTAAATTTTTTCATCAAACTGGCTTTCTACCTGACTAGGCTCCAGATTCAACTCCAGCGTATAGGCACCGTGCGAATGGGCCTCATGGACAAAACCCGCGGCGGGATAGACGTGCCCCGACGTACCAATCGCAATAAAATAGTCTGCCTGCGCCAGCGCCTGGTAAATTTTGTCCATGTACAGCGGCATTTCACCAAACCACACCACATGTGGACGTAACAGGGCAGGAAATTGACAGCAGTGGCAGCGTTCGCCGACGGCGAGATCGTCCGTCCACTCAAAAATCTGTCCACTTTGGCTACAGCGTATTTTCAGTAGTTCACCGTGCATATGGATGACGCGCTGGCTACCAGCACGCTCATGCAGGTTATCGATGTTCTGTGTGATCAGTTGGAAATTGTCTTCCAACATCGCCTCCAGATTCGCCAACGCCAGATGCGCGGCATTCGGCACAATTTCCGGCTGCTGTAGCTGACGACGACGGGCGTTATAAAACGCCTGCACCAGTTCGGGATTACGCTGAAAGCCTTCAGGCGTCGCGACATCCTCAACGCGGTGTTCTTCCCACAGGCCATCAGCTGCGCGAAAGGTACGAATGCCAGATTCTGCCGAAATGCCTGCGCCCGTCAGTACCACAACGCGCGGCTTTTTTACTTCGCTTGCTGCCAGATAATCACGATGGAAAATACGCGCCCGAAGACGCTGTTGCCGCATACGCTTTCCCTTGTGAAAACGCCCTAATCGTTGACGCGTATACATACTTACTCCAGCTAGTTATCCATTAAGTGTAGCAATGCCGCGCCACGTACGCCGCCCGCATCGCCATGGCGCGCTTTCTCTATACGTGGCAGTTTCGCAATCGGTAAAAGTCGCGCCGGAAGACGCATCGGCAAAATTTGATAAATTTCGTCAAAATTCGACAAACCACCGCCCAATACCAACAAATGCGGATCGAACAGAGTCAGGAGATTGCCCAGGCAGGCCGCCAGCAAATCCATAAAACGGTCGACAAACTCCAGCGCTTTTTCTTCTCCGCCACGATAGTGTCGGATGATAGTGACAGCGGGTAGAGGTTCACCATAAAGATGTTCATATAGCCATTCAAAACCGCGACCGGAAATATAGTTCTCGATACAGCCTGATTGCCCACAGCCGCATTTCACGCGGGGAATATCTACGCCGATGATATCCAACGCATCGGACGGCAGGCGGAGATGACCGAATTCACCCGCAATACCGTTGCGCCCGTCTACCGGACGCCCGTTAATCACCAGACCACCGCCCAATCCCGTACCTAAAATCACCCCTAATACGACGGGATAGGAACGGAATTCTGCGTCCCAGGCTTCAGACAGCACAAAACAGTTGGCGTCGTTGCTAACGCGAACGTCGCGCTGCAAGCGCTGTGACAAGTCAATACGTAGCGGTTTTCCCATCGTCGCAGGCAGGTTGGCGGTGAATAACGCCCCGCTCTCATTCTGGATACCCGGTACGCCGATACCCACGCTCCCCTGCATGCCAACCTGTGCATCGGCTTCATGCACTAGATCGACCAGCGTAGTGAGCAGTTCATCGTAATGCGTGCGCGGGGTCGGTACCCGCTTTTGCCACACCTTATTCAACGTCGCGTCGAACACGCCCAGCTCAATTTTCGTGCCGCCCATGTCAAAACCGTAGTACATGACTGCTCCTTAGGGTGTGAACACCTTGCCACACGATAGGGAATATCCCCGTCATCTCTCAAGCCGCATGTGCGTTGGCTTGTCTTACTGTCCGCTCAACACGCGGGCTGGATCAATACGGCTGGCGCGTCGCGCCGGATACCAGCTGGCAATCAAGCTCAGCACCAGCGATGTACCCAACACGATAAACACATCCATCAGATGTAATTCCGACGGCAGGAAATCAATAAAATAGATGTCGCCGGACAGCAGCTTATGGCCGATGAGTGCTTCAATACCGCGAATAATCGGCGTCAATTGCAAGGTGGCGATCACGCCGACCACAGCCCCTATCACACTGCCCAACAGCCCGGCCAATAGCCCGTACCAAATAAAGATAGCCCGAATCAGCCCATCGGGTGCACCCAGCGTACGCAGAACCGCGATATCGCTGCTTTTATCTTTCACCGCCATCACCAGCGTTGAAACAATATTAAAACAGGCCACGCCGATCACCAGGATCATCGCCAGATACATGATGGTTCTCACCATCTGAATATCCCGATACATATAACCATAGGTGCCAATCCAACTGCGAATATGGACATAGAGATTCGAGGCTTTGCCTGCCTCGCGCACCAGTTTATTGGCAGAGAACACGTCGTTGGCCTTGATGGCGATCCCCGTCACGCTCTGCCCCATATCCAGATACTGCTGGGCATCCGCAAGCGGAATCAGCGCTAAGCCGTGATCGAGCTGGCCGCTCAGTTGCAGAATACCGCTGACGTGCAGCCGGATGCGTTTAGGCTGCATCAGCTTCATTTCCGGGTCACTGTTCGGGATCATCACCGTGACCCAGTCCCCTTCAACAACGTTCAGCGTTTTCGCCACGCCTTGGCCGATAATGACCTGCTCTTCACCTGGGCGAAACCGCTGCCAGGCATCATTGAGAACATAGTTGGGCAACGCGCTGAGGCGTGTTTCTTGCTGCGGATCAACGCCTTTTACCTGAATAGCCTGAAGTTTAGCGCCATTCTCCAGCAGCCCGGTGAAATTGATATAAGGCGCAGCGGCGGCAACGCCGGGCACCTGTTCGATGGTAGGCAGGATGTCCTGCCAATCATCAAAAGGCTGATTAACGGGCTCGATCTCGCCATGTGGCACCACCGCAAGAATGCGATTATTCAGTTCACGCTCAAACCCATTCATCGCACTTAGGCCGAGAATCAACACCGCTACGCCGAGGGCGATACCCAGCGTTGAAATCACAGAGATCAGCGAAACCATGCCGCCACGCCGACGGCCACGGCTAAATCGCAGACCAATCAGCAACGAGAGCGGAGGAAAGGTCATTGACGCGCTCCCATCAGAGTCAATTCCTGCTGCAATTGACCGTCGCGCATTTCCAGTTGGCGGTTCAGTCGACCAGCCAGTTGCAGGTCATGTGTCACCACCAGAAAGGCGGTGCCTTGACGAACGTTCAGTTCTCCCAGTAGTTCGAAAATGGTGTCAGCCGTACGTTGATCGAGATTACCGGTCGGTTCATCTGCCAGCACCAGCGATGGGCTGTTGACCAACGCTCTGGCAATAGCGACACGCTGTCGCTCACCGCCGGACAGTTCCGACGAACGGTGGTGGCTACGCGATTCCAGCCCAACAGCGGCCAGCATTTCGCGTGCTTTATCCTGCGCCTGTGACGTGGGTACTTTGCCAATCAGCAGCGGCATCGCCACATTTTCCAACGCGGTAAAATCTGGCAGCAGGTGGTGAAATTGATAAATAAAACCCAGTTCGCGATTACGCAAGTCTGCTTTTGCCGCCGCTGAAAGCGTGCTCAGCGGTTGGCCTTTGAAGATAACCTCACCTGACGTTGGCGTATCTAATCCGCCCAACATATGCAGCAGCGTACTCTTGCCTGAACCTGAACTCCCGACTATCGCCATCATCTCGCCACTGCTCATCTCAAAAGAGACATCGCGCAGCACATCGGTAGAGAGCTTGCCGTCCTGATAACGCTTGGACAGGTTAGTACACTGCAATAATGATAAATCACTCATAACGTAAAGCCTCAGCGGGTTGAACGGTGGCAGCACGCCATGATGGGTAAAGTGTCGATAAGAGGGCAATCACCATCGCGGAAATGGCAATCGTCACCACCTGCATGGGATCAATATCCACTGGCAACGCGGCGCCATCCAGCAATACGCCCAGCACGGGCATCAGCGTATTCAGTTGGCTGGCCAGTAGCGCTCCCAGCAATGCCCCTAACAGCGCACCAACAATACCCGCGCTGCCTCCCTGCACCATAAATACCGCCATCACCTGACGTTGAGTCAGCCCCTGCGTTTGCAGAATGGCGACTTCACCCTGTTTTTCCATCACCAGCAAACCCAGTGAGGTAATAATATTGAACGCGGCAACCGCTACGATCAGGCTGAGTAACAGCCCCATCATGTTTTTCTCCATGCGCACCGCCTGAAACAGCTCACCTTTACGCTCGCGCCAGTCTTTCCAGACCATGCCTTCCGGCAGCGTTTGCGTACTCAGCGAATCGACCGACAGCGGCTTTTCCAGCCACAAACGCCAGCCGGTAATCTGGTTCGCCGGATAACGCATCAGCCGTGAGGCATCCTGCTGATTCACCAATAGTTGGTAGCTATCCACTTCGCTGTTGGCAGCAAAGGTTCCGGCAACGGTGAAAATACGCTGGCTGGGAATACGCCCCATCGGCGTCAGTTGGCTGGCGCTGGTTACCATCATGCGCATCTGATCGCCCGTTTTCACGCCCAGTTGCTCGGCCAGTTTCTCACCCAAGATGGCTTGATATTGACCCGGCTGAAGCTGCTGCTGTTTGACGTTGACCAAATAGCGCGATAGCGGTTCTTTCTCGTCAGGATCAATCCCTAACATCACGCCGACCGCGACGCTGCGGGCGCTTTGCAGCACCACATCGCCCGTCGTCAGCGGCGCGACACGCGTCACGCCTTCCAGCGAGTCTAAAGAGGAAGCAGGCATCAACGCGGGGTTCAGCGAACCTTGTGGCGTAGAGATCACCGCTTGGGGCATCACGCCGAGAATATTGCCTTCCAGCTCGCGCTCGAAGCCATTCATGACGGA
Source organism: Pectobacterium sp. IFB5596 (assembly GCF_021432585.1). NCBI lineage: Bacteria > Pseudomonadati > Pseudomonadota > Gammaproteobacteria > Enterobacterales > Pectobacteriaceae > Pectobacterium > Pectobacterium sp. IFB5596. Next base: position 742,158 of record NZ_LXFY01000001.1, read on the forward strand.
AAGCACGGTGACCAGCGCCATTACGCCAAGCGTGATGCCAATAGCAGATAACCAGGAGACAAACCGCCCGAAGCGGTCTGATGCACGCCCGCGCATGTAGCGTAGGCCAATAAATAAAGCGACAGGTTGATACATGAAATCCGTCTGGATAAGGTTGCCAAAGCAAAGTGATCAAGGATAATAAAGGGTAGTACTGCTTTATGGAACCCTAACACCCTCACTCTACGGCTTTTTCTTGGTCGGATGCAGGGAGGCGAGACCCGATAATCAGATGATGCCTGAAAATTACCGTTATTCGCTGCCGCCCAAAGCGGGTGAGCAGCGCCTGCTGGGCGAGTTAACCGGCGCTGCCTGCGCCGTTGAATGTGCAGAAATCGTTGAACGCCACACCGGACTGGTGGTGCTTATCGCCCCTGATATGCAAAATGCCCTGCGATTGCGTGACGAAATTCAGCAATTTACCGACCAGCACGTCACCACGTTGCCTGACTGGGAAACGCTGCCCTACGATAGTTTTTCTCCGCATCAGGAAATTATTTCGACCCGCCTTTCCACGCTCTATCAATTACCCAACATGACGCGCGGCGTTCTGATTCTGCCAGTCAATACGCTGATGCAGCGCGTTTGCCCGCACAGTTTCCTGCACGGCCATGCGCTGGTGTTGAAAAAAGGCCAGCGTCTCTCGCGTGATAAGCTGCGTTCACAGTTGGAGCAGGCGGGCTACCGCAGCGTCGATCAGGTCATGGAGCACGGTGAATATGCGACGCGCGGTGCATTGTTGGATCTCTTCCCAATGGGGAGTGAAGAACCCTATCGTATCGATTTCTTCGACGATGAAATCGACAGCCTGCGCCTGTTCGATGTCGATACCCAGCGGACGCTGAATGAAGTACCGCACATTAACCTGCTGCCCGCGCATGAATTCCCGACCGACAAAACGGCAATCGAGCTTTTCCGCAGCCAGTGGCGCGAACAGTTTGAAGTACGACGCGATGCTGAGCACATTTATCAGCAGGTTAGCAAGAGCGTCTGGCCCGCCGGGATCGAATACTGGCAGCCATTATTCTTTAGTGAGCCACTGCCGTCGCTGTTCAGCTACTTCCCGAACAACACGCTGATCGTCAACACAGGCAATATCGAACAGAGCGCCGAGCGCTTCTGGCAGGATATTCAGCAGCGTTTTGAAAGCCGCCGAGTCGATCCGATGCGCCCCCTTTTACCGTCGGATTCACTTTGGCTACGCGTCGATGGTCTGTTCACCGAACTGAAAGCATGGCCGCGCGTGCAGTTAAGAACGGATACGCTGCCAGAAAAAGCCGCCAACGTGAATCTGGCCTATCTACCGCTGCCGGATCTCGCGATTCAACACCAGCAGAAATCACCGCTGGATGCGCTGCGTCGTTTTATCGAACAGTTCGATGGTCAGATCGTTTTCTCTGTTGAGAGCGAAGGTCGGCGCGAGACGTTACAAGAGCTTCTGGCACGTATCAAGCTGAACCCTAAGCTCATCAATACGCTGGAGCAGGCTCAGGAGCGTGGCGCCTATCTGATCATCGGTGCCAGCGAGCACGGATTTATCGACACGCTGCGCCAGCGCGCCTTAATCTGCGAAAGCGATCTATTGGGTGAACGCGTTAGCCGCCGCCGTCAGGATAGTCGCCGCACGATCAATACCGATACGCTGATCCGCAACCTGGCGGAACTGCGGCCGGGGCAGCCCGTTGTTCATCTCGAACACGGCGTTGGCCGCTATGCTGGGCTGACTACGCTAGAAGCAGGCGGCATTAAGGCCGAATACCTGATCTTAACCTATGCAGGCGAGGACAAGCTGTACGTTCCGGTTTCTTCTCTGCACTTGATCAGCCGTTACGCGGGCGGTGCTGATGAGAATGCGCCACTGCATAAGCTGGGTGGTGATGCCTGGTCACGTGCGCGGCAAAAAGCGGCGGAAAGAGTGCGCGATGTCGCCGCCGAGCTGCTGGATATTTATGCCCAGCGCGCGGCGAAAAGCGGATTTGCCTTTAAGCACGATAAAACGCAGTACCAGCTGTTCTGCGAAAGTTTCCCTTTCGAAACCACACCCGATCAGGCACAGGCCATCAACGCCGTACTGAGCGATATGTGCCAGCCGCTGGCAATGGATCGTCTGGTGTGTGGCGATGTCGGCTTTGGTAAAACCGAAGTCGCGATGCGTGCCGCATTTTTAGCGGTAGAAAACCATAAGCAAGTGGCCGTTCTGGTGCCGACGACGCTGTTGGCGCAGCAGCATTTTGACAATTTCCGCGATCGCTTTGCTAACTGGCCGGTGAAGATTGAGATGATCTCCCGCTTCCGCAGTGCGCGTGAGCAAACCCAAGTGCTGGAAGAAACGCAGGAAGGCAAAGTCGATATTCTGATCGGCACGCATAAGCTGTTGCAGAGCGATGTGCACTGGCGCGATTTAGGGCTGTTGATTGTCGATGAAGAACACCGCTTCGGCGTACGCCACAAAGAACGCATCAAGGCGATGCGTGCAGATGTTGATATCCTGACGCTGACCGCAACACCGATTCCGCGAACGCTCAACATGGCGATGAGCGGCATGCGCGACCTGTCGATTATTGCCACGCCCCCTGCCCGTCGGTTGGCGGTAAAAACGTTCGTGCGCGAATATGACAATCTGGTGGTACGCGAAGCCATCCTGCGTGAAACGCTGCGCGGCGGGCAAGTGTACTACCTGTATAACGACGTGGAAAATATCGAAAAAGCCGCCCAACGACTGGCAGAGCTGGTGCCGGAAGCACGCATTGCGATCGGCCACGGCCAGATGCGTGAACGCGAGCTGGAACGGGTGATGAACGACTTCCACCACCAGCGTTTTAATGTGCTGGTGTGTACCACCATCATCGAAACCGGGATCGACATACCGAGCGCTAACACGATTATCATTGAACGTGCCGATCACTTCGGTTTGGCACAGCTGCACCAGTTGCGTGGTCGCGTGGGGCGTTCCCACCATCAGGCTTACGCTTATCTGCTGACGCCGAACCCTAAAGCGATGAGCACCGACGCGCAGAAACGTCTGGAAGCGATCGCCTCATTGGAAGACCTCGGTGCCGGTTTTGCGCTGGCAACGCACGATCTGGAGATTCGCGGTGCGGGCGAACTGCTCGGAGACGATCAGAGCGGACAGATGACCAGCGTCGGTTTCTCACTGTATATGGAACTGTTAGAAAGCGCGGTCGATGCTCTGAAAGCTGGCCGGGAGCCATCGCTGGAAGATTTGATCAACAGTCAGACCGACGTCGAACTACGGTTGCCCGCCCTACTGCCTGACGATTTCATCCCCGATGTCAATACGCGCCTGTCGTTATACAAACGTATTGCCAGTGCGAAAACCGCCACCGAACTGGATGAGCTGAAAGTCGAGCTAATCGATCGCTTCGGTCTGCTTCCCGATGCAAGCCGTTACCTGTTGCAGGTTGCAGCCCTGCGCCAGCAGGCGCAAGCGCTGGGTATTCGCCGTATTGAAGGGAACGAAAAAGGCGGATTTATCGAGTTCGGCGAGCAAAACCGCGTCGATCCGACCCATCTTATCGGCCTGTTGCAGCGCGATCCCGGCACCTATCGTCTGGATGGTCCAACTCGCCTGAAATTTATGAAGGATTTGAGCGACCGCCCACAGCGCATCGAATTCATCGATACACTGCTGGGGAACATGGCGCAGCATACGCTAGCGGCGTGAGAATAGAACAAACGAATGGTTATGTTATGATATAACATAACTTTTTTATTGCTGTAACAAAACCGCCATGTGCACAACGTAATGTGTCGGGGATCTTTCTGATTGTAATATTTCACTACAAAGGATTATCCCCATGCGTATGTCTCCCTCTGCACTGCTGGTTTTTTCACTCAGTGTTCCACTGATGACTCAGGCTGTAGCGCAAAATACCGCCCCGAATAAGGCAAAAAACGTCATCTTACTGATCTCTGACGGTGCTGGCATGAACACCTGGCATGCAGCCAGCTATTATCGTCACGGCGCTCTGGGCCATGAAGTCTACGATGACTTTGACATTAAGCTATTTGCCTCCACCCACCCTCTCAACACGTCGAATGTACCGACCCACTCGCAAGACGGGGCGGTCACTTTCGACGCGGATAAGATCTGGGGGAAAGATAAAACGGACAGCGTTTTCAAAGGTAGTCTGGGAAACTACCTCGGCTATTTTTCTGGCTATGATTATCTGCGCGCCGACTACACCGATAGCGCTGCCGCAGCGACCGCACTGGCGTCAGGCCATAAAACCTATAACAACGCGATTAACTGGTCTAATGACAATCAAAAACTGAAACATATCGGCGAATACGTCGTGGAAAATGGCAAAGCGCTGGGCGTAATAACGTCGGTACAGTGGAGCCATGCTACGCCAGCCGGTTTTCTCGCTCATAACGTCAGCCGCAACGACTATGCGGCGATTGGTAAAGAGATCGTCGAATCCGGTCTCGCGACGGTGGTAATGGGGTCAGGACATCCGCTCTATGATGCCAACGGCAAACCAACGACGCCCCAAAATGACAAGGCCTATCGCTATGTTGGCGGTAAAGCCGAATGGGATCGTCTGGTTTCAGGCAAAACAGCTTACAAACATATTGAAACCAAAGCTGATTTCGTCGCATTAGCCAACAACAAGCTGGATATGGGTAAAAAGACCAAGCTGTTGGGCACCGTACAAAACAACGCGACACTGCAATTCAATCGTGATGGCGTCGCAGCAGGCAATTTACTGACCAACCAGCCCGATCTCGCCACTATGACCAAAGGTGCGCTGAATCTGGTAGCGAAAAATCCTAACGGCTTCATGTTAATGGTCGAAGGCGGTGCGGTTGACTGGGCTGCTCATGCCAATAACCTGCCTCGCTTGGTTGAAGAACAAATCGACTTTAACCAGGCAGTGGAAGCCGTTACTGCCTGGGTCGACGAACACAGTTCATGGGATGAAACGCTGGTGATTGTCACCACCGATCACGGTAATGGGTTGCTACAGGGGCCAGATTCAAACAAAGAAGCGTTCTCTGACATCGTGAACCAAGGGGCGGGTGCTCTTCCGCTGGTGCGCTGGCACACCGATACCCACACCCGTGAGCTGGTGCCGGTGTACGCCAAAGGCGCTGGTGCAGACTTCCTGACAACTGTTGCCAAGCCTAATCCGGGTCTGGCCGCTTACCACGTGCCGGAAGATAGTCAACAATTCGTCGATAACACCGATATCTTTCGCACGGTTGCGAGCGCATTCGGTATTGCCACGCCACAGGCTCAGTAACCCATCACATTACGCTGTGTAGGAATCATCCTCCTGCACAGCCGATGTAAACCCCAGAGAAGAGGCCGTATTTATTCATGCCCATCTTATTTATGCTAACCCAATGCCCCACACTATCCCGGCAGAGATGGAGGTTCCTCCTGCTGCTGTGCTCAGCGCTGCTGTTCCCTACACTTACGGTTCAGGCCGCCGAAAAACCGACTGTGATGACGGCCAGCAATCAAGCTGAAGCGCAAGTGATTCGCGCTGTTCGCCAAGAAGGCCACTTGAAAGTCGATGTACGCTTTGAAACGATAGCAGATACGTTCGGCGGCGAAATTATCTATGACAATTTGCCACCAGACGGCATAGATAACGCATTTTATCTCGAAGCCGAGGGGCAACGCTGGACGCTTAGCCCCGCAGGGAAAGCGACCATTCCTAAAACGCTACGCCTCAATTTCAGCTATGATCGCAAGAAAAATCCCCGCGTCGGAAGTTGGCAAGGGCTCTTCGTTGCCCCCCCGGCGACAGTGAAGCATGTCACTCTCACACTGCCGGGCTTGCCGCCTATTCCTGATGTTCTCATTGTCGATCGCCAGTAGACTCACTTTACGACGGAAGCGTAATCTCACATGACGCGCCTTCGCGGAAGACAACCGGGCAGTCAACTGCCCAATTTTACTCACACATCGCCTCTCCCTTTACAAGCACTGCCGGAACGCAGTAAAGTCGCCACCCTTTTTTATGGCATGGGGCACGACGATGTTTATCGGTTTTGACTACGGCACGGCGAACTGTTCCGTGGCGGTTATGGATGAAGGGACGCCACGGCTCCTGTCTCTGGAAAATGGCTCGCCTTATCTTTCTTCCCTGCTGTGTGCGCCCGTGCGTGAAGCGGTGAGCGAGTGGCTATGGCGGCACCATCAGGTCAACGCAGAAGGTGAGAACGGGCTACTGCTACAACGCGCAATTAGCTACAACCGCGAGGAAGATATTCGCGTGCAGCCCGATAGCGTGAAGTTCGGGCGCGAGGCATTACGGCACTACATGGATGACCCGGAAGAGACATGGTTCGTTAAATCGCCGAAATCCTTCCTCGGTGCCGTCGGGCTGAAAGCACAGCAGATTGCGCTGTTTGAAGATCTGGTCTGCGCCATGATGCTGCATATCCGCAAGCAGGCAGAAACCCAGCTTGATCAGCCTATTCGTCAAGCCGTCATCGGTCGCCCGATTAACTTTCAAAGTATCGGGGGCGAAGAAGCCAACCAGCAGGCGCAAGGGATTTTAGATCGCGCCGCACACCGTGCAGGGTTTGAAGACGTCGTCTTCCAGTTTGAACCTGTCGCCGCCGGACTGGACTTCGAATCCACACTGACGAAAGAAACGCGTGTGCTGGTCGTGGATATCGGCGGCGGCACCACCGACTGCTCCATGTTGCTGATGGGACCAGAGTGGCACAAACAACACGAACGGTCGCAAAGCCTGTTAGGACACAGCGGCTGCCGCGTTGGCGGTAACGATCTGGACATCATGCTCGCATTCAAACAGCTAATGCCGCTGCTCGGCATGAATAGCGAGTCGGAAAAAGGCATCGCCTTGCCGATCATGACATGGTGGAATGCGGTCGCAATTAACGATATTCCCGCGCAAAAAGAGTTCCATAGCACCGCCAGCCGCGCGTTAATCAACGAAATGATCCGCGATGCTCGCCAGCCAGAATTAGTGAAAAGATTGCTGACCGTGTGGCAACAGCGCCTGAGCTATCGTCTGATTCAACTGGCGGAAGAGAGCAAAATCGCACTTTCCAACCAATCGGAAACAGCTGCCGATTTACACTTTATCGAATCAGGTCTGGCAACGCGCATTCATGCTGATGAACTCAACGCCGCAATCGATAACCCGCTCACGCGTATTCAGCAACAGGTAACGCTGGCGTTAGAAACCAGCCAGACCCGACCAGAAGTGATCTATCTGACCGGCGGTAGCGCAAAATCTCCTCTGTTACGTCAGGCCATTCAGCAGTTACTGCCTGATATTCCTATCGCCAGCGGTAACGATTTTGGCTCCGTTACCGCCGGTCTGGCACGCTGGGCAGAGGTCGTCTTTCGCCGTTAAGTCAAATACGAGACGTCAGCCATACGTCCCGTAAGGCTATGATTTTATTATTGGTTGTGGGTTGACCAACAACCCACGCAGCAGCAACTCCAGCGCGGTAACGCCTTGTGCCAGCCGCGCAGTACCATCCTCTCCCTGCGCAATCCAAAACGCCGCTTCGGCCAGACTGCCGTAGATCAACGATGCCAGCGCCTGTGGGTCGGCTTCAGCCACTACGCCTTGGCGTATGAGATTGTCGATCAGCCGCTGCATCGACTCAACGCAATGCCGTTGTGAATCCGGCGATGCACCACCCAGTGCAGCCCTCGCATCACGCAACACGATACGCTGGATTTCTGGTTCCAGCGCCATTTCCAGATAGGCGCGGCAGCGGCAGCGGAACCCCTCCCAATCATCTTCGGCGGTATCGGAGATCGCTTGCAGTCGCTCATCCATCTCAGCATCGATCTGTTCCACCACCGCCGCCAGTAATCCTTTCTTGTCACCAAAATGATGATAAAGCGCTCCACGGGTCAGGCTCGCCTGCGCGGTGAGATCGTCCATTGAGGTATCCGCATAGCCGCGTTCGCTGAAGACCTTACGGGCGGTCGCCAGCAGCGTAGCGCGTGTTTCTTCCATGTCAGCACGGGTACGACGAACCATCGACACATCCTTACATACACATCGTATGATTATTTACATTCATTCCGTATGAATATATGCTTTTATTCATACGCTCTGTATGTATTGTCGCTGTGCCGCGCTGTGGTGGCAAGCAAATTCACTTTGGAGAACGAGATGGTTAACCCTTATCGAGCGCTTTTCTCTGCGCCTGGCACGAAAGGCTTCGCGCTAGCTGGCCTGTTGGCGCGGGTGCCGCTGCCCATGACAGGTATCGGCATTATCACCATGCTGTCGCAGTTGCGCGGCAGCTATGCGCTGGCGGGAGCGGTATCTGCCACCTTTGTACTAGCCTACGCCCTGCTGTCACCGCAGATCTCCCGTCTGGTGGATCGACATGGACAAACTCGCGTACTGCCACTGGCAACGCTAATCAGCACAATCGGCATGCTGCTTCTCCTCGCCAGTTCCTGGTGGCAAGCACCTGACTGGACCTTATTCATCGGTGCATTACTGACCGGTTTCATGCCCAGTATGTCCGCGATGGTAAGAGCACGCTGGACCGCCATCTATCGCGGGCAACCTCGTTTGCAAACCGCTTACTCGTTGGAGACGGTACTCGATGAAGCGACTTTCATCGCCGGACCTCCGCTGGCTATCGGGCTATCCGTAGCCGTGTTCCCTCAGGCGGGTCCATTGGCAGCGGCACTCTTGCTGATTGTTGGCGTGTTCGCACTGGTTACACAGCGCAGCACTGAACCACCTATAGCGCTACTGCACACCTGCACCGATCGTCCCAGCTCAGTGTTCAAGCAGACAAACATCCGCCTGCTGACGCTGTTGATGGTCGCGATGGGCATCATCGTTGGCGCTGTGGATATCGTCAGCGTCGCCTTCGCCGAACAGCGTAGCCAACCAGCAGCGGCCAGTCTGATCTTGTCAGCTTATGCGATCGGTTCCTGTCTGGCCGGCCTGCTGTTCGGTGCTCTAAAGCTACGAACCGCACTGCATCACCTGCTATTGCTAGGCGGTTTGGCAACGGCAATCACCACACTCCCCCTGTTGCTGGTTGACAGTCTTCCTGCACTTGCTGCGGCCGTACTGATTGCTGGGCTGTTCTTCGCCCCCACCATGATCGTAGCGATGTCGCTGGTCGAGCGTTTGGTGCCTGAATACCGCTTAACCGAAGGCATGACCTGGCTGCTGGCGGGGCTAAACATCGGTGTGGCGTTGGGCGCAGCATTATCAGGCCACGTTGTTGATGACGGCGGTACCCAAGCCGGATTCATCGTTGCGCTGTGCGCTGGCGTTTTAGTGCTGCTGGTCGCGCTATGGGGATACCTGCGTTTTCGGGAACATCCCGTCTCCCTTCCCAAGGCCGCTTGACCGTCATCCAACCTTTTTCCCAAGTTAAGGATTGAACCATGAATACGTCTTCATCTGTCCCTATAAACGCGGCTACACAGCACCCCTAGCTGGCCGTCGTCGCCGTCAGTCTAGCGACGTTCTCTGTTGTCACGACGGAAATGCTCCCCGTGGGCCTGCTAACGCCAATCGCGGCTACATTAACGATTTCTACCGGGATCGCGGGACTGATGATTTCACTCCCTGCGCTGTTAGCCGCGTTATTCGCTCCACTCGTGGTGATCGTATCCGGCGGTATGGATAGACGCAGGATTTTATGTGGCCTACTGGCGTTGCTGGTTATCGCCAACATTGCCTCAGCGCTGGCACCAAACATCGGCTGGATGCTGGCTGCACGCGTGCTTGTCGGTTTCTGTATGGGTGGCATCTGGGCGATTGCCGGTGGTCTGGCTGCACGGCTCGTTCCCGAACTATCCATCGGTCTGGCGACATCCATTATCTTTGGCGGCGTCGCCGCAGCATCGGTACTGGGTGTACCATTCGGTGCGTTTATCGGAGACATCGCCGGATGGCGCTGGGCCTTTGGTTGCATGGCAGCGTTTAGTGGACTGGTGCTGATACTTCATCTCGCGGTGATTCCGACGCTGCCCGTTACCCACTCAACCACCATGCACCAGTTCGGTGAGCAACTGACCAACCGTAAATTGCAAATCGGGTTAATTCTGACGCTATTACTGGTGGCAGGACACTTCATGGCCTTTACCTTTGTGCGTCCGCTGCTGCTCTCGCTGTCGGGATTCGACACGCAGTGGATTAGTGCATTGCTATTTGCCTATGGTATTGCAGGCATCGTTGGCAATTTTCTGGCAGGCATCATTGCGGCGCAGCGCACAGCGTTAACTTTAACGGCAATTGCCTTCGGGCTGCTATTGACCCCAATCTTGTTCCTCACCATCGGATCTTCGCCTATAGGTGGCGGCATGGCGCTGCTGGTCTGGGGAGTGGCCTACGGCGGTGTATCCGTTGGTTTGATGACGTGGATGATGAAAGCCGCATCGCGCACCGTGGAGATTGCTTCCGCGCTGTATGTGGGGATTTTTAATGTTGGTATCGCGCTTGGGTCCTGGGTCGGGGGTCAGATAGTGGATAGCTCCGGCCTGAACGCGACGCTTTGGTTAGCGGGTGGATGCGCAGCGGTCGCTTTGCTGTTATCACTGAGCATGACGCGGATCGAAAGCAACAAGATCGAATAAAGTAAAAAACCGCGAGCACCTTCTTCAGGTGTCTCGCGGTTTTTAGAGAGGGTGTCAGCGCAAAAACGTAGACGTTGGGGTAAATCAGCTCTGTTGATTCAAGACTAACTGACCATTTCTGTCCACGGGAATTTGTGTACCTGGATCGCGATCCATGCGGATTTTGCCCTGCTGGTCGCCGATTTTATAGGTGACATCATAACCTAAAACTTTTTGTGATTTGTCGTACACCGTTTGACAACGCTGCTGCTGTGTCGTGTACGTATCATTTTCCTGCATGCCACTTTGTACACGGTTGCCCGCGTAACCGCCTGCCAACGCGCCCGCTACCGTCGCGACATCTTTACCGCGTCCGCCACCGAACTGATGCCCCAAAACGCCACCCGCCACAGCACCCAGTACCGATCCAGCAATCTGGTTTTCGTCCTGTACCGGACGGCGGTGAGTCACGCTAACATTGCGGCACTCTTGGCGAGGCGTTTTGACCGTTTCTTTAATCGGTGTTGCCGTTAGCACCTGTGCATACTGAGGTTTAGAGGAAAAGACGTCCATACTCGCCACCGCCGCCACACCCAATGCCGCAGCCACACCAATACCTACACCCGCTAACATTGATTTGTTCACAGGATACCTCCCGAATCTATTCTCACGCATTCCCCATCTGCAACCCTGCCGTAATCTTGTTTTACGCCAGCTCGCGTTTAACGCGATGAATCCGATGGTTCCTCCTGAATAACAACATTCAGAATTTTCGGCGTGCGTGCTACGCCATCTGTAAACAGTGGAAAGTCTGCACAATGTTTCACACTCTCGCAATAAGACTAACTCACCAAAAGTGTCAGATTCGTAACATAAAACCGTCATTTGGGAATTATCTTAACTGTAATTGCTAATAGGACGACATTTTATGCTGTTATTTCAGGTAGGTGCTCAATGGCATGACAAACAGAAGGACGCTATTTTCCAAGAGTCAAAACTGGAGATGATAAAAAGAATACGGGCGCGAAATCGCGTTCGCGCCCGTATCAGAAAATTTCAGTGGTGATGCATTAATGCAATTTGAGGCGCGGGCGTATCACCCGGTTGATACCACCAACCAGCATCATCAAGCCCGTTTTGATATAGCCATGCAGGGCAACCTGGTGCATACGATAGAGGGAGATGTAAACAAAACGCGCAATCCGCCCTTCTACCATCACAGAGCCCCGCATCAGGTTGCCCATCAGGCTACCCACCGTACTGAATTTAGACAACGAAACCAGCGAACCGTGGTCTTTATAGACGTAAGGTTTCAGCGTTTGTCCGTTTAGCAGCGCGATGATGTTGCTGTGGCAGCGTGATGCCATCTGATGAGCAGCCTGCGCGCGCGGTGGTACAAAACCGCCACCTTCCTGCGGGCAGGATGCACAGTCGCCGATAGCGAAAATGTTAGGATCGCGCGTCGTCTGCAACGTCGGTTCAACGACAAGCTGATTGATCCGGTTGGTTTCCAGACCCGCGATATCTTTCATTGCATCCGGCGCTTTGATCCCTGCCGCCCAAACCATCAGATCGGCGTCGATAAATTCACCGTCTTTCGTATTCAGACCGCCGCTGTCCGCGCTGGTTACCATCGTTTTCGTCAGTACGCGGACGCCAATGTTGTTCAGTTCCTGATGTGCTGCCGCTGAAATACGTGGCGGCAGCGCTGGCAAAATACGTTCACCCGCTTCCACCAGCGTCACATTCAGCGTTTGGTTATCCAGTCCGTCAAAACCATAGCTGTGCAGCTGTTTCACCGCGTTATGCAATTCCGCAGACAGTTCGACACCCGTTGCACCGCCGCCCACAATCGCAATATTTACGCGCTCTTTTTCGTCCTGATTTGCTGTAAATTTCAGGAACAAATTCAGCATTTCGTTATGGAAGCGACGAGCCTGTTTTGGGTTATCCAGGAAGATACAGTGATCTTTCACGCCCGGTGTACCAAAGTCATTTGAGGCGCTGCCTAATGCCACCACCAGGATGTCATACGGGATGCGGCGCGCCGCAACCAGTACATCACCTTGCTCATCACACACTTCGGCCAGTTGAATCTGCTGCTGCTCACGATCGATATCCGTCAGCATGCCCAGTTGGAACTGGAAATGGTGGTTGCGAGCGTGCGCCAGATAGCTCAGCGCATCCATATCGTCGTCCAGCGAGCCTGTCGCCACTTCATGCAGCAAGGGTTTCCACAGGTGGCTATGGTTACGATCTACCAGCGTAATGTCCGCTTTTTTCTTGCGTCCTAACTTGTGGCCTAAACTTGTAGCAAGTTCAAGTCCGCCAGCTCCCCCGCCGACAATGACAATTTTTTTGGTTGGTGATGTCAAAATGACCCCCTAAAATGTGAACCAATCGTTAATAAAGAGTAAAAAATAATATCCTTATATAACATAGGGTTCGCGTAAGTTAAGCCTGATATCTGCTGCAAGAATAGCACGCTAGGTTATTTGGTCATACCAAAATTGATATATATCAATTTATTTTGCTGTACGGTTTTTTACCGAGAAAAATCCATTTTCATTTCAGTGAATTAGCGGAAGTCTGCGTGAAGAAAAAATGCTGAATCGTGCGCCTAGGCGCGTCTGTAAGAATTAAGGAAAGTAAATAAACCGCACCATTCCTTCTGATCCCCCATAAACAAGGGCATCAGAAGGAAAGCCAGTCGCGATTAACGAGCACCACGAGCACAGGCTCAGCCCAGCGTTTTGAAGGCCTTTATCCGCTGTAAATGGGGAGAGATACTTTTGAATTTATGCGTCTGGATATCGTCCCAGACGATCTCATAATATTCTTCCAGCGCTTGTGCACTGCGTTGGCTGTCGAGCATCTCATCCTGACGGGAAAGCATGACCATGCAGCGATCGCGGTTCTTTTCACGAAAATTAGCGACACACTTCGTGGCAATATCCAGATATTCTTCCGGCCGATCAATTTTCCCGCTCATGTTTTCCTGCGGGAAAAGGTTAGGATTGACGATGACTTGTCGTATATCACACAGAAATCCGACCCGTTCAGCCCAAAACCCCCCCAACCCCACGCCACAGATCAGCGGACGTTCGTCATCAGAATGTTGGATCATCTTATCCACCTGCTTTAGCAAGTGTTGCATGTCATGACGCGGGTGCAGCGTGCTGTAGCTAATCAGCCGTACATCTTCATCGATAAACTGAAGCTGCAAGACTTTTTCATGGTTACCTGGACTGGTCGAATCAAAACCATGTAAATAGATAATCATCTTTTATCCTCACCACTGACTAGGTTGCCTATTTCTCACCATTTTTATGCGCCTGCCAGCGCTCGCTGAGTGAAGTGAGCGCCTGATTGGCCTGCTTCCAGCGCGGCGAATCCAGCAGTTCTCGACGAGAAAACGAACCCTGATGATATAAGCGCGTCAATTGCTCCGCTTTGACCGGAGACAGGTTATCTAACACGCTGATGGCTCCTTCCCGCTGGTTGCAAACCAGAATCATGTCACAGCCTGCCTGCAACGCTGCCTGCGCCCGCTCAGGATAACTCCCCATCACGGCCGCGCCTTCCATCGAGAGATCGTCGGAGAAAATGATGCCATCAAAACCCAGCTCATCACGCAGTACTGTTTTAAGCCAGTAGGGTGAGCCGCTGGCGGGACGCGGATCGGCCTCAGTGTAAATCACATGGGCAGGCATGATCGCATCCAGTTGCTGGCGCTGGATCAGTTCTTTAAAAATCCGCATATCGTGTGCGCGAATCTCCGCAAGCGGACGCGGGTCGCGCGGCGTTTCTTTATGTGAGTCGGCGCTGACCGCACCATGACCGGGGAAGTGCTTACCCGTGACCTTCATACCCGCGCTGTGCATGCCGCGAATAAAACTCTGCGCCACCGCTAACGCCGTTTCTGGCTGTTCGTGAAACGAGCGTTCGCCAATCGCCGCACTCTGGTGACCAATATCCAGCACTGGTGCAAAACTGATGTCGATATCCATCGCAATCATTTCTGCCGCCATCAGCCAGCCGCCCTCTTCCGCCAACCGCTGAGCGTCCGACAGGCTATTTAATGCAGCAAATGCCTGTGCAGCAGGCAAACGGGTAAATCCATCACGAAAACGCTGAACACGTCCTCCTTCCTGATCCACAGAAACGACAAGACGTTCGCGCGATGCGGCGCGGATTTGGCGTACAAGTTCACGTAACTGTGCCGCGTCATGAAAATTACGGGTGAACAGAATCACGCCACCAACCAGTGGATGTTCCAACACTTCACGATCTTCTGCATCCAGCTCATAGCTGGCGACATCTAACATTACCGGACCCACAAAAACCTCATTCTTTAGATAGTACAACTGAGTAAAATGGTCACTACCACAACATCACGCCTTCAACCAGACTATAGCCGATGGCACAGCTGTAGCCGCTGATAGAGTGCGGGGATTTCTGCTAAAAATTCGGGGTTCTTTGTTTGCTGCCAGCGAATTTCAAACCACATCAATACCAGATAATCGACCCAGGGGAACCACTGCGTCATCTGTTGCTGAAGGCGGCTCACGGAAAATCCTCGCCGATACTGCTGATAGCTTTGTAGAAAACGCGTTTGCGCCACGCTTTCCATCTGACTCGCTCGCACAATGAACGCCAGCTCAAAGGCGATATCGCCGTCTGAGGCGTATTCCCAGTCAATGAGCATCGCGCCTTGCGGCGTAATCAGTAGATTCTCCGCATGCACATCCAGATGAAGGGGAGCCAGAGCCAACGGTGTGGGCAACGCAGTACACTGAAAATGATGGTGGCCGCGCAACAACGCAGGTGAACGACGTCGTGGGTCCATCAACTGCCAATGTTGAGCAAATAACGTTTTGAGATCGACAGGATGACCGCTACACGGCAGACGATGAAGCTGGGACAATATACGCGCTACTTCGCCATTCGCCAGCATCATCAGGAACTCATCAGAGGTAGCAATACGCCCCGGCACCCACTCAACAATGAGCCAGCCATCGCGCCACAGCAGTGGCCGTGGCGCAAGCCCTATCGCTGACATCTGCCGTAGCAAAGCGAACTCTCGCTGGCGATTAACGCCCATTTTTCGCTCAGTTGGCGACTGTCGCCGCGCAAGCCACTCAATGCCTGGTCCGCGGATACGCCAACTTTTACTGCTTAACCCACCAACCAGTTCAAAGCGAATATCATCCATCTCCACGGCTGGGAAATGTTTCTGGATCGCCGTAGTCAGGTGCTGCTGGATACCCGCCTGTTTAATGCTGAACGGCGCCATTGCCTGACCACACAATTTCACCGGTCTGCACCAGCATCAGTTGCATGTCGATCTGCGGCGATTTCACGTCGCCACTGACGTCGCTGTACAGCACATACTGTGCGCTGACATAACGTGCCAGACCAATAGCCTTACTGCGCGACCCCAGGCTGTCGTCAACCGACAAACCCAGCGTTTGTTTCGCAACGGCTAGCTGCTCACGTGGCACCAGCGTAAAGGCCTTGCCGGAGGATAACGCGCTGTACAACGCCCCTGTCGCTTTCGCTATTGGCAGTGAGCCATTGGTGTTGTTTTTCACGCTATCCACCAACAGTATGCTGCCTGGCGTGACGCCATCGGCTTTCAACATCTGTGCCACCAGCGGATTAATGCTGGCTTCCCAGTTCAATGTCTGGATTTTAGGCGGCTGCGGTACAGATTCCCCCGGCGGCGGCGTTGGCGTGGTCGGCACTTGAGGTTCAACCGGCTCAATAGTCGCAGGCGGTTCGGTGGGCTCCGGCGGACGGCTGGGGCACCCAGTCAGTACCAATGCCGCCAGTATCACCCCTAGATACTTTTTCATATTTTCTCTCTCAGCACACCATTACAAAAACAGATGAAGACGAACCTGACGCGCATTGGGACTGCTGCGCGTTGAAAAAACCGTCATTTCCGTCTGTGGCGGGATTTCAATAGACTGCACCGCTTCAAAAGGCAGTACGTCCAGCCCGTTCTCATCATACCAATAGAAGCGGTAATGCACGGTCACCGCGTGTGAAGCATCATTGCTGACGGAGGAAGAAGCACGCAGCCGGCCATTTTCTGAATCCAGCGACGGATTCCCCGCCGTAATACCCGCTGACAGCACAGGCGCATCCAACACCAGCGTTTGCCGCTCATTGATGGTCAGCACCTTTGGCGCACTACAGCCCGCCAGCATTCCCACCATCAAACACGCAGACAGAAAAAGCATCGGGTTACGCATGGTTTACTCGCATGATGGTTTTCTCACCTGATTGTCTAACCTAATCCGCCAGCAAAGGCCCTAATGCACGACCGCCAACCAAATGCATATGGATGTGATATACCTCTTGTCCGCCGTGCCGGTTGCAGTTAACGATCAGGCGATAGCCGTCTTCCGCAATGCCTTCCTGTTGCGCAATTTTACCCGCAACCGTGATCATCCGCCCAAGCGCCGCTTCATGCTCTGGCGCCGTATCGTTAACGGTTGGGATTAATACATTCGGGATGATCAGAATATGCGTTGGCGTACGAGGCGCGATATCACGGAAGGCGGTGACCAGTTCATCCTGATACACAATATCGGCAGGAATTTCCCGGCGAATGATTTTACTAAAAATGGTTTCTTCAGCCATGATTGATTTCCTTGTTAAAGCTGGCGTTGAACGACGTCATGTAGGCAGTATGAGTGACATATTCCATTTCTTTCAACCTTCTTTATATATTTCTGGCGCAGGTGGTCAAAATACGACACTCAGGAAAAACCCGCTTTATACCAGAAATAGCCACGCTATCACTGCTGCGGCAAGCATTTGACGCTAGTCGACGAATGTCCGCCGCCCGCTTTCCTTTTTCAGTTAAACGACCGCTGCGTTCTCACCAACATCAGCAACAGGATGCACACCAGCAAAGCCGCGCCTACGTTGTAGAGCATTCCCACGACAAAGGCCGACACATATTGACCCGCTTGTGCAACGGCACCATCGCCTGTAGCCAGCGCGGAGCCAAACAGGATGCCAACCACAGCCACACCCAACGCCGCCCCAACCTGCTGAACCGTTGAGATCACGCCCGATGCCATACCGGCCTGAGGCCCATCGACAAACCCTAGTACCAGATTCAACAACGGCGTCATAATGAAACCTTGCCCTGCGCCAACGACAATCAATACAGGGATCAGTCGTGTAGCTACCAGATCCGCCTCCGCTAACTGCACCTGCGTAACCAACAGTCCAATGGCAACGGCATAAACTAACGCCCCCGCTATGATGGCAAGTGTACCCCAGCGGGCAATCAGGCGCGGCGCAGCCAGCGATGCCAAGACAAAACCCACGCTACAAGGCGCGAAAATACTACCCGCGAGAAAGGGATCAAGCCCCAGCCCCGTTTGCACCAGCAAGGCAAAACACAGGAAAAAGGAGCTGGATGTGGAATACACCAGCAGCACCAGCAACACCCCCAGCAGGAAACGGCGCTGTGCGAGCAGACGCATATCAACCAGCGGAAGATGCCCCGCCATTCGCCGTCGTTTCTGTTGACGGTAAAAAATCCCCAGCAGGGCAACCGCAGCAACCAGCATCCATAGACACCATGTCGGCCACCCTTGTCCCGGACCTTCAATCAGCGGCACCAGTAACAGTGTAAGTCCGATGCTAACCAACGCCACCCCGGTCCAATCCAGTGAAGGGCGCTGTGGCGTACGGGATTCGGGGATAAATCTTGCGGTTACGATAGCCAGCAAACCGATGGGAATATTGATAAGAAAGATGCTGCGCCAGCCTAGGCCGAACAGGTTAGCATGCACCAGCCATCCCCCCAGTACCTGGCCCGCGATAGCAGCCAATCCTAACGTCATCCCCAGTAGTCCAAAGGCACGGCGGCTATCGTGGCCGTTAAAGTTAACGCGAATAGAGGCATAAACCTGTGGAAACAGTAACGCGGCCGTAAGCCCTTGCAATATGCGTGCGCCAATTAGGAGCTCCGCGTCAGGTGCTAAGCCACACAGTGCAGAAGCGATCGTAAATCCGACCATCCCCACAACAAACAGGCGACGCCGCCCAAACACATCTCCTAGTCGACCGCCCGTAATCAGCAGCACACCAAAAGCCAGTTCGTAACCCGCGACGATGAAACCGATCTGTGCAAAGCTGGCCCCCAAATCGGCCTGCATGCTGGGGATGGCAACATTGACCACGAACAGATCGAAGATCGTGACAAAGCCCGCCATGAGCAGCACAGACAGGCCAAGCCACGGCGGACTATTGGCTGTCGTCGTCGCTAAAGCCGAAGCACGACAAGTTGAGTTCATTTTATCTATCCTTATGTATCGCAAATTTATGTATCAAGAGTGAGCACGCCATCATTCTCAAATCCTTTTTAAACAATTACAATTTAACCACTTATGCTATTACTAAAAGCAATGCGGTAAACAATGAGAACATTGGAGAGAACTCGACACGATCTGGCTGCTTTTTTACGCGCACGCCGCGAACGGGTATCACCCACGGATGTGGGCTTGCCTAGCGGTGGAAGACGGCGCACGCCTGGACTGCGGCGTGAGGAAGTCGCTGCGCTCGCCGGGGTCGGTCTGACCTGGTACACCTGGCTTGAACAGGGACGCGATATCGGTGTGTCCGCAGCCTTTCTGAACAATCTGGCGCGGGTGCTCAGACTTGATGCAGCCGAACGCCGTCATCTATACCTGCTGGCACATGAGAGGCCACCTGTCGAGCCAGGTAAGACATGGTGCGTGGTGCCACCACTGGTACGGCGTCTGATGCACGATCTGGCTCCGCATTCAGCCTATATACTCAACCTGCGCTGGGACGTTTTGGCTTTTAATGAACCGGCAAACCAGCTTTTCGGCTTCAACGCTCATCCTTCCGAGAGACGTAACCTGCTCTGGCTCTTGTTTACCGACCCGTTGCTGCATGAGCGATTTGTCGGCTGGGAGGAACAAGCCCCGCAAATGCTGTCGAGTTTCCGCCGTGATTTTGCTCGCGCAACGCAGGAAGCCGATATTCATGAGTTAGTGGATGAACTGGAACAGGTATCGCCCGATTTCAAAACGTGGTGGCGTCAGCATGACGTGCATGCTCCGTGCAATGGAGTGCGTCAACTGATGATCGCCGACAAAGCTGAAGCCTTCGAGCACACATCGCTGACCATTGATGAGGATCGGCATCTGCGCTTGGTGGTCTATGCACAGCAATCTCAGGGAGAGGAATGATGTGACGTGGTGGCAGTAGCACCAGTAAACAATTTATGCGGCAGAATCACGCACGTTACAGAAGCAGATTATCACCTTGCTGTTCAGCGCAAGTTTTCTTGAAAGCGGCTCAATCCTGACCATAAAAAAAGGGGCTTACGCCCCTTTTTGCAACTCCCCAACGACTCATCAGTGGTTACGGATGTAGTCGTCCATATCAGTTTTCAGGTTATCGGATTTCGTACCGAAAATTGCCTGAACGCCGGAACCTGCTACAACCACACCTGCTGCGCCCAGTTTTTTCAGGCCAGCCTGATCAACTTTAGCCACATCGCCTACGCTAACGCGCAGACGGGTGATGCACGCATCCAGGTTAGTGATGTTTTCTTTACCACCAAATGCGCTAACCAGAGCGGCAGCCATTTCAGTGCTGTCCTGCGAAGTTTGCTCAGATGAGCTGTCTTCACGGCCAGGCGTTTTCAGGTTCAGTTTGGCAATCAGCACGCGGAAGATGGTGTAGTAAATCAACGCATAGCACAGACCCACAATCGGGAACAGCCACAGGTTGCTACCGTTGCCGCTCAGTACCACGAAGTCAATCAGACCGTGAGAGAAGCTGGTACCATCACGCATACCCAACAGGATACAGATTGGGAACGCCAGACCCGCCAGAATCGCATGAATCACATACAGGATCGGCGCAACAAACATGAAGGAGAACTCAATTGGCTCAGTGATACCCGTCAGGAACGAGGTCAACGCCGCAGAGATCATGATACCGCCCACTTTCGCGCGGTTTTCTGGCTTAGCCGAATGCCAGATAGCAATAGCCGCGGCTGGCAGACCGTACATTTTAAACAGGAAGCCGCCAGACAATTTACCCGCAGTCGGGTCACCAGCAATGTAGCGCGGGATATCACCGTGGAAAACCTGACCAGCAGCATTGGTGAACTCGCCAACTTGCATCTGGAAAGGTACGTTCCAGATATGGTGCAGACCAAACGGCACCAGAGAACGTTCAACAACCCCGTAGATACCAAATGCCAGCATCGGGTTTTCATTCGCTGCCCAGTGAGAGAATACCTGAATAGCGCTACCAACCGGTGGCCATATGAAAGACAGCACCGTACCGATAATGATTGCCGTCAGACCCGAAATAATCGGTACAAAACGTTTACCGGCAAAAAAGCCCAAATACTCAGGCAGTTGAATACGGTAGAAGCGATTAAACATATACGCGGCAATCGCACCGGCAATGATCCCGCCTAGAACACCGGTATCCGCCAGATGCTTCGCAGTAATCTCGGCAGCCGGTAGATTAAGAACCAGCGGCGCAATCGCAGCCATGGTTTTCACCATGATGCCATAAGCCACCACCGCCGCCAGTGCGGAAACACCGTCGTTATTGGTGAAGCCCAGGGCAACACCAATAGCAAAAATCAGCGGCATGTTAGCAAATACCGAATCACCGGCCTGTGCCATGACGCTGGAGACAATTGCAGGCAACCAGCTAAAATTGGCCGAACCGACACCCAGCAGAATACCTGCGATAGGAAGTACGGATACGGGCAGCATTAGCGACTTACCTACTTTTTGCAGGTTTGCGAATGCATTCTTGAACATAATTGAGTGTGCTCCTGAGTAATAGTGCTTTTACTTCTGATACTTCATATAAGCAAAGACGGGGAGGATGCCTTTGCGAGTTGGGGTGTCTTAGCCCCCTTTAATTTTTACGCAGAGTAAAATAAATAGCCTTCACAATGTTTGATTGCTATCACGTTTCCACAAGCCAACAGGCTGAGAACGAACAGATATTGCACTTTTTTGTGATATATCGCTAAAAAACACGTCCCCCTGAAGAGGAAAAACCTGATCAAGGGGATTATGAAGCGCTATTAATTACACGGATAAAAAAAACTCGGCTATTCTCAGCCACTATTGCGCAGCGGTCAACCGAGTCAGATCGATGTGAAACAGGCGGGAGAAGTTTTCTGTCGTGGCAGCGGCAAGGGTTTCCAGCGATATACCTTTCACTACGGCAAGGTATTCTGCTACATCACGCACATACGCAGGCTGGTTTTCCTGACCTCTGAACGGGACAGGCGCTAACCAAGGGGAATCTGTCTCAATCAGCATCCGATCCAGCGGTACATAACGCGCGACGTCACGCAATTCCTCGGCGTTACGAAACGTCACGATCCCAGAAAACGAGATGTAGAACCCCATATCGAGCAAGGCTTTTGCCGTGACCAAATCTTCCGTAAAACAGTGCAGAACGCCGCTGCACTTCTCAGCGTGTTCTTCACGCAGAATTGCTAGCGTATCTTCACGGGCAGCGCGTGTATGCACGATGACAGGCTTGTTCAGGTCATTGCCAATACGAATGTGTTCGCGAAACGATTCCTGCTGCTGGGCTTTCGTCTCCTGCTGGTAGAAATAATCCAGCCCCGTTTCCCCCATTGCAACCACGCGGCTGGCGCTGGCTAACTCACGCAGTTCGGCATAATCATAGGGGGCTTCCTGGTTCAGCGGATGAACGCCGCAGGAAAAGGCTACGTTATCGCGCTCGCCAATTAACTCTACCATCGCACGATAGCCAGGCAGCGTGGTCGCCACCGCCAGAAGGAAACCGACATCACGGCGCTTCGCTTTATCTAGCACGTCAGAGACATCTTTATGCAATGACTGATAATCCAGACCGTCAAGATGACAGTGGGAATCCACTAACAACATGATATTTACTCGATATTAATTAAACAGAAAAGGGATGGCTGCCACGCTTAACCGACGAGGCAAGCGTGCGTTCACCATCAAGCAGGCGTTCCGTCAGCAACAGCTCACGATTCACCCCCGTGACAGTCAGCAATTTTTGTCGGCAAGCCAGCCAGTGTTGTAGCTCATACTGCAAATGCGCAGATGGTTCGCGCGCCAGACGCTCGACCAGCTCGATCTGATCCTGATTCACCAAATGCTCGCTGGCACCCTGTTGCCATTTCATGGCATCCAGCAGTAGCGCAGCCAACCAGTGGATGCGCGTATCCGCATCGTCATGATTCAGTTGCGGTATCAATGAGAGCTGATCCCGTGAAGTCAGCGCGGCAGAAAACGCCTGACACAGCGCGCTACGCTGTTTCCAACGCTCTGGCTGCAATAACGCCTCGGCAGCGAGTGGCGCACCCGATTGCAATCTCAATGCCGTACGCAATGCTTTACTATCATGGCGATGACGCGCATTCAGCCACAGCACACTCTGCGTTTCATTTGGGACATCCAGATAATGATACAAACAGCGGCTGCGCAAAGTAGCCAACAGCCGCGCTGGTTCACGGCAGCCAAATAAAAAGAAGGTATTCTGTGGTGGTTCTTCCAACGTTTTCAGCAGTGCATTGGCAGCAGCCTCTGTCAGTTGCTCAGCGGAAGCCAGCCAGATCACTTTTGCTCCGCCCTGTCGGGAGTGTTGGTACACTTTTTCTACGACGTCACGCACAGGATCGACGCCCAGACTCTGCTTGCCCTTCTCCGGGCTCAGCACATGCCAGTCCGGGTGCGTTCCCGCTGTCATCAGGTTACAAGAGTGGCACTGGCCGCAACTTTTCATGCCGTCAGGTCGCTGACACATCAGCCAGCGACTCAGCGCATAAATAAGCGATTCATCGCCCATGCCTGGCAGGGCATGCAGCAACACCGCATGGTGGCCTCTGCCTGCCTGATATTGACCGATAAGCTGCCGATAAGAGGCATTCAGCCACGGATACCAATCCATCAGTGCTGTCCCTGCACGACAGGCTGTAATCCTTGTTGCTGCAACCACTGCTGTAACGTAGCCTGAATATCCGCACTGACGGCATCAATAGATTGTGAAGCATCGATCGTCAGGATGCTGTCATCCTCCGCCGCCAATTCCTGATAGCGGGAACGGGTGCGATCAAAGAAAGCCAGCGACTCCTGCTCGATTCTATCCAATTCTCCGCGCTGTCGCGCGCGCTGCAAGCCGATGGCTGGCGGTAAATCAAGATAGAGCGTCAGGTCAGGACGAAAATCGCCCAGCACGGTGTCACGCAGCGAGCGCAGCAGTTGTTGATCGATCCCACGGCCGCCGCCCTGATAAGCCTGTGACGAGAGATCGTGACGATCGCCGATAACCCATTTCCCATCGGCCAGCGCAGGTTTGATGACATTATCCACCAGTTGCACTCTGGCCGCGTACAGCATTAAAACTTCCGCTTTGTCGGTGACCTTCTCATCGGCTATACCTTGCTTAATGAGTTCTCGCAGCTTCTCCGCCAGCGGCGTACCACCAGGCTCTCGCGTGAACACCACCTCTTTCACACCGTGTGACCGCAACGTGTCAACAACGATATTGCGCGCAGTAGTCTTCCCTGCGCCTTCCAATCCTTCAATGACGATAAATTTACTGTTCATCCCGTTCCTTTAACGCTGAGCGGTATATCCTTACAGCACGGTTATGGTCTGCAAGGTTAGTGGTAAAACTGTGTCCGCCTTTTCCATCCGCCACGAAATACAGATACGATGTTTTGGCCGGATGCGCAGCCGCATCCAATGACGCTTTCCCCGGCATCGCGATCGGCGTCGGCGGCAAGCCGGCGATGACATACGTATTGTAAGGTGTCGGCGTATCTAATGCTTTACGGGTTATCACACCTTTATAGTCATCCCCCATGCCATAAATCACCGTGGGATCGGTTTGCAACCGCATACCAAGCCGTAAGCGATTGATAAACACGGAAGCAACCTGCGTACGTTCTTCATTGATTGCGGTTTCTTTTTCAATGATTGACGCCATCGTCAGCAACTCGTCTGGTGTCTTGTACGGTAAGCCCTCTTCACGTCCTTTCCATACCTCATCCACCGTTTTTTTCATGCGCTGATGCGCACGCTGTAACAAGGCGCTGTCGCTCGTACCGGCCGTGTATGAATAGGTATCAGGATAAAACCAGCCTTCTGGATTCGTTTTCTCTTTGATGTCTAACTGCGTCGCGATGTCCTGTTCAGTTTTATCGCCCAGCGCATGCTTGATATAAGGCGCCTGCTGCAACGTGACAAGCCACTCTTTCAGACGTGAACCTTCGACAAAACGGATGGTGAACTGTGCTTCCTTTCCGCTGGACAGCAGCGCCAGCATCTCGCGCACGGTCATGCCCGAAGTAAAGCGATAGGTACCCGCTTTGAATTTTGCCAATTCAGGTTCAATACGCAGCAGCCACGGAAAAAATGCACCATCAGTAATAATTTTTTGCTCGAGAAGCAACGCTTCCAGCCCTTCTCGTCCCGTTCCAGCCGGAAGCGTGAAAATAGTTTCTTTTTCGATAGCCAATGGTGAACCAGCAAAACGCTGCATTTTCTGCCACGCTACCAACAACATCAGCACAACAGCAGCGATAATCAGCAAACCAATTTTCTTTTTCTTCATAAATCAACCATCTACTAGCAGTTAGAACTCAGGAATTGATAAAGCTCTCGGGAGTGGTAACGCCAGACGTGCGCCTGATTCACGGGGACTAGCGGCATTAATGCATTACAAACCAACACTTCATCCGCATCAGCCAGTACGCCAATCGGTTCACTAACGATCTGTAACTCGAAGTCAGAACCAGCCAGCAAAGCGATAATATGCTGCCGGGCAACGCCATCTACGCCAGACTGTGATAAATCCGGCGTATAGACTCTATGCCCTTTACGCCAGAATAAATTAGCGGCACAGCATTCCACTAGCGCACCAGAGGTGTCAAGTACGAGGGTCTCATCGGCCGAGGTCTGGTCAAGATGCGCACGAATCAACACTTGTTCGAGCCGATTCAGATGCTTTATCCCCGCCAACAGCGGGTTTTTAGCCAACGCCACAGGGCTTAAGTTCAAGCGAATCCCCTGCTCACGCCAGTCGACATAATGTACAGGATAGTCTGCCTGTATGACTATTCGGCTTGGTTGCGCACAGCCTTGTGTGCTGTAACCACGTCCGCCAACGCCACGCGTGAGCATGACTTTCACTACACCGTTTGCACGGCCCAGTGCGGCCTGTTTCATTTCCGCGATCAGGCTTTCCCAGTCAACAGGCGGGAATAACAAGCGTGCCGTGGCCTGTTGCATCCGTACGATATGTCGATCGAACCAAACAATCTCGCCAGCACTGACTCTGGCTGTCGTAAAACAACCATCACCATACTGTGCACCCCGATCGAGTACCGAAAGTTGTTCCTGTAACTGACCATTAATCCACAGCATAATAAGCTCCGCGTCATTCATCGCCGTCAGCTTGCCAGTAAAGCGGCATCGCCCACAAGCAGGTGTGTCTGATTTTATTCAGGCAAAAAAAAACCCGGAAACCGGGTTTTTATAGACGCTATTGCAATCAAACTTTACGGAAGATCAGAGAACCGTTGGTTCCGCCGAAACCGAAAGAGTTGCAGAGTACGTATTCCAGATCGCTGACCTGACGCGCCTCATGCGGCACAAAATCCAGATCGCAACCTTCATCAGGGTTATCCAGATTGAGCGTTGGTGGAACAGCCTGATCGCGTAGAGCAAGAATACTGAATATCGACTCTACTGCGCCAGCTGCACCAAGCAAGTGACCCGTCATGGATTTTGTCGAGCTAACCAGTACACGACTGGCGTCCGCACCAAATACGGATTTCACGGCCTGAGTCTCAGCTTTATCACCCGCAGGCGTAGAAGTGCCATGCGCGTTGATATAACCGATTTGACTCGTTGACACACCAGCATCACGCAGTGCGTTTTCCATCGCCAGCGCGGCACCTGAACCGTTCTCCGGCGGAGACGTCATATGATACGCATCGCTGCTCATGCCAAATCCAACAACTTCTGCATAGATTTTCGCACCGCGCTTTTTCGCGTGTTCATACTCTTCAAGCACCATGAGGCCAGCGCCGTCGCCCAGCACAAAGCCATCACGATCTTTATCCCATGGACGGCTTGCCGCCTGAGGATCGTCATTGCGCGTAGACAACGCACGAGCAGCACCGAATCCACCAACACCTAATGGCGTACTGGCTTTTTCCGCGCCGCCGGCCAACATCACATCCGCATCATTATAGGCAATAATACGTGCTGCCTGACCAATATTATGCACGCCAGACGTACAGGCCGTAGCGATAGAGATACTCGGGCCACGCAGTCCGAACATGATAGTCAGATGACCTGCCACCATATTAACGATGGTAGACGGTACGAAGAACGGACTGATTTTACGCGGGCCGCCGTTCACCAGCGCAGTGTGGTTCTCTTCAATAAGACCCAGACCGCCGATGCCGGAACCAATCGCCGCACCGATACGCGGGGCGTTTTCTTCCGTTACTTCCAAACCAGAGTCCTGCATGGCCTGAACGCCAGCAGCAACACCGTATTGAATAAAGGCATCCATTTTGCGTGCTTCTTTACGCGAAATGAATTCCTCAGAATTAAAATCCTTTACTAAGCCAGCAAAACGCGTTGCGTAGGCACTAGTATCGAAATGGTCGATCAGGCTGATACCACTCTGACCGGCAAGAAGAGCACTCCAGGTAGACTCAACTGTATTGCCGACAGGAGATAACATGCCCAGTCCGGTCACAACTACTCGACGCTTAGACACGCTTATCCTCCAGGGAGGGAAAAAAAAGACACTGCGGGACAAAAAAACTTAGGCGGTCGAATGACCGCCTAGATATGTTCGCTTACTGCTGGTTAGCCTGAATGAAATCAATGGCTGCCTGAACAGTCGTGATTTTTTCAGCTTCTTCGTCTGGAATCTCAGTATCAAATTCTTCTTCCAGAGCCATTACCAGCTCAACAGTGTCAAGAGAATCAGCGCCGAGGTCATCAACGAAAGAAGCATTGTTTACGACTTCTTCCTGCTTAACACCAAGCTGTTCAACGATGATTTTCTTAACGCGTTCTTCGATAGTGCTCATACTCTTAAATTTCCTATCAAAACTCGCTTTCGCGATGGTTTTCGTAGTGTATAAAATGTTTGAAAAGATGCAACAAAATCTCGGCTGGTCGAACCACGATTTTGTGCTATTTTGCGGTTATCACCGCAAATAAAGCAAATAGTTTTCGAGCTTTTTAGATCATATACATGCCGCCATTGACATGCAATGTTTCGCCAGTAATGTAAGCAGCTTCATCAGAGGCTAAAAATACAACAGCACTGGCGATTTCTTTAGCATCACCGAGTCGGTTAGCTGGAACCGACGCCAAAATGCCTGCTCGCTGTTCTTCTGTCAATGCCTGAGTCATATCTGTTTCGATAAAACCAGGTGCGACCACGTTGACCGTAATACCACGAGAAGCGACTTCACGCGCGAGGGATTTGCTGAACCCAATCAGCCCCGCCTTCGCTGCCGCGTAGTTAGCTTGCCCTGCATTGCCCATCGTTCCCACAACGGAGCCGATGGTAATGATACGGCCAAAACGTTTCTTCATCATGGCACGCATAACTGCTTTAGACATACGGAATACCGACGTGAGATTGGTATCCAGAATATCGTGCCATTCATCATCTTTCATACGCATCAATAGGTTATCACGAGTGATACCGGCGTTATTGATAAGAATATCAATTTCCCCGAATTCTGCGCGAATTTCTGCCAATACGCTTTCTACTGATGCTGCATCAGCAACATTCAGCATATAACCTTTACCGTTTTCACCCAGCCAACTACTAATGGCTTCAGCACCTTTTTCGCTGGTTGCAGTACCAATGACTTTTGCCCCGCGAGCAACCAACGTCTCGGCGATGGCACGCCCAATACCACGGCTTGCACCGGTAACCAGTGCAATTTTCCCCTCAAAACTCATTGTCTTCTCCGTTCTTATTTCTCAATCGCCGCTGATAGAGAAGCAGGATCGTTCACCGCAACTGCTGTCAGGGTATCGACGATTCGTTTGGTTAAGCCAGTCAACACTTTACCCGGCCCGACTTCTAACAGTGACTCAACCCCTTGAGAGGCCATAAATTCAACACAGTCAGTCCAGCGCACTGGGCAATGAAGTTGGCGCACCAGTGCATCACGAATCGCTTCTGGTGTGGTTTCGATGCTTGCATCTACATTGTTTACAACTGGGATGACCGGAGAATTAAAGGTCACGGATTCTAGCGCAATAGCCAGTTTCTTCGCTGCTGGTTCCATCAACGCACAGTGTGACGGTACGCTGACAGGCAAGGGCAGCGCACGCTTCGCCCCCGCCGCTTTACACGCAGCACCCGCACGCTCGACGGCGTCTTTATTGCCCGCAATCACCACCTGACCCGGTGAATTGAAGTTTACCGGAGACACTACCTGACCCTGCGCGGATTCTTCACAGGATTTGGCAATCGCATCGTTATCAAGCCCGATAATGGCATACATCGCCCCAGTGCCTTCCGGCACGGCTTCTTGCATCAGTTTGCCTCGCAATTCAACCAGACGAACAGCCTGCTGGAAATCCAAGACACCCGCACAAACCAGTGCAGAATACTCACCGAGGCTATGGCCAGACATCAACGCAGGCGTTTTTCCTCCCTGCTGCTGCCAGGCACGCCAGATAGCAACAGAAGCGGTCAGTAATGCAGGCTGAGTTTGCCAGGTTTTATTCAACTCTTCAGCAGGCCCTTGCTGGGTAAGCTGCCACAGGTCATAACCTAACGCTTCAGAAGCCTGAGCAAACGTTTCAGTAACGATCGGGTATTCTGCCGCAAGTTCAGCCAACATCCCTACCGTCTGCGATCCCTGACCGGGAAACACCATTGCAAATTGCGTCATATCACAATCCTGTTTAATTAAAAACGAACTAGCGCGGAACCCCAGGTAAACCCGCCGCCAAAGGCTTCAAGCAACACCAGGTGCCCTGGTTTAATACGCCCATCGCGCACGGCTTCATCAAGCGCTGAAGGCACGGAAGCAGCGGAGGTATTACCATGACGATCCAACGTCACAACCACCTTGTCCATCCCCATACCCAGCTTCTTCGCCGTGGCGCTGATAATTCGCAGGTTAGCCTGATGAGGCACCAGCCAGTCTAATTCACTTTTGTCCAGTTGAGCCGCTTGCAGCGTTTCCTCAACGATATGTGCCAGTTCAGTCACTGCCACTTTAAAGACTTCATTACCCGCCATCGTCAGGTAAGCAGGCGTATCTGTATGGTTACGATCCTGATGCGGCAACGTCAGCAGCTCGCCATAACGGCCATCGGCATGAAGATGGGTGGAAAGAATACCCGGTTGCTCTGACGGCGTTAACAGTACGGCTCCTGCACCATCTCCGAACAGAATCAACGTACCGCGATCTTCGGGGTCCAATGTACGAGATAAGGTATCGGAACCGATCACCAGTGCGTATTTCACCGCGCCACTTTTAACATATTGATCGGCAACGCTCAGCGCATAGGTAA
Organism: Pectobacterium sp. IFB5596; assembly: GCF_021432585.1. Classification (NCBI taxonomy): domain Bacteria; kingdom Pseudomonadati; phylum Pseudomonadota; class Gammaproteobacteria; order Enterobacterales; family Pectobacteriaceae; genus Pectobacterium; species Pectobacterium sp. IFB5596. The sequence continues at coordinate 772,374 of NZ_LXFY01000001.1, forward strand.
AACCTGCACACGCAGCGGCCAGATCGAAAGCAATCGTATCCTTTATCCCTAATAATTGCTGAACCTGACAGGCTGAGCTAGGGAAAGCATGGCTTGATGATGTTGTAGCAACGATTAAAAGGCCAACCTCAGAAGGATCGACATTCGCCATTTCCAGCGCTTTCTGCGCGGCACGGTATCCCATGGTCGCCACGTTTTCATCCGGCGCAGCAATACGGCGCTCACGAATTCCAGTACGTGTGACGATCCATTCGTCCGTCGTTTCCACCATCTTTTCTAAATCAGCGTTTGTCCTGATTTCTTCAGGCAGATAGCTGCCCGTTCCAATTATTTTTGTATACATGTACGCTTAGTCACTCTTAGGTAATACCGCTTCTAGACGAGCGGCAATCCGCTCAGGAAGCTGCCGCCGTACCGTCTGCATTGCCTGTTCAATAGCAACCGCAAACGCTCTCTGGTTTGCTGCACCATGGCTTTTGATTACAGTTCCCCGCAATCCTAGCAGGCATGCGCCATTATATTGATCGGGGTTCAAATGACCGAAACGCTTTGATAAGCGTTTTTGTAACAAACGACCTAACCATTTCAACCACCAGGATCGTTTTTGTTTTTGCCCCGGGCCTGAAGCGGGTGATTTCAGCAACGACAGGAACATCCTTACCACACCCTCTACCGTTTTCAATGTGACATTACCCACAAAGCCGTCACAGACCATCACATCCGTTTTCCCCGTCAACAGATCGTTGCCTTCCAGATAACCGATGTAGTTTATTGATGGTGCCTCTTTTAGCTGTGCCGCTGCCTCACGGATAGTGCTTAACCCTTTGCTTTCTTCTTCACCGATATTCAACAACGCAACCCGAGGATTCGCCAGTTCCAGCACTTCTTCTGCCATCACTGAGCCCATTACGGCAAACTGAACGAGCATCGTGCTATCACAATCAACATTCGCCCCTAAATCCAACACGACGGTCTTTCCATGTTGCTGGTGAGGTAATACCGTCACCAAGGCGGGCCGCTCAATGCCTTCAAGTGGCTTAATCAGGAGCTTGGCGAGCCCCATCAGTGCACCTGTGTTGCCAGCACTCACACAGGCCTGTGCCCTGCCGTCTTTAATCAATTCAAGCGCTATGCGCATTGAAGTACCGCGGCTTGCGCGAATAGCCTGCGATGGCCTCGCATCACTAGCAATAACCGACTCCGCTGGAACAATTTCCAGGCGAGAAAGTAAATCAGAATCAACTTTGGCAAGTAATGGAGTAATCGCAGCAGGATCGCCGACTAATAACAAATTGAGAGCTGGATTAGAAGCCAGTGCCTGCAATGCAGCAGGCACTGTTACGCAGGGACCAAAATCCCCGCCCATCGCATCTAACGCCAGAGTTAGGCGTGTCAAGGTATTGCCTTGCAAATAATTCGCAGGAATTACTTAGCAATAACCTTGCGACCGCGGTAGTAACCGTCCGCAGTGATGTGGTGACGCAGGTGAGTTTCGCCAGAAACTTTATCTACGGATACAGAAGAGGTAGTCAGCGCATCATGTGAACGACGCATACCACGTTTGGAACGGCTAGGTTTGTTTTGTTGTACGGCCATGGACCTTACTCCTTAATTACTTACGCTTTAAACTGGCTAATACGGCAAACGGATTCGGTTTTTCCGCCTCTGCAGGCAGTTGACCAAAAACCATGTCCGCTTCGGACACTTCACAGTGTTCAGAATCATGCACCGGGGCGATAGGCAACATCAGAATTATTTCATCTTCAATCATTGCCAGCAGATCGACTTCGCCAAATTCATCAACGCCGATCGGCTCATACGCTTCCGGTAACGCTTCGGCCTGCTCATCATTGACGACCGGGCTGAAACAGAATGTCGCATGGACTTGATGTTCAAACGGCTTTCCGCAACGTTGACACATCAGTGTGACGGTAACGTCAGCGTTACCGTCAATCACTGCCAGACGCTGATTATCAATATTGAAAGATAAAGAGGCCTGAACATCACTATCCACACTCACCACTGATTCGGCAACACGCTCTACTTGTTCAGCCGAATAGATACCAACGTAATCTAAACGCTTCTGAGCAGTGCGGACCGCATCAAGGGTTAAGGGTAATTTTACCTTTTGCATAGGGCGCGCATATTAACGTCGTAACGACATAGAGTCAAAGAAAAAGGCAGTGATGCACCACCTTTCACCAATATTCGCTTCCAGAGCGGCGCACAGTTTAAAATGCCTTTCATCATTACGCTACGGTTTATCAAAAAATTATGCAGCAGATCGTTCTCGCCTCAACATCACCTTACCGTCGAGCCTTATTGGAAAAGCTGGCGCTACCTTTTATTTGCGCATCGCCAGACATTGATGAAACCCCTCGCCCCGGCGAAGATGCCACCAATCTTGTGATCCGTCTTGCTGAAAGTAAAGCGCGAGCGCTGGCCACGCGCTACCCTAATCACCTGATTATCGGTTCCGATCAAGTTTGCGTATTAGGCAACGCCATTACGGGGAAACCACACAATAAAGTTAACGCAATACGGCAATTACAGCAGGCCAGCGGAAAATGTGTTTCTTTCTATACCGGTCTGGCGCTTTTCAATAGCGCGACTCAGGCAACACGAAGCCTCGCAGAACCCTTTGATGTCCATTTCCGAACACTAACGAACGCGGAAATTGATGGTTATCTGGAGAAAGAACAGCCGTGGAACTGTGCGGGCAGCTTTAAAAGCGAAGGATTAGGTATTGCCCTTTTTGAGCGATTGTCGGGACGAGATCCTAATACACTCATTGGGTTACCTTTGATCGCGCTGATACAAATGTTACAAAAGGAAGGTGTGAATCCATTGGTAGTATAAAACGAATCGGGATAGCCCAATAGAAAGCTATCCCGATAGATAAAAGCGGCGTGAATGGTTAGATTTTTGTCTTACGCAACACTTGTAGGCAGCGCCGTAGCCCGCTATCCAACGGTGCTTCAACTCTCAGTGTTTCACCGGTATTGGGGTGCTCAAAACGCAGTGCCTGCGCATGCAGGAATAGACGTTTTAAACCCGTGTCCGCCAGTTGTTCATCGAATTCGCGATCGCCGTAACGGTCATCAAACGCGATAGGATGCCCAGCATACTGGGCGTGTACGCGAATTTGATGTGTACGCCCAGTAACAGGGCTCGCCCGCACCAGCGTCGCGTGTTCGAAACGTTCTTCAATTTTAAAGCGCGTTTCTGACGGTTTGCCTTCGCTGTTTACCCGAACGATGCGTTCACCACTTTGCAGGATATTTTTCAGCAGTGGTGCCTGAACAACCTTGCAATGCGACTGCCACTGACCGCGAACTAGCGCCAAATAGTCCTTTTGCATCCCTTTCAGCCGCAGTTGTTCATGCAGAGAACGCAAGGCCGAACGTTTTTTGGCTACCAGCAAAACGCCTGAAGTATCGCGATCGAGGCGGTGTACTAACTCCAGAAAACGCGCTTCCGGGCGTAAAGCACGCAGCCCTTCAATCACACCGAAACTTAAGCCACTGCCGCCATGCACCGCCGTACCTGAAGGCTTATTCAGCACCAACAGGTAATCATCTTCATAAATAATGCACTCAGCCAATGCCGCTACTTTGCCAAGACTGGCAGAAACAGGCGTTTCATCGCGTTCTGCCTGTCGCACAGGCGGAATTCGAATGACATCACCATCGAGCAATTTGTACTCCGGTTTGACCCGTTTCTTATTTATCCTTACCTCACCTTTTCGCAAGATGCGGTAAACCATGCTTTTAGGCACACCCTTTAAGTGGGTATGCAAAAAATTATCGATACGTTGCCCCGCTTCATCTGCGGAGATCGTCACAAATTGTACTGAAGGATTATCTGTTTTCATGATGCGCGATTCTAAATAGAGCAACCCGATAGCGCCACTTCTTTTTCTGTGCTTAACTGTGTGTCTGACTTATGAAGATATTGTTGCACTTACGGATGCGTTGGGCTGTAGCATCAAGCCCTGTCCGTTTTGGTGATCACAACAGAACTATCTTTATACAGACAGGCAAAGTCACCTTGCTATAACGGTATCAGCAGTGGAATAATGCTTTTGCGTTTCCCACGCGGATTTCCGATAGAACAAGGGGAAATTGCGAAATTATTAAATTTGCCTGATGACGCACACACGCAGCAATGGCGTAAGACGTAATGCGAAATCAAGCAGTTAGCGGGCTGCGGATTGCAGCTTGGCCGGCAAATGGAATCAGATCTGGCGACATTATTCAGAAGCTGTTCCCTCAGTAAATGCGCTGTTTTCCATAAGGAAACACAGGCTACCGAAACATGCGTCTCTATGCAGGCGACAACCGGGAGGTTGACGTCCCTGCGATAAGCCACGAGGCCATCGGTTCACTCCGGTCATGCGGTTCTTTTGTCCGCAGCTCTATCAATAATGCAAGTAAAAATAACGAGTAAGTTGAAGATGAAAAGAATGTTAATTAACGCAACTCAGCAGGAAGAGTTGCGTGTTGCCTTGGTTGATGGTCAACGCCTGTATGATTTGGATATTGAAAGCCCAGGTCATGAACAGAAGAAAGCAAATATCTACAAAGGTAAAATCACTCGTATCGAACCCAGTCTTGAAGCGGCTTTTGTTGATTACGGCGCTGAAAGGCACGGTTTCCTCCCTCTTAAAGAAATCGCCCGCGAATACTTCCCCAACAACTATGCTTCTCATGGTCGTCCGAACATTAAAGACGTGTTACGTGAAGGTCAGGAAGTTATTGTTCAGGTAGACAAAGAAGAGCGTGGCAACAAAGGGGCAGCGCTGACCACCTTTATCAGCCTGGCGGGTAGTTATCTGGTCTTAATGCCGAATAACCCTCGTGCGGGCGGTATCTCACGCCGAATCGAAGGTGACGATCGTACTGAGCTCAAAGAAGCGCTGGGATCGTTACAACTACCTGATGGCATGGGACTCATTGTTCGTACGGCTGGTGTGGGTAAATCCGCTGAAGCACTGCAATGGGATCTGGCTTTCCGTCTGAAACACTGGGACGCGATCAAAAAAGCCGCTGAAGGTCGCCAGGCACCGTTCCTGATTCATCAGGAAAGTAACGTGATCGTCCGTGCTTTTCGTGATTATCTGCGCCCAGACATTGGCGAGATTCTGATCGACAACCCCAAAATTCTCGATCTGGCGAAAGAACATATTTCTGCGTTGGGCCGCCCCGATTTCAGCAGCAAAATCAAATTGTACAGTGGCGAAATCCCGCTTTTCAGCCACTACCAAATCGAATCGCAGATTGAATCAGCTTTCCAACGTGAAGTTCGCCTGCCATCCGGTGGCTCTATCGTTATCGATACGACCGAAGCGCTGACGGCTATTGATATCAACTCCGCCCGCGCAACACGTGGTGGTGATATTGAAGAAACGGCATTTAATACCAACCTTGAAGCCGCAGACGAAATTGCCCGTCAACTTCGCCTACGTGACCTTGGCGGCCTGATCGTTATCGACTTCATCGATATGACACCCGTTCGCCACCAACGCGAAGTCGAAAACCGCCTACGTGATTCAGTACGCCAAGATCGTGCGCGTATTCAGATCGGTCGGATTTCCCGCTTCGGTCTGCTGGAAATGTCACGTCAGCGTCTGAGCCCTTCACTGGGTGAATCCAGCCATCACGTTTGCCCGCGCTGTAGCGGCACAGGCACAATTCGTGACAATGAATCACTTTCACTGTCGATTCTTCGCCTGATTGAAGAAGAAGCACTGAAAGAAAACACCAAAGAAGTTCACGCTATCGTTCCAGTCCAGATTGCGTCTTATTTGCTGAACGAAAAGCGTGATGCCGTCAATGCCATTGAAAAACGTCAGGGTGGTGTGCGCGCTATCATCGTGCCACACGACGGTATGCAGACACCGCACTACTCTGTGGTTCGTGTCCGTAAAGGCGAAGAAAAACCGACGCTCAGTTATCTGTTACCTCAGCGTTTGGAAACGGAAACGCAACAACTGCAAGATGAACAAACGATCGAACGTAAACAGCCTGAGCAACCCGCTTTAGCAACGTTCAGTATGGCTGAAATGCCGGCAGAAACTGCACCAGCGGTTGCTAAAGCAGCTCCGGTTGTAGCAAAAGCCGCAGAAGATGCTCAGCCTGGCCTTATCAGCCGTTTCTTCGGTGCTTTGAAAAGCGTCTTTGCTTCAGAACCAGCAGCAAAAGTAGCGGATAGCGTTGACGAGAAGAAAGCCGAAGAAGAGAAGTCTACTGAAGGTCAACGCTCTGAACGTCGTAATTCACGCCGTCAGAGTAATAACCGTCGTGACCGTGGCTCTCGTGACAATCGTGACAATCGTGACAATCGTGACAATCGTGACAATCGTGAACAGCGTGATGATCAGCGCCGTAACAAGCGACAAAACGATGAAACGGTTGCGGAAAATCGCGTTGCGGAAAATGTGGAAAAAGCAGGTTCGGAAGAACATCCGCGCCGTGAACCGCGTGCTGAACGTCAGCGTCGTCGTCAGGATGAGCGCCGCCCTGCTCAGACAGAGGAAAAAGTTCAACCAGCCACCTCTGATTCCGATGACAATGCAGCCGATCAGGATAAACCGACTCAGGTTATGCCACGTCGTCAACGCCGTCAGTTAACGCAGAAAGTACGTGTTCAGTCTGAAACGCAGCAGGATACACTCTCTGATAACGCAGCACCGGTGGCAGAAGCATCCGAACTGGCTCAGCCTTACGTTAAGCCAAACAATGCTGCTATAGACACTAACGAGAGCGATAACGAGCAAAATGATGCAAATCGTGCCAATGGCGAAAATGGCGGTATGCCGCGTCGTTCGCGTCGTTCACCTCGCCATCTGCGCGTTAGCGGCCAGCGCCGCCGTCGTTATCGTGATGAGCGTTACCCATCTCAGTCGCCAATGCAGTTGGAATTTGCTGCCGCATCACCGGAAATGGCATCAGGAAAAGTATGGGTTAGCTATCCTGTCGCACAACCGCAGCAGGCTGAAAATCAACAGTTGGAAGAGAGCGTAGCAGCTATCGAAGCACCATTGTTACCTGCTGTTGTCGACGTTGCCGTGACTGCACAAGCCGATACAACGGAATCCAATGTGATTGAAAACATTGCAAACGTTACTGAAGCAGTCGTTCAGGAAAACGCCGTTATAACCGCAACCGCACAATCTGCCGACGTTATCCAGGATAGCAATGTCGCGGATATCAACGTGAATTCTGTGGATGAAAACATCGTTGTCGAACCAGTAGTTACTGAGAATACGGCTATCGATGATGTCATCGCAGCGGTTGCTGTGAGTGCGGTTGAAGAAGCAAAAACTGTTGAGGTTGATGATACTGTGACGCTTCAGGCAACTGAAGACACACAGACCGTTGAAACTGTCGTTGCTGAAGAAAAACTGGCAGATGCTATCGCTGACGCGACTGAGACAACTGATGTGGCAGAGTCAGTTTCTACCCCGGTGGTTTCAGTACAGGAAGTCAGCCAACCACAAAGTGTTCAGGATGAGCCTGCGATCGCTACCAGCACACCGGTAGTTGTAGAAGAATCTGCCGCGAACGTAGCAAAAGCTGTGGCTATCGTTGAACAGCCTCGCTATAAGCTCCATGCAACGGCACCAATGACTAAAGCTCCAGCTCCGGCATATAACGCCGAGCCTGCTCGACACAGTGATTGGGTACGCCCAGCCTATCCATTCTCTGGAAAAGGCTCGGCAGGCGGTCATACCGCAGTTAACCAATCAACTGCGCCAGCAACCAAGCCTGCGCCAGTCAACAAGTAATACTGACTTTTATAGACAAATACCCGCCAATTGGCGGGTATTTTTTTATGGGCAGCTTTTCTTAACCTAAAAAATTCAATAGCTTGATATCTACACTGTCCGTTTTGCCACTCAATTCAGTCAACAAACTTTTAAAGTGCACACTTTGTTCATGTGATGCCAGAGCATCCCGATCTTTCCAGCGCTCGAAGAACACAAATGAACCGGGTTTATCCACGACTTCATGCAGATCATACTGCACGTTGCCCGCTTCCTGTCGGCTGGGCGATACCACGCGTTTTAGCGTTGCAGTAACATCAGCAATGAACTCAGCCTTTGCCTGAATAGTGGCAACAATACGAATTTCCATATACATCCCTTATTTATCAATGAAAAGATTATGCTATCAGATGCCAATCGACGCTTAATTTCAAGCATTCATCAACAAACGGATGCATTCAAATGGCTTTACGCTTATCCTTATCCCCCGCCGTATCAGTCCCAAAACCAACCGAAAGATGCTGTTTTTCTACTGACCGCCGGAGCGCAATTCCATGACCGCACAGCCCACTATTCTTAAAATCCGTCGTCCTGACGATTGGCACATTCACCTGCGTGACGATCGGATGCTGGAAACCGTTCTCCCCTATACCAGCCGTTTCTTCGGCCGTGCGATTGTTATGCCCAACCTGACACCGCCGATTACCAGCGTAGCCAGCGCGATTGCGTATCGTCAGCGTATTTTAGCTGCGGTCCCGCAGGGTGATAACTTTCATCCGCTGATGACGTGCTACCTGACTGATGCACTCGATGCTAATGAGATCGTGAGCGGCTTTGAGCAAGGTGTATTTACCGCTGCCAAACTCTATCCAGCCAACGCGACAACCAACTCCAGCCATGGCGTGACCAGCGTCGCCAATATCTCCGGTATTCTGGAGAAAATGCAGAAAATTGGCATGCCATTGCTCATTCACGGTGAAGTGACCGACCCCGACATTGATATTTTCGATCGGGAAGCGCGCTTCATCGAAACGGTACTGGAACCGTTGCGCCAACAATTCCCTGAGCTGAAAGTCGTCCTTGAACACATCACGACGAAAGAAGCAGCGCAGTACGTTGTTGCAGGCAATGATTATCTCGCGGCAACCATTACCCCTCAGCACTTAATGTTTAATCGCAATCATATGCTAGTTGGTGGCGTTCGCCCTCACCTGTATTGCTTACCAATCCTAAAACGTAACACACACCAGCAGGCGCTGCGTGAAGCCGTCGCCAGCGGCTGTGACCGGCTTTTTCTCGGCACGGATTCCGCCCCCCATGCCAAGCACAGAAAAGAATCCAGCTGCGGCTGTGCCGGTGTGTTCAATGCTCAGGCGGCATTGAGTACCTACGCCACTGTATTTGAAGAAATGAACGCGCTTGATAAACTCGAAGCATTCTGTTCCCTGAACGGCCCACGTTTTTATGGTCTGCCGGTTAATGACAGCTGGATTGAGCTTCATCATGAAACGGTCACGTTCCCAGAAGAAATCACCCTTGGCGATGAGTCGCTAATCCCCTTCCTGGCCGGACAGAGCCTCAATTGGTCAGTCCGTTAATCGACCAGCCCATCAGCATTATGCCGATGGGCTAAATTTTATTGCACATATTGTTCTTCACTCTTAATAACTGTATAAATAAACAGTTATAATTTGGAGGCCAGCATGCGCGTAGAAATTACTCTAGCAAAGACAACACCTTTACCTGCCGGTGCCATCGAAGCACTCAGGTGTGAACTGGAAAAGCGGATTCACAAAATTTATCCCGAGACACCCATTCAGGTGCGCTATGCATCCGCTAATAGCCTGACAGTGATGGGCGCAGGCAAAGATGACAAAGATCGTATCTCTGAAATCTTGCAGGAAACGTGGGAAAGTGCCGATGATTGGTTTGCAGCAGAGTAATCTAAAGCTTGAAAGATAACGAAGACATAGGCTGTAATGGCAGTTTAAAGCGGCACTTCGCCATATGCTACGACCGAGGGTATCTGTTATGACGGTAGAAAAACCAGAAGAGGCAATGACATTCGGGGAATTGCTGGAGCTGATTGGCGAGCAGCAGCGCAAGATCGATGCTCTGGAGCTTGCTTTCTCGTCTCTGGCATTCTGCTTCGATGAAAAAGCAAACAAATTGATGATTCACAATCTGACGTTGGAATCTCAGAATGAGAATCGGGACCCTACTGTGAAGAAATACCTTGCCCGACTGGCCGCCGCATTGGAGAAAAATGCAGGGTCCAGCACGGAATAGTGCTCTACCGCCCCAGTAGCTGAACCTTCGGGATGAAAATCTATTCGTCCCGATACCTCATTAGGTTCATTACTTATCCCTCCATCATTCCTAAGATGTCATCTTTTTACGAAAAATTGAAAATATTTCCCATAAATTAAATAAGCAGCAGTATACTGATAAAGCTCGTTTAAGAATAATGAGCCACCTGAAGCCTCGTTAGTCACTCATGTTAGTAACTAGTCAATAAGGGGTATTTATGGATAGAAAAAATGAAGTTATTCAGACACATCCTCTTGTAGGTTGGGACATCAGCACCGTTGACAGTTATGACGCCATGATGATCCGTTTGCATTACTTATCCACCTCGGATCAAGCACCAGATGAAGCCCATGTAGACCGGACGCTTTGGCTAACAACCGATGTTGCCAGGCAATTGATACACATACTCGAAGCCGGTATCGCGAAAATCGAATCGACAGACTGTGACGTCAGTGATTATCGAAAGCATTAGTAATTGATAGCGTCATTAATATTACATTCAATACCTATTAATTTTTCTTAATAAGATTTCCTTTCGTAACACGAGTTAAAATAACAACACCGTCTTAATGGCGGTGTTGTTATTTTCGGCATATTCTCATTTCTTTATTTATTATAACGCTAACCTCTCTCCTATAATTAATCACTCACGTCATTATTATTCCGTAAACTGCATCCACTATATGTCGTCTTGCCTTATTTTCTTCGCAGAGATGCCCCTCTTTTGTCAGAAAAATAGCTCGGCACAATATCTATTTCCGTAAAACATTCAGAACTAAATTGAATAAAATATAAATTTAAATTCAAAAAAATTGTTCATGATTATGATAATGTTAAAATTGAAAAATTTATATTGCTTTTATGTTTTTCAATGATTAATTATTAGCCACCACAATGTTATCGTTAAGATAAGGAGTTCTCATCATGCTTTGGCGTAATACCTCTTTGCGTTACGGCCATATCAGCATTCTTCTGCACTGGATTGCAGCGTTGGCTATCTACGGAATGTTCGCTTTAGGACTATGGATGGTCACATTAGGATATTACGATATTTGGTATCACCGAGCGCCAGAAATTCATAAAGCCGTTGGTATGCTGCTCTTTGCCATCATAATTTTTCGCGTGGTGTGGCGTTTTATCTCCCCCCCACCCGCGCCGTTAGAAAGTTACTCTACATTGACTCGCGTCAGTTCGACGCTGGCTCATATCGCTCTTTATGTTGTGTTATTTGGCATCCTCATCAGCGGATATCTCATTTCCACAGCGGAAGGACACCCTATCTCAGTTTTTGGTTGGTTTTCTATTCCGGCCACTATTAGCGGTTTGACGGATCAAGCCGATATCGCAGGCGACGTGCATCTGTATCTTGCATGGGCGGTGGTTGCTTTATCAGCGCTACACGCTTTCGCCGCATTAAAACACCACTTTATCGATGGTGATAACACGTTGAAACGGATGTTGGGTCGCAACGTCCCTTAACTTTTTGTACTTATGGAGAAAAATCAATGCTGAAGAAAACACTACTGAGCCTGACCGCGGTATCCATGCTTGCTTCTGCTGGCTCGGCCCTGGCAGCAGAATATAAGTTTGACAAGGAAGGCCAGCACGCGTTTATTGAATTCCGCATTAAGCACCTTGGTTATAGTTGGCTTTACGGTAGCTTTAACGACTTCGACGGCGCTTTTACCTTTGATGAGAAAAACCCATCTGCGGACAAAGTAAATGTCACCATCAACACTAACAGCGTTGATACTAACCACGCGGAACGTGACAAGCACCTACGTAGCGCGGAGTTTTTAAACGCCTCCAAGCATCCGCAAGCAACGTTTACCTCAACAGAAGTGAAGAAAGACGGTGACGATTATGATATTACCGGTAATCTGACCTTAAATGGCGTCACCAAGCCCGTTAAGCTGGATGCCAAACTCATCGGTCAGGGGGATGACCCATGGGGTAACTATCGTGCAGGCTTTCAGGCCGAAGGTACGATCAAGCTAAAAGACTTTAACATTACGACAGATTTGGGTCCTGCTTCACAGGATGTAGAACTGATTATTGCCGTTGAAGGTGTTCGCCAAAAATAAGGCACCACCACGCATCTGACAGCAAAAAGCCCTTTCTTTTTGAAAGGGCTTTTATATTAATGTCCGAACCGTTAACTATTGCGGTTTGTCTTTCGCTACAGGCGCTGGAATATGCAGCGTTGACTGCAATAATCCTTTAGATTTATTAAAAATCTTCATTCCATTTTCACGCCCGCTGCGTATTGCTCTTTGTTCTTCCAACGGAAGTTTCATTTCATCCTGACACGGTGTGCTACAACAGCCGTCATATTTAGCAGCGCAACTCGGGCATTGAATAAACAAAAGATGGCACCCTTCATTACGGCAATTTGTATGGCTATCACATGAAGCACCACACTGATGACAATGCGCAATAACATCATCAGATATACGCTCTCCCATACGCTCATCAAACACGAAATTTTTTCCGATAAACTTCAACGGTAACCCTTTCGCCTTAGCCTGACGCGCATATTCAATAATACCGCCTTCTACGTGATACACATTCTTAAAGCCATGGTGCAACATATAGGCGCTGGCTTTTTCACAACGAATCCCACCCGTACAGTACATGACAATATTTTTATCACGTGCATCATCAAGCATATCCACTGCCATCGGTAACTGCTCACGAAATGTATCCGACGGCACTTCCAATGCATTCTCGAAATGCCCGACTTCATATTCGTAATGATTGCGCATATCAACGAATACGGTATTAGGATCGTCGGCCATCGCGTTAACCTGATCGGCTTTCAGGTATTGCCCGACATTCGCCGGGTTAAATGTGGGATCATCGATCCCATCAGCAACAATCCGTTCGCGTACTTTCATGCGCAATACCCAGAAGGACTTTCCATCGTCTTCCAGAGCGATATTTAAGCGAATCTGATCGAGTGCCGGATGTGCGCTGAACAATGTCGCCTTAAAAACATCGAACTGATTATTCGGGACGCTGATTTGTGCATTAATGCCTTCGGTTGCAATATATATGCGACCAAAGACGTTATGCTGCTCAAGCTGGATATACAGACGATCGCGAAACGCTTTTGGATCATCTATCGTAAAATATTTATAGAAGGAAACTGTGGTACGTGGCTCGGTTTCCGCAAGCATACGTGCCTTCAGTTCCTCATTGGAAACCCGGTTATGTAACACTGGCATGGTGTACGTTCCTGTCTTCATTGAGGTTAGTGAGTAACATTTATAGCCGGGCCGTAGCCTGGCATAGTGAATCGCCCGGCATCATACCTGATAGCATAGAAGCTGTCAGGGCATGAAATGCATAGCGAAACGATAAAGAGTGATCTACCGTAAATAGATTATTCTTGAGATTCACTTGCGCTTTCATGAAGCATCATCATCGAAGGATCTGTCATTATGAGCCAGCTTTTCTCCCCTGTATCTCTTGGTCAACTCAAACTATCCAACCGAATCATCATCGCGCCAATGTGTCAATATTCGGCTGAGGATGGCAAGGCGACAGCCTGGCATACGATGCACTTAGGTAACCTGTCACATTCTGGAGCAGGCCTGCTCATTATTGAAGCCACGGCAATCTCACCAGAAGGTAGAATTTCTCCGCACGACCTTGGATTGTGGGATGACACAACCGAGCAAGCACTTGCCAGTGTGATTCAGTCGGTCAAAACTTATTCTTCTATGCCTCTTGGTATACAGTTGGGACATGCCGGGCGTAAAGCGTCAACAGGCGTTCCGTGGGGAGGTCGTGCATTCCTGCGTCCAGCACAGGGAGGATGGCAGACTCTCGCGCCATCGGCTATCCCTTATAACACCAGCGATGATGAACCATTGGCGATGTCAGAACAGCACATCCGCACGTTAGTTGAGTCCTTCGTTGACTCAGCGAAACGTGCAGACCGCTTGGGCTTTGACCTGATAGAGATTCACGCCGCTCACGGTTATTTACTGCATCAGTTCCTTTCTCCGCTGACAAATCAGCGCGTAGATAACTATGGTGGCTCACTTCAAAATCGGATGCGTCTGGTCATTGAAATTTACCGCGCGGTACGAGACGTTTTCCCTGTGCATAAAGCCGTCGGCGTGCGCATTTCTGCAACAGATGGGGTTGAAGGTGGCTGGGATCTGGAACAGTCCGTACAGCTTAGTAAAACGCTACACGAGTTAGGTTGCGATTTCATCCATGTATCCAGCGGCGGACTCTCACCGTTACAACAGATTCATCCGGCACCTAATTATCAGGTGCCCTATGCGCAGAGGATCAAACAAGAAGTTGGCATCACCACTATCGCCGTGGGGTTGATAACCGAGCCGGAACAGGCGGAAGCCATCGTTGCAACGGGTGAGGCAGACGCGATTGGTCTGGCTCGCGCTATACTTTTCGATCCTCGTTGGCCATGGCATGCTGCCGCCAGGCTAGGGGCACAGGTATCGGCGCCCCCTCAGTACTGGCGCAGCGAACCGCGTTATGCCAGAGGTATTTTCAAGCAATAATGGTAAATACGCTGTATCAGGCGGACGATGCTGTTGGGATCGTCCCTTTTCTATTTCACTACGCGTATGCCACCAAAGCCCGAAAAAACACGTTATGGATAGAATGCCGTTAACGCTGCATTTAGAATAAAAAGCAGTTAATAATATGGCAATAATTTGTTTTATTGGCGGATAACCGTAATAATCCATCTTACTGATAACCATTAACTCGTTTTTAACGATTCACGTGCTGGCTCGCACCCGTACCACAATGTTGATACTGAGACTATGACACAAATCCCTTCTTTTAATCGCTCATTGCTACATCCACGCTACTGGCTCACCTGGTTAGGAATCGGTATCCTTTACCTTATCGTCTTGCTGCCCTATCCCGTTCTTTACCGTATCGGTGTCACGCTTGGCCATCTCGCGACGCGCCTGCTGCCGCAACGAGTCAAGATCGCCGCCCGCAACCTTGAATTGTGTTTCCCAGAGATGTCACAGATTGAACGTGATGCGTTAGTCAGGAAAAATTTCGAATCTGTCGGCATGGGTGTGGTTGAAACGGGCATGGCCTGGTTTTGGCCGAATTGGCGTCTTGAACGCTGGTTTACGGTCACGGGCCTTGAGCATATACGCCCAGAGAATGAACGAGAACAGGGTGTATTACTCATTGGACTGCATTTTTTAACGTTGGAACTCGGGGCTCGTGTCTTTGGTATGCACAACCCAGGTATCGGCGTGTACCGCCCGAATGATAATAAACTGATTGACTGGTTACAGACATGGGGCAGGCTACGCTCTAACAAATCCATGCTCGACCGGAAAGATCTGAAAGGCATGATACGAGCCCTCAAACAGGGTGATATCATCTGGTACGCTCCGGATCATGACTATGGCCCACGCAGCAGCGTATTCGCGCCTCTGTTTGCAGTAGACACAGCGGCCACAACCCGCGGTAGCTATATGCTGATCAAAACGGCACGCCCGGCAATCATTCCTTTTGTACCGCGCCGATTGCCTGAAGGAAAAGGTTATGAATTGCGAATCCAACCCGCTGAGCAAGGTGCGCCTGTAGACAGTGAAGCCGCGACAGCAGCATGGATGAACAAGGTTGTTGAAAAGAATATTCTGCTCGCACCGGATCAGTACATGTGGTTGCATCGCCGTTTCAAAACCCGCCCAGAAGGCGAACCGTCCCTTTATTAACGCATACGTTCTTGTTACTCATTTCAGGGATAGCAGCGTCTTGTTAGGGGCAAAAAAAAAGCAACGGCGACTGCCGTTGCTTTATCTTTTATGCTACCAATCTTTCACACGACAAACTGTTAGCTTTTGATATGAGGTGCGGGTAATTTTTGGTAAGACTTAACCCACGCCGCATAGGCTTCCGGTTTTTGCCATACATGGTAGTGCAAGCGTGAGATCGTAACGGGATCGCTAAGCAACGCCAGACGCTGATTATTGCTCACCTCTTCCGGTTTTCGATTCAAAGCATCACGAACATTCTGCTCACGCACGTCCTCGATCGCCCGACTAAAGCGGTGACGCGCCGTCGCCATTGCGCTGGCAAGGGCATTAACGGATGGATCGAAAACAGCCTGCATAAATCCGTCATCGAGCCTACGCTGGTGGTTCAATCGGCAATATTCATCCGTAGCAACCAATTCACGCGGCGGGTTGAACTCTTCCGGTATCATCAGCAGATTCGCACGCTTACAACTCAATCCCAATGCTGCACGACTTGAATAAACCGACACAAACGGCGACAGAATCAGTGAGAAGACAATCGGAGACAACCACCACAAGAAACGTAGATCCAGCCATGCCATGCCTATCGCCCAGACCAGCCCCAGAACCAATTGGGAGCCGTGGCGTACAAACGCTTCGCTCCACGGCGTCGCATCATCATCACGCTGCGGAGAATTCCACTGCACTGACCAGCCGAGGAACGCGCTAACCACAAACACCGTATGGAACAACATACGAACCGGTGCCAGTAGAACCGAGAACAGCATTTCCAACAGCAGGGAAAGGAATACGCGGAAAGCGCCGCCGTACTCTTTTGCCCCTTTCGCCCACACCAGAATCACGCTCAACAGCTTTGGCAAGAACAGCAACACCAGTGTCGTTGAGAAGAGTGCGATAGCCAATTCTGGCCGCCACTGTGGCCAGACGGGAAACAGCTGTCGGGGCTGCAAGAAGTACTGAGGTTCCATCAGCGTATGCACAACCTGCAAGGCCGTAGAGAGTACCAGAAACATAAACCACAGCGGAGCAGACAGATAAGACATCACGCCAGTCAGGAAAACGGCACGGTGAACCGGATGCATGCCTTTAACCAGGAACAATCGGAAGTTCATCAGGTTCCCATGGCACCAACGGCGGTCACGCTTCAGTTCATCCAACAGGTTAGGCGGCAGCTCTTCATAACTTCCTGGCAGGTCATATGCAATCCACACCCCCCATCCGGCACG
Source organism: Pectobacterium sp. IFB5596 (assembly GCF_021432585.1). NCBI lineage: Bacteria > Pseudomonadati > Pseudomonadota > Gammaproteobacteria > Enterobacterales > Pectobacteriaceae > Pectobacterium > Pectobacterium sp. IFB5596. Next base: position 789,446 of record NZ_LXFY01000001.1, read on the forward strand.
ACGCATCAGCGCCGCTTCAACGAAGTCGTGAGAAAGAATCGCACCAGCGAACGAACCTTCACCCGGCAGTGGTGCTAACGCACAGTGCTCGATGAACGGTTTCACGCGGATAATCGCGTTATGCCCCCAGTAATGCGACTCACCCAGTTGCCAAAAATGCAGACCCGCGGTGAACAAGGGGCCATAAACACGCGTTGCAAACTGCTGGCAGCGCGCATACAGCGTATCCATGCCGGAGGCTTTCGGCGAAGACTGGATAATACCTGCGTTCGGATTCGCTTCCATCAGTCTGACCAGAGACGTCAGACACTCGCCGCTCATGACGCTATCGGCATCCAGAATCACCATGTAGCTATACTGATTACCCCAGCGACGGCAGAAGTCATCAATATTGCCGCTTTTACGCTTAACACGACGACGACGACGACGATAGAAAATGCGCCCTGCTCCACCAACATCACGACACAGTTCCATCCAGGCTTTTTGCTCTGCCACACAGATATCGGGATCGTTACTGTCGCTCAGAACGTAAATATCAAAATGCGCAAGATTACCTGTCGCTTCAACCGACTCATACGTCGCACGTAACCCCGCAAACACACGTTCTACGTCTTCGTTACAAATCGGCATGATCAATGCCGTACGATGCTCAGGATTCAGTGCCTCATTACCCACTGTCGTGGAAGAGATACTGTATTTATCCCGCCCAATAAGCAGTTGCAGGAACCCCATCAGCGCCGTCCAGAAACCAGCCGATACCCAGCAGAACAACACCGCAAATAAAACGAGTATGCCGCTTTGCAGTACGTAAGGCAGCAGTTGCATCAGCGAGCGCGTCCAAGGCTGACCCGCCATCTCAAACGGATCGATCAACGCCCAGCCCTGATAAGGCAGGATCGTTTTCATGTACCAGGTTGCAATTGCAGTCTGGAACAACGTCAGCGCCAGCAGGATATAGCGGCGAATGGTTCCCACCAGACGCCAGCGATTTTCGGAAATTTTCTCTTCCGGGCTGTAATGAGGACGAGGTGGCACAGTTCTGCCTAGCAAGCTTTCCCACCAGCGAACCAGTGGATTAGTGCGCCAAACATCGGGGAACATCGAAGCGCGGGTAATAACAGGCATCGCTTTTAATGCCGTCCGCCCTTCTCTGTCTGTACCGAGTTGCTTACCCTTATCCAAACCATCAGACCAAGCCATGTCTAAACGTGCCTGCACGGAATGCAGCGCCACATCTTCCTCGGCCTGAACATTAACCTGATTACCTTCAGACGGGTTACCTTCAGACAAGACCTGATGCAAAACGGCCTGATCGTTCCAGGCCGCTTGCGGTAATTTTTCGCGAAGAACCTCTGCCTGCTCAGCAGGCAGAGGGAGTTTCTCAATATAATCGAGAGAAGAAGTTGACTTATTCATTAGCAGGCAGCTGATTGCTCCAGGTTTCAGTCAGTGTCGTCTCGCCATTAACCAATGCAGCTCTCATTTCAGTCGGCTGTTTCGCATCTTTCACACGCAAACGCAGCGTCAGACGCCAGCCATGAGTTACTGGGTTATAGCGAACATTATTTTCTACGATCTCGCCGTTATCGCCAATGCTGACCTGAGAGGCTACCGGAGCATTCTCATCCAGCTCTTTTAAATTCGGCCCAATGAAGTCCACAATATAAGCGATCGTGCCGTCAGGCTGGCGGATCAGGTTAGATTGTTTGACATCACCGGCAGAACGGCGCGTCTGCTGAACGTAGGCAACGTCTGGAGAATGCAGTTGATCTTCATCGCGCGTAAAGTGCAGACGATATTTAATATCCAGTGGTTTGCCCGTTTCTGGCAGTACATCAGGCGTCCAGAAAGCAACGATGTTGTCATTGGTTTCATCCGCAGTAGGGATTTCAACCAGCTCAACTTTTCCTTTACCCCACTCGCCTTTCGGTTCAACCCAACCGCTTGGACGTAGATCGTAGCGGTCATCAAGATCTTCATAGGCAGTGAAATCACGACCGCGTTGCAGCAGACCAAATCCTTTCGGATTTTCTACCGCATAGGTGCTCACAGACAGATGCTTCGGATTATTCAGCGGACGCCAAATCCATTCACCATTACCGGCATGAATTGACAAACCGTTAGAGTCATTCAGCGCCGGACGATAGTTCAGCGTCGGTGACGGCTGGTTCGGCCCAAACAGATACATACTGGTCAGCGGGGCAATACCCAGTTTGCCCACTTTATCGCGCAGGAAAACTCTAGCCTGAACGTCTACGACGCTGTCACGCCCCGGATAAACGGTAAAGCGGTAAGCCCCTGCGGCACGCGGAGAATCCAGCAGTGCATAAATAACCAGATGTTTATCATTCGGCTTTGGACGTTCAATCCAGAATTCACGGAAACGAGGGAACTCCTCACCAGAAGGCAACGCAGTATCGATAGCCAGACCGCGGGCAGACAAACCATAGATCTGACCTTTCCCTACGACACGGAAGTAGCTGGCACCCAACATGCTGACGATTTCATCATTCTTATCCGCTTTATTGATCGGATAGAGAACTTTAAAACCGGCAAAGCCGAGATTTTTAACCGCTTCAGGATCGTGATTGACGGAACCAAAATCAAAATACTCAGGCGAGTATTTAATCTCATCAACCGTGGTCGCCGTGACTTCATTAATTTTCACCGGAGTATCGAAATACATCCCCTGATGATAGAACTGTAACTTGAAGGGCGTCTGTACATTATTCCAGTATGATTTATCGTTATTGAAACGAATTTGCTGGTAGTCCGCAAATTTCATATCACGGAATTGCGCTGGAAGATTACTTTTCGGCGCTTCAAACCCCTTTTGTGCCAGCTTTTCAGCCTGCTGTGCCACATCATCAATAGAGAATGCCCAAGCAGGCACTGCGCTTACAGACAGCATAATGGCGGCGGACAGCCAGCGAAGGCTGGCAACCCGCTGTTTAAACCCAAATTTATTATCCAGCACAGCTCCCCCTGTTGGTGTGCTTCAATCAACTAAAATCCATATTAATGGATAAGTTAGCTTTCCTACAACTTGATAAAGATATTGTTCATCATAATAGGTTAGCGTTTAAACAAAGAGAACGCTAAAGCATGATAAATCGGGTTGTAAAAATGGAAAACAGCCACGGACTATAGCGAATATCGATCTATACGGGCGTAGGATTATTCCGTTTACGTCTACACCGTCTTCTCTAACTCCACCGATAAAAATCGGAACATACGGCTACGCTAACACACATACAGCCTAAAGCATGATCGGCATAAACATTTGTGTAACAAAGCAAGGACAAGTAAAGTATCCCCCTGGCTGAACCCGGTATTATTGAATTAAGACTGCTATGCTTTTGTCCGCACTACGACGGCGAAGTTTCCCAGCCTGGGTCGGCATCTTCGCTATTTTGACCATCTTCATTGCGCCAGTGATTTCACAGACACTCGTGCCTCGTGAGCATGGACTTTATGATGGTATAACCACACATAGTACTACCACGCATAGTAATGCGGCCTCTCACAATAGAGACGTACATGATATAACCGCGCCCGTCAGTAGCAGCAGCGATATCGCTGAGCAGCATCATAATCATGCTGGACACGCGATGTCTGGGCATCACGCGACGCAATCACACCATTCGCACTCATCGCCATCCATGATGATGGATCATGCCGCTTGTGGTTATTGTGTTCTTTTTGCGTATACCCCCGCGCTGTTCACTACAGGCTCTCCTAATCCCATATTGACCGCGTCTTTATCTGAAGCGCTAGCTATACATTTTATTTCCCGGATTGCTCTTCCCGAGCGTTACACCTCTCCTGTGGTGCGCGCCCCGCCGTTCTGAATGCTGCATTATCATGCCTGCGGGCATTCATAACGCATTCGCCATACCCCTTCCGGTATGGTGTTTGGGTCTTTTTTTGCTAAATGATTTCAGAGGGTTCTATGTCACACCCTAATCAGGCATCCGTCACGACTGCCGCTTCCGGCACGCGCCTAGCTGGAGAAACGACGTTGGATAAGCACGCAATGGATAACATATCGCCACGTGCCGCAATCATTGCTCTGTTCATCCGGCTTCACTTTTATATTGGTATTTTTGTCGGTCCTTTTATTTTCGTTGCAGCCCTGACAGGAACGCTATATGTCCTTACGCCGCAGATTGAAAACCGGCTGTATTCGCACCAGCTTTTCACTGAAAGCCAGGGCACGCCACATTCGCTAGCAGACCAAATTCATGCGGCGCAGGCAGAACTTACTCATCATCAGGGCGCAAAACTGCTTGCGATACGCCCTGCTCCCGCCGCCGGAGAGACGACCCGGGTCATGTTCGCTTTACCGGAACTGGGTCCATCAGAAAGCCGTGCTGTTTTCATTGACCCCGTCTCACTGGAAAATCGCGGCAGTGAAATTGTCTATGGCACCAGCGGCATTTTGCCATTTCGTACCTGGCTCGATTATCTGCATCGCGGGCTGCTATTAGGCGATGTCGGGCGTAATTACAGTGAGCTGGCAGCATCCTGGCTGTGGGTTGCTGCCTTGGGTGGTATTGTCATCTGGTGGTCAACCCGGCAGATATCATCAGCAACCAAACGGCGGAAGTTAAAAAATAGCCAGACGACAGCAGCGAAAACGCAGCGTCTACGCCATTGGCATGCCACGATGGGGCTCAGCCTCGTGCTTGGTTTGCTCTTTTTCTCCGCAACAGGGTTAACCTGGTCGCAGTGGGCAGGAGGCAATATATCTGTCGCACGTACCGCTTTAGGATGGCAAACTCCATCGGTAAAAACCCAGTTGCCCGCACCGATGTCTCACCATGACATGATGCACGGCCACGATATGACGATGACAACCGATGAACATGCGGAGCACCATGCGTCAATGCCAATGGGGGATGCCGAAACCTATTCACCGGCGTTATTTGATGAGGTGCTGGCTACCGCTCGTCACGCGGGGATTGATGCCAATAAAATCGAAATTCGCCCCGCCACTAAGCCACATAGTGCCTGGACCGTCAGTGAGATCGATCGTTCCTGGCCAACGCAGGTTGATGCCGTATCGATTAATCCTGATACGTTGGAGGTTGTAGACAAAACCGATTTCAACACCTTCCCACTCGCCGCCAAGCTCACCCGTTGGGGAGTGGATGCGCACATGGGCGTATTATTCGGTTTACCAAATCAGTTGATTCTTGCGGCATTTGGCCTTGGGCTTTGTGCGATGATCGTGTGGGGCTATCGGATGTGGTGGATACGCCGTCCAAAATATCGCCATGGCGCGAATCCAGTCAATACGCTGACGTCCACACTGTTGCAGGTTCCGGTTTTTCACCGGGTACTCATTGCGCTCATTACGCTGATGCTGGCACTGAGTTTACCCGTTATGGGGGTTAGCCTACTGGTCTTCCTACTGATTGATGTTGTTCGGTGGTATATGACCCCCCCCAAACAGGCTATTGTCAAAAACTGATTCCTTTACGGCTATCATCATTCGATTCAGCAATAAAAACCGCCCTTGTGCGACACTCTTTGTGCAACACAATGGCGGTTAATCAGCAATACACGACTAGCAATAATAAATTAGAACGTGGTCCAGTCCGCCAATTCACCTTTGCCAGACGTTTTTTCTGCACGATTATTTTTAGGTGCAGACAGCGCAGGCATTTCTGCCTTTCTCGTTAACGCCGCACTTTTATAAGATGCACCAAGATTGAATACGCTGACCGTACGCGCGAGACTATTTGCCTGATCCTGCAAAGAGAGAGCCGCCGCCGCAGATTCTTCAACCAACGCCGCATTTTGCTGGGTTGTGGTATCAATCTGCCCAACGGCTAGGTTGATTTGATTGATGCCGTCACTTTGCTCACGGCTAGCCTGCGCAATTTCGCTGATGATTCCTGTTACACCCTGCACGTTTGTCACCAGTGAATTCATCGTGACGCCGGTTTCTTCCACCAGCCCCATGCCATCCTGCACTTTCTTAAACGAATCATCGATAAGTTCTTTGATTTCTTTTGCCGCCGTAGCGCTTCTCTGAGCCAACGCACGAACCTCACTGGCAACAACGGCAAACCCTCGCCCTTGTTCACCCGCACGCGCGGCCTCGACAGCCGCATTCAGCGCCAGGATATTGGTTTGGAAGGCAATCCCATCAATCACACCGATAATTTCCGCCATACGCTGCGAGGAATCGCGAATACCACGCATTTCCTGCGTTACCGTTTCCATCATCGCGCCACTTTTCTTCACGGTTGCAGAAGCGCTGGCCGCAAGATCTGTCGCCTGCGTCGTATTATCCGCAGTATTTCTTATTGTCGACGTCAACTGTTCCATTGATGACGCCGTTTCTTCCAGCGAGCTTGCCTGCTCTTCCGTTCTGGCGGATAAATCCTGATTCCCCGCAGCAATTTGCGATGCGGCACTGGAGATCGTTTCTGCACCATCACGCACCTGACTAACAATCTGTCTCAAGCTACCGTTCATGTTATTCAGGGCGGATAACAACTGACCCGTTTCATCTTTACGGTCAGTATAAACTTCAGAGGTCAAATCGCCTTTTGCGACATTTTCAGCAACAACGAGGGCTTCCTGTAGCGGTTGAGTGACGCTGCGGGTAATCAATGAAGCAATAATCAGCCCCGCTAGCGCACTAATTATAATGATCGTAGCGAGAACCATCAGCGCATTTTTATAGCTTTCACCGACTTCTTGCGCTGAAGATGACATCTTATCATCCTGTATATCGATGAACGCCTTTACTTTGCTAGTGTATTTCTCTTGAGTAACACGCGTGACGTTGAAATATTCTTCAGCAGCTGCATCCGTATTTCCTGCCGAGACCAATGAAGAAAGTTTGTTCGCTGAACTAAGAAAATCACGTCGGATGTCGCCGATATCGCGCAGTACTGCAATAGATTTATCGTCATTAACGGATTGATTCAGATATTCCATGAGTTCAGATATCGTTCCTGAACGTGCTTTGTTCAACGACAACTGTTTATTGATTTCACTTTCTGATTTAAGTAATAACAACAGTTGCTGATTGTTGAGGTAACCATTTAGCTCATCAATGAGTTTATTGCTCTTGACAGTTAATGGGTAGTTTTGAGAAACGATATCATCCATTTTCTCATGAAAATCACTTAGCTTTGAAATTGCAACGCTGCCAATGATCAGAAGCATTAACACAAGAAAAGAAAACCCTGCTCCTAATCGATATCCTATACGCCAGTTGGACAAACCCATTAACATCTCCTTAACTAATATTCTCTATCTGTATAAAAATACGTAATTTAAAAAATTAATATTTATTAATAAATGCAGATAGTCCCAATATTCTTTTTCATAACAAAAAATACACATCTCTGAACAGATCGTTTATAGGCTTTTAAACAATATGCAAGTAGATATGCTCATCAAACCACAGGCATCGTGGCGTGGCCGCCTGACTTTTATCTACTCACGTCCCATAAAATTTGGGAGAATTACCGTCACTAAAATTATGGTTGAATAGCAACGACAAATACCAATACAAGTCAGAGCAAATCTTCCTTACGCCGAAGGCGGTATCGGCCTTTTGTAGATAATCTTTATATTTTCTAACTTATGGTATTCATATCTATTTAATCGATCATTTTACAACAATCTATCTATTTATAAGATATAAGCATTTTAAATAAACAGAAATATTGCATTTTGAATGTAACAATAAACCCAAAAACAAATAATAACAATTTGTCATAAATTAAAACAAAAACCACTTGAATTGATATTATAGCGCGGGCAGGAAATAGAGATGGAAGTAAACAAATGATATACGGTAACCCTCCTTACAATCAGGTTCACTTTCTATAAGAACATCACACCTTGGGTAAAAAAAGACTCACCCAGCCATCTTTTCATCAAGATGGCTGGGTGATTTAATGTTTTTATTTATGTTTACGCTGCTCAGAGAGCCGAGTCATATTCCAGCATTACTTTTTCTTAGACGTTACTTTAGATTTACCTTTCAGCAATTCCCGAAGTTTTTTGAGTTCTTTTTGCGTCAATGGCGCTTCTGTACCCACCTCTTCCGTCCCTTGGCTGTCTACTGATTCAGGAGACAAGGCAGAGATTAGATGGCCTTCATCAAAGCTCCGCAGTAACCGAGCACTGACTTCCGCACTGATTGATACTTCGTTTTCCAATGCCGCAGCTTTGATTTTTTCTTTCAGCTCTGGGGAAATTTTCAGGGACAGGCTAGATATCTCACTCATTTTATTACCTTTCTCATGGGGTAAAAGAGTAACCTATGACACCTAGTCAGCAATGTCCATACTGAAATAAAAATTTAATATTTCTGTCACATAAATAACGCCATTATTTTCTTAGCAAGAAGATTATTATTTCGCTATTTTAATTTCCCTAACATGGACTATTTATTTCCGTTTTTCATTTTCCAGTCGTCAATCATTTTTCTGCTCACATCGCCTTTGTAACAAATTGGCGAATAGCCCCCTGCCCGACTCCATGCACTACGCTTACCACACTGACTACCATTACGTGCTGAATTATAAGGACAAGGGCAATTTCCTGAATAAGCAGAAATCGATGCCTGGATGATCTTTTCTTTGATCTGCTCGTCAGAAATCCGAGAATTTTTCGCCATACTGGGTGTAGAAAAAGAAAGCAAGGTCACAGCGAAAACCATCGCAACAGCCAGCGTTATTTTCATACCGAAGGTCTCACTTTAAGCAGAGGTTGTTAACTGTAGTACAAAATAAGTACCACCGAACAGAGTTTTACCTGACTACTCATTATGGGTTAAAAAATTGATCATAAAATATTAACGACATAAAATGCAGGCGCTGCGAGAATAAAAGGAAACAAACGTGCCACATCACTCCCTATGGGAACTCATTAAACTTACCTACATGATCGGTTTTGTCGTTTCCTTGATCGTTACTTTCTTGTTAAGTAAAGACAAATCCCTATTCATTCGCTTTTTTGCTTCGTTAATGGTAGCTCTCACCTGGCCGTTGAGCTTTCCCGTTGTCTTGCTGTTCTCCATTTTTTAAAAGCGTTTATCTTCCTGATGACAGGTTTAATGACTCAATGCCGCAACGCCTATACTCACCTTCTAGAGAGAATGCCCCGCGATGAGTAACATTCTGATCAGTGCTTGTCTATCAGGTTTCCCCGTGCGCTATAACGGTACTGAAAAGAAATCTGTCGGAGACTATCTTGCCCAGTGGCGACAACAGGCTCGGTTGATTACATTTTGCCCGGAACTAGCTGCGGGTTTCTCAACCCCCAGGCCTTCAGCGGAGATTATTCCGGTCTTTGGTGACCGTTCCGTCATCAAGGCTGGCGCCCGAGTTGTTGAAGCAACCGGCAACGATGTGACCGCACGTTATATTCTAGGAGCATGGTTAACGCTACAAATGGCACAACAACATAACTGTCGCTTTGCTCTCCTTACGGAAGGGAGCCCTTCCTGTGGCAGCAATATTATCTACAGCGGACAATTTGATGGTTCGCAAATGGCTGGTAGTGGCGTTACCGCCGAGTTACTACGTCACCATGGTATAGAAGTATTTTCCGATTGTGAGATCGAACGATTAATCGAACGTGTTGAATATTGCGATCGTCATACTGACGTATAACAACGCTGCTGTCGGTCACCAACCCCAAATGAGCAGCAGCGTTAGACAAAGAATTAACGAACCACTAATACTGACATCTTTGCATGGCGAACGATGGCGGCAGCATTTGAGCCGAGTAAATAGGTTTTCACATCAGGCCGCCGCGAACCAATTACAATTAAATCCGCATTAATCTCCTCTGCCAGCGATAGCACTTCGTCTCTGGCCGAACCAAAACTAACACTGCATGACACACGTGACGCAGGAAGCTCGATCGTTTTCATCAGTGATTTAAGCTTGTCATTCGCTTTCACCACGGCCTCATTCTCAAACTCTTTTATTCCAAAGGAATAAGCAGATAAAAATGCTGACGCATCAGGAAGGGAGTGAAAGAGGTGTATTGCAGCACCCGACATTTTGGCCAACCTGACTGCATGCGTAAGCGCGTGTTTGGTGAGTTCATCTTCTTCTATATCTACTGGCACCAGGATGCTTGTGTACATAATCACCTCTCCTTACGTGGATAACTGATTATCTGTCAGTATGTAAGAAGCGTAGTCTGCTCGTCGTCAGCAGAATATGATCCCGTTCACTTTTACGCATGTTGCCCGCAATTTTTAACCTAATGGGCGCATAAAATGCACCGTTAGCTCACCGCCGATTGGCTTTAAAGCGATCGGGTATAGATGCGTGACGACTCTCCCCAAGGGTGATAGCCCATTCCAGTAAAGTGGAAGCCATATCGCTCATAAAAGCCGAACAACTCAGTGCACAGATGCAGCGTAGAAAAACCAGCACGCCGAGTTTCCTGAGCAAGGTGTTCGATCAATTGCCCCGCATACCCCTTCCCACGGTGGCTCTCTTCAATGTAAAGCGCACACAGCCAGGGATAAAGATCCATACGGCTAATGAAATCATTGGTAACTAACCCCGCACCACCAATAATGAGTCCATCCTTTTCCAACAAATACCAATCAGGCAGTGGGTTTTCAGCATTAATGCAGTGACTAATACAGTCTTCATAAAGCATCAACGTTTCCTTTGATGCCCAGTGCCGTTGGAAATAATGGATCGCCCGTTCTTTGTATTCGGGGCGATTTCGGATAGAAATGATATTCAACATGGCGTTAGCGGCTCATCTTCCATGAAGCAACGATGTGTTCCGTTGTTTCTAGCGTAATCGTGTTGCCAGGAATAATAAAATTCCGCCACACCTCGTTGTAGTGCGTGATTAACTGTTCTGCTTTCAGTTCACCACGATTGGCCGTCGTGTGTGCATCGGCTGCAATCGTCAACGCATAGCCCCGGCTGGCTGCATTTTTAATGGTTGCATCAACACAATAATCCGTCGCACACCCACAAATCGTGAGGTGGTTAACATTCAATTCAGCCAGCACATCAGCTAACGGCGTACGATAAAACGCGTCGCATGCCGTTTTAGTAACAAACAAACTGCCTTCGGGTTGATGGAGCTCAGGTAATAATTGCCATCCGTCACTGCCTGGCAACATACTGCCCCCTTCATGCTGAATAAAAATCGTCTGGTCTGCTGCGCCTGAAAGTTGGTTTATCAATGCAACCGTCTGCGCCTGTCGCGCTCTCGGCGTTGCAAACACGGCATTCTGCATATCAATGACCATTAATACGTGCATTTTGTTTCCTTTTTCGGCGCTTAATATCAGCATTTCATCATCACACAGGCAGTACCGAGCCATCATCCTGGCCGTTCGATACCAGCTAGATCATGTCCACTATACCATGAGGATAAAAGTTGATTTTCCCGGAACGCAGCAAATCAATATCAAACCAGCGGGTAACGATCGGAACGCCATTTGTCTCTATGCCATGAATGATATCTTGCTGATAAAGCATTTCATCCTGAAAACGAGCTTCATAGACAAAGACAATTTCATGCCCTGCCTTGCCATTATAGGAAAAGATATTTTCTGAAACACCCAATAGCGAAAAGTCCTTGGTCGCTGCGCTAATTTCCTCCTGAACTTCTCTCTCCGCAGCCGCCTGTGACGACTCTCCAAATTCAATGCCACCGCCGAGTGGCAACACATAATGCTCATCTTTTATAGGGTCATACCCTTCAGCTAATAGAATTTTGTTATGGTTTCGGAAAAGACAAACTGCTTTTGCTCTAATCTTCTGCATGCCAACGCTCCAGGTAAACTACCGCACTGTTTTTGATAAAAAGACATTTTTGATAAAACGATATGTGCCACAGGAAAATGTCACCACCTTGTACAGATAAAGGTCTATAAGACGAGCTCAAATACATTAACAGTCTTTATGTTCAGCTAATTTTTTCCTCAACCTCCGAGCATTCCGTCATGTTTAACTTATTGAAGTCATGTCATCTCGTATAATTATTCCAGACATATTATTGGTGAGAAATAGCAAATTCATATTTATTCACCTGACCATTGATCGCCGTCATCCTTTCACGCTCGTACAAGCGGCTGGGTAATGCTGTGTTTATTTATCATCTTGACTGGTTTTATGCGCGTGATGCGCTAAAGTTAACTAACCGTGTCTTCACACTTGGTGGATGGTGTATTAACGCTGTCTGACAGTGTGCGTAAACTCAGCCCAAAGCGTGAAAGTGAGGAGAGGTCATGCATCCAGAGGTGTCCCAAAACGAGCACCCCACATCGGGTGATCCTGGCCTTGATTCTCAGGCTAGTGATATGGAGATACTCGGCAACATTGTGGAAGAAATCATTCAATCCGGCCATTCCGTTAGTAACAAGGCTATCATTGCTAAATTAGTGAACAAAATTGAAAAAGAGGCCAATATCGCTTTTCAGGAAAAATATCGCGCATTGCTGGAGTTAGTGGTTTATAAAACTCAGGACGACTTTCTGATTTAATGTCCCGTCAATACATTCGACCATCACCTCGGTAATATTCTCGTATTATCGAGAGACTATTTTATTTAATCAACGGCATCATATCGATAATGAATAGGCAGGATTGGAAGAATGAAATACATTCATTGCTCTATTTTTTATTCATTATGGATGAACATATTAAAACCCCGAAATGACACATATTTATTTTTTTGCTAAGCGTTAGTATTCATTTCAGAATAAACAAGCGATGAATAATTCACGCACAGGTTTAAACCACTTAGCACACGCCGACTCTGGCAGAGATGACAACGCCACAATAAAAAAAGACTATATCGGATTCGACAGCAGAAACGAAAACGGGCTAGCCTAAGCTAACCCGTTGAATTTTGTGGCGGAGGAGTAGAGATTCGAACTCTAGAACACTTTCGCGTCGCCGGTTTTCAAGACCGGTGCCTTCAACCACTCGGCCACTCCTCCGCAATGACGCGAACTATAAACAGTGTGTGGGATCTTGTAAAGCATCACGGCGCTCAATTGCCTGAAAAACAATCTAACACGGCGTAATTGTGCGTAAAATAGTCACGCGGCACACAAAATAGAGCAATTTATCCCCACCATCATAAGAATGACAGGGCAAAACACGAATGCAGGTACGGAGTATGGCGAATTTGCAGCGTAAAGAAGGGTAAACCATCTTTAATAACGTCTTGAAACTATTTATTCTTTGACATTGAATAATAGCACCCTGAAGAGAGAGAGTCGCTGATATGGATCGTATTGTTGTTTCTTCTACCCGTGAAAGTTCGTTACTCAGCACTCACAAAGTGCTGCGCAATACCTATTTCCTGCTGTCGCTAACACTGGGTTTTTCCGCCGTTACCGCAACGGCAAGTACTGTACTTAACCTGCCCGCACCAGGTTTAATTCTGATGCTCGTTGGGTTTTATGGTCTGATGTTCCTGACACATAAACTAGCGAACAGCCCTGCCGGTATTTTGGCGGCATTCGCACTAACTGGATTTATGGGTTATACGCTGGGCCCGATATTAAGCTCACTGATTTCTTCCGGTGCAGGTGACATTGTCATGCTGGCGCTTGGCGGTACAGCGCTGGTGTTCTTCTGCTGCTCAGCCTATGTCTTAACCACGCGTAAGGATATGTCCTTCCTGTCTGGCATGATGATGGCAGGTTTTGTTGTTCTGATTGTTGCCGTCATTGCTAACCTGTTCTTACAGATTCCGGCATTGCATTTGGCAATCAGCGCCCTGTTTATTCTGTTCTCAGCAGGTGCCATCCTGTGGGAGACCAGTAACATCATCCACGGCGGCGAAACCAACTACATCCGTGCAACAGTTAGCCTGTATGTCGCGATATACAATATCTTCGTTAGCCTGTTGAGCATCTTGGGCATCATGCGCAACGACTAAAGGTAGTAAGTCCCGGCACTGAGAAAAACTCAGCGGGTGCACTAATGAGATAATCATTCCACCCTGTGAGCAGTACGCTGACAGGGTGTTTTTTATTCAGGTACATCGCGAAAAGTTTGTTAAACTACGGCTGAGATACCGCAGTCGGAGAGAAGATGTTGGAGTTTGAAGGGCGAACGATCGCAACAGACGCACAGGGTTACCTGATGGACAGCACGACGTGGAGTGAAGCATTAGCTCTCGTGTTAGCTGAACAGGAAGGCATCGCGTTGACAGAACCACATTGGGAAGTCGTCCGGTTTGTGCGGAATTTTTATCAGGAGTTTAACACCTCACCCGCTATACGCATGTTAGTTAAAGCAATGGCACAAAAGTACGGTGAAGAGAAAGGAAATAGCCGCTATCTGTATAAACTGTTTCCAAAAGGGCCGGCAAAACAAGCTACCAAGATAGCGGGCTTACCCAAACCAGTGAAATGCATCTAGCTTCCCCGTTTCAATAGCGGATCGCAAAGCCTTCGTAGTCTATCTTGCCATGCGGCTCAATAAGCACCCTATCAACTCTGGCGCTTCGTGGGCCCCCTTGTTTCAGCCACTCAATTAACGTATCTACCGCATGAGGTTCACCGCTTGCCACCACTTCCACGCTGCCATCATTACAATTGCGAGCATACCCAGTAAGACCAAGCTGTATTGCCTGACGTTGCGTACTGTAACGAAAACCGACTCCCTGAACCACACCATAAACATAAGCCGCCATCGCTATCGTTGTCATCTTCCTCACTTTCCTCCTAAGCCACCAAACAACATTTATTAGCCGGACTGTATCTTCTAAAAATTTACACCATACTGTTAATAATGAGTTCAGCCAGTGATGCACTAACGAACACATGGCATCATCGCTTGAAAAAACCTCTGAACGCTAAAAACATTATCGAATGCGGTTATCCTCTCCCCGCAAAATCCGCAGCGAGTAGAAAGTATAATCAATTTCCAGGGGGTTATATGATCGTCAGCAAATTTGGCATCGGACAACAGATTCGTCATAAGCTTCTAGGGTTTCCTGGGGTCATTATCGATATCGATCCCGAATATTCACTAGAAACGCCCACCTGGGAAGAAATTAGCGGCAATGACACCCCGCGATCTGAACCGTGGTATCACGTTGTGATGGAAGATGACGAAGGCCAACCGATACATACTTATTTGGCGGAGGCACAGTTGATGAAGGAAGAGCTTTCCGAGCACGATCACCCTTCGTTAAATGAATTAGCTGAGGTCATTCAACGCCGAGCACCCCAGTTGCGCCACTAAGTTTCATCAAAAATAAATATTGGCACTACAATCAGACATCGGCGATGTTGTGATAGTCAACATCGCCCAGTGCCTACAGCTTATTTATCCAAACCCAGCCGTGGGATTTCAATTTTCGGGCAACGATCCATCACAACTTTCAGCCCTGCATCGTGAGCCAAAATTGCCGCTTGCTCATTAATGACGCCAATCTGCAACCATAGGACGGTAGCGCCGATGGCGATAGCCTCTTTAGCCACCTCATAGGCCGCCTCTGGCTGACGAAAAACATCAACCATATCAACAGGGTTAGGGATATCTGCCAAACTGGAATACGCTTTTTGTCCTAAGAGCGTCTGACCAGCCAGCTTAGGGCTGACGGGGATGACGTTATAGCCCTGCTCAAGTAAATAGGCCATGACACCATAACTTGGACGGGACGGTTTATCGCTGGCACCCACTAACGCAATGGTTTTTACCGTTTTCAGTACCGATTCAATATCACTGTCATTCATGCTATTCAGCCTCTCTTGCGTGATTTATTACAGTGTATCTTACATTCAACGAATGGCGTGAAATGACTTACAGCACCCGTGACCTAACGCAGCATGGCACGAAAAATGCCATAACAGTCTGTTTCAAATTGAAACCTTTGACACATTCAGACAATTCCTCAACAATACCCGAATGACGTACCATCTGAGAAAATTATGAAATTCGGCTTCATCACTGTCTGCCTTTTTATTGCAGGTTTAAGCACCTCGGCAATTGCGGCAACAACGTTGAAATTAGATCAGAAAATCGATCTCCTGATGGTTGACGGGCAGAGGATGTCAGGCTCGTTGCTAAAGGGTGCCGATAGCCTCGCGCTTGGCAGTGGACAACATCAGATCTTGTTCAAAGTTGTCGATACTGTTGATACTCAGACTGGCGCACCAGCGACCTATTTTCCTTCAATATTTATTGCGACCTTTAACACCGAAAAAGTGGCTTCGGTGTCATTTAAGCTACCGCCGCTGCAAACCCTTCAGGATCGCAAAAACTTCACAGCCCTTCCCCAATATCAATTGCTTGATGAAAAAAATCAGGCTATCCCCGTGCGTACCGATGCGCTTGTAATCGCAGACAATGAGCTACTCGATATAGAGCGAAAAATGTCGGAATACAACGCAGCAGCAAAAGGGGCTTCAGTTGCTGGTTTTGCTAGCGCGCTGAATGAATCCGTAACCTGGTGATTTAACGCGCAGTCACATCAGATTTTTGATACCCGTTCGCCTTTTCCTGCTTTTATTGCTTTGCACTGAAACAGCGTTTCCGTAATCTGTCTGTACCCTAGCGTCAGCTTTACTACACCAGATTGAAGGACGTAACCATGGAGTTCACCACCCGTACCATCCCTGCGCAAAAACATATTGCGCTGGTAGCACACGACCACTGTAAACAATCCTTGCTGGATTGGGTTGGTACGAATAAAGAACAGCTCAAAGAGCACACGCTTTACGCCACCGGTACTACCGGGAACCTGATTCAGTTAAATACGGGTCTGCCCGTAAAAAGCATGCTGAGTGGGCCGATGGGGGGCGACCAGCAAGTTGGTGCACTCATCTCCGAAGGGAAAATTGATTTAATGATCTTCTTTTGGGACCCACTTAACGCCGTACCACACGATCCCGATGTAAAAGCGCTGCTGAGGCTCGCGACCGTCTGGAACATTCCGGTTGCCACCAACCGTGCAACGGCGGATTTCCTGGTTAATTCTGCGCTATTTAAAGAACCTGTTCAGATAACCATCCCTGATTATCAGCGCTACCTGCAAGACCGCCTCAAATAGCATGAACACATAAAAATAGGCCAGCGGCGAGTTGCACACCCGACGCTGGCCTCTACGGTTTCACTTCTCTATTTTTCGTTATCCTGGCTTACGCTGTACTGGCACGCCTAAGCGCCGAAGAGGCTCAACAAACACAGAGGGAGTCGTCACGTCCTGTAACAGCCAGACGCGATGCTTTGCTCTCGTCAACGCGACATACAGTAAGCGACGCTCTTCCGCATCGGGAAAATTCTCTGGCTCCGGTAACAGCGCTGCCTCAATCACAGATTCTCTTGCCGGAGCCGGGAACCCATCTTTACCCTCATGCATCCCTACAATAATGACATACTCAGCCTGCTGACCTTTACTGGCATGCACCGTCATGAAATCAATATGTAAATTCGGCCATTTGGTCGCAGCCTTCTCTAAAATAGCAGGGCGCAAATGGTGATAACGAGCAAGCACGAGAATACGCTCATCGGCTTTAGCAAAACCGCTCAACTTATCCAAGAGTGGTTCAAGCTGTTCCTGAGGTAGGATAGTCACCGCTTTTTTATCCCCCTTACTCAAGCTATTAAGCGGTTTCTTTAACTGATACGGATTCTGTTGGATGAACGTGTTGGCAATTTCACCAATGCGTTCATTAAAGCGATAGGTCGTATCTAGCGCGCACTGTTCACCTACGCCAAAATGCTGTTCGAAGCCCGTCGTCAACGCCAATTCCGCACCGCTGAAACGATAGATTGCCTGCCAGTCATCCCCTACGGCAAACAGGCAGGTACGGCTATTTTGTCGCCGCAGCGCAGCAAGCAAACTCGCGCGCTGTGGTGAAATATCCTGAAATTCATCGACCAGAATATGTTTCCAGGGACTGACAAAACGTCCTTTATCCAGCAAGTTCACAGCCTGATGGATAAGGCCGGAGAAGTCGACTGCGTTTTCGTCCTTAAGCGCTTTTTTCCAGGCTTTCAATAACGGTGCCATCAGGCGAATACGTTGCTGAAATTCAGTCCTAATCGATTCTGGCGCTTGTTCCACCATTTCGCTCTGGCTACCACCGTGCATACGCATCAATCCCAGCCAGCGCTCAAGTCGTCCAGCCAGCCGCCCCGCCAGCTTCGAATCGTTCCAGAAATCGCCGTCTGGCACATCCCACTCCAGCTCTTCCGTTAACCAACGACGCCAACCATTAGCCTGCGTTTTTTTCTCGGCGCATTGCTGCTGCCAGTGTGAAATCAACAGCTCGCGGCGCTGTTTTGCATCACTTTCAAGCTGGCTTATCATCGGTGCCTTACGGCTAGCCTGCTGAATGATGTGCAATGCCAGCGCATGGAATGTCTTAGCCTGAATCTCATCCGTATGGAGCCGTTCCTGAATGCGCTCGTTCATCTCGTCTGCCGCTTTACGGCCAAATGCCAGCAGCAAAATCTGATCGGGCGCCGCTTCTTGACGATGCATTAGCCAGGCTGCACGAGCCACCAGCACGGACGTTTTACCACTGCCTGCCCCTGCCAACACCAGCACGCCCTCTTCGCCATTGATCACGGCTTTGCTCTGAGACACATTTAATGGCGAACTCTCTACCGTTTCAAAGAAAGTTTGCTCTGCCGCCAACGTGCGATCCATCCATGCCCGGTTCGTCGCAGTGCGCATCTCGTCACCCTGCTCAAGCCAACGCAGGCAATGTTGGTAGTTATCACGGCAGTTATCAAAGGAATCAAGGCGAGCAATAGGAAGAGGCAAAGACTCCAGCGAATTGCGGATAGCACTCTGCAACGTTGATAGAGCCTGACGACTAAACCATTTATCTTGCTGCGTCAGTGTATGGATACTGTCCATTTGACGCAGCAAAACCTCAGCACAGATCAGGCTCATCTCCTCGCTCCAGCCAAGCCAGGATTTGAGAAGATGGCGGTAAAAAGCCTGCGTTTCCTGCCACTCAGTACCATGCAAACGCACCACTTTTCCGGCTGGCAATTCAAATTCCAGCTCACCCCACACCAGCCCTCTTTTACAGTGAATATTCAGCAACTGATTAAAAGGAATCAGGTATTCATGTTTATCGCCACTCACTTCGACACCGGCATTCAGTAACCGCACCCGGTTGTAAGGATGCTGAGCCAGATGTTTACCTAATGAGGTAGATTTCAGTTCCATGATGTTCGCGCCATGACTATATGAGAGGGACATTGGTACATTTGTTAGCGTTTCTCAGTTTCCTAGTTTACCCGTTATCGGACTTCACGCTCTAGCCTTAAAAACAGGTTAGGATATCCTGATGCTTAATGTGATAATTCTTTTACCATCAGCAAGTTTGGTTACCTTGCAAGCACAGGAGAAACTATGCGTACTGCGTTGAACATCCTTAATTTCGTACTGGGCGGCTTTTTCACCACATTAGCCTGGCTTCTGGCAACCGTCGTCAGCGTGCTGCTGATCTTCACTTTGCCGCTAACACGCTCATGCTGGGAAATCACCAAATTGTCGCTTTTTCCTTATGGCAATGAAGCCATCCATGTTGATGAGTTACGCCCCAATGAAAAGAGCGCCATTCTCAGCGCTGGCGGTTCTCTACTCAATATCTTCTGGTTCATTTTCTTTGGCTGGTGGCTTTGCCTATCGCATATCATTACCGGTATCGCTCAATGTATTACGATCATTGGCATTCCAGTCGGCATCGCTAATTTTAAAATTGCTGCCATCGCGCTATGGCCTGTCGGACGTCGCGTGGTTTCCGTCGAACTAGCACAGGCTGCGCGGGAAAATAATGCCCGTCGTCACTATCGCTAACGGCATCTAAGGATATTACGTTGCTCACCTTCGCCCCAGGAATTCGTCGCTATGTCTATAACAGCAGTTGGCTGTATAGCATCCGCATCCTTATTGCACTCAGTGGTGCAGCGGCCGTTCCCTGGTGGCTAGGTCAGCCAACATCAACAATTCCGGTCACTCTGGGGGTTGTCGCCGCGGCCCTTACCGACCTCGACGATCGCCTCACCGGACGTTTACGTAATTTGTTTATTACGCTGTCCTGTTTTTTTGTTGCTTCCGTTTCGATCGAATTGCTTTTTCCTTATCCGTGGCTATTCGGCATTGGTCTGGCGGTATCAACCTGCGGTTTTATCCTGCTCGGCGCATTAGGGCAGCGCTATGCGACAATCGCATTCGGTGCACTGCTGATCGCAATTTACACCATGCTGGGAATATCCCTTTACGACAATTGGTATCAGCAGCCCATCATGCTCTTGATCGGAGCCTCCTGGTATAATCTGCTGACGCTATTCGGACATCTACTCTTCCCGATCCGCCCGTTGCAGGATAATCTCGCACAGTGTTATCAACAGTTGGCTCGCTACTTAGATGCAAAAGCCAACCTATTCGATCCCGATATTGAAGAAGAAACTGACAAGCCCCTTATTGATGTTGCCATGGCAAACAGCCAACTGGTTGCGATGCTCAACCAAACCAAATCATCATTGTTAACGCGCCTGCGTGGCGATCGCGGACAGCGAGGAACACGCCAAACACTGCACTACTATTTTGTCGCCCAGGATATTCACGAACGTGCCAGTTCGTCGCATGTTTACTATCCACAGTTGCGTGAAAAACTGCGCTATAGCGACGTCCTATTTCGCTTTCAACGTCTGCTGAGCATGCAAGCCAAAGCCTGCCAGCAGTTATCGCAATCCATTCTGCTGCACCAAAAATATCAGCATGACAGCCGCATTGAGCGAGCTTTTGTGCATCTTGAATCCGCTATTGCGCGCGTCGCTGCCAACAACATGGCGGATTCCGCGCAAATTAAGGCGCTCACTTATTTATTGAATAATCTGCGTGCTATTGATGCGCAATTATCGACCATCGAATCCGAGCAGAGCATTGAGCAAGAAAACAATCCAGAAAACACGCTGGCCGATGACAACATCACGGGTTGGAGCGATATCCGTTTACGCATTAGCCGCCATCTAACACCACAGTCGGCGCTGTTTCGCCATGCCATCCGCATGTCAGTTTTACTCTGTAGCGGCTACGCGTTGATTCAGATAACGGGTTTGCAACACGGTTATTGGATTTTGCTGACCAGCCTATTTGTTTGCCAGCCCAACTATAACGCAACCCGGAGACGACTGACGTTGAGGGTTATCGGGACATTGACCGGTATTTTAATCGGCCTTCCTATCCTGTACTTCGTCCCTTCACAGGAAGGACAACTCACGCTGATCGTCATTAGCGGTGTACTCTTCTTTTCCTTTCGTAACGTGCAATACGCACATGCGACCATGTTTATTACGCTGCTTGTCCTACTTTGTTTCAACCTGTTGGGCGAAGGCTTTGACGTCGCGGTACCACGTATTATTGATACCTTGTTGGGTTGCGCCATCGCGTGGGCGGCAGTGAGTTTTATTTGGCCAGATTGGCGTTTCCGCGGCCTGCCTACCGTTATTAATAAAACATTAAATGCCAATTGCCGCTATCTTGACGCGATCATGATTCAATATCATCAGGGGAAAGATAATAGTTTGCCTTATCGTATTGCCCGTCGCGATGCGCATAATTGCGACGCAGAATTGGCATCGGTTGTGTCAAATATGTCCTCTGAGCCTCACACCACCAAGAACAAGCTGGACAATGCATTCCGCTTCATGTGCCTGAATCATACGTTATTAAGTTATATTTCAACGCTCGGCGCACACCGAGGGAAAATAGCTTCATCGGAAACGCTGCAATTTCTGGATGATGCCGTGTGTCATGTTGACGACGCGCTACACTGTCGGGAAGAGGACAGTCTACGAATCAATCAGGGATTGAAAGCTATTGCCACCGGCATTCAATCCCTTTCACTTGAGTCAGACAGTAAAGAACCATTAATTATTCAGCAAATCGGCCTGCTGATCGGCCTCTTACCTGAACTCGTACAGCTAAAAAACGACATGATTTCACAGTAAAACAGGGAGCACGCTCTTAGTGTTTTGGCCCTTTGGAAAGGGTATTATTTTTATACCACTCTAAAAGCTCATTACGAATACCGCGGGGGAGCGCGGCTTGATGCGTGCCACAAATTGCGCCAGCAAGCGCCAATAACACGTTCACGCTTAAATTAGCGCGCACCTTTCGCAGCTCAAGATAGCTGTTTTTCGCACCATAATGCTGTAATTCATCAATATTCTTTATTCCCGCTTTCCACAGCAGCCTTTCGATGTCGTGGTTAAGATTAGGGAGATCTTTTAAACGCCCGCTCGTACATTTAAGAGCCTGATCATGCTGCGCACCTGCTAACGCCAGTCGGGCAAAATATAATAACTGCTGTGGCTCTTGCCATAATATGTCATCAACAAGGAAGTAGTTCAGCGGTAACGGCATACCGCGTTTGGTATAAATCAGATGTGGCATATCACGCTGCTGAAAATATTTTTCATCTTTTTTACTGGCGCGAAGATAAAGCTCCCCTTCCGACACCAATCCAAAAATCGTTTTATTTGCTGCGATACTGTAGCCACCAAATTGGGAACGTGAAGTGATATCCCCTAAAGAGGAAAACGAATGTTGAGATTGCAAAATCCTTTTTTTGCATAATTGCTTCATTGCCATAATCCTTAGTATTGAAATGATCTCTTCCTGAACAGTTAAATATTCGTAGCAGGAATAAATAATTAACCACACCCCCGAGGTGGCTTCAAACAGTAAATGTGTTTACTGTCTCTTGCATAAAGAATATGCGAAGCGCTTTCAAAAAATCAGGTTGATTTTCACGCACACAGCAGTTACTGTACATTTATACAGTAACACTATGGGTAGAACTCATTATGCGTACGCAATCAATCAGCTCTCACAACGTCCCGTCATCATCGTTTTCTGCCAATCAACACACAGCAGAATCTTCGGCTGTCGCGGGCGGTATTATCAGCGAAGTCGTGTACAACGCCGATCAACCCATAGTCACACACCTGTTACTTCCACTCTTACAGCAGCTAGGCACACAGTCTCGCTGGCTGCTATGGCTTTCTCCCCAGCAAAAATTGAGTCGCCCTTGGGTACAGCAATCTGGATTACCGCTGGATAAAATAGTGCAGCTCAACCATATCAATCCCTTGTTTACTGTTGATGCCATGGAGAGAGCGTTACTGACAGGAAATTACAGCGCCGTTTTGTGCTGGTTGCCGCACGAATTGACGGAAGAAGAGAAGGTTCGGTTACGGGACGCCGCACAGGCAGGAAATACATACGGCTTTATTATGCGACCAGAAAATGCCAGCGGGGACGCCTATAGACTGTTTCCCAGCCTTAAAATTCATTCGACATTGTATCATTAAGTAAATTAAGATTTTTCTCAGCTCAATTACGTTATATGCCCCGTGGATCGCCGCAAAGCGGTATTCTGCGGGCTTTTTGGCTATATTTAATACACCCCAAAGACGTAAGATCTGTCAAAACCATCTACTATTTGTTAGTAAGTGTGTATGATTCGTGCGTTTTTCCTATGACGCAAGTCACATCATACTTGTAACTTTCTCATCACGTTGTAGACTTTAACTCGCTGGAGTTGCTCTTTTATAACGTCAGTTGACTGACAGTGAGTCATAAATAAGGGCAAAGTCTCCAACCAAAGGATTTTAACCAAAGGTTTATTAGCCCTCCAGGTTAATTGCCGATTTGGATGATAATGAGGCGTAAAATGAAAAAAACAGCTATCGCAGTTGCAGTGGCACTGGCTAGCTTCGCGACTATCGCGCAAGCAGCTCCTAAAGAAAATACCTGGTACACCGGTGGTAAACTGGGTGTGTCTCAATTCCACGATACGGGTTTCTATGGCAATGGCTACAACGGTGTCATCAATAACCCGATCAAAAGCAAATTAGGCGCTGGTGCTTTTGTTGGTTACCAAGCCAACCCGTACCTGGGTTTTGAACTGGGCTACGATTGGTTGGGCCGCATGAAGTATGCTGGTTCTACTTCTAATGCAGCAGACAGTGCTAGCTTCAAGGCACAAGGCATTCAACTGGCTACTAAACTGAGCTACCCAGTGCTGCCAGGTCTGGACGCTTATACCCGTCTGGGCGGCATGGTATGGCGCACAGATAGCCACGCTGACAGAAGCGGCACCCACCTCAACAACAACGATACTGGCGTTTCTCCGCTGGCTGCGATCGGTGTTGAATACGCTATCGACACAAACTGGGCTGCCCGCGTTGACTACCAATGGGTAAGCAACATTGGTGATGCTGGTACCGTTGGTGCCCGTCCAGATAACCTGCTGATGAGCGTTGGCCTGTCTTACCGTTTCGGTCAAGATGAGCGTGTTGCACCCGTTGTTGCTCCGGCTCCAACTCCAGCACCAGCTCCAGTTGTTGAAACCAAGCGTTTCACCCTGAAATCTGACGTCCTGTTCAACTTCAACAAAGCAACGCTGAAAGCAGAAGGCCAGCAATCACTGGATCAACTGTACACCCAGCTGAGCTCTCTGGACCCGAAAGACGGTTCCGTTGTTGTTCTGGGCTTCACTGACCGTTTAGGTTCAGAGCAGTATAACCAAGCTCTGTCTGAAAAACGTGCTCAGAGCGTAGTGGATTATCTGGTTTCTAAAGGTATCCCTGCGAATAAAGTCTCTGCTCGTGGCTTAGGTAAATCTCAACCAGTTACCGGTTCTACCTGTGACAACGTGAAACCTCGTGCTGCGCTGATCG
Source organism: Pectobacterium sp. IFB5596 (assembly GCF_021432585.1). Classification (NCBI taxonomy): domain Bacteria; kingdom Pseudomonadati; phylum Pseudomonadota; class Gammaproteobacteria; order Enterobacterales; family Pectobacteriaceae; genus Pectobacterium; species Pectobacterium sp. IFB5596. The sequence continues at coordinate 814,147 of NZ_LXFY01000001.1, forward strand.
ACTGCCTGGCACCAGATCGTCGCGTAGAGATCGAAGTTAAAGGCATCAAAGACGTTGTAACTCAGCCTCAGGCTTAAGTTATTAACGAAAAAAACCTCGCTTCGGCGAGGTTTTTTTATGAAGGACATCTTTGTCTGTCACCCTACGGGCCGTTGCTGCGCAACGTTGGAAAACGCGCCCTGCGCTTTTTTATGTCCGTTTTTCAGCAAGATAAATGACAAATACCGATCATTTTTCGTCTTTATTATTCAGAATGTCTTTAAGATCCTGCTTGAGCAGCGACATCTGGCTGGCATATTTCTCTTTATGCTCGGCATCTTCAATTAACTGCACAATCGTTTCCGACAAGGTCACCCCACGCCTCTGAGCAAGAGCCGCCAGACGCTGCCAAACCAAGTATTCCAAATCGATTGATTTCTTGCGCGTATGTTGGTGTTCCGCATTAAAATGACGTTTACGCCGTGCGCGGATCGTTTGCTTCATCCTATTTTCTAAGACGGGATTCATACATTGCGCAATCCACTCCAACACTTTCACTGGCTGGTTTTCCATTTTAAGCAATGCCTGCACCGCAGCATCCGCCGCACTTTGCTCCAGAAAACGCGTAACCGCTTCTCCCTCGCGATGTTTTTTCACCAGGTATTTCCATTTCCATCCGCACTCAAGATTTTCTAGTTGTTGATATTTCATATTAAATTCTTCAGTGACCGCGTAACGTTACTTCCAGCATAACAGTTTTCCCTGATTTTGGCCGCTTTCTGGCGGTTTTCTAGCAGCTTTTAAGACGATTAGCCAATCAGGTTCTGATCTTCGACGAATGAAAGATGACGGAGAGATGACTCTCCTTATGCGCAGTGCGCATTATTCTTGTATAATCACGCTTTTCCTTTAGACGATTACATTGATACTTTGACCAGTAACCGACTCTCATGGCAGCACTTACTGCCCAATAATACGCCTTATCAAACGCTATTCACTCAGGCAGCTCAGCTTGCTCCTGCTGAATTCTCCGCTATTCAGTCGCGTCTGGCAGACAGTCTGACGCTCTTTTGCCACCCTCGTTCCCCTTCCCGCTTTATGCTATTAAAAGCGCAAGAGAACGATGAATATATGGCATTGATCGCCCGTGCGCTGAGCGCCATCAGGACAGACTCCGGGGCGATACATGGCAGTAAATATATCATTGAGGGTCGTCATATCCGGGTCGAACCCGCCACACAGCTAGCGGATAACTTTGCCGCCCAGCAGCTCTGTGGCTATCAAGAATGGATTGAACCTGAGCAACTCTTCGGCTGTCTGCGTAATTTCCACGATGAAATAACACTGCATCCAGGGCTGGTTCATCAGGTTAATGGCGGTACGTTGATCCTGTCAGCCAGAGCACTGCTGGCTCAGCCGTTAATGTGGCTGCGTCTGAAGCAGATTATGGCTGAGGGAATCTATCGTTGGCTGTCCCCAGACGAGCGCAAACCACTTCCCGTTGATGTACCACCAATGCCACTTGATATTCGTCTAATTATTATTGGGGATCGGGAAAGCCTGGCGGACATTCATGATATGGAGCCAGAGTTAGGCGAACACGCGATTTACGGTGAGTTCGAAGCGCAACTACAGTTGATTGAAACAGATGACATGGCTCGCTGGTGTACTTACATCAATGCGTTATGCAACGAAAATCAACTGCCGCTACTGGATGCCGATGCCTGGCCAGCATTCGTAAACAGTGCGGTACGTTACAGCGGCGATCAGGGTAATTTGCCATTATGCCCGCGCTGGCTAGTCAGCCAGTTAAAATATGCGTCGCTATACGCCAGAGACGGTCAGATCACAGAACAGGCGCTGGTCGACGCGATTGCCGCACGCCAATGGCGTGAAGGCTATCTTCGTGAGCGCATGCAGGATGAAATAGAACTCGGTCAGATCCTGATCGAAACGGAAGGCGACGTTGTCGGTCAGGTTAACGGGCTTTCCGTATTGGAATTCCCGGGCTATCCCGTTGCTTTTGGCGAACCGACACGAATCACTTGTGTCGTTCATGCAGGCGACGGCGAGTTCACTGATGTCGAACGCAAAGCTGAACTTGCTGGCAATTTACACGCCAAGGGCATGATGATCATGCAGGCGTTCCTGATTACCGAACTGGAACTTGATCAACAGCTTCCTTTCTCAGCATCCATGGTCTTCGAGCAATCGTACAGCGAAGTTGATGGTGACAGCGCCTCGCTGGCAGAACTCTGCGCTCTGATCAGCGCTCTGTCCTTGCGGCCAATCAATCAGCAGTTTGCCGTTACCGGTTCCGTCGATCAATTTGGTCACGTACAGCCAATTGGCGGCGTGAATGAGAAAATCGAAGGATTCTTTGAGGTTTGCCAGCGTCGTGGGCTAACGGGAACTCAGGGTGTGATTTTACCTGCGGCTAACCTACGCCACCTCTGTTTACAGGAGGATGTCGTTGAGGCGGTACGTGAAGGTAAATTCCACTTGTTCCCAGTAGAAACTGCACCGGAAGCGGTATCATTACTGACCAATTTTGCTTATGACGATGAGCAGCAGCCAAGTCTGTTAGCGGCGATTCGTGAGCGAATTGGACAACTTTTACCGCAGGAGCGTAGACGTTTTCCTTGGTTTTTCCGTTAAACCAACTGGTTCAACCAGACGCAACAGACTTGCTCAGCGTACAGGTGTACGCTAATCTGCGTGCTTCATTAAAACAAGGCTTACAGAGACCATGGTAGATAAACGCGAATCCTATACAAAAGAAGACCTCCTTGCCTCCAGTCGTGGTGAGCTGTTCGGTCCACAAGGCCCTCAGTTACCCGCCCCTAACATGCTAATGATGGACCGCGTCGTTAAAATGACCGAAGACGGCGGTAAGTACGGCAAAGGCTATGTGGAAGCCGAATTGGATATCACGCCTGATCTGTGGTTCTTCGGTTGCCATTTCATTGGCGATCCGGTGATGCCAGGCTGCCTTGGTCTGGATGCCATGTGGCAGCTAGTCGGCTTCTATCTGGGCTGGTTGGGTGGCGAGGGCAAAGGCCGCGCACTCGGCGTGGGTGAAGTCAAATTCACCGGGCAAGTTCTGCCAACAGCGAAAAAAGTCACTTACCGCATTCACTTCAAACGCGTAATCAATCGCCGTTTGGTGATGGGTATTGCTGATGGTGAAGTGCTGGTCGATGGTCAACAGATCTATACTGCTGACGAACTGAAAGTTGGTTTGTTCAAAGATACCAGTTCTTTCTAAGTATCAGACTATATTGCGGGCGAAGCGTTTTTCGCCCGCGTTATCTCTTCTATTTACCCGATTACATCCAACCGCAACCCTAAATCACTCGACTTATCATGTTGGACTTTTAAGTTCATTGGTGATCGACTGTCGAACGTCTTGCGGTATCTTCAGCTCTGTCGCTAACGCATCCAGATAGCTTTTCTCCATGAAGTGATCAACATCAATGACTGCACAACTGAGGAAGTAGACCTCAAGCGCCTCTTCTTCATTCTTCACATCTTTCGCTAGCAAAATCGGATCAAGCGGTTGTTCTATAGCTTCCTGCACCCAACGTTGCGCCTCGCTGCCCAATTGCAGTTGCTGAATATTGTCATCAATACGCTGCTTTTCAGTTGCATCAATATGCCCATCGCTCTTGGCAGCAAAAACCAGAGCCTGAATTAAACGCCGTGCACGAATATTGTCAGTAGAAGACTGAGTGCCGAACTGCGGATCATCCTGATGCGTGTCGCGAACGCGTTTCTTGTATTGGTTCCACAACACGACACCCGCCGCCGCACTGCCTCCAATGATCAGGGCATTTTTACCCAATGAACCTATGATTTTCCTCGTGGATTTATTTGACAGTAAGACGCCAGCCAAACCACCCAGCGCTGCGGGCTTCAACATGTCCCCCAAATTACCGTTTTTTCCCCCTTGATGATGACTCCCCTGCTTGCTAGCGGAACCTAATAAGCCCTGAATTTGTTGCAGCCAATTATTCATTTTCATTCCTCAAGGAAAAGTGACCTCACTGATGGTGTTGTCACTCATAGTAATGGTGCGGAAGGCGTTTGTTTGTCAGATTGTGTATAACAATGAAAAGTATGGACCGCGCTTTCTATGCGGTCCATCTGACTATGCTGGGAACGTCACGAGGCAGGTTTCAGCGGGGTTTTTCTCACTGGTACATTGCCAGCAACATAGTAGCGTGCTTTGCTACGCGGCAGCGGCTGACGCCGGCGGATTCGGTCGGCAATTTTCTCGGCAATCATGATGGTTGTCGCATTCAGATTACCGGTAATAATTTGTGGCATAATGGAGGCATCCACCACGCGTAATCCTTCTATGCCGTGGACACGGCCTTGCCCGTCGACCACCGCCATATCGTCCTCTCCCATCTTGCAGGAACAGGAGGGATGGAATGCCGTTTCAGCGTGAGTGCGGATAAATTCGTCCAGTTCCTCATCCGTCTGAACCTCTAGGCCAGGGCTGATCTCTCGTCCACGATATTTATCCAGCGCTGGCTGTGCCATGATTTCACGCGTAATACGGATCGCATCGCGAAACTCCTGCCAATCTTGTTCTGTCGACATATAGTTGAACACAATGCTGGGGTGCTCATGTGCATCTTTCGACCGCACCTGCACACGCCCTCGACTCAGTGAACGCATGGAACCGACGTGCGCCTGGAACCCGTGCTCTTTCACCGCATTACTACCGTTGTAATTAATCGCGACGGGCAAGAAATGGTATTGAATATTCGGCCAGGTGAACTCATCACGGCTGCGAATAAACCCCCCCGCTTCGAACTGGTTACTGGCACCAATACCCGTACCATTGAACAGCCATTCCGCACCGATTTTCGGCTGATTAAACCACTGCAACGCCGGATATAGCGATACCGGTTCTTTGCAAGCGTATTGCAAATACATTTCCAGGTGATCTTGTAAATTCTCACCGACACCGGGCAAATCATGTACCACAGGAATATCGAGCCCTTGGAGCAAATCTTTCGGCCCGACGCCGGAACGTTGCAGGATTTGCGGCGAGGCGATTGCGCCGGCACATAACAACACCTCACGACGAACCTTCGCCGTCTGGGCACTTTCGCCTTTAAAGTAGGCCACGCCAACAGCACGTTTTCCGTCAAAGAGAATCTTGTCGGTTAAGGCATGCGTCACGATAGTCAGATTCTTACGATCTTTTGCCTGATCCAGATAACCTCGCGCGGTACTGGCGCGACGCCCCTTCGGCGTGACGGTTCTGTCCATCGGCCCAAAACCTTCTTGCTGATACCCGTTGAGATCGTCCGTACGCGGATAGCCCGCCTGTACGCCCGCTTCAACCATCGCGTGGAATAGTTCGTTGTTTCCCATCTTCGGCGTTGTCACCGACACCGGCCCCGCCGCACCATGGTAGTCATTCGATCCCACATCGCGCGTTTCCGCTTTACGAAAATACGGCAGGCAATCAAGATAACTCCAGTCTTCCAGACCCGGCATCGTCGCCCAGTTATCAAAATCCATCGCATTACCACGGATGTAACACATGCCGTTAATCAGCGATGATCCACCCAATCCCTTTCCACGGCCACATTCCATGCGGCGATTATTCATATGGGGTTCGGGATCGGTTTCATACGCCCAGTTATAGCGCTTCCCCTGCAATGGAAAAGCTAACGCGGCAGGCATCTGTGTACGAAAATCCAACCGATAATCCGGGCCACCCGCCTCAAGCAGCAGCACGCTCACATCGCTTTCTTCTGTTAGACGCGTTGCCAGCACATTACCAGCGGAACCAGCTCCGATAATGATGTAATCATATTCCATTAGGCTTTCTCCCCTTCGTTTAAAATACCGAGCGGAATTCACCCAGTTCAACCTGTACAGATTTAATTTGCGTGTAGTGTTCCAACGTTGTTATGCCATTTTCACGTCCAACACCAGAATGTTTGTAGCCGCCCACAGGCATTTCAGCCGGAGATTCTCCCCAGGTGTTGATCCAACAAATCCCTGCCTCAAGCTGATGAATAACCCGATGTGCTCGATTTAGATCGCGGGTCACGATACCGGCCGCCAGACCGTATTCGCTATCATTAGCGCGGCGTATGGCCTCCCCCTCGTCCTGATACGTCAAAATACTCATGACCGGGCCGAAGATTTCTTCTCGGACAATCTTCATGTCATCCCGACAGTCAGTGAACACCGTAGGAGCAACGTATGCACCTTGGGCATAGTCACCGTCGGTCATGGGTTCACCACCCACCAGCACACGTGCGCCCTCACGTTTTCCACTTTCGATATAACGCAGTACGGACTCCCGGTGCGGGAAGCTAACCAGAGGACCAAAATTCACCAGCTCGTCAGTCGGATCGCCGATACGGATGCGTTGAACGCGCGCCAGAATTTTCTCCTCAAACTGCGTCTGCAATGCATGTGGAACGAAGACGCGCGTACCATTAGTGCACACCTGTCCTGAACTAAAAAAATTCGCCATCATGGCGATATCTGCGGCCTTATCCAGATCGGCATCATCAAAGATAATCAGCGGCGACTTTCCACCCAACTCCATCGTGACTTCTTTCAGTGTCGAGCCTGCGGCATTAGCCATGACCGTTTTCCCACTGGCGATCCCACCGGTGAAAGAGACTTTGGCAATCCCCGGGTGTGTGGTCAGCGCCTGACCAACGGATTTCCCCGTCCCCGTCAGCACGTTGAATACGCCGGCCGGTAACCCAGCTTCGGTGTAGATTTCCGCCAGCTTCAGCGCGGTAAGCGATGTGACTTCGCTGGGTTTGAAGATCATTGCGTTGCCTGCCGCCAGCGCGGGCGCCGATTTCCACAATGCGATCTGGATGGGATAGTTCCAGGCACCGATACCGGCGACAACACCAAGCGGTTCGCGCCGGGTATAGACGAATGAGGTATCACGTAAGGGGATCTGCTGACCTTCCAGCATAGGAATCAACCCCGCGTAGTACTCCAGAACATCCGCCCCAGTGACAATATCGACGGTACGCGTTTCTGAGAGTGGCTTGCCTGTGTCATGGGTTTCAAGTAAGGCGAGTTCGTCGTTGCGATCGCGCAAGATATCCACGGCGCGGCGTAAAATACGCGAACGTTCCATCGCCGTCATCGCCCCCCATATCTTCTGCCCTGCGGTAGCGGCGCTGACGGCGCGATCAACGTCAGCGGCAGTGGCCGACTGAAGCTGGGCAATAATGTCGCCATTTGCAGGGTTCACCGCATCAAACGTATCGTTACCCGTGCTATCGGCATAGGTCCCGTTGATATAAAGCTGTTGTAAACCGTAGCGAGACATAAATTCTCCTGTCATATAACTGCCCGACCACACGCCCGGGCAGAGAAGGCAAAATAATAAGGAAGGATTACGCGCGAATGAGCTGCTGATCGATATAGTCGCAGGCAATGCTCAATGCTTCTTCGCGGTTGAAAGCGTCATGACTTAACGCACCGCGTAGCCACAGCCCATCGATCAGACCAGCCAGCCCTTTGGCCGCAATACGCGCGTTATCTTTCGGCAAGCAATGGCTAAACTCGACACACAGGTTGGAGTAAAGTCGCCGATCGTTAACCTGCTGTAAGCGATGGAGCATAGGGGAATGCAGGCTACTGGCCCAGAATGCCAGCCAGGTTTTCATCGCCGCGCTATTCGTCTGGCTATCATCAAAATTCCCCTGAACAATTGCTCGCAAACGCGCACGAGGCGTATTTTCTGTCAGGCTCAGCAACCTTGATTTTACCGCCAGCCCCAGATGGCTAATCAGGTAACGCATCGTCGCTTCCAGTAAGCCATTTTTATCACGGAAGTAATGACTGATGATTCCATTCGACACCCCTGCACGTCGGGCAATCTGCACGATCGAGGCATCATGCATGCCCACATCGTTAATCGTTGCCAGCGTCGCTTCGATGAGTTGCTGCCGTCTGATGGGCTGCATTCCGACTTTAGGCACTACACGTCCCCTTCATTTCTGAACGATGGATCACGGTAAAAGACGATGATTTGTGATCCGATTTATCCCATTAAACTTTTTTTTGATTGAACGTTCAATAAAAAATGAATATCTTTTATTGCTGAAAGGTTAAAAATCTGTATCAATTATCACGAAAAGTGGCGTCAGTTCAGACGATAACGCCAACTTAAAAAGAATAATTTCTTTTTTGTTCTGAAGACTATCTTCAACCGAAAGCGTACTCAGCGGATGCCCTGCGACCGGTTCTTGATATGCGCTAAGCGCGCTTCGTGGAGAGAGGAGTCAGAGTATCGATTCACATAACGCAAGGGATAACCATGCCAGCCACAGAAACTACGCCCCAACAGGATCGCCTAAATCCTGTCGTGTTCTACACATCAGCGGGATTAATCCTGACCTTCTCGCTGATGACCATGCTGTTTAACAAAGAAGCGAACGACTGGATTACTCACGCGCTCAACTGGGTTTCCGCCACATTTGGTTGGTACTACCTGCTCGCCGCCACGCTCTACATCGTGTTCGTCATCTTCATCGCCTCGTCTCGATTCGGCTCAATTAAGCTCGGGCCAGAACAATCGAAACCTGAATTTAGCCTGATGAGTTGGGCTGCGATGCTGTTTGCGGCGGGGATCGGTATCGATTTAATGTTTTTTTCTGTCGCAGAGCCGATTACGCAATATATGATGCCGCCTGAAGGACAAGGCCAGACGATGGAAGCAGCACGACAGGCTATGGTCTGGACGCTGTTTCACTACGGGCTAACAGGCTGGTCAATGTACGCGTTGATGGGAATCGCGCTGGGCTACTTCAGCTACCGCTATAATTTGCCGCTGACAATTCGCTCTGCCCTCTATCCCATCTTTGGCAAACGCATCAATGGCCCGATTGGACACAGCGTCGATATCGCAGCCGTGCTCGGAACCATTTTCGGTATCGCGACCACGCTGGGCATCGGTGTCGTTCAGCTTAACTACGGACTGAAAGTGCTGTTCCAAATCCCAGAGAATCTCACCGTTCAGGCTTCTCTCATTCTGCTTTCCGTGATCATGGCGACCGTTTCCGTGACGTCCGGCGTCAATCGCGGCATTCGCTTTCTCTCCGAACTGAATGTTTTGCTCGCACTGGGTTTGATTCTCTTTCTGCTCTTCTGGGGCGATACCGAGTTTTTGCTGAACGCGCTAGTGCTTAACGTTGGGGATTACATCAATCGCTTTACCAGTATGACACTCAACAGTTTTGCGTTCGATCGCCCGACAGAATGGATGAATAGCTGGACGCTGTTTTTCTGGGCATGGTGGGTCGCATGGGCACCGTTTGTCGGGCTGTTTCTGGCACGTATCTCACGCGGCAGAACGATTCGTCAGTTTGTTGTCGGCACGCTGATCATCCCGTTTGTCTTTACGTTGCTGTGGCTCTCCATTTTCGGCAACAGTGCGCTTTATCAGGTGATCCACGGTAATCTGGACTTTGCAAACGAAGTTATGCAGCACCCGGAACGTGGTTTCTACAGCCTGTTGGCACAGTACCCAGGCTTCAGCCTGAGCGCTTCTGTCGCGACCATTACCGGCCTGCTGTTTTATGTTACCTCTGCCGATTCTGGTTCACTGGTGTTGGGCAACTTCACCTCTCGCCTTGGTGACATCAACAACGATGCACCAAACTGGCTGCGGATTTTCTGGTCTGTCGCGATTGGCCTGTTGACGCTGGGTATGTTGATGACAAACGGCGTGTCAGCATTACAGAACACGACCGTCATCATGGGGTTGCCGTTTAGCTTTGTGATGTTCTTTATTATGGCGGGGTTATATAAATCACTGAGGGTTGAGGATTACCGTAAAGCCAGTTCCTTGCAAACCTCAGCGCCGATGCCAATCTCAGGCGACGATCGCCTGAACTGGAAACAGCGCATCTCACGCGTCATGAATTTCCCCGGCACAACGCATACACAGAAAATGCTGGATAACATCTGTAAAGCGGCCATGGCGGATGTTGCACGTGAATTACGTCTACGGGGTGCCAGCGTTGAAGTCAACGAATTGCCGCCTGTCGAAGATGAGCGCTTGAACCACCTTGAACTGCTGGTGGATTTAGGCGATGAACAGAACTTTCTTTATCAAATTTGGCCGCAGCGTTATAGCGTCCCGGCGTTTACCTACCGTGCTCGGTCAGGAAAATCAGATTATTACCGGCTTGAAACCTTCCTGTTGGAAGGAAGTCAGGGGAATGATCTGATGGACTACAGTAAAGAACAGGTGATTAACGACATTTTGGATCAGTATGAACGCCATCTGAATTTTCTTCATCTTAATCGAGAAGCTCCCGGTAATACGCTCACCTTCCCGGATGCATAATCCCCTCCCCGATGGCGCTGAAATATAGCGCCATTTTTCAATTAATTACCTCTTCATCATGCATTCTTTCTTCATCGTATTTTTCCCGAATTTATGGGCTGTGCCGCATTCTTTGCTTCCACGATTTGCGCTTTATTTTTGAAACGGTATACTGCACACATCAAATTGAAATACAGTTTTAAAAAATGTATTTGTCCGTCACAGAAAAGGAACGAACATGAAAATTGCACTGATTAACGAGAACAGCCAGGCTGCCAAAAACGCTATCATCGCCGAGTCACTGACCAAAGCGGTTGCACCGTTGGGCCACACTGTACACAACTACGGCCAATACGCCGTTGAAGATGCAGCGCAGCTGACCTACATCCAGAACGGTATTCTGGCAGCTATCCTGCTGAACTCTGGCGCGGCTGATTTCGTTGTGACCGGTTGTGGTACTGGCCAGGGCGCAATGCTGGCTTGTAACTCTTTCCCTGGCGTAATCTGCGGTCTGGTTGTTGACCCATCTGATGCTTACCTGTTCTCTCAGATCAACAACGGTAACGCGGTATCCGTTCCTTACGCTAAAGGCTTTGGCTGGGGCGCTGAACTGAACCTGGAAAACCTGTTTACCCAGCTGTTCAAAGAAGAAGGCGGCCGCGGCTATCCGAGCGATCGCGTTGCACCTCAACAACGTAACAAGAAAATTCTGGATGCCGTAAAAGCAGTGACCTACAACGATCTGATCACCATTCTGAAAGGTCTCGATCAGGATCTGGTTAAAGGCGCGATTGCTGGTCCTAAATTCCAGGAATACTTCTTCGCTAACAGCAAAGACGAAGCACTGACCAGCTACATCAAAACGCTGCTGGCGTAATCGTCCTACGGTTGACAAAAAACCCACAGGCCATCGCGGTCTGTGGGTTTTTTATGCTCATTTCTTGCCCATTTTGCCTGCATTTTCACGACATCGTCATGCGGACTATCCGTTACCGTTCAATGCTTAGCCAGACGCACCGTTCGCGCTAAATACTGCTTGACCGGAGCTAAGTGACTCCCTATAGTAGCGCCCCGTTGCCCCCTATAGGCAACCCCCGGTGAGGTGTCCGAGAGGCTGAAGGAGCACGCCTGGAAAGTGTGTATACGTGAAAACGTATCAAGGGTTCGAATCCCTTCCTCACCGCCATATTTTGCACAAAGTCGAAAGTCACGTAGTGTTTTTGATTTTGTCCTACATAAAGTAATACATAGAAAGCCCGCCTCAGCGGGCTTTTTTTATTTACGGAATCCAGTATCCTCTCTTTTTCCTTTGCACTGACTTATCAGTCATACACGCCAAGAAAGGTTCAAGATAACGCTCTTGCCACTTTCATTATTAGACATTTATCACGTCACTGTTTGCGAATGCAGTCAGGTCGATCAGCATGGGATGATGGGACGTGTTATGGTGTGAATCAGCGCTTTCCTAACTCGTAGCGGGAGCATTAATAATATTTTTCCCGCAATTTGTTCATTTGGTGAATTTATTGACTTTACTACAACAGGAGTCGAGCAATGATAGTAAGAACATGGCATGGTTGTGTACCACTGGAGCACGCAGAAGGCTTTGCAACTCATCTTCAATTAACAGGTGTCACACATTCGCAAAGTATCCCAGGTAATCAAGGCGCGTTTGTTAAACGTGTAACGCAGGGAAACTGGGAACATTTTTTCCTTGCCACGTACTGGACTAACATTGACGCGATTAAGGCTTTTGCAGGCGAGGATTATCATACCGCGGTAACCTATCATGAAGATGATAAATTTTGCCTTTTGTCCGATCCGTATGTTTTTCAACATGAAATTGAGGCCGTACATCCGTTGTAAATACAAGATGAGTATTGTTTGATGTTGCAGAGTGGGCAAATCTTCTCAACGCCAACCGAAAAGGGATGGCCAACCCACTCCCATACAAATCAGCCAGACTTCGCGATTGATCTCGTTAATAAAACTCATTATCATTAATGCGGATTTATAAGATAAAAACATCCGCGTACTTTTAGGTATGGAAAAGGGAGGAAACGACGATGGAATTAACATTCCGATCATTCTTAGGTGACGAGAGTGGCGCTACAGCAATCGAGTACGGTATTCTTGCGGCGCTGATAGCCGCGGCGATTGGTTTTATCTTTGGTGATAGTGGTATTTTAATTAATGCACTTAATGATAAATTTGACGAAACCCATCAAATAATTAGAACGTGTGGAACAGACGAACCCGGAATTTCGTGCTTTGCAGCAAAAAAATAAAACGGATAATAATATTAAGAAATATTTTTCAGAACATGACTAGTGCGATATATTTTCCTTTAGCACTTTATTCAGTAATAACGTTCAAGATTTTATATTATATACCCTAAATAATTCGAGTTTCAGGAAGGCGGCCAACACACATGCAACTTGAAGTATGACGGGTATATGCTCTGCAAACTGCATATTCTCGCTTACCGAATTAAGCCTTTAGCTGATTAAATTTTTTTCCTGACCAATCTTTTACTGCATTGCGGCCTGTAATTCGAATGACTTAAGGTGCACTACTCATTACTAGATTTTATTTTAATAATAGGCAGCATGATATGAAAACGCCCTTAACTTACGCTAAGGGCGTTTTTTGTGATGATGGTACGGAAACTTTTATTCCCATCCCACACAGACATCAACCATAGGCATGAAGCGTACGCTGACACAGCGCCGAGCGTACACAGTCCTCTTTACCGAAAGAGACCACGCCAATCATGTCATCCTCAACAAAACGCTCCAATGCGTCACGCAGGCCAGACTTAACCCCAGCAGGCAAGTCGCACTGTGTCACATCACCATTAACGATAACCGTGACATTCTCTCCTAAACGCGTCAGGAACATTTTCATTTGGTTCACTGTCACGTTTTGCGCCTCATCCAGAATTACAACCGCATTTTCAAACGTCCGTCCGCGCATATAGGCAAAAGGCGCGATTTCGACTTTGCCGATTTCCGGCCGTAAGCAATACTGCATAAAAGACGATCCCAGCCGCCGCAAAAGTATGTCATAAACGGGCCGGAAATAAGGCGCGAATTTCTCTGAAATATCTCCGGGTAAAAAGCCAAGATCTTCGTCAGCCTGTAAGACTGGCCGCGTAACAATAATACGCTCAACCTCTTTATGGATTAGTGCCTCCGCCGCTTTCGCAGCGCTCAGATACGTTTTACCGCAGCCAGCTTCGCCTGTGGCAAAAATCAACTGTTTGTTTTCTATCGCAGACAAGTAATGTTCCTGGGCGACGGTACGAGCTTGAATCACGGAATTATCACGATTCTCACGCGCCATTCCTATTGCTTCAATCCCGCCCATCTGTACCAGAGAAGTGACCGATTCTTCCTCACGCTGACGATGGCTACGCGAATCACGACGGATAACACGTTTGGCTTCACGACGAGCTTTGATCACTGCTTTTTGTCTTCCCATAGTGGCACCTTACAGTTTGTTTCACTTACCGCACTGCTTTGCAGCGCGTGACGTTTAACTCACTAACGAGGTTAGGCTTCCTTATTAAGCCAATAGCGGACTGAAAATACACACGAGCCATCCACGAACCGAGTGAAAACTGGGTCGAATATTCATGGATAAGAAAAGAAAATAAACGAAGGGTTTGGGTGAAAAGAGAGTGGCACGGTGTAGAAAATAAGTGGGAGGAAAATCCCTCGCATCGGCGAGTCAGCAACGTAGAATCTTGGCATCGACTACAAAGTCCAAAAAAGGACATTACCATTCGCGTTCCTCACTGTGACAACAACTATTCCACTGAATAATGATTGATCGCATCGTAGAACTACTACTAACCCTTACCTAAAAATTAGTGCCGAATGATTTCAGTAGTATGACAGTGCTATAATTTGCCCCTGCAATGCAAGCATTTTTTACACTGTCATAACATTTACATATAAATCAGTCCCCCATGGCCGGCAATGTCAACCTGAGAACCACACACTTTACGTGTCAGAAATGTCGCTGCCAGTCCAAATACTGATCGTATTTTCTTAGCGCGCTGCGGTAGATATTTTGCTCAATATCAGGAAGGTAGTCACATACTCGCTGTTGTACCCCATCACGATGCAGGGAAAAGGTTTCCGCAGGATAATCATTTGCAGCCAACAGCTCGTCCAAACGCCGTAAACGAATGACATACTCGCGCATCGTGCTATGGCGAACTTCAGTTTGCTCGATCAGATATTGCGTGAAAGCTTTTATATCGAAATAGCTAGCAGTAGTATTGCATAATATTTCGCTACAAAAGCGGCAAAGTGGGATTAATTCCTGTTGCAGGCCAGACCATATTTCGTCATCGATAAGCCTGTCGATGCTGCCAATCGATTTTTTATTAATAAGCTGGTTGCGAAATACCAGTGAAACACGATCGAGCTCTTTATCACACTGGGAACAGTTGGTCTGTCTATGTTTGAAATCTTTCAGATAACGGCTTAACAGCTGTTTCTTCCGAATTGATGAGTGCATGAATCCATTCCATGACAATACATAATCTCAACGTGTAGCAGTAGCATTTTTCACGACGCCAGAGAATCTGGCGAGCTGAAAACAGGTAGCATTAATCAGTTGAATACTGGTGCAAGGCACTTATCGATATTCAAAAATTGCTATGGCTTACAACTTCAGTGGCTG
Organism: Pectobacterium sp. IFB5596; assembly: GCF_021432585.1. Classification (NCBI taxonomy): domain Bacteria; kingdom Pseudomonadati; phylum Pseudomonadota; class Gammaproteobacteria; order Enterobacterales; family Pectobacteriaceae; genus Pectobacterium; species Pectobacterium sp. IFB5596. Next base: position 829,163 of record NZ_LXFY01000001.1, read on the forward strand.
AAGATATATGTTGATAACAATATTCCTACGCGGCGCAATTAGACATCATTCGTTAATTTCACGCGCAGGCGCTTTATCGCCTGGCTATGCAACTGACTAACTCTCGACTCTCCGACTTCAAGAACGGCGCCGATCTCTTTCAGGTTCAACTCCTCCTGATAGTAGAGCGTCAACACCAATTTCTCACGTTCTGGCAGGCTTTCAATCGCATCCATCACGCGATGGCGCAAATTGCCTTCCATCAATTGATGCAATGGATTCGCATCTTCATTGCCTTCCAGTAAGGCCTCCGCGCTATCACCATGTTCTTCACGCCATTCATCGTAAGAGAAAAGCTGGCTATTGTTCGTATCCAGCAGTATCTGACGATAATCCTCAAGCGTGATATTCAGGGTCTGCGCAACTTCCTGCTCCGTTGGAGTACGGCCGAGTTGTTGTTCAGCCTGCTGCATTGCTTGTGCCACTTCCCGTGCATTACGCCGTACGCTGCGTGGAGCCCAATCACGACTACGTAATTCATCCAACATCGAGCCCCGGATTCGTTGAACGGCATAGGTTGTAAACGCCGTACCTTGTAACGAATCATAACGCTCAACAGCGCTTAACAAGCCAATGCCGCCAGCTTGTAGCAGATCGTCAAGCTCAACACTCGCGGGGAGACGAACCTGTAAACGCAAGGCTTCATGGCGCACTAATGGAACATAGCGCTTCCAAAGGGAATTTTTATCCATTGTGCCTTCGGCGGTATACAAATCGCTCACAGTGACAAATACCTACGATGATAATGTTATCGACACTATTATGCTTTTAGGTAGGGTAGCCAATCGCCTGAATAGCGTCAAAAAAAGGGGGTTATTTAGGTGAAAAAGTGCAGTTATGCTCACAACTGCACTTTTTTGCGATTTATTCTATCGTTCAACGTATTATTAACTATTTAATAGTTCATAAAAATCATAAACCTATAGAAGGATAATCTCTCTACACCACCCCATGATGTACCTGACGATGACAATTTGGACAAATCGCGATGGTATTTTCCACTGAATCTGCACCACCTTGAGACAACGAAATACGATGATGAACTTCAAGATAAGGTTTTCCATCGCTCTTGCGCATGAACGGGGCTTTTTCTTTACATTCTTCACAAACCCCCTTTGCCAAATGAAGCCTTTCTGCAACGACATCGGGGTTTCGATGGTATATTTTTGTTTTCTTAATGCTGAAAGCTGGATCGTGTTGCACACTCTTCGCGAGTCGTTTTCGACGAGCTGCCGTTGAATCCGATGCGGCCTTTATTACCTGTTCTTGAAAATTAATATGCTCTTCAATCACTTCATCAATAAAGTCATCTGACTCTGATGCTTTTGATACATAGTTAGCCAACATTATTTGATTGACGTTATTTCCTTGCGGAATCGAGCTCCCCATAAGATAGCTCATTATCGATTGATCATTAATGTCAGTAAACTTATCAAACTGATCAACAGTAATTACAGAGCGTTCAACGCCCGTCGTCTTAGACCTAATCCTTTCAATATCTTGCATAATTCCAGAAAATAACTCATAGCATTTAGGCTTATCTGCGACCTCAAGCAGTAGCACGATGAGATCACCCTTATTGATTCTTCCTGATTTAATCTTCCAATAGCCGGTTTTATTTTCAGCAAGGAGGCCTCGATTCTGTTCATCAAGCCTTGATTTTCCATATACTAAGTAGGCATTCTTGCAATGTTGATAGCGAGGTAGTCTAAATAACTCATCAAATTTCTTATTCATTATTCACCCTAAAAATATAGAAAATAAATCAATTATCGTTGTAATAACATCAACATCGCCTGTGGGGCTTGGTTCGCTTGTACTAACATTGATGAGGATGCTTGCTGGAGAATTTGTTGTTTTGTCATCAGAGACACTTCCTGAGCATAATCCGCATCTAAAATGCGTGAACGTGCATTGTTTGTAGCAATAGAAACGTCAGACATACTAGCGCGGATAGACTCAAAGCGATTGATTTGGCTCCCATATTCACTGCGATAGCCATTTATTTTCTCTAGTGCCTGATCAAATGCATCAATGGCTTTACTCGCTTCCTCAAAAGGGTCTAATGCTGTATTTCTCAACCCCAGAGATTCACTATCAGAAGGTGTCGGATTAATCGTCACGGCTTCCACACTTCCGCCGTAATTAGCACTAACTACAATATCGGTCGGCGTACTGACAGGGGGCAGAGGCGGAGGTGGTAACTGTGTTGGGTTAGGCAACACATCCCAAGTAGCAACCCCCGTAAATGAGCCTTTTCCAATAACCATAACAATCAAGTCTTCTGTCGTTTCATCGATATGGATGCGTTCATTACGTTCAGCACCATTGACACCATCGTTAAACTTACCGTTGCTGTCATCTTCATAGCGATCGCCATCACCACTGTAAGTAATAGTCATACCATTATAAGAAGCAGTAGCGCTGCCATTCAAATTAAAACTTACTCCACCTTGCGCAAGGTCACTGTCGGTGTAATTTGCGGAGGATAAAAAAGCATTATCTTCCGTTAATACACGCAGTTTAGCCGATGCAGCATCGATTATTCCATTTTGTTGCCAGACAATATCCGCATCAGCTCCGATTAATGGCGTTCCAACCAAATGTTTTCCATCACGACTAAATATCTGAATATCATCATCTGCACCCAATGAATCAATAGTAATCGTTAAATTTTTAGCACCCACAGGGATATAGGCTAATGAAACAATGCCAGAGGGAAAAGAACGGCTTGCGCCGCTTACTGGAAATTTTTCCGCCAGCGGCGGCGTACTCCCTAAATTAACAGGTAATTCACGCTGTGTTGAGGGCGCTAGCGGATATTTTCCAAACGCCGTAGTTGAAAATGCAATACGATCAATTTCTGCACGCACCTGCTGGAATTCCCCATTCAGGCTCGCTCGATCAATGCTAGACAGCGTTTCATTTGCCGCCTGTACGGCTAATTCTCTTGCTCGCTGTACAAGGTTATTGACCTCACTCAATCCCCCTTCTGCAATCTGCATCAGACTGACACCATCATTCACGCCGCGTGCCACAACATCATTGGCATTTAAATTCGTCAACATCCGGTTAGCAATTGCCTGTCCGGCTGCGTCATCCTTGGCACTATTGACTCGTAGCCCAGAAGAGAGACGCTCGATGCTTTGAGAAAGTGCTGATGCCGAATGAGAACTTTTATTTTGTACTGTCAGAGATAGCATATTGGTATTAATCGAAGCCATGATATACCTTTTTATTATTTGACATATATATAATGAAAAAAAACACGCCCAATCCAGGCCATAAATTTTACTTAAGACAGACTACAAAATATTGTTATAAATGAATATCATTTTCTCCACAGAGGAAAAATAAATTAACGATAGCAAGATAATAATAACATATGTAAATTATAACCAACAAGCTTTAAATATCAAAAAAAATTTATAAAAAGATAATTTCAGCAAGAAAATAAACCAAAAATAAAAAACTTTTTTATATTTAAAATAACGCATGGCGTTATTAATCATTCTCTATATTACATATATTTTCATCGTCAGTGCCACCATGGCAATCTCAGATTGATGCTGCCAAAATTTTGATATATCATTCTACAATGTTCACGCATTAAAAATACGGCACACAATGATATCAGTTTGCATGATCGTGAAAAATGAAGCTTTGCACTTAGGCAATGCCCTGGCAGAAATTGTAAAATATTTTGACGATATTGTTGTCGTGGATACGGGTTCGACCGATGACTCAAAGAATATTGCCAAAAGATTTACTGACAAAATCTATGACTATGAATGGATATCTGATTTTTCCGCGGCGAGAAATTATTCACTACAATTCGCCAAATATGATTGGGTTTTAGTTATTGATGCCGATGAAGTGATCAATCAATTTGATGCAACATTACTTTCAAGTCTCATCAACGAGCATCCGACACAGGTCGGAACAGTAGAGATCGCCAGTATTACTAATAATGAAAACTCTGGAGAAATAGATGTAATTCAAGAGCGTATAAGCCGAATATTCAACAAAAAGCATTATGAGTTTTTTGGCATTATCCACGAGCAAATTTGTAAAAAAAACACAGGGGAAGTACCAGAAGGACGTTTTGATACACCACTATCGTTCATGCATAATGGTTATACAAAAGAGGTCATAGAAAGTAAAAATAAGATCGTTCGCAACATTACACTACTTAGATATGCCATAGATAAAACGAACGATAGCGCTTATCTACATTATCAGTTAGGAAAAAGCCACTATTTAGGGAAGGATTACGAACAAGCGGCGCAGAGCTTTGAAACATCGCTACGTCTGCAAAAAGATATGCCTCAAGATTACAATGAAGTTCTAATTGAATGCTACGGTTATTGTTTAATCAACACCGGACAATATGAAAAAGCACTAGAGATTTTACAATATGAAGACCTCTGCTCTTCTACTGATTTCATGTTTTTAAAGGCGTTAATACTCATGAATAATGCTGACTTCCAGAATGCTATCGATGCATTTCAGTTATGCACAAAGATGGGGCCGGGCAGAAAACAAGGGGTGGGTACATATAAAGCCAATTATAACATAGCAGTTATACTTGAATGCTTTGGCATGAAGGTCGAAGCTCTTGATTATTATCAACGATGCGGGGATTATAAACTGGCGCTTGAAGGGATGATACGAATCAATCGGACAATATAATTATTTATTATCCAGATTAAAAAAATAATTTTTAAATTAATTTATATATAAACGTGATGATATAAAAAACATTTAATAAGAGGTGTTTGTATTAAACACCTCACTAATAATGATATAAACTCACCTTTATAGTACATGAAATTTTTCACACACCATAATCTACAACTACTTTTTCAATATCGGAAAAACTTTCACGTTGCTTTACTAGTGCAGGAATCCTAGCTAGAAATTTATGATCTGTTTGTAACTTTTTCCATAAAATATCTAAGCAATAGAAATGTGCAAACTGACGCCTTATTTCTATTTCATAATTAGAAAATTTTTCCAAATTGACCACTGACTCAAAAAAAACCTTAATCAGAAAAGGAGCAAATTCCCTCTTTATTATATATCCAGACGCTGTTTGTGAGTTTACAACTCGAAAGCAATCTCTCATCGGCGTATTTTCAATTGGCAATGCCATATTATGAGATAAAAGAAAAACATCCCACAAATCATTGTTTTCTAAAATAACATTAAGATTAGATAAGAAATTATTTTTATCTAATATCTCAAAATCATCTTCTAGAATGAGAGCAAACGGTAGTGATGTCGTAGATAGATATTTTGCCAAAATATTCGCATGGCTAATACTAGCACCTAGCGCACCAAAGTCTTTCATATATGTAGCTGAAAAAAAAACATCATCACCTAGCGTGATTGATGACTCCAATAGCTCATTCATAGAATCTTTACGGCGATCATCTCTATGATCTAAATTTATTATTCCAACAAAAAGGTTATCATTTTCATTCAACATAAGAATTACCTCCGACAAAAAATTTTCGGCTTAGCGTATTTTTTTATCTTTTTCAGCATAGCAATAGTATTAATATCATCATACCACATTAGATGAATAGATAAGTAGACATGCTTTTACTTAAAATCTGCAGCGTCAACATCCCTTTCCTTATCTCATGATAAAAATCACTGCAACATATCATTGATAATGTAGTATCAAGGGAATCATATTATTTTCAATAGTCCTTTAGGGACACTATTCGTCACGATTCAAAATACCAATTTCTCCAATCATAGATAACCTAAAAATATATTTATTGTGGTAACCAAGCCTGTAACCAATCAGTCAAACCATCACCTTCTAACATCCAATCCTGATAAACGGCATCACGTAACTGATCACCCATTTTTTCTGTCGCAGACATATCAGCCAAATGCATACGTATTGCATCCATCCAATTTTTAAAACGGTTATCTACACGAGTTACGGGTAAACCACAACGATAGGGCTCAATATCGGTGCAAATAACGGGAATGCCACAAGCCCCTAACTCCATCAAGCGTAAGTTACTTTTACATTCATTAAATTGGTTATATTCCAGCGGAACCAATGCTAAATCAAGGTTCAAGCTCGCTATTTTTTGTGGGTAGTAATCAATAGGAACCCCCGAATGAAACTCACATTTCACGCCTTCAGGCTTCATCCCCATAAAGACCCATTCAACTTCATTCTCCAACTCTTTTACAACTGAACGAAGAATCGCCAAATCCCCTTTGTGACTGCTGCCCCCAGCCCAGCCAACACGCGGCTTTTTACCTTGTCGACGTAGACTGACAAGCCCTTTCCACCAAGATGCTGGTAAGCGATTATAGGCTACCCGAATATCTGAATGATATGCTGAATAAGCATCTGCCAACGCTAGTGTTGATACCACAACCCAATCAACAGCATCTAACGATCGTCGGAAATTTTTAATCAATAGTGGAGGAAGGCTACTTCGAACTCCATTACTAAGTGGCACATTCAAAATATAATCATCAAATTCGGCAACAACAGCCGCTTTAGAATATTTGCGATATTGGTTCACGGTATCAGGCAACGAAAAACCTATCGCTCTTTGTAAAATAATTACATCAGGGTCCATATTTGCAACATCGACTACACTCATAAGTCTATGCGTTAATCCCCCTTCTATGTGCATTTCTCTTTCCAGAGATCTAAAAGGATGAATTATTCTGTAATAACCACAACCGTGCCAATCAGAATGCACGCCCATAACCGTAGGTAACGGGCGACCAGGCAACGGCTGCTGGATACGTGCCATTTCAGGCGTTAATGCAAAACCTGGTACATATTTCCTATAGGCCGGGTGATAACATGGATCATTGGTGAGCTGCGGCAACCAACGTTCATAGAGTGCATCGATGTCTGTGACTTGCGGCTTCGGAGGTAAATTAAAACGCTGCAGTAAACGTGATGCCCCTCCCAAATGGATCAACTCAGCATCCGGTGTCCAAACCACTAAATACCCTTTTTTCCGAGCCTTAAGCGCGAGGTCGACATCGCCAAAATAAACCGGATACTGTTGTTCATCAAACCCACCAAGTTCAAGATAAACTTCACGCCGTATCATCATGCAGGCAGCACTCACCGCACTGACATTATGCGTCGTACATAAGCGATTCATGTACCCTTTTGACTCTGCAGGTGCACCTTGAAACGCAATCGCAGCACTGTCATTCATTCCCAGGACAATACCGCCATGTTGAATCCGCCCATCCGCAAACGCTAATTTCGCGCCCACAATGCCCACCTCAGGGCGCAGCGCATGATTTAGTAAAGCCTCCAACCACTTCCCATTCGTAATTTCGGTATCGTTATTAAGGAAAAGTAGCACATCACCTTTTGCTTTTTGCGCAGCGAAATTATTGATGGCAGAGAAATTAAACGGATGTGACCATGACAAAATTTGGACCTGTGCTAATCCCATCGCAGCAAGTTTGCTAAGATACTGACAAGTACCTGGGTCTGTTGACTGGTTGTCGACAATCAACAACTCATAATAGGGATATTGCGTATGCTCCATCAGCGTTTCAATACAACGGCTGATGACTGAAAGGTGATCACGGGTAGGAATAATGATCGACACCAGCGGTTTATCCACATGCTGATAGTGAATCTGACATATTCCCTTCTTTATATCAGCAGAGATATGCGCATCTATATTGCAACGAGTGAGGTGCCGTTGCACGATATGTGAATAATTATTGCTCACTTCGCCATCACGTAACCAGTCAAACAATGCTTGCTGCGTGTAGACTAAAACCTCAGGAACATGCCCCAGAGCCTGGGGACCTTCTTGTTCAATCAATTGCCAAATCGCATCATACCATCCAAGATCATCATCAAGAGGTATAAGCGCCTCTAGTAAACGTAGTGATGGCACATCGAAAGCCAGGCTACGCCCAATATAGGGGTAACTTCGTAACATATCGATATTGCACTCAGGCTTCAGCATCGGATTATCTGCTTTGCCCTCTTTCATTACTGCTTCATCGAAATAGAATGCACGGGCAGAAGGGAAGCGCAAGCGGTGTTCTGCCAGTAATAACAGCGTATGAGGTAACAACTGCTCGCCGGCAGGCAGAATGAATAAAAATGAAGACGATGTTTGCTGAATAACCGTACTCAATGCGTTGCTGGTATCAGAATTAGCAGATAGCCAGACGGTATTATCCGAAGTCGTATTGCAACCCTCAATGCGATCTGTCAATACATAGACTTCACTCGCGGCATAATACTGCGACTGCACACTGGCTAATGACAACGATATCAACGACGCATCACTTCCTTGAGCCATAATGACCACACCAATATTACCAACCTCTGGGTAAGCCTGAATAAATGCTTGCAAGAAATCACGCCGGGCGGGGCTAATGAGCCGTTCGCTTAACCATTGATCAACGGAATAAAAAGGCTTCGTTTTATCACGTAAGGTTAAATTATGAAGGGTAAGCCGTTGTAGTTCTTGATCGGTTATGGTTTTAAGAGATGGTGTAGGCAACTGTGTTAGTAGGCTATCGAGTGCTGTTGGCAAGTACCAATGCGCCTTATAATAAGCCATTCGTTGTTGCACGTATTCCACAGCACGTTGATGACCTACAACAATGTCGCCCGCCAGCTCTTTCGCTGAAAGCGTTTTCCCTACTGTTTCTTCGCGGAATACATTACCTTCAGTCAATTCGGTATTGATATAGCCAATAAACTCACTGCCACGATAGAGGTAGACAGGAGTACCAACACACAACATATATTGCCCGATGCGGCCACTCGTCAATACCGCATCATAGCCTTGCAAATTTTCGCTCTGAAGCCATTCCCCTCGGCTGATAACATCGCAATTGATAGCATACGACAGCAGTTCATCCGCGAGCACATCCAGAACAGAAGGTGCACTTACATCGGTAATCACCAGCAACCGTTTGAGAGCCGATTCTGTTACCGTAGCCACATGCTTATAATGATGTTTGCCCACAGGGCTCGGAAATGCCTGAATGATGGAAGGTTCAATACCTCCATCACGTAAAAAACTGCCCAATCGAGGCAGTGTAACAAGTGCTTTACCTGCCAGGCGGTTTTCTAAAATGATATCCGCAGATGTCATTTCCCGACTCTGCAATGACTGATGATCAAAAATAATGTTTGCTGCCATCCCGCCATTTAACAGGCGGTTCAATACGCTGGCATTTAATGCCGTACACTGAAGCCAAAATAACTCATAATCCTCTTTAAAATCATGTTCTGCATTATCAGTCACAAACAACGTATCATCCGCATACAACTGCCCGACAGCCATTCTCATATTGTCATCATATTGATGGCAATACACATCAACGCACCAGCCTCTATCAAGAAATTCGCCGATCAGGTCCAATATAACTAATGAGTCATCTTGATAATCGGTAAGCTGGAGAGTGCTGATAAAAACGCATGGCATAGGAGAACACCTTCTGTAGAAAGGAAGGAAGATAATACTGTTATATTACGGGAAAAGAAGGATATTTACCTATCGATAACCCTGCGAATTGCTGCTTTTTTTAAGACGTAAAAAAAACCCGGCGGTAGCCGGGTTATGACATGTCTTATATCGCTGACAATTAACGCAGCAGAGACAGCACAGTCTGAGGAACCTGATTTGCCTGAGACAGAACAGAGGTACCCGCCTGTTGCAGAATGTTGGCTTTACTCATGTTCGACACTTCGGTTGCGTAATCCGCATCCTGAATTCGGCCACGGGCATTGGATAAGTTATTGATAGTGTTGTTCACGTTAGTAATGGTAGATTCAAAACGGTTTTGAATCGCACCCAAGTTACTACGTGCAGTGTCGATTGATTCCAGTGCAGCATCAACAGCGGTTATGATGTCCTGAGCAAAACCACTATCACCACCAACTGCACCATCCACATCAAAAGCAGCAACTGCCGTGTTTACGCCAGAGGTAACACCTGCGCCAGTAGTAGCATCAACCAATGCACCAGAGTCGATTGTGATGATTTCATGTTCACCGGTGTTGGCACCAACCTGGATGCTGACGCTCGTACCTGATGCGTTCAGCAGTTTTTTGCCGTTAAAATCAGCAGATTGAGCCACACGGTCAATTTCATTCAGACGCAGTTGCATTTCTTTTTTGATAGAATCACGGTCAGTTGAACCGTTAGTATCATTCGATGCTTGAACCGCCAACTCACGAATACGCTGCAAGTTGTTGTTGATTTCGTTCAGGTTGCCTTCAGCAGTCTGCGTCAGAGAGATACCGTCATTCGCATTACGCGCAGCCTGAGTCAAACCTTTAACCTGAGCGGTCATACGGTTAGCAATCGCTTGACCAGCAGCATCATCTTTTGCGCTGTTGATACGCAGACCAGAAGACAAACGCTCAATAGCGGTACCCAGAGAAGATTGTGATTTGTTCAGGTTGTTCTGGGTAACCAGAGACATAATGTTAGTGTTGATACCGGCCATAATAGATTTCCTTAATCGATGAGATGTCAGTTTCGGGTTAGACCCACGGGTTCATCCCCGTCGCTAACATTTATCGGAACACTTTTCAGAAGCTTTAGTTTTTTTTGCCAAAAATTTTTAAACCACAAGAAATAACATTTACTTTCTATGACATACGCTCATGTTCTGATGTCGAGTCAACATCCACTGGCGTTAATGCTAAACTTATTCACAAATCTGCCGATACACATTACGTAGACCATTGGCTCTGGACAATAAAAGGATTCGAACATGGCAAGCATTTCTTCTTTAGGGGTAGGCTCCGGTCTGGATTTGACGACGTTGCTAAACAACCTAAGAACAGCTGAAAACCAGCGTCTGACCCCACTTAAAACACAGCAAGACAGCTTTAAAGCACAAGTTAATGGCGTTAGTGCGTTAAAAAGTGCGTTAGATAAACTGAATACCGCTAACAATGCGTTAGCAAAATCTGAATCATTCGGGATTGTCAAAGGTTCTATTGACGGTATTACCAACACCAGTATAACTAGCACGAATAAAGCCTTCACAGCAACGACCACGAGCAAGGCGGTTGCGGGTACTTATACCGTTGACGTACAGCATTTAGCACAGGCACACTCAATAACGTCTGCATCTAAGACCAGTGCCACAGAAGCACTCAGCGCAACAGACACGAAACTTGTTATTACGCAAGACAACGGTAAATTTCCAGTACCAGGCACCACTACGAGCCAAACTCAAAAATCACTGGAAATAGATATCAAAGCAGGTGAGACATCACTCAATGATGTTCGGGATGCTATCAACAAAGCGAATGGCTCCGTGACTGCCAGTATTGTTAAAGCAAAAGATAATGAGTACTACTTGATGTTAACCGCTAAAAATAGCGGCACAGAAAGTAAAATTTCATTGAATGACAGTGGAAATACGCTTGGTACAACGGTGGAGAAAGTTGCAGCCCAGAATGCTGTCATTGTTGCCAACGGTATTACTATCGAACGTCAAAGCAATACGATTGATGATGCATTGGAAGGCGTTACATTAACTCTGCAAGCAAAAACAGAAGTTGATAAACCAGAAACCCTGAGTGTTACCCAAGATATTACCGGTATGAAAGATGCCGTAAAAGCGTGGGTTGATGCTTATAACGCCTTACAAGACACCATTATTGCGCAAACCAAGTATACCATTGTTAAGCCCGGTGAAGATCAAAACGCCACCAACGGCGCGTTGATTGGTGACTCTACCGTTCGTGAAATCCAGAACAAACTCAAGCAACAATTAACCACGCTTCAAACGGGAAGCAGTGAATTCCGTATTCTGGCCGATCTGGGTATTACTCAGAACGCCAAAACCGGCAAGCTGGAAATCAGCGATACCAAGCTGGACAAAGCCCTAAAAGACGAGCCAGGAAAAGTCAGAGAGTTCTTTGTTGGCGACGGTGATAAGACGGGGTTCGCAACACAAACCCGAACTTATATGAAATCGCTACTTGATAACATCGATGGCGTAATTAAAACCAAACAGGATGGTCTTAGTAGCACGATTAAAAAACTGGATACCCAATATACTCGAGTGAGTAACAGTATCGAAGAGACTATCGCTCGCTACCAAAAACAATTTACCGAATTGGATAAATCGATGTCCAGCATAAATGGCACATCTAATCAAATTGCCAGCATGTTCTCCAAACTCTAAAGTTTGCAGATTAAGTAGATAGGTAACGAGATGTACAATATGAAAGGCAGTCAGGCCTACGCTCAGGTAGGCCTTGAAAGCAGTGTGATGAGCGCAAGCCCTCACCAGCTTATCGTCATGCTTTTTGATGGTGCACGCAGTGCAATGGTGCGCGCACGTATCCTCATGGAGCAAGGCGATATTCCAGGCAAAGGCATGGCGTTGTCTAAAGCAATCGACATTATTAATAACGGACTCAAAGCCGGGTTGGATATGGACAGAGGGGGAGAGCTTGTTGAAAACCTGTCTGCCTTGTATGACTACATGTCTCAGCGTTTGTTGATTGCTAATTTACATAACGATGCAAAAGCGATAGAAGAAGTCGAAATATTGTTGGAAAATATCGCTGATGCCTGGCGGCAAATCGGTCCTAATTACAAACCAGAGCAGGAAGTACGTTAATGGCCTCCCCCCATCGGCTTCTAAAAGATTACCAACAGCTTTTGTCTCTGAGTCAAAAAATTCTTCATTTGGCCGTCAGTGGTCAGTGGGATACGTTGGTTGAGCAAGAGATTGTTTATGTTCAATCCGTCGAAGGCTTAGTGAATACGCCAATTCCTGATGAAATTGACAGCATGATGCGACTGCATCTGCGACAGATTTTGCAGGAAGTGATGGATAATGAAGCGAAAGTAAAACAACTTCTGCAGAAGCGGATGGATGAATTAAGTTCGTTAATGGGGAAATCACTGAAGCAAAAGTCAATTAATACGACTTATGGTGAATTTGCAGGCCAACGGCTGCTACCTGGTGAGCCCTTGCCTGACGAAACACGATCGTAGTGTTCTATAAATGATACCGCTGTCACCGTCGCGCTTCTGTTTATACGAGGCGCGTTTTTTTATCCATAGCGGAAACTTTTGATACAAATTCTCAGCAATCACCACAGCAAGAGATCGGCTCGTGGCGCGGAAAAAGGAGATATGGGCAGAAAATCACTACAGATAAAAATCGCACGTCATCCCATTGCTGAACAGTGAGATGACGTGCAATAACTTTAATCATTACAGCAAGATGTCATTAAACGACATCAAACAGACATATTCATGACTTCTTGATACGCCGACACCAGTTTATTACGCACCTGGATGCCCATCTGCATTGAAATAGATGACTTTTGCAAATCCACCATTACATCATTCAATGCTACACCCGGAACGCCCATGGTGAATTTTTCACCTTGCGCACGAGCGACTTGTTGCGTATCGCTGATCTTATCAATCGCCGCTTTTAACTCACTGGCAAAACCAGGTTCTACCGACGGTCTGGCTATTGGCGTACCCGAGGCTTGCAGAGCGTTTACCTGCATTTGTTGTAGAACGCCATTAATACCTTGAATCGACATATTACCTCGCTAAACCTTGCTAATTAGGCTTTCTATACACATTTATGACAACGATACCCTACCACACCCCATTTAGTCTAAATGGGGTAATTAGCGTGAAAAATGCCACCTTATCGACCCATCGATTTTTCTTTTACGGAAAATAATGACATGCCGATAAATGTAGGCGAAATGTTTTATTGATTGCGCAATCAGGGAGTTCTGTTTTGTCACGTCACAACGTTAAGTATATCGTTCAACAACCAAGCAGAGATAGAGTATGAACGCCTCATTAACCGGCTCCGCTACCGGTAAAAATAGCTTTGGCGAAATACTCAACCGGTTACGCGCCAATCCGAAGATTCCGCTCCTCATCGCAGCAGCAGCGACGATTGCCATTGTCGTCGCCTTGACGTTATGGGCTAAAGGCCCTGATTATCGAGTCCTTTATAGCAATATAAATGACCGAGATGGCGGTGCGATTGTCAGCGAATTAACAAAGCTGAATATCCCTTACCGCTTTGCGGAAAACGGCGGCGCAATCATGATTCCCGCCGCGAATGTCTATGAGACTCGACTCCGGCTTGCTCAACTGGGGCTGCCAAAAGGCGGCGCTGTTGGCTTTGAATTGCTTGACCAGGAAAAATTTGGCATCAGCCAATTCAGCGAACAGATTAATTATCAGCGTGCGCTAGAAGGTGAGCTGTCCAGAACGATAGAAACGCTGGGCCCCGTTCAAAACGCGCGAGTGCACCTTGCCATACCGAAGCCCTCACTGTTCGTTCGTGAGCAAAAATCACCCTCATCTTCCGTCACACTGACATTACAACCAGGTCGTGCTTTAGATGAAGGTCAAATCAACTCTATTGTTTACATGGTTTCCAGTAGCGTTGCTGGTCTGCCACCCGATAATGTTACTGTCGTCGATCAAACCGGACGCCTGTTAACCCAAGCGGGCGGCAGCGGCCGCGATCTGAATGCGGCGCAGCTTAAGTACAGCAACGAAGTCGAGGCAATGTACCAGCGCCGTATAGAGTCAATCATCGCGCCAATGGTTGGTATGGGCAACGTACATGCTCAGGTCACTGCGCAAATCGATTTTTCTGCTCGTGAACAAACCGACGAACAGTATCAGCCTAACCAACCACCTGATAAAGCAGCCGTTCGCTCTCAACAGACCAGCCAGAGTGAGCAGAAAGGAGGCCCGAATGTAGGTGGTGTTCCTGGCGCGTTGACCAATCAGCCAGCTCCAGCTCCTACAGCGCCTATTGCAACCGCGCCAAATAATGCCAATGCGAACAACCAGGCAGGCCAGCAGAACCCAAACAATGCCGCGGGCACACAAGCTAATTCGGCCAATGCAGTCATTCAGACATCGAATGTTCGCAATGATGCCACCACAAACTATGAAGTCGACAAGACTATTCTGCATACCAAACATAGCACTGGTGGCGTGAAACGCTTGTCTGCGGCCGTTATCGTTAACTATCAGCCTCCTGGTGAAGATGGTAAACCCGTCGCGTTAACGGAAGATCAGATCAAACAGATTGAAACGGTAGCACGCGAAGCCATGGGGTTCTCTGCTGAGCGTGGTGATACATTGAATGTCGTTAACACGCCATTTATGGATAGTGCCGAAGGCTCTAGTGAACTCCCCTTCTGGCAAAAACAAGCCTTCTTCGATCTCCTGATGGAAGCGGGTCGTTGGCTGCTCGTTCTGATTGTTGCCTGGATTCTGTGGCGTAAGTTGGTCCGTCCGCAACTACAGAGAAAATCTCTGCAACAAGAAGCGGCATTGGCGGCTGCCACCCTTAATAAGGGCAATGATGATGTCGTTGTTAATCTCAGTACCTCTGAAATTGAGCAACAACGGAAATCTCAACAACGCGTTAGTGCGGAAATGCAAAGTAACCGGATACGTGAACTGGCCGAAAATGACCCACGCGTGGTTGCTCTGGTGATTCGCCAATGGATGAGTAGTGAACTATGACCCTGACAGGAACAGAAAAAAGCGCCATCTTATTGATGACCATCGGCGAAGACCGTGCGGCGGAAGTGTTTACTCATCTTTCAACCAAAGAAGTACAGCACCTCAGTGCCGCAATGGCGAGTATGCGCCAGGTGTCACATCAACAACTGGTAGAAATCCTCAAGGAATTTGAGGCTGACGCTGAGCAATATGCGGCGCTTAGCGTCAATGCTAGTGATTACCTGCGTTCTGTTCTGATTAAAGCGCTGGGTGAAGAACGCGCGTCTAGCTTGCTGGAAGATATTCTTGAGAGTCGCGACTCCACAAGTGGCATGGAAACTCTCAACTTTATGGAGCCGCAGATCGCCGCAGACCTCATTCGCGACGAACATCCACAGATCATTGCCACGATTTTGGTACACCTGAAGCGAGCTCAAGCTGCCGATATCTTAGCCCTGTTTGACGAACGCCTTCGCCATGACGTTATGCTACGTATCGCAACCTTTGGCGGCGTACAGCCTTCCGCGCTGGCAGAATTGACAGATGTTCTGAATGGCTTACTCGATGGCCAGAACCTTAAACGCAGCAAGATGGGTGGTGTGCGTACTGCGGCTGAGATCATCAACTTGATGAAAAGCCAGCAAGAAGAAGCCGTTATCGATGCTGTACGCGAATTCGATGGCGAATTGGCACAAAAAATCATCGACGAGATGTTCCTGTTCGAAAACCTGGTGGACGTGGACGACCGCAGCATCCAGCGGCTTCTGCAAGAAGTCGAGTCCGAGTCTCTGCTGCTGGCATTGAAAGGTGCCGAAGAACCTTTGCGCGAGAAATTCCTGCGCAATATGTCCCAGCGTGCAGCGGAGATTCTTCGCGACGATCTGTCTACACGTGGTCCGGTACGTATGTCGCAGGTCGAAAACGAACAGAAAGCGATACTGCTTATCGTTCGTCGACTGGCAGACAGTGGCGAGATGATTATTGGTGGCGGCGAGGATGCTTATGTCTAACGCCTCAAAAAATCTGGCCTGGCGGCCCTGGCAGCTCAACGATTTAGCTGATCCCGTGTCAAAAGCTGCACCAACGTACCAGGTAAATGATGAGCCTGATTTTCCTGATATTGAGCGTTTAAATGAAGAGAGCGACCAGTTCTCCGCAGAGGATGAGTTGGAGTCTTTGCGCGAAAGTACAATGCAACAAGCTCGAGAAGCCGGTTTTGCACAAGGTCATCAACAAGGATATGACGCAGGTTATCAGGAAGGTTTAGCGAAAGGGCAACAGCAGGGTTTGCAAAATGCCTTACAGCAACAGCAACCGATCATTGAACAGATGCAAAATATGGTCACTGAATTCCAACAGACGTTGGATACTCTTGACAGTGTTATCCCCGCTCGTCTGATGCAGTTGGCACTGACCGCAGCCAAACAGATTCTGGGGCAGCCCCCGGTATGTGACGGTAATGCCCTGCTCGGTCAGATACAGCAATTGATTCAACAAGAACCTATGTTTTCAGGTAAAACACAATTGCGCGTTCACCCTTCAGATTTGGAGCGTGTTGAGCAACATCTTGGTCCAACGCTCAGCTTACATGGCTGGAGATTGTTAGCTGATAGCCAACTCCACCCAGGCGGTTGTAAAGTCAGTGCCGAAGAAGGTGATCTGGATGCTAGCCTGGCGACGCGCTGGCATGAACTTTGCCGTTTGGCCGCACCGGGAGAACTATGATGACTTCACGCCTTGGGCGCTGGCTTTCTTCTCTCGATTCATTTGAGAAGCGTATTGATGACACCCCTTCAGTGCGTCGTTACGGTCGCTTAACCCGGGCAACAGGTTTGGTATTAGAAGCAACAGGGCTACATATGCCGCTGGGAGCAACCTGCCTCATCGAACGGCAGAATGGCTCTCAAGTTGAAGAAATCGAAAGCGAAGTTGTCGGTTTCAACGGACAAAAACTCTTTCTTATGCCGCTGGAAGAAGTTGAAGGTATTACCCCTGGCGCGCGCGTTTACGCACGCGTTGGCCAAGACAGCAGCAGTCAAGGAAAGCAATTACCCTTAGGCCCTGAATTGCTGGGACGAGTGTTAGATGGTAGCGCAAAACCACTGGATGGTTTACCCGCCCCTGATACAGGTTATCGCGCACCGCTGATTACACCGCCGTTTAACCCATTGCAACGAACACCAATCGAAAGTGTTCTTGATGTGGGGGTCCGGGCCATCAATGCCTTACTCACCGTAGGTCGAGGGCAGCGAATGGGCTTGTTTGCTGGTTCAGGGGTTGGTAAAAGTGTGCTGTTGGGCATGATGGCGCGCTATACTCAGGCTGACGTCATTGTCGTTGGCCTTATCGGCGAACGTGGCCGAGAAGTGAAAGATTTTATCGAGAATATTCTGGGCACGGAAGGACGAGCACGCTCTGTCGTTATTGCCGCCCCGGCTGATGTTTCTCCATTATTAAGGATGCAAGGGGCAGCCTATGCCACGCGTATTGCTGAAGATTTTCGCGATCGTGGTCATCACGTACTGCTAATCATGGATTCGCTCACGCGCTATGCTATGGCACAACGTGAAATTGCTTTAGCAATTGGTGAACCACCGGCAACCAAGGGCTATCCGCCGTCTGTCTTCGCCAAATTACCCGCGCTGGTAGAGCGCGCAGGGAATGGTATTCATGGAGGTGGTTCTGTCACCGCCTTCTATACCGTTCTGACAGAAGGTGACGATCAGCAGGACCCTATAGCAGACTCTGCTCGTGCCATCCTTGACGGACATATCGTACTATCTCGTCAACTCGCAGAATCTGGCCATTATCCGGCAATTGATATTGAAGCATCGATTAGTCGTGCGATGACAGCACTGATTGATGAAAGTCACTATGCTTCTGTAAGGCAGTTTAAACAGTTATTATCCAGCTACCAACGTAACCGTGATTTAGTCAGTGTTGGTGCTTACGCCGCAGGCAGTGACCCTATGCTTGATAAAGCAATTCGGCTCTATCCCTACTTGGAAGCCTTCTTGCAACAGGGTATGTTTGAACAAAGTGACTATGATGAATCCTGCCAAGCGTTGCACACTATTTTCCCTCGTAACGAGTAGGAGAGCAGATGAAAACCCAGTCACCGCTGGTTACACTACGCGAACTGGCGCAAAAGGACGTTGAGAAAGCCGCAGGTCAATTAGGCCAGGTGCGTCAGGCTCATCAACAGGCTGAGCAGCAACTCGATATGCTGTTAAACTATCAGGATGACTATCGTCAAAAGTTAAATTCGACGATGTCCTCTGGTATGGCGAATAATAGTTGGCAAAATTATCAGCAGTTCATCCGAACGTTGGACAGTGCAATTGAGCAACACAGGCAACAACTCTCTCAATGGACATCACGTTTAGATTTAGCAATGAAAACCTGGCAAGAAAAACAGCAGAGATTGAATGCTTTTGAAAAACTGCAAGATCGTGAACTGACAAGACAGCTTGCAAAAGAGAATAAAATAGAACAAAAACAAATGGATGAATTTGCCCAACGGGCCTCACAGAGGAAAACAGAATCATGAATCTGTCCGCACTACCTATAGCTGCTACCACTGCCAGTGATACGAGCAGTTCCTCTGCTTCTTTGCTGACACAGGGTGAGCTGCCAAAAGATTTTGTTGATCTGTTGAGCAAACGCATATCACAAGTAGCTGATACATCGAGTAAAAAGACGCTTGACAAAGTGGACGAGGATGCTTTGTTAAATGCCTTGGGTAAGGATAATACTTTGCTCAGTCGTGACGATTTAAATGCCTTTCTTTCTTCATTCAGCTCTCTAACTGGGGTAGCCGTTGCGTCTAATAAGCAAAATCCAGAAATTGCTGATCAGGTGAAGTTGAAAAATATAGACAAAAAAGATAGCGACGATAGCGCAGGCGACGCGATTGCAATGCAGACACTGTTTGCTATGTTGCAAACAACGCCATTGCCTACGCAAACTGCCGCAGATACTGATAGTATCGCCACGGCAGCAGTAAACACTGGTTTAAACATTCCAGGACTCATTAACGCTAAACGCCAAAGTGATATCCTCCCATCTGCTGCATTAAGCAGCACAGATGAAAATGGCAAAAGTACTCTGGCAACGCTGCTAGGCACATCAATAGTGTCGGATAAAGGTGCTGACCTATCACGCGATCTTCCGCATGTAACTAAGCAGGCGTCGTCGACTTCGACCGAGTCTAAGGATGATGTGGCAAAATTCTCACTGGCTGCACCACATTCCTTTGCAGGCGATCGCAATGCATCTGAATCGATTTCCACTTTAGGTAATAGCACGTCTCAAACAACGTCGCCTGTCGTTCAGGCTATGCACGTTCAGCCGGCAACGGTGGGAAGCACCGCTCCAGCCCCTCAGGTAGCAAACGCACAACTGAACGCACCGTTTGGCTCCCCACAGTGGCAAGACGCATTGGGGCAACAAATCGTTATGTTCAGTCGTAATGGTCAGCAGACCGCAGAATTGCGTTTAAATCCACAAGAACTTGGCCCCCTACACATCAGCCTAAAAATCGATGATAACCAGGCCCAAATTCACTTAGTTTCAGCAAACAGTCAGGTTCGCTCAGCGTTGGAGGCGGCATTGCCACATTTACGTAATACGATGGCAGAGAGCGGCATTAACCTTGGGCAAAGCAGTGTCGGCAGTGACTCATCAGCCTGGCAGCAGCAAATGGCTAGTAATAATAATGATGGCAACAACCGCGGCCCGTCTTACCAACAACAATTTGGTCATTCATCAGAAAGCACAAGTGAGTCATTAAACGTACCAGAACAGCTAAAAGCAATGGCATCATCAGTCAACGGTGTTGATATCTTTGCTTGAAAGTGAAGTAAACGAATAAGTTAGCACGGTTTTCCCTGCCTATTCTCTGTATTGAACATTGCAATAGGCAGGATAATCATCGACATTACGCATTTATTTATTGTTAATTTCACCCTGCAATAAATATCGATAAGTAACGGGAACTATCTTTGGCTATGTCTGATATGCAAGTTCGACCAGGACGTAAACGGTCTGTTTGGCTAATACTACTGATAATCGTTGCTCTCGCTGCGAGTGCTGCTGCGGGCGCCACCTGGTGGCTATTAAGTCAGAAAAATGCAGCTACGTCTGAGCAGGAAGCACCGCCACCGCCAGAGCCTGTTTTCATGCCACTGGATACCTTTACCGTTAATCTCGTCAATGCAGATAATGACCCTGACCGTGTATTATATGTAGGATTCACGCTGCGTTTGCCAGATGAAGCAACCCGCACGCGATTTACAAATTACCTGCCTGAAGTTCGCAGCAGGCTGTTACTATTGCTTTCTCGTCAGGACGCCATCGCGCTTGCCAATGAGCAAGGAAAACAGAAGCTGATAGAGCAAATCAAGCAAGTACTAAGCCCACCATTAGTTCCTGGTCAACCTAACCAGGTCGTCACTGATGTTCTGTTCACGGCCTTTATACTGCGGTAACCATTATGGGCGATAGTATTCTTTCACAAGCAGAGATTGATGCATTATTAAACGGTGACAGCGGTGATAGTGACGCTGATACAAATGCATCATCAAAAACGGATGGGGATGTAAAACCCTATGATCCGAATACTCAACGGCGCGTTATCCGTGAGCGTTTACAAGCATTAGAAATTATTAATGAGCGTTTTGCTCGCCAGTTTCGTATGGCTCTGTTTAACCTACTGCGCCGTAGTCCTGATATTACTGTGGGAGGGATTAAAATCCAGCCTTACCACGAGTTTGCCAGGAATCTTCCAGTACCGACGAACCTGAACTTGATTCACTTAAAACCACTACGTGGTACCGCGCTGTTTGTCTTCTCGCCAAGCCTGGTGTTTATCGCCGTAGATAACCTCTTCGGCGGCGATGGACGTTTCCCGACAAAAGTAGAAGGGCGTGAATTTACCCATACTGAGCAGCGCGTCGTGAAGCGTATGTTACGTCTGGCACTGGAGGCCTATGGTGAAGCCTGGAATGCGATTTATAAACTTGATATCGAATACGTGCGTTCAGAAATGCAGGTCAAGTTCACCAACATTACGACATCACCTAATGATATCGTTGTGACCACACCGTTCCATGTTGAAATCGGTTCCTTAACCGGTGAGTTTAACATCTGTATTCCTTTTTCAATGATAGAGCCGCTACGTGAACTGCTCGCGAACCCACCATTGGAAAACTCACGACAAGAAGATCAGAGCTGGCGGGATACCTTAGCCAAGCAGGTACAACATTCCGAGCTGGAGTTAGTCGCAAACTTTGTAGATATTCCGTTGCGACTTTCCAAAATTCTGAAGTTACAACCCGGCGATGTGTTACCGATCGACAAACCTGAAAAAATCGTTGCCCATGTTGATGGTGTACCCGTGCTGACCAGCACGTATGGTACATTGAACGGGCAATATGCTCTACGTGTTGAACATTTGATTAACCCTATATTGAATTCTCTGGATAACGAGGAACAGCCCCATGAGTGACACCAAGAAACCGTCCGACGACAAGGAATCAGTGGACGATCTGTGGGCTGATGCATTTAACGAGCAGCAGGCTGCAGAAAAACCGGCCGCGACAACGGAAGGCATTTTTAAATCGCTAGAAGGTCATGACCCGCTGGGTGCCCTGCAAGATATCGATCTGATATTGGATATTCCGGTCAAACTTACCGTTGAGCTTGGCCGAACCAAAATGACGATAAAAGAACTCCTACGCTTGACTCAGGGATCTGTTGTTGCGCTTGATGGCTTAGCAGGTGAACCACTGGATATCCTGATCAATGGCTACTTGATCGCTCAGGGAGAAGTCGTCGTCGTCTCTGACAAGTATGGTGTTCGTATTACCGATATCATGACACCTTCTGAACGCATGCGCCGCTTGAGTCGTTAATGGCAACCGTTTCAGTATCGTCCCCTACTTCAGTAGCAAGCCAACAATCAACTCTTGTTACTGGGCCACCACTTACTGGCAGCATGCTACTGACACAGGTCGGTAGCGTACTTGCCGGCATTTTGTTATTTATTCTACTCATTGCCTGGCTTGCCCGTAAACTCGGTTTTGCTCCGCAAGCCAAACAAAACAAGTTGCTAAAAGTCGTATCCAGTTGCTCTGTCGGCCAACGCGAGCGTGTCGTTATTGTCGAAGTGGATAATACCTGGTTAGTATTAGGTGTTACTCCTCAGCAAATCACACCACTGCATACGCTCCCAGCACAACCAACCAATGACAGTTCATCTGTAGGCGATAATAAGCCGGCAGATTTTAATCAACTGTTAAAGAGAGTTTTAAAGCGTCCGGAAAAATCGGAATGAGAGCGTTGTCTAGATATTGTCGTCCCACTACCTTTCTTCATATACTGCGCTGTAGCTTAGCCATCGGTTTATTATTCATGGCGCCGTCAGTATGGGCACAGCTTCCAGGAATTGTGACTCAACCGCTACCTAATGGCGGACAGAGCTGGACGCTATCAGTACAGACGTTGGTTTTCCTCACGTCATTAACTTTTATTCCCGCCGCATTGCTAATGATGACCAGCTTCACCCGAATCATCATTGTATTAAGTTTGTTACGCAATGCGTTAGGTACACCCACAGCACCACCAAACCAAGTGTTGCTAGGATTGACACTGTTCCTGACATTTTTTGTTATGTCACCGGTATTAAATCGTGTTTATGACGAGGCCTATCTTCCATTCAGCCAGGATCGAATCAGCATGGAAGTCGCCATCGAACGCGGCGCGGAACCAGTACGCGAATTCATGCTGCGACAAACGAGGGAAACCGATCTAGCACTGTTTACAAGGCTGGCAGAAATTCCAGAAATTCAGGGGCCTGAAGCGGTGCCGATGCGCGTACTCCTTCCCGCATTTGTGACAAGCGAATTAAAAACAGCTTTCCAAATTGGCTTTACCGTCTTTATTCCCTTCCTTATCATCGACCTCGTTGTTGCCAGTGTATTGATGGCACTGGGGATGATGATGGTGCCTCCTGCTACCATTTCTTTGCCTTTTAAACTCATGCTTTTCGTATTAGTCGATGGCTGGCAACTGCTACTTGGTTCATTAGCCCAAAGTTTTTACAGTTAGAGGAATGCGACTATGACGCCAGAATCGGTGATGGCACTTGGCTATGAAGCAATGAAAGTCGCATTGGCACTCGCTGCACCGCCTCTGATGGCGGCTCTGCTCAGCGGTCTGACTATTAGCCTCTTGCAGGCAGCTACCCAAATAAACGAAATGACATTATCGTTTATTCCTAAAATCCTAACTGTGTTTTTCACCTTAGTGATCGCTGGCCCTTGGATGTTAAACCTGATGCTGGATTACATGCGTACGCTATTCGGCCAGTTACCTAATATTATTGGGTAGACATGCTGACGTTTAACAGTTGGGACATGGTGAATTGGGTTAGCCAGTTTTTCTGGCCTTTTGTCAGAATTCTCGCACTGATCAGTACTGCGCCAGTCTTTAACGAAAGAGCGATCGCTAACCGAGTGAAAATAGGTCTGGGAGTGCTAATTACCCTACTCGTCGCGCCCTATTTACCGCTAAACACAACGCCCATTTTTTCTGTCGCGGGCGTGTGGCTGCTAATACAGCAAATCCTTATCGGTGTAACTCTCGGTTTGTCAATGCAGCTGGCATTTGCCGCTATTCGTCATGCGGGGGAACTCATTGGTTTACAGATGGGCCTCGCCTTTGCGACTTTCTTTGATCCGACTGGTGGCCCGAATATGCCAGTAATAGCTCGTTTCCTGAATATTCTCTCCATATTACTATTCTTAACCTTTGATGGACATCTCTGGCTGATCTCGTTATTGGCAGATAGCTTCTATACCCTGCCTATCAGCACTGCTCCTATTAATAGCCATGCTTTCCTCGCACTGGCGCGTGCCGGTGGATTGATTTTTATTAACGGATTGATGCTGGCTCTACCCATCATAACCCTCTTGCTCACTATAAACCTGGCGTTAGGCATGCTTAACCGCATGGCCCCCCAACTCTCAATATTTGTTGTTGGCTTCCCGATTACCCTCACTATCGGAATCATGACGATAGGCTTATTACTCCCGCTAATCCCACCATTCGCAGAACATTTATTCAGTGAGGTATTCGATTTACTCGCTGATATTCTTACCCAACTATCAGGCTCTTAGAGATATCTATAGAAAGTGCGTACGACACGAATTCCGCATCGGTAATTAAATGCGTTAATCCTAACTCGTTACATGGGTGCACAGACTATGATTGAGATAACTGGTGTTCAGATAATAACTACGCGGATATAGGTATACTAAGTGGTGAGAATGACATGAAAATGAATAGTGTGGAGAAGTTAAATACATTACTAGTAAAAAACGGCATGTCACCATTCAGTATAATGAAAGAGTGACATGCCTAAAAAATACGCCCGGTTTAAGCGTATTCAAATTTGAATGCAAAGAGTATCGCTCAGTTTCACTTATTACCGATTTGTCTGAAACAACGACATGCCTTGCATATTCTGAAATGCTGTATAAGAAGCCTGCAAGGAATCCCGTTGCATCATATAGGATGAAATAGCTTCGACCCAGTTGGTATCCTGCAACTGTGACAGCGTCGATTTGTTGGTCACATCACGGTCTTTACCGATAGCATCAAGATTATCAATTTCCTTAAGCTGAACACCCAATTCAGCTCGGACTGAAGAAATATTATTAAATGAATTCTTCAAACCACGGTTTGCTGTCTCTAACGCTGCCTCTATGCCGGACTTTGTTGCAGCATCAGCATTTGCAACAGGCGTTTCGAGCGCCTTAATTGCAATATCCAGTGTTTCAAACAACTTTGATTGAATATTACCATTCGGTTCTTTTTGAGCATCACCGGTGGTTTGTTCGAACACATAAGAACCAATATGGCTGACAGCCATATTTCGGGCAGCATCTACCTGCTGAGAAATTGCCTGGCTTCCGCCCACATATTTAACACCGGTGGCATCCTCAACAAAAGGAGCGGTGTCGGTTTTATAGCCAGCAAAGATATAATTACCATTACCATCGGTGCTGTTTGCCAAATTCAATAGCTCAGCCTTCATCCCACGCAGCCCTGTAGCAATGGACTTACGATCATCATCACTTTTTACACCACCACCGCTAATTACTTCCGTCAATGCACTGCTAATAGTATTAGTGCTCTTATCCAGAATAGACTCTTCCAATTCCATGCTTTGCTTAGCAAACGTACGTGCCAATGTGTACTGGCTGTTTTCTGATTGGGCCTGACCAAGCATAATCACATTCGCTGCCGCTATCGGATCGTCTGATGGATTCACAACACGTTTACCGGTTGATAACTGCTCACCCGTTTTTTGCCACGCAGCTAGACCATTAGTAACGCCTTGCATATTTTGCTGGTATATCATGCTGGTGCTTAATCGCATGGTATCAATTCCTCTTTCTTAACTGGTCAGATTAGCCACGGGCTGCTAAAAGAGCATCGAATATGGACTGTGCCGTTTTGATGACCTGAGCATTCGCCATGTAATATTGCTGATAACGCATCAAATCGCCATACTCTTCATCTAGATTCACACCAGATACAGACTGCTGTTCTGCCGTCAGTTGCTTGACAACGTTTTGCTGCGATGCGTTATTTATCTTCAGCGTGCTGGCCTGGTTGCCAATCGAACCAACTAGCCCTGCATACGCGCCAGATACGCTAGCTTTGCCACCTACGATTTTTTCATTTTGCAGCGCAAGTAACGCTTTGGCATTGGTGTTATCACTTACACCACCGAAAGGGATGGGCTTATTATCTGCATCAAAAGCGGCGGCGGCTGCAATTTTATTCGAATCGGAAATAGCCACTTTCATATCAATAATGACATCATTCACAGGCTTAAGCAGGAAGCTATCATTCGCTTCAGCGGTACCTGTCATGACCATCTTTATGCCATCAAAATTCAAACTGTTATCAGAAGTGTCAACCGTCGGCGTAATTTTCGAGTTGTCAGACAAACGAGTAACCTGCCAGTTACTGCCATCATACTTAATCGTATAATTACTGGCCTGCACACCTTTGGTATCAGTGTAAGATGGTGTTAATACCGCATCACCACCATTTTTGCTGTCATTTAGGACAACAGCTTTACCGAACGAGAAGAAGTTATCGCCAGCTTCTCCAGTACGATCATAACCTTTCTTATGCTGAGTATTAAACGCATCAGCAAATGCCAATGCTAACTGCCCTAACTGATTGCGCGTTTCATCCAGCGTCTCTGAACGGAAAGAGAGCAACCCACCTAATGAACCGCCGGTTAACGTGTTTTCATTCAACGTTACAACACCATTTGTCTGATCTTTATAACCAATGGTGAGGCGAGTCGCATCATTGCTCGAACCTATTGCAACCAATTGATTACTGCTACCTGCCTGAACTAAGTTAGTCCCATTTTTTAACGCGACGTTATAAACAGTTCCATCCTGAATAACAACATCAACACCGACTAATTTATTGAGTTGGTCAACCAAGTGATCGCGCTGATCGAGAAGATCATTAGGCATCGCACCGCTATTTGCGCCAAGCAACCGATTGATATCATTATTCAGCGATGCAATTTGATTGGTGTATGTATTAACCTGGCCGACAATACTTTGAATTTGCGTATTCAGGCCACTATCCATGTCACGCAAATATTTATCAGTAACTTTAAACTGGTTTACCAGCCCTTCAGCTTTACCCAGCACGGTTTGGCGAGTAGAGGAATCGCCAGAATTACTGGTGAGGTTCTGTAAGTTAGAAAAAAAGCCTTGTATCGCTGATGAAAGACTAGTGGTACTGCTGGCCAGCAGGTTATCAATTTTAGAGATCTGATCGTAATACGCAGAAACTGAACTGCTTGTCGTTTGTGCAGAACGCAATTGATTGTTAATAAATTCATTATATTGGCGATCGACGCTAACAACATTAACACCGTTGCCCATATATCCAGCTGAAGTGCTGCTACTAATTGCTTGTTCGATTATCGTATTTTGCCGACTATATCCAATAACAGCCTGATTACTAATGTTATTACTCACGGTACTCAGCGCAACCTGTGCACCTTTTAAGCCACTCATCGCGGTGTTAATTAAATTGGACATAGGGTGTTGTTCCTTTTACACAGGCTCTCTTCGCTCTGCGCAGTTAACTAAATGCTGAAAGCAGCAAATCTGCTACATAAGTTAATTACTTTATCGGTCAGAAAGTGCAAATCTTGAATAAAAAATCAAAATAGCCGACTCAAATCGTGGGTGTAGGCTTTCGCTACTTTCTCACCTGAGTTTTTCATTTGTTGGATCATGCTAACCAATTTCTGAGCATATTGTGGGTCTGTTGCATAACCCGCTTTTTGCAACGCATGGGCCGCTTGCTCAGCCGTTCCTGCACTCATCACAGCAGAATAGCGTGGGTTATTAGTCAGCAATTTCACATAGTCGCCAATGGCCTCAATGTAGGAATCATAAACCCTGAAACTGGCTTTTACCTTTTTGGCCACACCCTGCTCATACTCTGTCGTAGTTATCTCAGTTGTCGGCCCATTCCAGCTGCCGCCAGCTTTGATACCGAACAAATTGTGGCTTGGTCGCCCGTCTTCGGTAGGAATTTCACGCTGCCCCCAGCCAGACTCAAGCGCTGCTTGGGCGATGATAAGGTGATGAGGTATGCCACTACTCTGGCTGGCAATCTGAGCAGGCAAGGAAATCTGAGATACAAAATTACTATTAGATAATGGCAGAGCTGAACCGGTACTTGGCAATTTGGGGAGCGCTTTACGCACCATTTGCTCCACTGCCGCGATCGGCATGCTTTTGAGCACATCACCATCGAATGTTAATGGAGCAGAAGGTATAGCAGCTTTAGCTGCCGTGGCATCTGGAGATTGTCGGGTCAATTGCTCAACCATAACATCCGCGAGCCCTAGCCCCTTGCCCTTTGTTGAAATCTCTTGAGCAATTTGCTGGTCATACATTGAGGTATACAGACGCGTTTGATCGCTGCTAAAGAGTCCATCCTGCGGAATCGCAGAACGCATGCTTTTCATCATCAATTGAACAAACACGCCTTCCATCTGTTGCGCCACAGCCCTGATACCCTCTTTACTTTGAGGATTACCTGAGACTTCACGCTTCAACGTATTCAGGGACTGCGCATCATAGGCCGCATTATTCAGCGTCTGCATATCACTCATCAGATAATTTCCAGTTTGGCGCGCAAGCAGCCAGCACTTTGCATCGCCTGCAGAATAGACATCAGCTCCATCGGCGTCGCACCTAGAGAATTCAGTGCACGCACGACATTATTGAGGTTGGCACTGGAGTTAACTCGCTGTAATGCACCGCCAGCTTGCTGAACTGAAATCTCTGTTTGCGGAGTCACAACGGTCTGTCCCCCGCCGAATGGAGTATTCGGTTGGCTGACATTAGCTTGCTGGTTAATCGTCACAGAAAGGTTACCCTGAGCAATAGCACAGCTATCCAATGTGACATCGCGATTCATTACGACAGAACCTGTGCGAGAATTGATCACAACCTTGGCATCTTGGATACCGACGTTGACTTCAATATTTTGGACATCGGCCAAAAAGCGAACCTGGGAACTGTTACCATGCGGAGCCATTACCTGAATAGTACGAGAATCCAGCGGAGTAGCCGTACCACCATATCCAGAACGATTGATCGCATCGCTCACTTTCTGCGCCATTGAGAAATCGTCATTTTTCAATTGCAGCATAATCGTATTTGATGTGCCAAACGTACTAGGCAACTCTCGTTCAATAACCGCACCGTTGCTGATCCGTCCACCGGCTAGTTGGTTAACTTGAACGCTGCTTCCGCCAGCGGAAGCGCCAGCGCCACCGACCAAAACGTTCCCTTGAGCCAAGGCGTATACCTGATTGTCTACCCCTTTCAATGGGGTCATCAACAACGTCCCGCCTCGCAAGCTCTTCGCGTTACCGAGTGAAGACACAACAATATCAATATTTTGGCCTGTTCTGCCAAACGGTGGAAGTTCCGCCGTTACCATCACCGCCGCCACATTCTTCAACTGCATGTTAGTGCCGGCAGGGACAGTAATCCCTAATTGGGAAAGCATGTTAGTTAAGCTTTGCGTGGTAAACGGTGTCTGCATGGTCTGGTCACCGGAACCATCCAAGCCAACCACTAAACCGTAACCAATCAATGCATTACCACGTACGCCCTGGATATTAACCAGATCGCGAATTCTCTCTGCCGACGCAGACGTAATATTCAGCGTCAGTAACGTCAGCAGTACAGTGAAAAATGATGCAATCCGCATGGCAGGCCTCTTAAGCTTAGAACGGAGAAACATTGAGGAAGAACCGCTGTAACCAGCCCATGTTTTGCGCTTCATTGATATAGCCATTCCCCACATATTCAATACGCGCATCCGCTACCTGAGTTGATGGCACCGAGTTGTTACCACTAATGGTTCTCGGATTTACCACGCCAGAGAAACGGATAAACTCTGTTCCCTGATTAATTGCAATTTGTTTTTCACCAACGACACTCAGGTTGCCGTTTGCTAATACTTGCCCCACCGTGACCGTAATCGTACCGCTAAACGTGTTATTGGCATTGGCACCGCCTTGCCCTGTGAAATCATTCGTCCCGGTAGCATTCAGCGCCGCACGGTTATTACCTAGCGGCCCTTCAAGATAACGCGGTGTTGTCGCTACCCCAAACGTTGATGCCCCATTACGCGCAGCATTCGCTGATGAGCTTTTACTAGCGCTGACATTTTCCTGCAATACGATCGTCAATGTGTCACCAATATTACGTGGGCGACGATCCTCAAACATCGGCTGATAACCATAATTCATCGGCTGCACAGTTTGGAAAATAGAACCATTAGGACCCGCGAGTACTGGCGCCCCCGGCTGGGCAGTCGTAGGCCCAGTGACAACTTTATCATGCGGAATATAGGCGCAGCCGTTAAGTGCTAACATCGCGATCAATGCCAACAGACGGGGTCGGCGGAGTGGTTTGATAACCGACTTTGCATTCATTATCACTGCGGATATCGCCTTAAATTAATCTATTTCACATATTCACGGGGTAAATCAAAACCATATTCCTCATTTCGGTTATTTATGGTCTTCATTACCCCGTTAAACGCTATCTATGCTGCCACCACCAAATCACGCTCTCATTACTGGAATTAGCGGATTACAACATTACAGCTGAGTCAATTTCTGCAACATCTGGTCAGAAGACGAAATTGCTTTACTGTTGATCTCATAAGCACGCTGAGTCTGAATCATCGACACCAATTCCTCAGCCACATTGACATTGGAGGTTTCGACATATTTTTGATATAGCAGACCCGCACCATTCAAACCTGGGTTCGTTTCATTCGGCGCACCAGAACTGGCTGTTTCCAAATACAGATTTTCACCCATGCTCTCAAGACCGCTATCATTAATAAAGGTCGTCAGCGTCAACTGACCAATTTGGTTTGTTGCCGCCTGCCCCTGCAATTTAACGCTGACAATACCGTCACGACCAATATTGAGTTCAGTTGCATTCGCCGGAATAGTAATGGCTGGCTGAACCTGATAGCCGCTGGACGTCACTAACTGGCCGTTACCGTCAAGTTGGAAAGCACCGTCACGCGTATAAGCAGTCGTACCATCAGGCAACTGAACCTGAAAGAACCCCTGCCCTTTAATAGCAACATCCTTAGAGTTACCCGTCTCGGAAAACGTTCCTTGAGTATGAATACGCTCTGTTGATACCGGACGAACCCCGGTACCTAACTGCAAACCGGACGGTAGCATGGTTTGTTCTGAAGACTGAGCTCCGGGCTGACGAACAGTTTGATACATCAAGTCTTCAAACACCGCACGCTGACGCTTGAAACCATTAGTACTGACGTTTGCCAAGTTATTGGAAATAACGTCCATATTGGTCTGCTGAGCGTTCAAGCCGGTTTTTGCAATCCACAAAGAACGGATCATTTATTCACTCCTGTGCGCACTCGGCGCTTAACCCATTGCTAATATCTGATTAGCACGTTGTGCATTATCGTCAACGCTGCTAATGATTTTCATCTGCATTTCAAAGCGACGAGCATTGGCAATCATATCGACCATCGTATCGACCGTGTTCACATTACTGCCTTCAATTACACCCGGCATGATACGCACGGTGGGATCGTTTTGCAGCACATTACCACGTTGTTGCTGAGCCTGTTGCGTTAAGCGGAATAATCCATCATCAGATCGCTCCACTTCCTGACCAGTAGCCTTAACAAGCTTCAGACGACCTAACTGGGCAATAGTATTCGGCGGGTCACCCGCATTCAGTGCAGAAATCGTACCGTCAGGTGAAATACTGATTTGGGCTTGAGGAGGGATATCAATCGGTCCACCATCCCCCATCACCACTCGTCCCTGAATGGTCAACTGCCCATCAGCATTGATTTCCATATTACCATTACGGGTATACGCCTCACCGCCATTAGCCGTTTGCACTGCCAGCCAACTCTCTTTCGGTAAAGCGACATCCATTGCACGACCAGTATAATTCATCACGCCTTCGGTCATATCAGCGCCAGGCGTTGAAGCGACAACCAGCGTTCGGGTGGGCAGGGTTAACCCATTAACCGGCACAGCGCGCAGTGCTGAGAGTTGTGCACGGAAACCCGGCGTTGAAGCATTGGCCAAGTTGTTCGCAGTAATCGCCTGCTTTTCCAATGACTGGCTCGCACCACCCATTGCCGTATAAATCGCGTGATCCATGCAATGTCCCCGTTAGGATAATTAACGCATGCTAACTAACGTTTGCAGAATGGAATCCTGCGTTTTAATCGTCTGCGCGTTTGATTGGTAATTACGTTGCGCAACGATCATGTTGACCAATTCTTGGCCCATATCGACGTTTGAGGCTTCCGTCGATTTACCGATAAGCTTACCTAAATTCCCTGAACCAGCAACGCCAACGACCGCCTGTCCAGAACTTGCAGTTTCAGACCATACGTTATCCCCATTAGGCGATAAACCGCCAGGGTTAGCAAAGCCTACCAATACAATCTGGCCTAATGCTTGCTTCTGGCCATTGTTGTAACTACCTTCAATGATACCATTTTCTTGGATAGCAAACCCTGTCAGAGCACCTGGCGCGTAGCCATTCTGAACGGGGCTTTTATAGCTATAATCCGTGTTTTGCTGCACGCTACCGGTAAAATCAAGTGTGAACGTCCCCTGCGCTGCACCATTAGTCCCCGCGAGATCGACAGTAAGGGCTCCAGGCGTTACGCCGGTAATCGCATTGGGGGACGGATTCTGGGAAAGTAATGCACCATTGGCACCAAAAGTCAGCGTGCCAACATCTTGATATTTAGGGGATGCTGCAGAAGCATCTCGTGCATAGGTTTTCCAGTTATTATCGCTAACCTTAACGAAATACAGCGTAAAATCGTGCTTATTCCCCTGACTGTCATAAGTCGTCAACGACGTTGAATTGTTAAAGGTACCTTCTTGACCCTCTGTACTTAACACCGGAGGTGTAGCTGTAGGGTTTGCGGCAACCCAAGGCTTGGCAGGTTTAGCGTCAGATGATTTCAAGCTGGCAATAAGGGACGCAGTCGTCGTCGCGCTAGCAAACATATCGCCATTAGGAATGGTCAGCGGCTGTGGATCGCCCCCAGTTTGGATAACCGGTGGAGCCCCTACTGCCGGGTAACCCGTCAGTTGCATACCTTGTGCATTAACGATATTACGCCCGTTCAGCATAAACTGACCATTACGGCTATAATAAGTGGCACCATTGCTATCTTGCATGCGATAAAAACCAGCACCGCTACTAATCGCAACATCTAGGTCTCGAGAAGACGACGTGATGGTGCCATTGGAGAAATCTTGCAGCACAGATGCAACCTGCACACCCATACCGACTTGTGACCCTGCAAACATATCACCAAATGTCACATTACTAGATTTAAAACCCACTGTTGCAGAGTTAGCAATGTTATTACCAATAACATCCAGGTTCTTAGATGCTGCATTTATGCCACTGATTGCCTGAGAAAAACTCATGTTGCTCTCCAGATAAATTGATTAATCATATTCCAGATTGTGGGTACCACTGGAATACTATGAAATTTATGCCGTTACAGAATTTGCCTGACATCGTCCATGGTAGCTCTGCCGCGCAGCCCTAAATCCAGCAATGCACCGCTATCGCCACGAACAACACTATTCACAACCGCATAGCTCAATGGCTGAACAACCTGCTGCGCACCACCAGTGCTGGCAGCAACCGTAAAGGTATAAGCACCATCAGGCGCAACAGAGCCATCAGAAAGCTTACTGTCCCAGTTGAATGAGTGAACTCCCGCAGAAAGCGTCCCCAGTTCGATCGTACGAACTGCTTTACCCGTCGCATCATTGACAGTGACGGTGACAACTTCCGCTGCTTTTTCCAGTTCAACACCGAAGGGGGTACTGGTTTCCTTGCCAACAAGGATTTCTTTTCCTGGAACCATGACGCTGTGGCCAATCAGCGTTGTGGCTTGCATGGATTGATTGTTATTTATCTGGCCGGAGATAGAACCGAGTGTCGTGTTCAATTTCTCAATACCGCTGACCGTGTTGAGCTGAGCAAGCTGGCTTACTAGCTGATCATTGCTCATCGGATTCGTCGGGTCCTGATTCTTCAACTGCGCCACCAGAAGTGTTAAAAACTGATTTTGAAGATCGGCAGCACTGTTCTTATCTATCGGCGACGACGCAGACGTATTGGACGTATTCTGTGTTCTCGTTGCCGAGGAAGTATCATTTGTTGTGATAGACATTATTTCGCCTCCGATTATTGCCCGATCGTTAACGTCTTCAGCATCATCGATTTTGTCGTATTCAAGACTTCGACGTTTGCCTGGTAACTGCGTGATGCCGAAATGGTGTTCACCATCTCAGCCACTGGGTCAACATTCGGCATGCGAACGTATCCCTGCCCATCAGCTAGCGGGTTACCCGGTTCGTAAACCAGACGAGCAGGCGATGGGTCTTCGATAACATTAGCAACGCGTACGCCGCCAGTTGACTGCCCCGGGGCCGCATTCACTTCGAATACAACCTGTTTGGCACGATAAGGTTCGCCATCAGGTCCCGTTACGCTGTCTGCGTTAGCCAGATTACTGGCACTCACATTCAGACGCTGTGATTGCGCAGACAGTGCTGAGCCTGAAATTTCGAATATATTTAATAACGACATGAATCTTTACCTTCCCATCGCGCGATGATCATGAACCTGACTGCAGAACCGACATCATGCCTTTAATCTGCCCACCCAGAACAGTCAGGCTGGTTTGATATTTCAGGCTATTGTCGGCAAAATTAGTGCGTTCCCGGTCCATATCGACTGTATTACCGTCTAATGCAGGCTGATCGGGTACGCGATAGAGCAAATCAAGCTCCGGCGGCTGAAAATTCTGTGCCGGTATATGCCGTACAGATGTCGTTTTCAGCGCGATACCCGTACCATTCACCCGCCCTTGCTCCATCGTTTTACTGAGCTGGCTGGCAAAATCTATATCTCTGGCCTGATAGCCAGGTGTATCCGCATTAGCAATATTCGCGGCCAGAATTTCCTGCCGCTGGGCACGCAAGTTCAACGCTTCCTGCTGAAACCGCAATGAGGCGTTTAATTTATCAAGCATGCTCCCTCCGCAAGTTAGAATTTGGAGTGGGTAGGATAATTCTCATTATGGCTATGCCATCGAACGAATAGGCACCAAATGCAGCGCTATTTATTGCCTTAACCTTATGCTGACATCGTTACACTTATGCCCGACACGATCGGAATCAGGAGAGCTGAACTGGAATGAAAACAATATATTATTATCTCTGCCTGGCAACGCCCTGTTTTTTCATCCTGTGTGCCCCAATCAATGCGAGCAACCTTCCAGCACAGATCAATCAATTTTTTGCCTCGCGCTTTCAGGGAACCACCAATACCGTCAACGTTCTGATAAAATCGCCAGAATCACAATGGCCACAGTGCGAAGCCCCCCAAATCACGCAGCCCGGAAATACAAAAATGTGGGGAAATGTAAGCCTGTCAGTACGTTGTGAGCAGCAGCGTCGCTTCATTCAAACCGAAGTTCAGGTGACAGGGAACTATGTCACCAGTTCGCGACCTATAAATCGTGGGACAACGCTGACGGAAAAAGATATTGGTTTGACAAAAGGCAGGCTCGATTTATTACCGCTGCGCCCTATACTGACGTTACAAGGCGCGCAGGGTGCGGTTCTTTTACGCGATTTAACACCCGGCCAGGTTATTACTGCCTCCATGATCAGACGCGCCTGGGTGGTAAAGGCAGGCCAGTCGGTGCAAATTATCGCCCAAGGTGACGGTTTCACAATCAATGGCGAAGGGAAAGCCATGAACAACGCAGCTGCTGGGCAGGCAGTTAGGGTCAGAACGGCAAATGGACAAATAATCAGCGGCATTACGAACGAAGATGGGATTATTCTGATCTCACAGTAATTAATTAAAGCTTTGCTCAGGTTTGCCGATGATAGTTACTAGAGTCATTGCTGACGACGTTTTAAAATTGAATGCCAATGTGATGAACATTTCGTAACACGTTGGTGACTAACTATTTATCCTCAAATCAGAGGGCTGTATTATGAGTATTGATCGCACACAATCACTGAAGCCGGTCAGTCAAGTGCAACAACGCGAATCTGGCGACATCGTTAAAACCAAGCGTAAACAGGCCGAAACTCAGTCTGAAGTCAGCGCAACGCAGGTAAAGCTGAGCGATGCGCAGGCAAAATTGATGC
Organism: Pectobacterium sp. IFB5596; assembly: GCF_021432585.1. Taxonomy (NCBI): domain Bacteria; kingdom Pseudomonadati; phylum Pseudomonadota; class Gammaproteobacteria; order Enterobacterales; family Pectobacteriaceae; genus Pectobacterium; species Pectobacterium sp. IFB5596. The sequence goes on from NZ_LXFY01000001.1 coordinate 865,586, forward strand.
AGCCTGGTACGCAGGATATAGACATGGCTCGCGTTGAAACTTTGAAACAGGCAATTCGTGATGGCTCACTTACAATTGATACCGGAAGAATTGCTGATGCGTTACTTAAAGAAACGCGAGATTTTTTAGCAGGTAATTAACACGTATGGAAAATCTACAATCGATCCTAGAGCAATTGCTCAACAACCTACGTGAACTTGATGTAGTTATGGCTGAAGAGCAAACGTTACTTTGCGCTGGTCATATTAATAGCATTGCTCTGCAACAGGTAACAGAGAAGAAGACATCGTTACTGGCGACTATGCAGCATTTGGAAGTTCGACGCCATGCAACAGAATCGACACTTAAGTTACAGGCACCTTATGACGGTGTTGAAAAACTATCTGATTACTGGCAGCAAGTGCAGGAATTAACCAGACGCTTGAATGATCAGAATAAGCATAATGGCCTTCTGCTTAACCGCCATATTGCCTATACCAATGAAGCCATCAATATACTGAAGCCTCGCCACGGTCAAGGACTGTATGGTCCTGATGGTCAGTCGAAAGGTGTTATAGTAGGCGGTAGGAAAATCACATTCTAAAGTCTCTGCGTTTCAGCAGAGACTTCTCATTGTCTAAGACTGCTTCTTACTTAAAACCACTATTTGTAGTTGACCGCAATATCGATCGTACGGACTATGAACGTCTGCTTAATGCGCCCTTTTCCTTCAATGTAGTATACAAAACGAAACTCATTGTTAGCCGCTAATCCCTCAAATGCCTGAGTTTGCCCGTCACCGCTTCCATTTAAGTCAACACAACGCTGCGGTGATTGCGAACAAAGCTTAACAACCAGCCCCATGGGTATCACTGAATCAATCGCATATCGCCAGTAGATTGTCGTAATGGTTTCATCCGGCTTAACCATGGTGTTAGGGACAAAGGCCGATGTCGTAATCATTTCACCACGGTAATCAAGTTTTATCCCAGGCTGACTTCCATTCCAACTACCCGGCGTTGCGATAGCGCCAAGCGGAAAAACCATCATTGCTGCGACCAGAGAACGTATCAACCTTCTCATTGTTGAGCTTCCCCTATAACTGATGTCATGCGGATTTGGCGATGATCGCTAATTTCCAAATTAGAAAGTACAGCCATGTTTGGCAGACTACGGTGCAAGAATCGGGCAAGTAAAGCACGCAAAGCATGGTTCACAAGCAGCACAGGTGGAGCACCCAACATTTCCTGCCGCTGTAGTGCTTGTTTTGCCTGCTCGAGTAGGCGATCGGCAAGCCCCGGTTCGAGACCTCCCCCCCCTTGGAGGGCCTGTAGTAAAAGGCGTTCCAACGACCCTTCCAGCCCAATAACCTGAAGTTCGCTGTCTCCCGGGAACCACTGCTGAGTGATAGCACGCCCTAATGCAACCCTGACAACCGTGGTCAATTCATAGGGGTCTGGTTGCACAGGCGCATGCTCAGCCAATGTCTCCATAATAGTTCGCATATCCCTAATCGAAACCCGCTCGCTGAGCAGATTTTGCAAAACTTTATGCAATGTGGTTAGCGTCACAACGCCTGGAATAAAATCTTCTGTCAGTTTTGGCATTTCCTGCGCCACACGATCCATCAACTGCTGAGCTTCTTGTCGACCAAACAGCTCGCTAGCATGTAATGCAATTAAGTGGTTCAAGTGTGTTGCCACCACAGTACTGGCCTCTACAACCGTGAACCCTTGAGCCTGAGCCTGATCTTTCAGAGCATTATCAATCCAGACTGCTGGTAGCCCAAACGCGGGGTCCTGTGTGATATCTCCAGATAAAGAGCCAACCGCATTCCCTGGATTTATTGCCATCCACCGACCAGGATGAGCCTCACCGCTCCCCACTTCAACACCTTTCATTAATATGCGGTAGCTGGCAGGTTGAAGCTCCAGGTTATCCCTAATATGAACCACTGGAGGTAAGTATCCCATTTCCTGAGCAAACTTCTTCCGGATACTACGAATTCTGCCCAATAGTTCTCCATCTTGCTGCGCGTCAACCATTGGGATCAAACGATAACCCACTTCCATACCTAGCGGATCTTCAAGCTGTACATCAGACCAGCTAGCTTCAACAACCTGATGCTTCTCCATTGATGCAGGCATGGGCTGCATAACAGGTTCTTTTGTCTGTTCCCCGCGCATCCACCAAGCAAGCCCCAACAAAGATGCGGTGAATAATAAAAAGACAAAATTAGGCATTCCAGGAACCAGCCCAATAAGCCCAATCACTGCCGCACTCAGCACCATAACCCGCGGATTATTGAATAACTGAGTGACCATCTGCTGGCCAACATCCTGATCGGTACTCACACGAGTAACAATAACACCCGCAGCAGTAGAAATAATCAGAGCAGGGATCTGAGCAACCAGCCCGTCACCAATAGTAAGCAAGGTATAGCTTTCCGCCGCCTGTCCTACTGGCATTCCATGTTGCACGACACCGACGATCAACCCGCCAACAATATTGATGACCATGATAATCAGTCCTGCGACAGCATCACCACGCACGAACTTACTGGCACCATCCATGGAACCATAAAAGTCTGACTCCTGTGTTACCTCTGCACGGCGCTTTTTCGCTTCTTCCTCACCAATTATCCCAGCGTTAAGATCGGCATCGATCGCCATCTGCTTACCTGGCATGCCATCCAATACAAAACGGGCACCAACTTCGGCAATGCGGCCGGCACCTTTGGTAATAACCATGAAGTTGATTAAAACGAGAATGATAAATACCACAATACCAATGGCAAAATTCCCACCTACAAGGAAGTGTCCAAATGCTTCGACAACCTTCCCTGCTGCGGCAGTCCCCGTGTGCCCTTCCAGCAAAATAATACGGGTAGAGGCGACGTTAAGTGACAAGCGCAGCAATGTAGAAAACAGCAGGATTGTAGGGAATGCAGCGAACTCCAGCGTCCGTTGCGTAAACATCGCCACCAGCAAGACCATAATTGATAGTGCGATATTAAAGGTAAATAGCAGATCCAGAATGAATGGTGGCAGCGGCAATACCATCATGGAAAGTATCAGCAGGATCAGTATAGGTCCGGCTAATATTTGCCATTGGGTACCTTTCATATTACTCGGTAAACGAAGCAAAGAGGCCAAATTAGCCATCAGTAGTATTCTCTTTAGCAAAATCCAGTGCATCGGGCACCGGTAGATGTTTCGGTTTTCTAGGAATTAATCCACCTTCACGCTTCCAGCGTTTCAGTTGATAAACCCAAGCTAAGACTTCTGCAACGGCAGCATACAAGGCAGCAGGTATATGCTCTCCGACCTCTGAATGACGAAATAACGCTCGCGCCAACGGCGGCGCTTCTAAAATAGGAACGCGATGCTCAGTTCCCAGTTCACGAATACGTAAAGCGACTTCACCAGCCCCTTTAGCCAACACTTTCGGCGCATTCATTTTTTTATCATCATATCGTAATGCCACCGCATAATGCGTCGGGTTGGTGACTATCACATCCGCCTTAGGAACATCCGCCATCATCCTACGTTGGGCAATTGCCCTTTGTTGCTGACGAATACGACCTTTAACATGAGGATCGCCTTCGTTCTGCTTATGCTCGTCACGAATTTCCTGCTTCGTCATCCGTAATTTTTTGATATGACTCCAGATTTGCCAGAATACATCAAATGCAACCATGGGGATAAGGCCCATGATGATGAGAAAGCCACACATTACGGCCAATTCCAATGCATCACCTAACGCTGCAATCGGCGCTTCGGATACCAAATGCAGTATTTTCGGCCAGTTATGAATCAGGAACAAGGTACTAATGATCCCGACCATGACCGATTTTAATATCGCCTTGAAAAGTTCAGCCAATGACTGGGCAGAAAACAAACGTTTTAAACCAGAAATAGGATCTAGTTTTTTGAAATCAACTTTTAATGACTTCGTGCTAAATAACAGTCCCCCTAGCAGCATCGGAGCAGACAACGCCACCAACACAGCCCCTAGCATAATCGGTATCAATGCAAAGGCAGCCTGGTGCAATAATGAACCGACATGGCGTAGCATTTGGGTATCATCGCTAATCGTTGCATAGTCAAAATTTAGTGACTGCGCGACAATTCTGGTCAGCCTGCCAGCCATCGCATCGCCTCCCATCCACAAAATAGCCAATCCTGCGACCATCATCAAAACGGAAGTCAACTCTCGAGAACGTGGAACTTGACCTTCTTCGCGCGCCTTCTCCTCCTTTTGGGGAGTGGGGGCTTCTGTTTTTTCCAGATCGCTATCTTCAGCCACGGCGATGTTCCTGTTACGACTTCCGGGATAGGAATTTGCTGCCTAGCATGACAAATACAGAAAAATTTTATGGCTGGAACAACGAGAAAAACCAACGCTTCTTTAACGCATAGTGAAAAGGAAAGGAGAAATCAAGAGTAGCTATTTATGGCCATAAATCTGGCCATAAATAACCGGAACAGCGGCACTCTAGCCTTTTAAAAAAGGAAATGATTCCTTTTCTTAAAGCAAGGCTCATTAGAACCCAAGACTATCCAGAAGATCATCAACCTGATCCTGATTGGCTACAATACCTGCCGCACCTTTGTCCAATTGTGGTCCATTCAGAAGACCATCATTAGCACGCTTAGGCGCATCTGGTTTTTCTGGGATATTTTCCAGCAATACCATCAGCAATTGTTTTTCGATCTCCTGAACAACATCCATCATTCGCTTGATGACCTGGCCAGTAAGGTCCTGGAAATCTTGCGCCATCATAATTTCCAACAGTTGGGCGTTGGTAAATGAGGTATGTTGTGGCACATCTTCAAGATAGCTACGCGTATCCGTCACTAATTCGCGCGCATCCGCGAGTTCGATTGGATTTTCAAACCATTCATCCCAACGAACCTTCAGAGATTTTGCGCCTGATTCTAGCTGGTTCTGGCGTGGTTGCGCAGCTTCTACACAGTTCAGTGCTCGCTCCGCCGCTTGCGCGGTCATCTGGACAACATAGTCAAGACGATCGCGGGCATCAGGAATGGCCTCTGCTGCTTCTGCTATCGCATTATCCAGACCCAGCTCTTTCAAACTGTCACGCAGCATACGAGTCAATTGGCCAATGCGCGAAATGATCTCGGTTGCTGAAGCTGTGTCGTTAACTGACGGCATATGTGGCGTCATAAGATCCCCTTACATACCCAGTTTTTCGAAAATCTTACTTAGTTTTTCTTCGAGGGTAGCTGCAGTAAATGGTTTAACTACATAGCCGCTAGCACCCGCTTGTGCTGCAGCGATAATGTTCTCTTTCTTCGCTTCTGCCGTTACCATCAGTACAGGGAGGCTGGAAAGCGCGCCGTCAGCACGGATAGTCTGCAACAGCTCAAGCCCATCCATATTAGGCATATTCCAGTCAGAAATGACGAAATCAAAAGCACTGGAGCGAAGCTTATTCAGTGCATCGGCACCATCCTCTGCCTCTTCTACGTTATTAAAGCCCAGTTCCTTAAGCAGGTTACGGACAATTCGGCGCATTGTCGAAAAATCATCCACTACCAGAAATCTGAGTTCTTTATCGGCCATACCTACTCCTAAAATATTTATTGCTCACCGAGAGCTGCTTATATACGTAATGCCTGTCCGGCAGAGATTTGTGCCAACATTCGCTGGCTCACCTGGTGCAAATCCACCACTTCATCGACACCACCCATCGCAATCGCTTCGCGTGGCATCCCGAAAACCACACAACTTGCTTCATTTTGGGCCAGCGTATAAGCACCAGCCTGATGGAGTTCCAGCATGCCTGCTGCCCCATCATTCCCCATTCCAGTAAGGATTACCCCTACAGCATTTCGCCCGGCATATTGCGCAACCGAACGGAATAACACATCAACTGATGGACGATGCCGATTAACTGGAGGCCCATCATTTAAACGTACTTGATAATTTGCCCCACTACGAGCCAATTCAAGATGGCGGGCTCCTGGAGCAATGTATGCATGGCCAGGAAGCACACGTTCCCCGTCTTCAGCTTCTTTCACCGTAATCTGGCATAGCTTGTTTAAACGCTCGGCAAAAGACTTCGTAAAACCAGGGGGCATATGTTGTGTAATCAATAGCGCAGGGCTTGTTGGTGGCAGAGGCTGTAATACATGCCGTATCGCTTCTGTTCCCCCCGTGGATGCGCCAATCGCGATCAGCTTCTCACTACTGAGCAGTGGCATGTGCTGAATAATTTTCGTCGGCTCTGCTACTGTGCTACGTTGCGGCAGACGCGCTTTCGCTGCCATACGAATTTTTTCCGCAATCAGTTCGCTGTATGCAAGCATCCCTTCGCGGATACCCAGTTGCGGTTTGGTGACGAAATCAATAGCGCCAAGTTCCAATGCGCGAAGCGTAATTTCTGAACCCTTTCCCGTCAGCGACGACACCATTACAACAGGCATCGGGCGCAGACGCATAAGTTTCTCAAGAAAATCCAGCCCATCCATGCGCGGCATTTCAACATCCAACGTTAATACCTGAGGATTAAATTTTTTAATCAAATCACGAGCAACTAATGGATCTGGCGCAGTCGCAACAACTTCCATGTCAGGATGGCTATTAATTATTTCAGTCATGATCTGGCGCATTAGGGCAGAATCATCAACGCATAATACTCTTATTTTGCTCATTATCTTTCCTTAGCCAGTCCATATACAGTTTGCCCACGCAAATAGAATTCTCGACTAATCTGGCTGAAATTCTCTGAATGTCCAGCAAATAACAATCCCCCCGGCTTGAGCATCGGGACGAATCGACGGAGAATACGCTCTTGGGTTTCTTTATCGAAATAAATCATTACATTGCGACAAAAAATAGCATCGAATGGTGCAGGGACAGACCAATCGGGGGCGAGCAGATTGAGTTGTTGGAAATGCACCATAGACGCAAGTTCCGGGCGAACACGAACTAAACCACTATGCGGCCCGGTACCGCGTAAAAAAAACTTCTGTAGCTGCTGTGGAGAAAGAGAACGTAATTCTTCCTGACGATAGATACCAGCAGTTGCCTTTTCTAACACTTGAGTATCAATATCACTGGCCCACACCTGACATCCACTCGCTTTATTACCTAAGACCTCGGCAAGTGTCATGGCCAATGAATAAGGCTCTTCTCCCGTGGAAGCCGCTGTACTCCAAATCGTATAGCCATTTGGACGTTTTCTGGCATGTTCTGCCAATATAGGAAAATGGTGAGCTTCGCGAAAAAATGCCGTCAGGTTAGTCGTTAATGCATTAACGAAAGCTTGCCATTCCGCGCTGTTAGGATCTGACTCCAAGAGCGCTAAATACTGGCCAAAATCATTGATTCCAAGTAAACGGAGACGTCTAACCAAACGGTTATAAACCATTTCTCGTTTGTGATCGGCCAAGACAATTCCAGCGCGCTGATATATTAATTGGCTGATTCGTCGAAAATGTGTGTCCGACAGCGGCAACCGATCAACCATCTGCGTCAGGATAGACGCAGATTCGGGGCGATTTTGCGATGGTATACTTTTCATATCAAACCGCTCGAATAGTGTGTTTTGCTATGGTGTTTTTCAATCTGAACTTTCCTTTACAGCTAACGCAGGTTTTTATTGTCATTCGTCAATTGCTCATCGCACTGCGATTAAAATTGACACTGTATTGGTAATACACTCCGCAGTTCTGAAAGCAGAACGCTCAGCGTGTCTGTTCTACCAAAGCCACATGCTGTCGGGTGGCATTGTCCCTCTCGTCACAGCTGTGCTACCTGCTTGCTTTGCCTCTGGTTTTTATACCAAAGTCAACGTCACCCCATCATATCCATAACATAAGTTACAGATTGAACAATACCATGAATTACCCTGCTTAAAAGCACCAAGTGCTATATCGCCGTCAACAGCAAATGTGCACAGATAAATTACGCTCACGCTTATCTTTTAAATTAATACAAGTAAACAATCACCCAGCCACCGATACGTAAGCGGCTGGGCATTAACTCACGAGAAGCTTTACATATTGGGCTTACTTATAGCCGCTATACCACGTTTTTTATCAGAACGTTTCCCAATTATCATTGGAAGAACCTTCTTTCACTTTCTTACCGCCATTTGCTGATGGAGCCAACAATACAGGCTTTTGCCCGGTTGCTGCTGGCGTTGTTCTTCTAAACGAACCCGTCTCTTCAGACAGCCGGAATACAGCAACAGCTTGGTTTAACACTTTAACTTGCTCTTCCAAAGCAACTGCAGCGGCAGCAGACTCTTCAACCAAAGAGGCGTTCTGTTGCGTTACTCGGTCCATTTCAGTAACAGCCTGGCCAACCTGATCGATGCCTTTACTTTGCTCATCAGAGGCCGAGGCAATTTCGCCCATAATATCTGTTACACGAGTGACAGCACTGACGATTTCTCCCATCGTCTCGCCCGCACTTTCAACCAGAACAGAACCTTCATCGACCCGGTTGACTGAATCTTCAATCAGACTTTTTATTTCTTTCGCAGCCTGAGCACTACGTTGTGCCAAATTGCGAACTTCCCCTGCAACAACCGCAAACCCACGTCCCTGCTCCCCGGCTCTGGCAGCTTCAACCGCCGCATTCAGCGCAAGGATATTGGTTTGGAAAGCGATACCATCAATCACACTAGTAATATCGGCAATTTTTTGCGAACTTCCAGCGATATTGTGCATAGTTTTGACGACATTATCGACAACCTTGCCCCCTTTCTGCGCAGTCTCTGACGCACTTAGTGCCAACTGGCTGGCTTGGCGGGCATTTTCCGCATTCTGTTTAACCGTTGCCGTTAGTTGTTCCATGCTGGCAGCCGTTTCTTCTAACGAAGCAGCCTGTTGTTCTGTACGTGAGGAAAGATCGTTATTCCCGGCACTAATTTCCGTCGCGCCAGTATAGATAGCATCGGCACCTTGTCGGACCGCACTCACCGTTGAAACAAACTCGCTTTGCATATGACGAATACTGTCAGCGAGAATACCCATTTCATTGCTACTATGAAAATTGGTCGTCTTTGTCAAATCACCTTTCGCAATATGACGAATATGTTCAACGATATTATTTAGCGGCCTCATTAATAATTGTTGAATACCAATCCAGGAAATCAAGGCTAACGCAAAAACCAACACGGTAATGAAGCCAAGTATCCAAAGTGCCGAATCGTAAGCTTCATCATTTTTAGTTATGCCAGCCTGATAAAGCTTGTCGCTTTCAGCTTTATAGGTGTAATACGCTTTTTCAAAGTTATCCTGAAAACGCTGTGTCGGCTGATCAATAAATTTCTTAAATTCCCCTGCGTTCAAGAACTGAATTAATTCAATCAACGCGCCATTCAAAGCCACATAATTCTCTTTTACGCCCCGGGCAACACTTTCATCTTGACGTGAATCCTGCGGCACTTTCTCATACCGTGAGAAAAAATCGTTTGCTACAGACAGTTGCTTTTGAGCAGAAACCAAAAGCTCTTTCCCCCCGGCTCCCGTGCCTGTACCACTAGCATCAAGAGCAAAACGCGTGCCAGCACGGTTAAGTGTATTGCGGGTCTGTAATAAATATGACCATGCTGAATCCAGTTCAGAACGCTTCTGGTTAATAACCTGCGTTGAGCTGAAGATATCCTTATCATTTTTTAATGCACTAAAAAATAAACCACCAGAAATAAGCTGAAGGGCTCCAAACAACACCAACACAAGCATCAAACCTGTGACAACTTTTATACGGTTAAACATACAACGCCTTTTGAGTAGACCAACCACCGATAATATCGGCATTATTCTGGATATCTTTACGAATTTCTGAACTGACAAGGATATGGCTAAGGAAGGTTTTCGGGGCCACTTTCGTAGCCCCTGAAGGCCGATAAATTAGACTTTCAATACACTATCAACCAGCGCCATCTCTTCGCTGCTCAACAGTTTTTCGATATCAACCAAAATCAGCATTCTCTCACCCAGAGAACCCAAACCAGTCAGGTACTCTGTTGACAGTGTTACGGCAAACTCTGGTGCAGGTCGAATTTGGTCCGCAGTCAATGACAATACATCGGACACACCATCTACAACGATACCAACAACACGCTGCCCAAGGTTCAGAACAATAACAACCGTGTTGTCATCGTATTCAACATCTTGCTTGGCAAATTTAATGCGCAAGTCAACGATAGGGACAATAACACCACGTAGATTGGTCACACCCTTAATGAAAGAAGGCGTGTTGGCAATACGCGTTACTTGGTCATAACCGCGAATTTCTTGTACTTTTAAAATATCAACGCCGTACTCTTCGTCACCCAGCGTAAAAATCAGGAATTCCTGTCCTACGGTTTCGCCAGTTAATTTGGTGACGCTTGCAAGTCCAGTCATGTTTTCCACCCTTTATTAACGATCTGTTTTATTAAGCAGCAGTTTCAACCACACGCTTTTCACGATTAAGCGCTTGTAACGCTGAAACATCCACAATCAGCGCAACGCTACCATCACCAAGAATGGTAGCGGCTGAAACGCCTGGTACCTTGCGATAATTACTTTCCAAGTTTTTGACGACGACCTGGTGTTGCCCAATCAACTGATCGACCAACAAGGCATAACGTCGACCTGCACTCTGTAGAATAACGACTATACCCTGAGTCGCATCCGTTTTAGCACCATCCACATCAAAGATATGGAATAGTTCAACGAGAGGTAAATATTCACCACGAACTTGTAGCACACGCTCACCACCCGCTAACGGGTACAGGTCTTCAGACTGAGGTTGCAAAGACTCCATCACGGCGTTAAGCGGTAGAATAAAGACTTCATTGTTAACTTTAACGGACATACCATCAAGGATGGCCAACGTTAATGGTAACAAGATTCTTATCGTTGTACCTTTTCCAGCCTGGAAGTGGATTTCAACATGTCCGCCCATTTCCTGGATATTTCGCTTGACGACATCCATGCCGACACCACGGCCAGAGACGTCAGTGACCTTCTCTGCTGTGGAGAAGCCAGGAGCGAAAATCAACATGCCCACTTCTTCATCAGACATTGCATCGCTCACCGCCAACCCTTGAGACAGAGCTTTAGCAAGAATTCTTTCACGGTTAAGCCCAGCTCCATCATCGATAACCTCAATGCAGATGTTACCGCCTTGATGTTCCGCAGAAAGCGTCAGGTTACCCACGGCAGACTTACCGGCAGCAACGCGTTTATCTGGAGACTCGATACCGTGATCTAGGCTGTTACGCACCAAGTGTGTCAGAGGATCAATAATACGTTCGATCAAACTCTTATCCAATTCAGTCGAGCTCCCCATCAGCGTTAACTCGACCTGCTTATCCAACTTGGCAGCCAAATCACGCACCAAACGAGGGAAGCGACTAAATACATATTCCATCGGCATCATACGAATGGACATCACCGACTCTTGCAGATCGCGGGCGTTGCGTTCCAATTGCCCCATACTATTGAGCAGATCGCCGTGCGCCACAGGGTCAAGTTCACTTGAGCGCTGTGCCAGCATAGATTGCGTAATCACTAACTCACCAACCAGGTTGATAAGTTGGTCAACTTTCTCAACCGCTACACGAATGCTGGTATCACCGGTTTTTGCTTTATTTTTTCCATTTTCCGGGGCAGATTGCGGTTTTGCTGCAACGGGCGTAGACGGTGCTATTGGCGCAACGGGGGCTTCAACAACAGTTAACGTTTCTGCGACTTCGGCGACAACGGGTTGACTGGCTACGGCCGACTTGAAACTGATTTGCTCTGGTTCAAGAACAAAACACAGTACAGCGCTAATATCGTCTTCACTTTCAGATGTGACTAATGTCACTTCTACGCTAGTGTCAGTCTGGTGGGGATCTTTAACGGTTCCCAGATTACCAAGTTCTTCCAGCATCTGAGGTATTTCCTGAGATTTCAGGCCAGTTAATGCGATACGCATTTCACCTTTACCTACATCATTAGATGTTGGGCTGACCGAGTACAGGGTTGTAGACGATGTGTCAGACTGGGTTGCGCCGCCATCTGCTTTAGACTCCAGAGCAAGCTGGCGCAAGGCCTGACAGATATACTCAAAGCTCTCAGCATTGGGTTCCTGTGCGGTTTTATAAGCGTCCAACTGATCCTGCATGATGTCTTTTGTTTCCAGAAACAGGTTAATGATATCAGTGCTAAGACGCATTTCACTACGTCTTGCCCCATCGAGTAGATTTTCTAAAAGGTGCGTAGTTTCCTGCAAAATTTTAAAACCGAATGTGCCCGCACCTCCTTTTATGGAGTGAGCCGCACGGAAAATCGCATTTAATTGTTCGGTATCAGGCTCTGAAGGATCCAACAATAATAAATGTTGTTCCATATCTGCCAGTAATTCATCTGCTTCATCAAAGAAAGTTTGATAGAAAGCACTCATGTCCATGCTCACGTGGTCACCTCAGCTGTGAATCGCGGCTTATTGAGAAGGCGTCGCCTGGCTATCCGGCGCAGCAGGCAACGCAGTAGTTGGCTGTTGACGCTCTGGAGCAGGAACTCCATTTGTTGGTTGTGGCAATGCCTCACCACTTCCACCCGTATTGTTATCACTATTTTCGGCAGTCGGCGTGGTAGGTTTAGGCTTATCCAACCCCATATTTTGTAAATTTTCTGCTTTGTCTATATTTACAGCAGAGCTTTCTGCATTTTCTTCTTCAATATCCTTCTGAGCTTGTTTGCTCAGTACCAAGAGACTGATACGTCGATTAATCGCATCATTTCCGCTTGTCGCCTGCTTGAGGCTCATTGTCGCAGCCATGCCCACAACGCGCAAAACTTTTCCATCAGACAAACCACCAAAAATAAGCTCTCGTCGTGATGCATTGGCGCGATCAGCAGATAATTCCCAGTTGCTATAACCGCGTTCCCCTGTCGTATACTGAACATCATCGGTATGGCCTGAAATACTCAGTTTATTGGGGAAGTCATTCAAAATAGGGGCTATCGCACGCAGGATATCCCGCATATAAGGCTCAACCTGCGCACTCCCGGTTTTAAACATTGGACGGTTTTGGCTATCAATGATTTGGATACGCAACCCTTCCTCAATCATCTCAATCAGCAAATGTGGACGGAGTGCACGTAATCGGGGATCGGCCTCAATTAACTGATCCAAACGCTCGCGTAGTTTATTCAGTCGAGCCTCATCCAGTTTCTTTTCTACGTTATCTGTTTTGATGGCCTTTTTCACTTCACCATCTTGTTGAGTTGGATCGTTTCCCCCACCAGGGATTGGGCTGGAACTGTCGCTTGATTTAGAGCCTGAAGTTAATGCAACCTTTAATGGGGTACGAAAATACTCCGCGATTTGGGCCAACTGCATAGGTGTAGAAATCGCGATGAGCCACATAACCAGAAACAATGCCATCATTGCTGTCATAAAGTCAGCGTAGGCAATCTTCCAAGAGCCACCATGGTGACCCCCATGCCCAGATTTGCGCTTTTTGCGAATAATGGGATGCTGATGTTTCATGCGTTACTATCCGACGCTTGCTGGGTCGGCGATTTTACACGACGAATATGTTCTTCCAATTCTGTAAAAGAAGGACGCTCCGTTGAGTACAGCGTTTTACGTCCAAACTCCACAGCAATCTGCGGTGCATAGCCATTAAGGCTCGACAGTAAAGTCACTTTAATACACTGCAATACCTTGATTTTTTCTGCATTTTTCTGCCGCAGCAAGGCTGCTAATGGAGAGACGAAACCGTAAGCCAGTAGGATACCAAGAAAAGTTCCCACCATGGCATGGGCAATCATCATCCCTAACTCAGCGGCAGGCCGGTCAACATAGGCTAATGAGTGAACAACGCCCATAACTGCTGCAACAATACCAAATGCTGGGAGGCCGTCGCCCATCATTGTCAGGCTGCTCGCGGGTACTTCACTTTCATGTTCAATCGTTTCGATCTCTTCGTCCATCAGCGTTTCAATCTCAAACGCATTCATGTTACCACTGACCATCAAACGCAAATAATCGGTGATAAATTCAACAATATTGTTGTCGGAAAGAATATTCGGATAGCTCGAGAAGATCTCGCTCTCGCGAGGATTATCAATATCAAACTCAAGCGAAAGCATCCCTTGCTGGCGAGACTTAGCCATCACACGAAAGAGCAAGGCCATAAGATCCATATACAAAGCTTTATTATACTTGGAGCCTTTGACCAAAAGAGGCAGCGCTCGAAGCGTTGCTTTTATCGCCTTTCCATTGTTGCCAACAATGAAAGCGCCTAACGCTGCACCACCGATAATCAGTAACTCCGAAGGCTGATAAAGCGCACCCAAGGCCCCACCGACCATGAGATAACCGCCGAGTATCGAGGCCACAATTACGATATAACCCAATATAACCAGCACAAGAAATCCTTATAATAAAAAAGGTGGGCGGAAGGTGAGATAAAACTGCGGAGCCGTAGCCAAGACGTTCTTGAGGAAAAAACCTATCACTGCTTTCACAAGCAACAGTGATAGATTCACAAATCGCGCTACAGGCTCAGACTGCGTGTTTTACCTGTTCATCCAGCAGTTGAGGTATTATATCGGCAAGATTTTGCGAAAGTTTACGCCTTTTTACCGCTCTGGAAGGCGGTTGGCACAAACTACAAACAAAACTGTTTTTAGGCTGATGAGCGTGAGTAATAAACATCCCTTTACAGCAATTGCATGACGACAGTTGCAGCATACCGCTGTCAACAAACCGGACTAATGTCCAAGCTCGAGTCAATGCCAACAGAGGAGAATCACTCTGAGGTGCACACTGTTCCAAGTACAATCGATACGATTTAATGACTGCTTCAACACCGCTACACTGCCCATTCTTAATTAAAAAGCTATAAGCGTTGTAGAACATTGATGAATGAATATTCTGTTCCCAGGTCATAAACCAATCCGTTGAAAAAGGCAACATTCCCTTTGGTGGCGGACTTCCTCTAAGTTCTTTATACAGCTTGATCAAACGCCCGCGACTTAACTGAGTCTCACTTTCTAACATCTGTAAACGAGCACCAAGCGAAATGAGCTCCATCGCCAACTGGATATCTTTCGCTTCCTGAACAATACTTTTCTCCGCCATCACTTATGCCCTTTTCTTAGGCAGGTTTTCTTCTTTCGAAGTTAACTGTTGTAATAAGTGGCTCGACAACAAAATCCCCGTATGAATTTGCTGTAAATCATCCACACGCGATTCCTGAGTCAACACTTTGATTGTATTGTGATCGTTAAAACGAAAATGGCATATTAGTTGGTTGGTTTCTGCCAGTTTTACCATCTGCGGCAGAGTCAGTTGCATCAAGATATCAGCCATCTCGTCATTGATCCCTAGACGAAACATCGCAGAAGCTTTTTCATCATTAATTAAGCGTTGCGCCAGTAACAAATAAGACAGATTAATGTCATAAATGTGTTTGAGTAATTCAGAGGTACCCATATTTCCCATCCCGACAGGCTATGTTTAAAACATAAGTTAGGTGATAGACCATATCGCCCAGTTCGAAAATCACTCTCCATTGATGGCATAAAAAACTATCGGTGCCAGATACTGCAAGTTACTACTTCATCATTTCTTATTCGGGCAATGCTACTTGCCAACTTTAGCCAACTTTGCGCATCACGCGGAGAATCCGTTCATCCGCTGCTTTCCTGATCCTTCGATGAAGACTCACTCAACCAAGAGCATAGGATTAATCCTAAAACAGCGCAACTGTACCGCCTAATCCATAGCACACACAACGCGACTGAAGAAGAATTTTGGCCATTATGTGACGCAAGTCACACAAATGAAAGCATTATGAATCAAGCTGCCTCTGGTCAGATCACTTTCATGCGTATTTTCACACCCAAAATGCACAGTAAACGTTACAAAAAGAGCGTTGAAAATAATAAAAAAGAAACAATTTGCTTGCTATGTAAATGATACATATACAAAAATATCATCATACCCGATATGCGCGCCGTCATGTAAGTTTATACCTTTCATGAAAAACTTACACTTTTTCCCCAAAAAACTCTCAACGATATGTTTTGATGCAAAATGTACTCATTCTTTACCAAGCTATTACACGTATAAATGTAACAAAAAAGTCGAAAAAAGGATAATTTATTGATTTTAAATAAAATAGTAAGTCATCGGGATTAGTTGCAACCGCTATGGTATGAAGTCATACAAAGCACAGCATGACCTTAGCGATCTCAAACGTTACCCCCCAGAATGCAACATTAGGAAGTTATCTGGTTGTAATAAAAATAATTTTCTGATCACATCTTCGTAACCCGGTTAACCAACCAAATACCTGAACATACCAAGATGAGTGCAAAGAAATATTTCCACTCCAGAATACTTTCATTAAGAAACAACGCTGACAACGCGGTACCGGATACGGGAATGAGAAAATTAAATGGTGCGACCATGCCGACCCGATTATATTTCAGCAATTGACTCCATAATGAAAAAGCGATTGAAGATAGCAAAATAAGGTAGCCGAGCATCAGCACTGCTTTCCAATCGGGTATAACTAGCGATCCACCTGTACAATACCCTGACACCGTTAAGATAACGCCACCAATCGCTAATTGATAACCTGTCATAATAGTTGGGTCCATCGTTTGTGATATCCGCTTACCATATATTGTCGATGCTGACAAAATAAATGCAGCAATAACAACGAACCCATCACCTAGCAGCGTAAAACTAATACTCATTTCATTACTGCTAATATTAACGGCCATCACACCAGCGAAACCTAATATACAGCCAGTTAGCTTATTAGCGTTTAGCTTATCATTCTTGTACAGATAATGAGCAAGCAGTACACTGAAAAAAGTACTGGTTGCGTTCATAATTGAACCTTTAACACCCGTGGTATATGCCAGACCGATATAGAAAAAAACATATTGCAACGATGTTTGAAATGTTCCCAAGATTGTCAGTTGGGCTAACTGCCTCGGCCGAAACCGCCCGATAGACCGACCGCTTAGCACGGCTAGCACCAACAGTAACAGCCCAGCAAACGCGAAACGGTAACCCGCAAAAACAAGTTTCCCAGGAATATCATTATCCGCAATGTGAAACAGGTCATAGCCATTTTTAATGGCTGGATAAGCACTCCCCCATAGTAAACAACATAATGTGGCGATAAAAAAAACAACTTTTTTATCAGAAAAAAAATGCGTATGCTTTTCCAAGAAAGATCCCTCCGAAGATAGATTTCACACAATAGCGTTGAAGCACAGACAAATAAAGTTAGTGTGTCAGACTCTTCGTTTTTATTATCAATTTGTATGATTTCGCATCACGTAATTTTCTTTTCTTTTTAAAGCGTTAAAAACGTGATCGGGATCGCATCGAATTTGATTAAGGTTTCCCAATATATGCCGATTATCTTTTACATTGGTTGTTTAGCTAATGGATTGTCATTAATGTAGACACTAAAACCTAAACGCTAATGCCGCCGCTAGTGGCATGGTAAATCATAATTTCCTGAGAATGAGTGAATGGATATGAAAATAACTTCAAGGTCTGAGCAGCACGTCGAGGCTGGCATGCTGAGCAATTTACGGCTAGTTCCCTTATTCATCATTATTCTGGGTGGTATTATGCTGCTATTTGCAGCATCTATCAGCACATCCAGCTACTTTTTACAAAGCAGCAATCAATCATTAGATGACGTTACACAAGAAATCGACACCCGAATGGGGATTTCGAACAGTTCTAACCACCTTCGCACTGCCCGTCTGTTGCTAATCCAAGCAGCAGCAGCAGCACGCATTGGTGACTCTCAGGTCTTCAATGACAACTTGAAGCAAGCAGAACAACGTCTGGAGCAGTCAAAAAAAGCCTTCCTCATCTATGAAGAACGTCCGGTTAAAACACCTCAGGATATAGCGTTGGACGGTGAGCTACGTAAATCCTATGATGCCTATGTCAATCAAGGCCTTATGTTAATGCTCACTGCGGCAAAACAAGGGCTATTTGAAGAAGTCATCACCCTTGAATCCGAAGAAACCCGAATTTTAGATTCGGCCTATAACAAATTTCTACTCGACGCTGTCGCTTACCGTACGCAGAGAGCGAAAGAATTAAACGAAACCGCACATAAAAATGCGCTACTCGGATATTCGTTAATGGGGAGCAGTTTCGCTCTGGCCACCATTTTAACGCTTCTGACATTCTTCCTTCTGCGGGGAATTCTCATCAAACCGATGAACCAACTGGTCATGAGAATTCAACGCATTGCGCAGGGCGATCTGACTCAAGTCTCGGATCGCTATGGCAGGAATGAAATTGGTACGCTAGCCAGCAACGTTCAACAAATGCAATCCTCGCTGGTCACAACCGTCACTACCGTTCGGGAAAGCGCAGATTCTATTTATCAAGGTTCGACAGAGATCTCATCTGGTAACACAGACCTTTCCTCACGTACTGAACAGCAAGCGGCGGCACTTGAACAAACTGCGGCAAGCATGGAGCAACTTACCGCTACCGTGAAACAAAACTCAGAAAATGCTCACCATGCAAGCCAACTCGCAGCGAACGCTTCTGGGAAAGCTAAACAAGGTGGCGAGATCGTTGCAAACGTTGTCAATACAATGAACAGCATTTCAGGTAGCTCAAAGAAAATATCTGAAATTACCAGTGTCATTAACAGCATTGCTTTTCAAACAAATATTCTTGCGCTAAATGCAGCCGTTGAAGCAGCCAGAGCCGGAGAACAAGGTCGTGGTTTTGCTGTCGTCGCAAGTGAGGTTCGTAGCCTCGCACAACGTAGTGCGCAAGCAGCAAAAGAGATAGAAACGCTGATTTCCGAATCAGTCAGCTTGGTCAATAGTGGTTCTGTCTTGGTTGATAACGCGGGTCAAACAATGAAAGAGATCGTCGATGCAGTCACGAACGTCACCGACATCATGGGTGAAATTGCTTCTGCGTCTGACGAGCAAAGCCGAGGAATAACTCAGGTCGGCCAAGCGATATCTGAAATGGATAGCGTGACACAGCAGAATGCTGCACTCGTTCAGGAAGCTAGTGCCGCTGCGGCCTCGCTAGAGGAGCAAGCCGCATTACTGACCCGTGCTGTTGCAACATTTAAGTTATCCAGCCATCTATCAAGTACGCCTTCAGCACCCGCTCGGCCAAATGCTCTGCACACGAAGGGTCATTCATCACTTGCCCTTCCTCGCCAAACCAATACGGAAAACGGTAACTGGGAAACATTCTAATACTGGATACTAGAATAGCTACGAGCATTGTTCACTCGGACAATGCTCGTATATTGACATTCCCCTTTACTCTTTTTCCGGCAAGATCTTTGGTTCAACAAACGTCCCATCCTTACTGTTAATCTCATTGAAAAACCAGATACCAGCAGGGTAATCTTTTAGTGCAACTAAATACATTACCCCTTCCTCAAACGTCTCCACAGCCAGAACAGTCCCTTCCCTGCGAGTCTTTCCATCGGTTTTAACAGTAACCAAATCATTAACTTTCATAAATTTATCTCAAAATAACTTCTAACATCAAAAAAACGGCATTATCATTTACAGCGGCGGTAATAATAGTACCTATATGAAATGATTAATTTTATTAATTTTTAGCAACGACATGCTAACCCTCTCTGTCATTAACTATCGATTATTCAAGCAAAAAATTGATCATTTCTATCTTAGTACACCCGACATATTTGCAAAAGAGATGAAAAGTTGAACGAACTACTGAACGTTAATGAACAGAGAGATAACGGTGAGTCAGACTACAACCAAGTTGTAACATCAGAGTGGACACAATTGATAGCCACGACCTCACAAAAATCTTTTGGTCTATTGCAAGCTCTCGCCGCCCAAAAAGCATCCGAGTTTGCTGATAAGTTCTATTCCTACATGCTCAAAGATCAAGAAGCTTCTCTTTTTCTTTCCAGCCAGCAAGTCCATGATCGACTCCATGGGTCTATGAGCAAATGGATAGTAGACATTCTATCAAACACTGGGGATCACCTAGCAGATTTGATTCTTTATCAAAAGAAAATTGGTCAGATTCATGCGCGTATCGGTATTCCGATCTGGTTGAACGTGGAGCCCGGCGTCTAAAATGGCAACTCTATGACAGCATCACACAAGTGACAGATGATAAATCACTCTGTTTTGATGCTATGCGTTACGCTTCTATTTCCATGGATATCGCCATAGAGATAATGAATAAAACCTATTCACAATCACACGATCTAGCAGCCAAAAACGAAGAATCTTATCGGTTATTTTCTATTCTGGAAAATGCCAGTATAGAGAGAGAACGACAGAATGCATCACTGCTAAATTGGGAAAATGCTTTTATTTTTAGCGTTGCTACCGGTACACCACTTTCCAGCATCCAAGACCTGAGTGACTCAGAATTTGGCCTGTGGTTTAACCACAAAGGGAAATCCAGTTTCAGTAATATTCAGGGAATACGGACTATTGCGAAAATTATAACCGAAACGGATGACTACATTCGCCACTACAGTAATATCGCACTACTCACACAGCAAGATTACGCTCCACTACTTAAAACAGTTAGAAGCAAAATTTATAAAATAAATATACTGTTGGGCTCACTATTCGACGAAGTCCAAAAACTGGAAAGCGGCAAAGATACGCTAAC
>NZ_LXFY01000002.1:0-10122 GCF_021432585.1 Pectobacterium sp. IFB5596
CTGGCGTGAAAGGTGAAACAGAGGGCTTAAACTCAATCGCAAGGTTGATAGCCTTAGCGCCCTACGGAAGCTCACTCTGTTTCATGTAGTGATAGCTAATCACTACGTGAGAAAGATACAAGCGCCCTGCGTCGGGCGCGTATACGGTATCGCATATGAATAGCGACGGTGTGGCGCACGAAACTGCCCCTTAGCCAGCATAACCGATATGACTAAGAGGCAACGCTCGCGTTAATCCAATTACAGATAGACCCGCAAATATTCCGCCAGACACAGGATCGCCATGGCCTGACCGTATGGCATGGAGGTCAGCGCGATGTTGCGGTAGAAATCCAGATCGTTGCCCATCGCCGTGCCGAATGATACCTGCGTTAGCTCACCATCCTCATTAACGTGATTAATCACGCCGCGAATCGCTTTCTCCGCCACCTCAGCGTAGCGTGGGTCGACGTAGCGCTTGCGCACCGCTTTCAAAATACCATAGGCAAAACCAGCGGTTGCCGAGCTTTCTAGGTATGAGTTTGGGTCGTCGATCAGCGTGTGCCACAGGCCGCTGTCATCCTGATATTTCGCCAAGGCTTCAATCTGGCTTTCCAGCACCTGCAACAGGAAGCGACGCGTCGCGTTGTTTTCCGGCAGATCCAGCAGTTCGATAAATTCAGGAATAACAATCGTCAGCCAGCTGTTACCACGCGCCCAGCGCGCTTTCGCGTAGTTGTGCTGCCCCTCAAACGTCCAACCGTGGAACCACAGGCCACTTTCGCGATCCATCAGATATTGCACATGCAGCAGGAACTGATACGTGGCTTCTTCCACAAACTCTGGCCGGTTTAACAGCTTGCCGATTTTCGCCAGCGGCAGCACGCTCATCATCAGCGTGTCGTCCCACATCTGCTGGTGGTTTTCATTGTTATAAACAATGTGCTGCAAGCCCTGCTTGTCCGTGCGCGGCATTTCGTACATCACCCACTCCGCCCAGCGCTCCAGATACGGCAGCCAGCGGGCATCGCCCGTTTCTTCATAGCGATAAGCCAGCGTCAGGAACGGGCACACGGTGTTCACGTTCTTCGTCGGCGTACCTTCCGCCAGACGCTCGGTAAACCAGTCGTCGATGATGGCGCGCATCTGCTCGTCACCCGTCTGCTGGTAATACTGATAAATCCCGTACAGCCCGATGCCGTGCGTCCACTCCCATCCTGCCCAGCCTTTGGTATCAATCACCCGACCATCGTCCAGCCGTAACAAGAACTCACCGGTTTTATCCTCAATATTCACCAGGTTGTCGGTGATACGGCAAATCAGCGCCTTCAGATCCTCACGGGAGATGAAGCGTTCCGGCTGACGTAAAAGCGGGCTATGTTTTACACTGAATACGGTCATAGTCATTCATCCAATTGAGTTATCAGTTAACAGTTCAATACAGTTACGACTGCGTGGCGTGCGTTACCGGCTTGTCACCTTTATGACGGTTCAGGTAGCCGATATTGTTGTTACCCCACAGCGATTCATACGGCATACCCGCCAGCATTTCGACCGTGGCTCGCGCCTGCGGCGTAATCTTCTCTGGCACAGGACGCCCAGCCTCACGCATTTTGAGCGTTTCCTCGCGCAGCACGCTGTGCGTTTGCAAATTGAGTTTAAAACGCAGAGAGACTAGGAAGCCCAGCGCCAACACGCCTACGGTGCCGAAGCTCAGAATCATCAGAATCGTGTGGCTAACGCCCGGCGCTTGTACGCTCTGCCCGGATACGAAGCCAGACAGTTGCAACACAATCCCCACCAGCATCACCGCACCAGCCTGAGAGGCTTTGCGCGTCAGCGTCATAATCCCGGCAAAGATCCCTTCACGACGCTGCGCGGTGATCACTTCATCCACGTCAGCGATGTAAGTGTAGGTGTTCCACGGTACATAGTTGATCCCACCACGCCCGATGCCCGCCAACGCAGAAATCAACAGCAGCAGAGAGAAGGTGTCATGCAGGCCGCTGTACCACAGGACAGCGTAGGAGAGCGCACTCAGGCCAAACAGGCACACGACCAAGCGGTAAGACGGCGCTGGCCCAAAACGAATACACAACGGGATCATGCCAATCACCGCGATGAATTGCAGAATTGCCATCGTTCCCATCAGGTTAGAAGCCATCGTCGGGCTTTGCATCAGCACAAAGACCACGTAGTAGGTAAATACGGCGTTGAACACATCCTGCGCAATATACCCGCCCAGATACATCCCAAGATGCTGGCGGAAAATGCGAATACGCAGCGTTGAAACCAGTTCAACGTTCAGGCGTTTCAGGCTTTCACCCAGCGTCAGAGACTGGCGCTCTTTTTCCGCCCGTAGCGAGGCTTCCGACATCTGATCGCGCGGCCGCTCCCAGGTAAAGAAATAGACCAGCGTCAGCACCAGCGCACAGATAACGGAGAACACCAGGCTCGAATAGAAGAAGGAAACCGCATTGTCTTTGCCAAAGTAGCCCAGCAGGATACCCGGCAGGAAGGCAGCTAAAATGGCAGACAGCTGCGCCAGCGCGATACGTGCGCCGGAGAACTTGGTCTTTTGTTTGAAATCGTCGGTCATTTCCGGCACCAGCGTTTCATACGGCACCAGCACCATGGTGTACACGACATCAAACAGCAGGTAGGTCAGCAGATAGTACCAATAGCTCATATCCCCCACCCACATGAAGCTGTAGCTGAACACGAAGGGAATACCGAGCAAAATAAAGAACTTGCGGCGGCCAAAGCGTTTGCCCAGCCAGGTTGAACCGAAGTTATCAGTCAGGAAGCCCATCAGCGGGCTGACGACGGCGTCGAGCACTCGCGCCATCGCAAAAATAAACGTTGCCTCAATCGGCGTTAATCCACAGAACGTGGTGTAAAAATAGAGTAACCAAGCGGCCGTCAGCGCCGTTGTACCAGCACCAAGAAAGTCCCCTGAACCGTAGGCTAAATAGTTAGCCAAACCGATCTTACGCGTTTTCATCGCCATCCTTCCCCGAACATTTTTAATTATGAAGGTGTCACGCTGATACGGTAGCGCCCGGCGATCGTGAAAACCTTTGCGCTTTTGCCACCACGCCCCCTACGCTGGCAGCACAGGGAAGATTGGTGCGATCCGCGTCAAAGATTTTATAAAAAGCTATTTTAACTGAACAAAACCAACAGTTCGTTTATGGCGATCACAGGATGGAAAGTGAGGAGCAAGCAAAAAGGAAAGCGGAACAGGCAACGGGCTACGCCTCATTATGTATTGAAAAACAGCATTTTTTTAACCGAGGACGAGATTACTCCGCGTGCTGCAAGCGCCACAGGAAAGTTTGCCGCGCATGAGCTAAACGCGGTTGGCGCAGTGCGCCCGGCACCCAGACCAGATAGTAATCCAACTGCGTGGTGCCGACAGGCGGCGGGATAATGACAAGTTCCCCCGAGTCCAGCAGATCCTGACATAAATATATCGGCATCACCGTCCAGCCAAACCCGCTGGTCAGCACACGGCGCAGCGCAC
Source organism: Pectobacterium sp. IFB5596 (assembly GCF_021432585.1). NCBI lineage: Bacteria > Pseudomonadati > Pseudomonadota > Gammaproteobacteria > Enterobacterales > Pectobacteriaceae > Pectobacterium > Pectobacterium sp. IFB5596. The sequence continues at coordinate 3,506 of NZ_LXFY01000002.1, forward strand.
GCAGATCCTGACTCACGACGGCAGGCACCAGCCCTCTGTCCTGTATGCGGTTCTTCTTCAACCAATGGTTAATCAGAGGAAGTTCAAGGTCATACGCCAGCATCGGCTCCTGCGCCAGCGCCTGCGGCAGGTCGTCCGCCTGTACCAACCGTTCGACAATCGCGGGAGACGCCACCGCCTGGAGGGTTGCACTCTTTAACAGATCGCTTTTCAGCCGCTTATCTGTCACGGGGTGCGCCGTTATGCCAAGATCGCAATGTCCTTCGAGCAACATCTGCTTGATCAAGTCACCATCACCAGTATGCATATGCACCCGCACACCCGCCTCAAGTAGCGGCAACAGCTGTTCTGACACCACTTCAGCCATGAAATCCGCATGACCTATGATATGCAGTGTTCCCGCAACGTCCATTGACCGCGCGCGTGCAGAGGCTAACGCGGCTTCGGCTTCATCTAGCTTATCTCCGAGATCCGCCGCTAAGTCGTCTGCTGCCGACGTTGGCGTCACGCCGTTAGCCTGACGCTCAAAGAGACGCCGTCCCACCGCCACCTCCAGCCCGGCAATGTGCTGCGATACCGCAGGCTGAGTCAGATTGAGCGCGCGCGACGCTCCGCTAATCGAGCGCTGCCGATAGACTTCCACAAACGTACGTAGACGAAGGAGTGACATACGATACCTATAGAAACTGAGATATAAAATTATTTATACCCCTCGAATAATAATCTTGTTGGCGGACGGATCAACCCCTGCCGTATCCTTTATCCCATCTTGAGCGACCCGGAAACCCCGGTTAACTTTCTGTTTTCTCTGGTACTCGACGACAAAAAAGGGGACAAAACATGTCGACACAACAATCCAAAAAGGATTTACAAGCCATCCTGAATACGATGAAGCGTGCTCACATTGCATCTGGCCCAGCCGATGCCGCGCTGCGTCAAGATCGCTTACAGCGCAGCATCAACCTGCTCCGTGAAAACCATGCGGCGCTCGCACAGGCCATGAGTGAGGATTTCGGCCATCGCAGCCTGTATCACTCCTTCGCTGCCGATATCGGCATCACACTGAAAATACTCCAGAATGCCATCGACAACGTGGAACGCTGGATGCAACCAGAGCCGGTTGATGAACCCGCTCCCGGCATGCAGGCGTGGATTCAACATCAGCCTCTGGGCGTGATCGGCGTGATTAGCCCGTGGAATTTCCCGGTGAACCTGTCATTCGGCCCGCTGGCTGACATTTTTGCCGCCGGTAATACCGCGATTCTGAAACCGTCAGAACTCACGCCGCGCACGTCTGAGCTGCTGGCGGAATTGATCGCCCACTATTTTGACCCTCTAGAATTGGCCGTGGTGCTGGGCGATGCGGAAATTGGTCAGGCATTCAGCGAACTGCCGTTCGATCACCTGGTTTTCACTGGCAGCACCGCCGTAGGGAAGCATGTGATGCGTGCGGCGGCTGAGAATCTGGTGCCGGTCACACTGGAGCTGGGTGGCAAATCCCCTGTCGTGATTGATCGCAGCGCAGACATCACCGAAGCCGTTGAACGCACGCTGACGGTGAAAACCTTCAACGCCGGACAAATCTGCCTGTCACCGGACTATGTGCTGCTGCCCGAAGGTCAAGAGCAAGCCTTCCGCGATGCCGCGAAAGCGTTTATGCAAAAAAGTTTCCCGACGTTACAGGCGAACCCAGATTACACGTCTATCATTGCTGACAGGCATTACGATCGCCTGATTCGTATTCTGAAAGAAGCTGAACAGCAGGGCGCGACCGTCGTCAGCCTGGCACCAGAAGGTGAAGCGCCCTACGATGCGAAAAGCCGCAAGATTGCACCGCATCTGGTGTTCGGCGTACATGATGATATGACGATCATGCAGGAAGAAATTTTTGGCCCGCTGCTGCCGATTAAAACCTATCAGGCAGCAGAGGAACCGATTCACTACATCAATGCACATCCACGTCCGCTGGCGGCGTATCTGTTCAGCCATGATGAAGCCATGCAGCAGCGCTTCGCAGCCAGAACGACATCAGGCGCGCTGGTTATCAACGATGTAATGACGCACGTGTCTATAGACACACTTCCGTTCGGCGGCGTTGGCGCATCCGGCATCGGCGCATACCACGGCGTTCACGGATTCCGCCGTTTCAGCCATGCCAAACCGATTGTCATACAGAGTGAAGATGGGGCGTCTAACCTAACGCTACGTGCACCTTACCATGAGAAACAAGACGCAATTGTCGCCGTACTCAAAGGGTAACCGGCAGCTATTCACCCGATCATCCTGCAACTATAGAGAGAAAAATGATGAAAATTTTAATGGTCCTGACTTCTCACGACACACTGGGCAACACGGGTAATAAAACCGGTTTCTGGCTGGAAGAGTTTGCTGCCCCTTATTACACCTTTAAAGACGCCGGTGCCGAGCTGGTACTCGCCTCCCCTGCTGGTGGCCAGCCACCTCTCGACCCGAAAAGCGATCTCGCTGATTTTCAAACCGAGCTAACACATCGTTTTAAAGCCGATCCTGCCGCACAGCAGGAACTGGCCAATACGGTAAAACTCGATACCGTCAGCGAACAGGATTTCGATGCCGTCTTCTATCCGGGCGGCCACGGCCCGCTCTGGGATTTGGCAGAATCACCGGTTTCTATCGCGCTCATCGAAGCCTTTGTTCGAGCCAACAAACCGACTGGTTTTGTCTGTCACGCACCGGGCGTACTGATTCACGTGAAAGCAGAGAATGGCGACGCCCTGATTAAAGGCCGTAAAGTGACAGGCTTCACCAACGGTGAAGAAGCAGCCGTTCAATTGACGGACGTGGTACCTTTCCTGATTGAAGATGAATTCAAGAAACTCGGTGGCCTGTATGAAAAAGGTCCCGACTGGGCACCATACCTCGTTGAAGACGGCAAGCTGATCACCGGTCAGAACCCGGCTAGCTCAGAAGTCGTCGCCAAAGCGATCCTCAAGCAGTTGGCGTAATCTGCGCGATACCTCATTTTTCTGTGTCTAAAAAAACAGGGCCGCATCACAATGCGGCCCTGTTATCAAGTCACTCCCCTAATGTACTGGGGGAGACAAAATTAACGCTACCTGTTGCGCAGTCAAATCGATCCCGTAAAAGCGCTGATAAAAATCATGCGTCTCTTTTGCCATATCGATGTGCTGCATCTGCTGCGGATAGAGCATTTTTGCCAGCCAAAGAAATTGCAGCGCCTGCTCCGACGTTTCTCGACACCACCAGAACATGCCCAGCGGATTGACGTAAACACGCCCTTCTTTTACCGCACGCAACTGCTGCCACTTTGCATCCTGACGGATAGCTTTCGCATCTTCAGCCTGCATCGTAATAATCACATCGGGATCGGCCTGAAAAATTTGCTCAAGCGAAACAGGCGCCGTTGTCACGCCACTTTGGCTAAACCACGGCTCAGCCACGTTAATCGCACCGCCCAGATCCATCCAGTCCTGATTCAATGAAGGACGTCCCGATGTCGTCAACGGATCGCCAACCGAATGGTAGACCTTTACACGCTGCTGTGGCGGAATGCGCTGGATAACCTCCGTCACTCGCCTGACGTTATCCTGATAGTAGGCGGCAAAATCCTGTGCCCGACGCGACGCCTCCGGCCCCAGAATCTCACCGGTAATCAACGTGCGCTCCACCATCGCCGCCAGCGAATTGTAACGCAGTGGCACCACGGCAATTCCAGCTTTACGCAATACTTCAGCTTCAGCAATAGGCACATTTTCCGACACGAAAAAGACCTGAGCACGGCGCGCAATTAGTGCTTCAGTATTAATTCCCATATTTCCACTCTGGGAAACCAGCGAAGCCTGCGTAATGGACGGCACAAACTGGCGGAACAGCGGCATATCGCGCACGAGCTTCGTCGTCCCGACAATACGATCGCCATAGCCCAGCATCGCCAGTATCGAGTTTTGCGCATTCCACGAGGTGGCAACCCGTTCAACCGTCGCAGGCACCGTCACAGAGCGATCGCCGTAATAGTGAATCGTCCGCGGTGCGGATTCAGGCGCTTCCGCCTGAACCTGATGTACACCGGAGAAACCCACCGCCAACAGCATTAGCGCATTAAGCAGAGGCTTGCGGTACCGCATGGTAAGGTAACGTTTCAGCATCGTACTCACCAGTCGACGGTCAGAGTCGCGCGGATTTCACGCGGCTCTCCGACAAAAGCACTGGAGGCACCATTTTTCCCATTTTGGTTATAAGGGAAGAGCGAACTCCAGTAATGCTCATTGGTGACGTTGTTGAGTGCAACACGGAATGCCGCTGGTTTATCATAAATTTTAAAGCCGTAGCGTGTGCCGAGATCCAGCGTCATATAGCTATCAGCCCAGCTCGTATTGGTATTATTCGCCGCACGCTTACCGGTATAGTGAAGGTTCGCCGTATAGACCATATTGGGGTAAGCCGGGTGACTATATTCCGTCAGCAAATTGGCCTGAAACTTCGGCACGCCAAGTACCCGCTTATCACGCGTTGCTGCAATCCCCGTATCGGTCAGCTTGGGGTCCAGCAGCGTCGTGCTGGCATAGACGTGCAAACCGGAAAGCACTTCACCATCCGCTGCCAACTCTAACCCGGTATTAACCTGTTTCCCCTGCTCTTTGAACACGTTATCGGAAGGATCAACATAGGCGAAAGGCCGCTCCAGACGAAACACCGCCGCATTCAGGTTCAGCCCATCCCATTGGGATTTCACGCCCGCTTCATATTGGGTACTGCGATAAGGTTTCAACGTCTGCGCTTTGTTCACCGCGCTATTAGGAGCAGTATCCCCCTGCTCCAGAGAATCAGCATAGGCGACATAGGTCATTACGTTTGGTAAGGGTTTGTACATCAGCGACAGCGTCGGACTGGTGCCCGTCGCACGTTGCACACTACCATTAGTGAAGCTGCGTGAGGTCAACCAACTTTGGCTCACTACACCCATCGCTGACCAGCGATCGTTGAAGGTGATCGTATCACCCACAGTGATAGCCTGTTGGCTGGTACGGCTGGATTTATAGTGACCAGAACCGGCATAAAAACGTCCATCGCTGGGATCGTTGTAATGCCGTGGCGCATTGATGGGACTGGTTCCCAGCGTATATTCATCATCCTCTCCAGGAGAAGAAAACATCGTCCATTGATACCCAGTGGTACTGAATACCACATCGTGGGAAGGCCCGTCCGTATCGATATGACCGTTCAACTGCAGCGTATTACTCAGAACCCGGAAACGCCCGGATGAGTATTGCCGATCCAGAGTGGTTTCCACCTCTCCTGATGGCAAAATATTATGCGACAGCGAACGCATACCGCGATCGGCGACTTGATAGCCCACGCCACCCGAGGCGTACCAGTCATTATTGAAGTAGTGTTTCAGGCGTGTGCTAGCCGTTTTGGTTATCAGATCGAGACCTGCAAAGCTCTGCCCGTATCCCTGTTTCGTAATATCTGGCGCGCTAGGTAGCTGCATCGTCGGCCCATAGCCAAACCCACCCGCATAGCCCATTTTTCTGAAGCGGTACTCGCTGGCGTTGACTTCCAACACCGTATCAGGCGAGAGATTCCAATCAAATGCCACGCTGGCTAATTGCCGCCGCAACGTGCTGTTGCTGATACTTCCTTCACCTTCATCCTGTAGCAGGTTTATACGATAACCGTACTGGTTTTCGTCTCCCAGATGCCCACCCAGATCGGCATGGCCCATCGCCGCACCTTTACCAGAATAGCCTACGGTAAAACGGTTTAACGTCTGCGCCGTTGGCCTTTTCTGCGTAAAGTTAAATTGTCCGGCTGGGCTGGCAGGCCCATACAGTGCGCCAGTCAGGCTATTAATCACATCCAGTCGCTCCAGCATCTCAACCGGAAAGGCGGTGGTGGAAATAATATTTAACCCATCCAATCTGCTGTTCGCCAGCACGCTTCCTTGCATACCACGGCTTTGCGGACGACCCACGTCAATGCCGCCACGCGCCTGCATCTGGCTGGACGCGTTATATTTGAGGAGATCGTTAACATTTTTTGCCTGCTGATTGGCTATCATGGCTTCCGTCACGGTCGTGGTCGAATACGGCGTATCCAACCTTGAGCGTTTGCCTAATGACCCGATCTCTATATCGTCGGCCGTCATACCTGCACCGGCCAGATTCGCATTCGCCTCGCTGCGATCGGCTTTGACGACCATCACGTCAGCCGCTTTTGTCTTTTCGCTGTCTTTGATCGTTGCCGGTTCGGCGCTTAATACCGGTGGAACAACCACCATTAATGCTGGCAATAACCACTGTGCTTTTTTTCTATTATTTTTTCGGGCTTTCATCCGCTATATCCCTGTTGGTCAATATTATGTCAATTATCGATATGTAATCATTTATATATCGATGCATACTATACAGACATGACAAGAAGAAAATAAGGAGAGCGATAGAGGGATTTATTTTATAAAACGTTGAATTTTAAATATTCAAATATAAAAACAGGGTGTATGAAAAGTACTACATTGTAGGTATTTCCCTACCTGCAACAGGAAATATAGCGGACAGGAATGTCCTGTCTAAAAACGTCGGGAGCGTTTTTCAACGTTGCGCAAGCAACGGCCCGCA
>NZ_LXFY01000002.1:10147-162475 GCF_021432585.1 Pectobacterium sp. IFB5596
TCCAGAAACGCTTTCACGCTTCTGGATTTTTATCGTTAATTACGTTGGTACGTATCAGGATGCCTTCGCGGCAACCTAATTACCCCAGAGACGTAATTACTGGCCTTTAACTTCTTTCAGGCCGTTGAACGGCGCAGAATCACCCAGTGCTTCTTCGATACGAATCAGCTGGTTGTATTTAGCAACGCGATCAGAACGGCTCATAGAACCGGTTTTGATCTGGCCTGCTGCGGTACCTACTGCCAGGTCAGCGATGGTTGCATCTTCAGTTTCGCCTGAACGGTGAGAGATAACAGCCGTGTAGCCTGCGTCTTTCGCCATTTTAATTGCAGCCAGCGTTTCGGTCAGAGAACCGATCTGGTTGAATTTGATCAGGATAGAGTTAGCGATGCCTTTCTCGATACCTTCTTTCAGGATCTTGGTGTTGGTTACGAACAGATCGTCACCAACCAGCTGGATTTTGTCGCCCAGAACTTTAGTCTGGTAAGCGAAGCCAGCCCAGTCAGATTCGTCCAGACCGTCTTCGATGGACACGATTGGGTACTGTTTGGTCAGATCTTCCAGGAAGTGGGTGAATTCTTCAGAGGTGAACGCTTTGTTGCCTTCGCCAGCCAGAACGTATTTACCGTCTTTGTAGAATTCAGACGCTGCACAGTCCATCGCCAGCGTGATGTCTTTGCCCAGCTCGTAGCCTGCTGCTTTTACCGCTTCAGCGATAACGGCCAGCGCTTCGGCGTTGGAACCCAGGTTTGGCGCATAGCCACCTTCGTCACCAACAGCCGTACCCATCCCTTTGGATTTCAGAACTTTAGCCAGAGTGTGGAACACTTCAGAACCCATACGGATGGCTTCTTTCAGCGTTTTTGCGCCAACAGGCTGAATCATGAACTCTTGGATATCAACGTTGTTATCCGCGTGCTCGCCACCGTTGATGATGTTCATCATTGGCAGAGGCATAGAATATTTACCTGGGGTGCCGTTCAGTTCAGCGATGTGAGCATACAGCGGCAGGCCTTTTGACGCGGCAGCAGCTTTAGCGGCAGCCAGAGACACAGCCAGAATGGCGTTAGCACCGAACTTGGATTTGTTCTCAGTACCGTCCAGGTCGATCATGATCTTGTCGATGTTCGCCTGATCTTTCGCGTCTTTACCCAATACAGCCTGAGCAATCGGGCCGTTAACCGCAGCAACGGCTTTCGTTACGCCTTTGCCCAGAAAACGGGATTTGTCACCGTCACGCAGTTCCAGCGCTTCGCGAGAGCCAGTAGAAGCCCCTGATGGCGCAGCAGCCAGACCTACAAAACCACCTTCCAGATGAACTTCAGCTTCAACAGTTGGGTTTCCGCGTGAGTCGATGATTTCACGGCCGATGACTTTAACAATTTTGGACATTAGATTTTCCTCAGTACAAGTTAAACTAAAACTTTAGATAGAACTAAAACCCTAGACGAACAACGCGCGATAGCGATCGCGCGTTGCTGATATAACTCTTACTTCACCTGACGCTTCTGGTACGCGCCAGCGGCTTTGACAAAGCCGGCAAACAGGGGATGTCCATCTCGCGGCGTTGATGTGAATTCCGGGTGGAATTGACAGGCAACGAACCAAGGATGATCGGGTAACTCGATAATCTCCACCAGTTTGCGGTCGGCGGAAAGACCAGCAACCCGTAATCCCGCCGCTTCAATCTGTTTCAACAGCATGTTGTTAACTTCATAACGATGGCGGTGACGTTCGATAATCGTTTGTTCACCGTACATCTGACGCACCAGACTACCTTCGGTCAGGTGGCATTGCTGCCCGCCAACACGCATGGTGCCGCCCAAATCGCTGGCTTCATCACGGACTTCAACATTGCCGTTCTCATCACGCCATTCCGTGATCAACGCAACGACAGGGTACTTACAGTCTGGCACAAACTCTGTTGAGTTTGCCCCTTCCATCCCAACAACGTTACGGGCAAATTCCATTAATGCGACCTGCATCCCCAGGCAAATGCCCAGATAAGGGATGTTGTTCTCACGGGCATAATTCGCCGACATGATTTTCCCTTCGACGCCACGATAGCCGAAGCCGCCAGGAATCAGGATAGCGTCCAAATCTTTCAATACTTCGACACCACGGGTTTCAACATCCTGTGAGTCGATCAACTTGATGTTCACCGTCAGGCGATTCTTCAAACCACCGTGTTTCAGTGCTTCAATCACAGACTTGTAGGCATCCGGCAGCGCAACATATTTGCCGACCATACCGATAGTGACTTCGCCGCCCGGATTGGCTTCTTCGTACACAACCTGTTCCCATTCTGACAGGTTTGCCTCGGGACAGTCCAAGCTGAATCGTTTACAAATATAATCGTCCAGCCCCTGCGATTTCAATAGCGACGGGATTTTATAAATTGAATCAATGTCTTTAAGGGAGATTACTGCTTTTTCCGGCACATTACAGAATAAAGCAATTTTTGCACGCTCGTTGGCAGGCACGGTGCGGTCGGAACGGCAAATCAACACGTCAGGCTGAATACCGATAGAAAGCAGTTCTTTAACGGAGTGCTGCGTTGGCTTGGTTTTCACTTCACCCGCCGCCGCCAGATACGGCACCAGCGTCAGGTGCATAAACAGCGTGTGTTCGCGGCCCACTTGTACCGCCATCTGCCGAATCGCTTCAAGGAACGGCAAAGATTCGATATCACCGACAGTACCGCCGATTTCTACCAGAACAACATCGTGACCTTCGCCACCTTCAATGATGCGCTCTTTAATTGCATTGGTGATATGTGGGATCACCTGGATGGTCGCACCCAGATAGTCGCCGCGGCGCTCTTTGCGCAGGACATCAGAGTAGATACGGCCAGTGGTGAAGTTGTTGCGGCGCGACATTTTGGTGCGGATGAAACGCTCGTAGTGACCCAAGTCCAGATCGGTTTCGGCACCGTCTTCGGTGACAAACACTTCACCGTGCTGCGTCGGGCTCATCGTGCCCGGATCCACGTTGATGTACGGGTCCAGTTTCATGATGGTAACGTTGAGGCCACGGGCTTCAAGAATAGCCGCCAGAGAGGCTGCGGCAATGCCTTTACCCAGAGAGGAAACGACCCCGCCGGTCACAAAAATATAATTAGTTGTCATGCTGAACCTGAGAGTTTAGGTTTAAAGACGATGGAAGTACCAAGACGGGAAAGTAGTATACCTGAACCTGATGAACGCCACAAATGTTCGTTTTACACAATGTGGCGATTCCAACACACTCGCAGACGAGGTGAAACCACATTCACCCCAACCTACAATTACCTTTAAAAACAGATAAATAAAAACAATAAAATCGCCAAAAAACGGTTTTACGGTTAAAAACGGATCAATGGCCGGTTTCTTGTTTTTTCACCTGCTGCCACGCGGCTTCCATTTCATCTAACGTCGCCTGTTCCAGCGTTTTTCCCGATGCGGTAACGATTTGTTCTACCTCACGAAAACGACGAGTAAACTTGCGATTGGCAGCCTGTAACGCATTCTCGGCCTTGTGTCCCAGATGACGAGAGAGATTAACCGTAGCGAACAATAAATCACCAATCTCTTCACCCAATTTTTCTTCATCGACAACGGCTTGCCGCGCCTCAAACATCACCTCATCGATCTCTTCATACACTTTATCGAGCACCGGTCCCAGACTGTCCCAATCGAAGCCAACAGACGCACAACGCTGCTGAATTTTTTGCGCTTTCATCAAGGCAGGCAACGCATCAGGAATATCATCCAACGGCGAATGACGATCTTTCTCCGCGCGCTCCTGCGCTTTGGTTTGTTCCCAGTTTGCCAACACAGCATCGCTATCCGTCAGCGTCAGTTCGCCGAAAATATGCGGATGCCGGCGCTCTAGCTTGTCGCTGATGGCGTTACACACGTCGGAAAAATCGAACAATCCTTTTTCCTGCGCCATCTGCGCGTAAAACACCACCTGAAACAGCAAATCGCCTAACTCACCGCGCAAATCATCAAAATCCTGACGACTGATGGCATCCAGCACCTCATACGTTTCTTCCAGCGTATAAGGCGCGATGGTATCAAAAGTCTGTTTCTTGTCCCACGGACAGCCATTTTCGGGATCGCGGAGGGTTTTCATGATGGCGAGCAGACGCTCAATGGAAGGTAAATTCGTCAAAGATACAGTCATAATGTTCCTGAAAAAATTTGTTTAAAAATAGCAAAATACGGCAGCTAACTTGTACTAAAAGCGCAAAGACATCACTATTTTCATTTCAACGGCGTAAAAAATTGTGCTGAGATGCACATGGCCGCCGAGTGAGCCGCATGGATGCGGCGAAAGCCTGTGCCGCGTCGGACAAAAACGTCAAAAACGTTTTTGAACAGCACTTGTGCTGGCCCGAAGGGCGAGCCCCATTTATGGGCGAGTAAACGCGTCACAGGTGGCTCGACAGCGGACATGTACATCGAAGGAACCGCAACGCGGCACAATTCTCGCCAAAAGCCAGGGTTCTGAGGGATGCGGCACCTGAGCATCCCTCAGTCGGGCGTGGCAATGGTGCCACAAAGAACAATATTGCTAACCACGCACGAAACTTTTCACCACGCTCGCACAAGGTTTTCAGCTGGCTGATGGTGAAACCATCATTTACGCCCCCTGCTGGCGCCGTGCATCAATCACATCCGGTAGTTGGTTGAGCTTCGCCAGAATGCGGCCCAGCACTTGCAGGTTGTAGATTTCAATATCCATATCAATCGTCGCCAACTGCTGCTTGGTGTCGCTACGGCTGGCGACGCCCAGTACATTGACTTTCTCATTCGCCAGAATCGTGGTGATATCTCGTAGCAGACCGCTGCGATCGTTAGCAATTACCCTCACCACTAGCGAATAGCCGCTGGAGTAACTTTCACCCCATACCGCATCCACAATCCGCTCCGGCGAGCTGGCTCGCAGTTCGTCCAACTGTTCACAGTCAGCGCGGTGAATCGAAATTCCCCGTCCGCGTGTGATAAATCCGGTGATTTCATCACCCGGAATTGGCTGGCAGCAGCGGGCAATGTGATGCATCAGATTGCCAACACCTTCAACGACTACACGGCCATTGTCTTTGTTATTGCTGCGCGCTGGCGGCTGATGCGTTTTTTGCGTCAGCTGGCGCAGGGCTTCACGATCCAGTTCTTCCGCACTCGGCTGTTTTAACTGCGATTGCAGGAAATTCACCATTTGGTTCAGACGAACATCACCGCCGCCAATCGCGGCCAGTAATTCATCCAGCGAATTCACGTTGTAGCGCGGTAGCAGCAGTTTTTCCGCCGCTTTCAGGCTCACTCCCAAATGCGCCAGCTCGTCATCCAGAATCTGTCGACCTGCCAGAATGTTCTTGTCGCGATCTTGCTTACGGAACCAGTTCTGGATCTTGGATCGTCCGCGGCTGGTGGTGATATACCCCAGATTCGGATTCAGCCAGTCACGGCTTGGGTTAGGCTGCTTCTGGGTGATAACTTCAATTTGATCGCCCATTTGCAGTTGGTAGGTAAACGGCACAATCCGTCCGCTGATTTTCGCCCCGATGCAGCGATGCCCGATATCACTGTGGATGTGATAAGCGAAGTCCAGCGGCGTGGAACCGGCGGGAAGATCGACCACATCACCTTTTGGCGTAAAGACATAGACGCGATCGTCGAACACCTGACTACGGACTTCGTCCAGCACGTCATTCGAGTCGGCCATCTCTTCCTGCCAGGCAAGCAGTTTACGCAGCCAGGCAATACGGCCTTCATAGCCAGAACGCCCACCCACGGAGGTGCCTTCTTTGTATTTCCAGTGTGCTGCGACGCCCAGTTCAGCGTCTTCATGCATCTGACGCGTGCGAATCTGGATTTCGAGCGTCTTCCCGCCCGGCCCTAACACCACGGTGTGGATGGATTGATAGCCATTCGGTTTGGGGTTAGCAACGTAGTCGTCAAACTCATCCGGCAGATGACGATAGTGCGTATGCACGATACCGAGCGCGCCGTAGCAATCCTGCAAACGCTCGACAACAATGCGTACCGCACGCACATCGAACAGTTCATCGAACGACAGTGCTTTTTTCTGCATCTTGCGCCAGATGCTGTAGATATGCTTGGGACGGCCGTAGATCTCTGCCTGCACGCCCTCTTCTTTCATCGCATCGCGCAGCGTTTTGACAAAATCATCAATGTACTGCGCACGATCGATGCGCCGCTCGTGCAACAGTTTGGCGATTTTTTTATATTCATCAGGATGCAGGTAGCGGAAGCAGAAATCCTCCAGCTCCCATTTCAGTTGGCCGATGCCCAAGCGGTTAGCCAGCGGCGCGTAGATATTAGTACACTCTTTGGCCGCCAATACCCGTTCTTCTTCCGGGGCATCTTTCACTTCTCGCAGGTGTGCAATCCGCTCGGCGAGCTTGATCACCACGCAGCGGAAATCTTCCACCATCGCCAGCAGCATGCGGCGGATGTTATCAACCTGCTCAGACGCGCCCGAATCATTCTGCGTCGCTTTGAGCTGGCGGATTGCATCCATATCGCGCACGCCATGCACCAAATCAACGATGTTTTTCCCAAACGCGGCTTCCAGCGTCGGTTCATCGACCACGTTCGCATCTGCCAGCGGAAAGAGCAGCGCCGCGCGCATGCTGTCATTGTCCATGCTGAGTGTGGACAGGATTTCCACCATTTCGATGCCACGCCACAGCAATAACGAGGCATCGGCGTGATCTTGCGTTTGCTGTTCACAGTAACGCCAGGTTTCGGCTAAACGTTCACACGATTGCTGACTGGCAATGCCCAGTGAAGCAATCCACGCGTCAGGGACAAATTCACCTGCCGTATTCAAATGCGCACTTCTTACCGCAACCATAATTTCTCCCTACGTTACCCTTCACCTTGCAAACGACGCTGTGCTTCTGTTTATTAAGCCTTCCGCGTGCCGGAATCGTGCAAAAACAGTGCCATCGATTCAAGGTGTCCGGTATGTGGAAACATATCCAACATCGCGACATTCGCTAGCCGGTAACCGGCGGCGAGTAATACTTTGCTGTCGCGTGCTAGCGTCGTGGCGTTACAGGAAACATACACCACCCGTTTCGGTGCCAGTCTGGTTATCTGCTCCATCACGCCTGCTGCGCCCGCACGTGCCGGATCAAGTAATATCTTATCAAAACCCTGAGCCGCCCACGGCTGCTGCGTGACGTCATCCTCAAGATTTTGGTGAAAAAATGTGACATTCGACAGCGCATTGCGTCGGGCATTCTCGCGCCCTTTCTCGACTAACGCGGTAACCCCTTCCACACCGACAACGCTGGCAGCACGCTGTGCCAGCGGCAGCGTGAAATTGCCCATGCCGCAAAACAGATCCAATATTCTATCCTGCGGTTGCACATCCAGCCACGTTAGCGCCTGCGTGATCATCTGCTGGTTAACCGCATCATTGACCTGAATAAAATCACGCGGGCTAAATGCCAACGTCAGCCCGGCGACGTGATAGACCGGTTCTTCACCGTGTAGACACGTCAACGAATCGGCATCCGATGCCAGATAAACCGAGACACTCTGCTGCTGGGCAAAATCACGTAACGCCTGCTCATCCGATGGATGCAGCGGATCAAGATGCCTCAGCACCAGCAGCGGACCGTTCTCCGCTTGCACCAGTTCTGCATGCCCAAGACGCTTTACCGCTTTTAGTCGACTCAAACATTCGCGCAGCGGTTGTAGCAGTACTTCAAGCTCGGGACGCAATACCGGACAGGCTTTGATATCCACCAGATCGTGAGAATTTGCCTGCCGATAGCCCATCAACAATCGTTGCTCTTTTGCCTGAAAGTATAACGCAAGCCGCGCACGCCTCCGATAGGCATAAGGTGTGCCAGCAATCAGAGATGCCGCAGGCAGCTCAACGCCCGTTTCCCGCGTCATCATGCGCATCAATGCCGCCGTTTTGCTGCTCTGTTGCAACGTAATTTCTGCATGCTGCTGTTGACAGCCGCCACAGCGGGTAAAATGAGGGCACTGAGGCTCAACGCGCTGCGGGCTAAGCGTCAACAGGCGTTTAAGTTTTGCATGCGAAAACTGACGCTTCTCTTCCGTCAATTGCACCTCGGCCTGCTCTCCCGGCAGCACACCTGTAACAAAAACCGTCTTGCCTTCGTGACGCGCCACGCCCTGCCCAAATGGATCAAGTGACGCCACCGTGACAGTAAGGTTTTTCGCTGGAACTGCTTTCCGGGTCGTCACACGCCGGTTTGGAGAGTAGAATTGCGCCATAATGTACTATCGATTTTTCTCTTGAGTTGAACGGCTGTAACAGATAAACGCAGTACCCAATAAACATTAGGGTACCCAGCATCCTCTAATTCTCCCACATTGGAACCTCATGACCAAATACAGTCTTCGTGCACGGATGTTGATACTGATTTTGGCACCGACGCTGATGATCGGGCTGTTGCTCAGCTCGTTCTTCGTTATCCATCGTTACAATCAGTTGCAGTCGCAGTTGGCCGATTCAGGCACCAGCATCATCGAACCACTGGCAACCATCAGCGCCTATGCCATTACCCATCGCCAGATGGACACAATTCCTGCGTTAATCAATACACTTCATCGCCGCCACTCCGCGATTATTCGTACCATTAGCGTATTCGATGCCCGTAATCAGCTACTAGCCACCACTAATGTACGCAATAATGTGGCGTTGCAGCCGCTCAGCAGCGATGCGCTTTCGTACAATAAGCTGCATCTGCACCACACGAGTGATGCGCTGATTCTGCACATGCCGATAGTTAACGACAGCGAATTCATGCCTGGAGGGGGAGCCCCCCTATTCCCTGGTACAGCGACACCTCTCGGCTATCTGGTCATTGAGCTGGATACCAGTACCATTCGGCTTCAGCAGTATCAGGAAATCTTTATCGCCGCGCTCCTACTGCTGTTATCGTTGGGTGCAGCCGTTGTCTTTGCCTATCGTCTGATGCGCGATGTCACCACGCCAATCCGTAATATGGTGGATACCGTCGATCGTATTCGCCGCGGGCAGTTGGATAGTCGGGTGGAAGGCTACATGCTCGGCGAGCTAGATATGCTGAAAAATGGCATTAACTCAATGGCGATGTCGCTGACCGCCTACCACGAAGAAATGCAGCAAAACATCGATCAGGCGACCTACGATCTGCGAGAGACACTGGAGCAGATGGAGATCCAAAACGTTGAACTGGATCTCGCCAAAAAGCGGGCACAGGAAGCCGCACGCATCAAGTCCGAGTTTTTGGCGAATATGTCACATGAACTGAGAACGCCACTGAATGGCGTGATCGGTTTCACCCGCCAGACATTGAAAACCCCACTGAACACCACCCAGACCGACTATTTGCTGACTATCGAGCGATCTGCCAATAACCTGCTAAATATTATTAACGATGTACTGGATTTCTCTAAGCTGGAGGCCGGAAAGTTGGTGCTGGAGGATATTCCATTCTCCCTGCACAGCACGCTAGACGACGTTGTGATGTTGCTGGCACATACGGCACATGAAAAAGGGTTAGAGCTGACGCTCAGCATTCAGAATGACGTTCCTGAACAGTATGTCGGCGATCCGCTACGGATACAGCAGATCATCACTAACCTGCTGGGCAATGCGATTAAATTTACCGAACAGGGCAACATTGATATTCGCGTAGAGAAGCGGCGGCAGGAGCATCATCAAATTCAGCTAGAGGTGCAAATACGCGATACTGGCATCGGTATCGCCGAATTGCAGCAATCGCAGCTGTTTCAGGCTTTCCGTCAGGCTGACACCAGTATTTCACGTCGTCATGGCGGCACAGGGCTTGGGTTGGTCATCACTCAGCGTCTGGTCAAAGAAATGGGCGGCGATATCAGTTTCCAAAGCCAGCTCAACAAAGGCTCGACCTTCTGGTTCCACATCACGCTGCCGCTCAATCCCCACGCCATACCAACCGAACCGGCCTATACGATGCTGCAAGGTAAACATCTGGCCTACGTGGAGTACCATCCTATCGCCGCACAGGCCACGCTGGACATCCTGAGCCAGACGCCGTTGATGGTGAGCTACAGTCCAACGTTTGAGCAATTGCCGGAGGGGGAGTTTGATATCCTACTGCTCGGTATTCCTGTGCAATATCGCAATACGCTGCTCGACTATACCCCCAGACTGCGCGATATCTGCCGCCGTGCGCCTTGCGTCATTCTGGCACTACCCAGTCTGGCGCAAATGGATGCCGAGCAGTTGAAAACTTTCGGCGTACATGCGTGTCTGAGCAAGCCGCTTGCCTCATCACGCCTGTTGCCACTACTACAGGACAGCACGCTGTTCCAGCTCTCTTTCCTGCCGAGCGACACCGCAGCGCACCAGAATGCACTACGCCACCCAGCTCGTCTGCCGCTGAGCGTGATGGCGGTAGATGACAACCCCGCAAATCTGAAACTGATCGGCACACTGCTGGAAGAACAGGTCGATACGATTATCCTGTGCGAAAGCGGAACAGATGCGATTGCACAGGCGCAAATACATCAGCTCGATATTATCCTCATGGATATTCAGATGCCGGGCATGGACGGTATTTGCGCCAGCGAACTGATCCGCCAGATCCCTCATCATGCTACGACGCCCATTATCGCGGTGACTGCGCAGACCATGACGGGTGAACGCGATCATCTATTGCGCTCAGGTATGGATGACTATCTGGCTAAACCGATAGACGAGCAAATGCTGAAAAGCGTGCTGACACGTCATGCCCGAAAAGATCCGTTGAAGCGCGATCGAAGCGATATTACACGTCTGCTGAACGAGCACGATGATAGCCAACTGTCACTTGACTGGGCATTGGCACAGCAACAGGCCGCTAACAAGCCGGAGCTGGCGCGTGACCTGTTACAAATGCTGCTGGATTTCCTACCGGAAGTACGACGAAAGATCGAGAACGTACTGAACGGTCAGACGGATGACGACATTATTGAACTGGTTCATAAACTGCACGGCAGTTGCAGCTACAGCGGCGTCCCACGTCTGAAGCGCATCTGTCGCTATCTGGAACAACAACTGCGTAAAGGCGTTCACGCCAGCGATCTGGAACCCGAATGGCTGGAGCTACTGGACGAGATCGACAATGTCAACAAAGCCGCCCAGCCGCATATCAATCCCATGCATTCGTAATCAATCTTCCCGCTTCGCCACATTTTATGTGGCTGCGGAGACAGTTTCGTGCGCTTTGCTGTTATACGGCGTAAAAAATTATGCTGAGGAGATAGCGGGCTTCGGATGAGCCGCAGGACGCGGCGAAAGCTTGCGCCACGTCGGACAAAAACGTCAGAGACGTTTTTGAACAGCACTCGTGCTGGCCCGAAGGGCGAGCCCCATTTATGGGGCGAGTAAACGTGTCGCAAGCGGTCCGTTAAGCCGGATATCGACGAAGATACCGCGTTAGCGGCATAATTTCCGCCGAAAGCCTGGGGTCACGGGGCGAGCGGCGTTTGAGTAACCGTGTTGCCGGTCAAGCATTTTAATGGGGCGTCATCTCATTATCGCGACACGGACTGCGCTAGTCGGATCGTGGCGGCGATATTACGCGCCGTCATTCGCACATTTTCTGCCGCATTATCCAGCGCCTCTTCGAGTGAGCAGATGTTGTAAAGCACACTGAATACGGCATCCAGACCATGATCATGCACCACGGCAACATCTGCCGTTAGGCTACCTGCAATGCCAATCACCGGTTTATTGTACTGCTTGGCGACGCGTGCCACGCCAATCGGTACTTTGCCATGGATCGTCTGGCTATCGATGCGCCCTTCCCCAGTAATCACCAACGTGGCATCTCGAACCAGTTCGTCCAGTCCCAGCGCTTCCGTGACAATCTCTATTCCCTGACGAAGCTCAGCGCCGCAAAAGGCCTGTAACGCCGCGCCCATCCCCCCTGCGGCACCCGCTCCAGGAACCTGTTCCACGTCCATATCCAGATCGTGACGGATCACTTTGGCATAATGCTTCAACGCATTATCCAACTGTTCGATCATCTCCGGCGTTGCACCTTTCTGGGGACCAAAAATCGCTGATGCACCCTGTTTTCCCGTCAACGGGTTGGTCACATCGCAGGCCACTTCAAAACGGCAGCCTTTGATACGCTGATCCAGCTTGCTGATATCAATCCGGGCAAGTTTGTCGAGTTCACCACCACCAAAACCAATCTGCTCACCCTGCTTATCCAGCAGTTTCGCGCCCAGCGCCTGTACCATGCCCGACCCGCCGTCATTGGTTGCGCTCCCGCCAATCCCGATGATGCAATGCTGGACGCCGTGGTCCAACGCGCAGCGAATTAACTCGCCTGTACCATAGCTCGTGGTCTTTAACGGATTACGCCGTTGCGAAGGTACGCGCTCTAGGCCACTTGCCGCCGCCATTTCAATAAACGCCGTTTTCTCATCGCCAGACAGGCCAAAGAACGCGTCAATATTATCGCCTAACGGTCCTGTCACCTTAACATTAACAATCTTGCCATCGGTCGCAGCAACCATGGCTTCAACCGTGCCTTCTCCACCATCTGCAACGGGCAATTTGACATAGCAGGCATCGGGAAATATTTCACGAAATCCCTTTTCAATCTGCGTAGCAACCTCTTGTGCAGACAGGCTTTCTTTATAAGAATCCGGTGCGATCACTATTTTCATAAACGATCCGATTTCATCAACGTTCCGATTGCATCAATAATCCGCGCGCTCATGAAATAGCGCTTATACCCATCAGTTTTCAGGGCAGAGATCCTGAAATCTCTTGGGTAGATCAGAATGCTTATCTGTCAGTTGGCTGGCACCTTATGCCAGCCGACTGACTATCGCTTCACGGCTTATCGCGTAACTTCTACTTTAGCCAGTTTCTCGTAATAGCACGCCAGCGCACTGTGGTCAGCCGATCCCAGATCGTCCGCTTTCAGCGCCTGCATCATTTCCATCACCGCCGCCGTTAACGGTAACTGTGCACCAACGCCGTGTGAGGTATCCAATGCATTAGCCAGATCTTTGATATGCAGATCGATACGGAACCCCGGCTTGAAGTTGCGATCCATCACCATCGGTGCTTTCGCATCCAACACCGTGCTGCCCGCTAACCCACCGCGAATCGCCTGATAAACCAGATCGGGGTTAACACCCGCTTTCGTCGCCAGCACCAGCGCTTCAGACATGGCGGCAATGTTCAATGCCACAATGACCTGGTTCGCTAGTTTGGTGACGTTGCCCGCACCGATATCGCCGGTATGTACAACGGAACCTGCCATTGATTTCAGAATTTCAAAGCAGAGGTCAAACTGCGCCTTGTCACCGCCAACCATCACGGACAGCGTGCCGTCGATCGCTTTGGGTTCACCGCCGCTAACCGGGGCATCCAGCATAGCGATTTCTTTCACCGCCAGCGCGGTAGCGATTTCACGGCTAGCAAGCGGTGCGATGGAACTCATATCCACCACAATGCTTCCGGCACGCGCACCGTCGATGACGCCATTTTCGCCCAGCACCACCTCTTTAACGTGTGGAGAGTTAGGCAACATGGTGATGATAACGTCGCTCTGCTCCGCAACCTGTTTCGGCGTTTCAGCCGCCGTTGCACCTGCTGCCACGACTTCCGCAACTGCGTCCAGATTTCTATCCATCACGACTAATGAGTAACCTGCTTTCAGCAGATTTTTACTCATCGGTTTTCCCATTATGCCCAATCCAATAAAACCAATTTTCATCGCCCTAACCTCATTGTCTGATGTAGATATCACTTCAATTCATGATGAACCCGCCTCATGGCAGATTCGATTCGCTACGGAATGACTGAATCACTTCTTGTATTTGTCGCTCAGCGCCTGTGTTGCACTGCGGAATACGCCCAGATCGCTGCCTACCGCGACGAAGCTTGCGCCCCATTCCAGATAGCGACGCGCATCGGCTTCAACCGGTGCCAGAATACCGCACGGTTTGTTATGTGCTGCTGCGCGATCGAAGATGTGGCGGATCGCCTTCTGCACATCGGGATGGTTAGGCTGACCGAGATAGCCCAGCGCCGCAGACAGATCGCTCGGGCCAACAAATACGCCGTCTACGCCATCTACCGCGATGATCGCATCCAGATTGTCCAGGCCATCCTGACTTTCGATTTGCACCACGACGGTAATGTTGTCGTTAATCTTGGCGAAATAGTCCGGTTCAGTGCCATAGCTGTTGCTACGATGCGCCACGGAAACACCGCGAATCCCCGCTGGCGGATAACGGGTGGAGGCCACCGCACGCGCGGCTTCTTCCGCCGTTTCTACGAAGGGGATCAGGAAGTTATTGAACCCAATATCCAGCAGCCGTTTGATGATGATTGGCTCATTACATGGCGGGCGGACAACGGGCGCGCTGTGACTACCTTTCAGCGCCATTAACTGGGGAATAAACGTCACGATATCATTAGGCGCGTGCTCTCCATCCAGCACGAGCCAGTCGAATCCCGCCAGCCCCAGCACTTCAGTTGAAATCGGATTGCCTAGCGCGCACCAGCAGCCAATCAGCGTTTTCCCCTGCTGCAAATCTTGGCGAAAACGGTTAGGTAACAGCGGAGTCTTCATTTTTTATCCTCGGTCATTCCAGCGCCGCTTACCTGAAGCGGCGCGCTCAAAAAACGGAAAAGCAGAACGTTAGCGAACCAGACAAGGACGTTTATTATCAAACGTCCACTCAGGAATAAGGTACTGCATTCCCATTGCGTCGTTACGTGCGCCTAATCCCATGTTTTTATACAGTTCGTGTGCTTTCATTACCTGATCCATATCCAGCTCGACACCCAGACCCGGTTTCTTCGGCACTTCCACCATACCGCCAACAATCTGCAACGGTTCTTTCGTCAGGCGTTGGTTGCCTTCCTGCCAAATCCAGTGCGTATCAATCGCCGTAATCTTACCCGGAGCCGCTGCGGCAACTTGGGTAAACATCGCCAGTGAAATATCAAAGTGGTTATTGGAGTGAGAACCCCAGGTTAAGCCCCATTCGTGGCACATCTGCGCCACACGAACCGAACCTTGCATCGTCCAGAAGTGCGGATCGGCCAACGGAATATCGACCGATTGCAGCGAGATAGTGTGGCCCATTTGTCGCCAATCGGTGGCGATCATGTTGGTCGCGGTAGGCAGCCCCGTCGCCCGGCGGAATTCCGCCATGACTTCACGACCGGAGAAACCCTGTTCCGCACCGCACGGATCTTCTGCATACGCCAGCACGCCGCGCAGCTGTTTGCCTAAACCGATGGCTTCATCCAGCGACCAGGCTCCGTTCGGGTCTAGCGTGATGCGCGCCTGCGGGAAGCGTTTCGCCAGCGCAGTCACCGCTTCGGCCTCTTCGCTACCGGCCAAGACGCCGCCTTTCAGTTTGAAATCATTGAAACCGTATTTTTCATACGCAGCTTCTGCCAAGCGCACGATGGTGTCAGGAGACAGGGCTTCTTCGTGGCGCAGACGATACCAATCACACTTCTCATTCGTCTGGCTCTGATAAGGCAGATCGGTTTTATTACGATCGCCGATATAGAACAGGTAACCCAGCATTTCTACCGCATCACGCTGTTGACCATCACCGAGCAGCGAGGCCACGCTGACATTGAGGAATTGCCCCAGTAGATCGAGCATGGCGGCTTCAATCCCTGTGACGACATGGATGGTGGTACGTAGATCGAACGTCTGCAAACCGCGCCCGGATGAATCACGGTCAGCGAACTGCGTACGCACCGCTGTCATCACGTTTTTATATTCACCCAGCGTTTTCCCCACCACCAACGCGGCAGCATCCTCCAGCGTTTGGCGGATTTTTTCACCACCAGGAATTTCACCGACACCGGTATTCCCAGCGTTATCTTTCAGAATCACAATGTTGCGCGTGAAATAGGGTGCATGTGCGCCACTCAGATTGAGCAGCATACTGTCGTGACCTGCAACCGGAATAACCTGCATGTGGGTAATAACCGGCGTTGAACTTTGCAATGTCATTTTCTTATCCTTATCTCTCTAATTTTTCACTGTAGGGTTAGCGGCCAAAAACCGGGCGTTTGCGATCAAACTTCCAACCAGGAATCAGGTACTGCATGGCGGCGGCATCATTACGTGCCCCACTCGGTAATTTTTTGTACAGATCATGGGCTTTCATCACCTGTGCCATATCCAGCTCGATTCCCAAACCGGGTCGTTCCGGCACCTTAATTTTACCGTTGACGATTTGCAGCGGTTCTTTAGTCAGGTGCTGGCCTTCCTGCCAGATCCAGTGCGTATCAATCGCTGTCGGGTTACCCGGCGCCGCTGCGCCCACGTGTGTGAACATCGCCAGGGAGATATCGAAATGATTATTGGAATGGCAACCCCATGTCAGACCCCATTCGTCACACATCTGAGCAACGCGCACCGCACCGTGCATCGTCCAGAAATGCGGATCGGCCAGTGGGATATCGACGGCCTGCAACATCACGGCATGATTCATTTCACGCCAGTTGGTGGCAATCATGTTGGTCGCCACCGGCAGTCCGGTAGCACGGCGGAACTCAGCCATCACTTCACGACCAGAGAAACCCTGCTCAGCACCGCACGGATCTTCCGCATAGGTCAGAATACCCTTCATGTCTTTGCATAAATCAATCGCTTCATCCAGCAGCCAGGCTCCGTTGGGATCGGCGGTAATGCGAGCATCCGGAAAACGTTTCTTCAGTGCCTTCACAGCATCGATTTCCTGCTCGCCGGGCAACACGCCACCTTTGAGTTTGAAATCTTTAAATCCGTAGCGGTCAGTGGTGGCTTCGGCCAAACGCACAATCGCCTCACTGTCCATCGCCTGCTGGTGACGCAGGTGATACCACTCGTGTTTGTCTTTCTCTCCCGACACTTTCTCACCCGACAAATAGGGTAAATCCGTCTTCGTACGGTCGCCGATATAGAACAGATACCCGAGCACGGTGACTTCATCACGCTGTTTACCCGGCCCCAGCAGCTCAGCAACAGGGACACCCATAAATTGCCCCAGCAGATCGAGCAGTGCCGCTTCGAGTGCTGCCACCGCATTCACGCGTAGTTCAAACGTCCAGGCACCTTTGCCGAAAGAATCAAAATCAGAAGATTGGTTGCCGAGATGAATGTCATGAACCAAACGGTTCATACGGGCGATTTGTTCGCCTTTTACGCGGGGAATCGCTTCAACCAGCGTGTTGTAAATAACGTCACCACCGGGCGCTTCGCCGACACCGGTATGCCCGGCGCTGTCGGTTAAAATGACGAGGTTACGAGTGAAGTAAGCGCCATGTGCACCCCCGATGTTCAACAGCATGCTGTCATAGCCTGCAACAGGAATGACTTTCATATCGGTAATTACAGGGGTTGCGGAAAAACTTGTCATCACAGGCTCCTTTCATGAATGGAGCGCACAGGGTTTACGCTTAGGTTTCCGATGTTTGCCAAAATGCAGGAACACATTGAGGCAGATGAAAATAATTCAGTCATACAGAAAGAAAAAACAGATGGTGCACCAGTAGATGATTTCATATTGTTTTCCTACTTTATTAGCGCGACCTTGTTTTTACTCTGATTTGGAATGAACCATGCTTGTAGGGTTATCAGAATAAAAACAGGTATAACTGCCTTAATACCGAAATAACACGGTCAGAAAAGCGGTGTCGAACTTCGTATCGCCTTACCAACCTCAGTAAAAAGTATAAGTTTTCTTATTTCACAACTCATTGGGCAATAGCACAGCATTCCCTGTCTAAATGCAGATTAAATATGTCATTATCACAGTCGAATGGGAGATGTTTCACGAAAACGAGGAAAAGCGAATTTCTTTAACTTATGTTGTGTGAGAATTCAGCTAGTAAAAAATCTTAAATTATTGTTTTTATTTAAATAGTTAACATCAATAATTGTCCACAATTAACACACTTCATGAACTAACGCTGTGTCACTCGTTTTTTAGGCTTTTTTATACAAGTTGATAGTCACAGTTTACGTTCCCTCTCACACCACACTTTTAAAACTAATCTTCTAAATTACACAGAATGAAGGTCGAATGCCTTTATCGAGCGTTTTAACCGGACATACCGGACTGAAGTCTGTTCAGAATGCTGAATTAAGCACGAGAAATCACAAGGCGTTAGCTAACAGAATACAATAGCGAGCAGTCTCACGAATCGCTGAACGATCTAACGCAGGAAAACTACCTGCTGATGGCTGAAAAACTGGGAGCGCCAACAGTACGTGTGACTAAAACAGGTCTACTTGCAAGCACATCAATAGAGAAGCGCCCTACGAATATGACATCTTATAAAATAACTGATAGATTACCATTCATTTTCTATTCAATAATCTATTCATTTTTAATTCATTAAGTGGTTCGGCGTTATGAAAAATCGCTTTGACATGATACGCAAAATGCTACGCCTGGGGCCAATGACCGCAAGGCAATTATCTGATATTACTGGCGTTAGCCAACCTACTGTTTCCCGAGATTTAAATTCACTTGGTGATAATGTTGTTCGATTTGGATCAGGTTCATCTATTCAATATTCTTTGCGTGACGATTTTCGCGGGTTTGATCCTACCCCCATTTACCGCATAACCGAAGGGGGTCAAGTAACATCACTTGGTAAACTCATTCCCGTTCACCCAGACGGATTTGTCATGGAGGAGACTAGCAATGAGTGTATTCATAGTGACGGGCTGCCCTGGTGGTTATTTGACATGCGGCCACAGGGATATCTTGGGCGAGCATATGCATCAACATATTCAGCCGAGCTTGGTTTACCTCCTAATCCAGAAGACTGGACTGACGCTAATGTTATTAGAGCCTTGTTAGCTCATGGGTACGATGCGGTAGGAAATCTATTGATAGGTGAACAGGCAAGAAACCAATTTGTGGAGATGCCGTTACCTACTCCCGTTGATCGAGCTACAGCCTATCCCACGCTAGCGTTGGCTGTTAGCTCCGGTGAGGTACCAGGTTCATCTGCTGGAGGTGAGCAACCAAAATTTTGCACCTATACAGAAAGTGGCCATGTGCTAGTGAAATTCACAGCTCTGGACGATAACCCCATAAGTGAACGCTGGCGCGACCTGCTACAGTCCGAACATCTTGCGTTAAAAGTGCTCGGAGTAGACACAGAGGTGTTTGATTTTGGAGGGCGACGCTTCCTTGAGATCCCGCGGTTCGACCGTGCAGGCCTGTTAGGCCGTATTGGTATCTTTTCTTTACGGTCGCTAGAGGCTGAGTTTGTAGGTCGCGCGCGGGACCCTTGGCCCATTTTGGTCAATGAGCTGGTTAAGCAAAGACATGTTCATCCTGATGCCTCAATTGGCACGGCACGACTTTGGGCATTTGGGACGCTGATCGGCAATACCGACATGCACCACGGTAACCTGTCGTTCATTAGTAGCAATGGCCGCCCATACAAGCTTGCGCCAGCCTACGACATGCTGCCAATGGGTTTTGCCCCTAAATCAGGTGGCGAAAGAGTGAATACACTTCGACCAGCGAAACTACTTGAAGTGATCAGCGGGGAAATCTGGCAGGAAGCATTGGAGCTGGCAGAGAATTTCTTAGCTTTAGCACGTGATAGCAGCCACTTATCCGCCAATTTTGGCCCATGCCTTACGGCGTTGCGTAGCCACCTTGACGAGGCTAGATCGCGTATATCGCGCTTGGGATAATGACCTGTAATTGCTAAGAGGGTCACTTAAGAGAGTGACTCCTCCCACCGATAATAGACCACAATATTTTCCATGATATAAATAAACGCCGAGCTATCAGCATGATGGCTCGGCGTGTTGTATTACAGCTACATTCAGAGATGCTAATTAACGCTTAACGAACGGCTTCAATTCGATACGTTTAATATCTTGCACGATGAACAGGTAGCTAACGATAGCAACCAGCGCGTGAATCCCGACATACACCAGACCACCATTAAAAGAGCCGGTCATCCCGATGATGTAGCCAATTGCAATCGGCGTGACGATGCCTGACGCATTACCGAACATATTGAACAGCCCACCGCTTAACCCGCTGATTTCTTTCGGTGCAGTATCGGCCATAACCGCCCAACCTAGCGCACCAATACCTTTGCCGAAGAAAGCCGCAGACATCACCGCAATAACGACCCACTCGGTTTCCACGTAGTTACAAATCACCATCGACATGGAGAGCAACATACCAAGAACGATAGGTGTTTTACGGGCAAAGGTCAGTGAATTAGTCCGGCGCATCAAATAGTCAGAAATGATGCCGCCCAAAACGCCGCCGACAAAACCACAGATAGCAGGCACCGAGGCGACAAATCCCGCTTTGAGGATCGACATCCCACGCGCCTGAACCAGATAAAGCGGGAACCAAGTGATAAAGAAGTAGGTTAATGCGTTAATGCAATATTGACCGATGTAAACACCAAGCATCATACGAGACTGCATTAATTGCTTGATCTGATGCCATTTCTCACCCTTCACGGTCGCATTCTTCGACCCTTTGGCATCCATATTAATTAGTGCACCACCAGCTTCAATATAATCCAGTTCAGCCTGATTCACGCTAGGGTGATCCTTCGGATCATGGATCACTTTCAGCCAGACAAAGCTGAGGATGATACCCAACCCACCCATGAACCAGAACACATGCGCCCAACCCACGGCATGTACCAGCCAGCCCATGATAGGGGCGAAGATCACCGTCGCAAAGTACTGTGCCGAGTTGAATATCGCAACAGCTGTTCCACGCTCTTGAGCAGGGAACCAGGCAGCGACAATGCGGCTATTTCCTGGGAAGGAAGGCGATTCGCACAGACCAACCATAAAGCGTAAAAGGAACAGAGAAATAACAATGCCCGCGCCACTGAATATATCGACAAACCCTTGTAATAAGGTAAAAATCGACCAGGTGAAGATACTATAGAAGTAGACTTTCTTTGAGCCAAAGCGATCGAGCAGCCAGCCTCCCGGTATTTGACCAATAACGTATGCCCAGGAGAACGCAGAGAAGATATAGCCCATCCCTACCGCATCCAACCCAATTTCCTTAGACATTGCTGAACCAGCAATGGACAAGGTCGCACGGTCTCCATAGTTAAATGACGTGACAATAAACAACATCACGACAATCCAGTAGCGGGCGTTTGTTCTCTTTTGTATCGCGCCAGCTGCTGAGCTTACTGTATTCATGATGAACTCCTGCTTCAATCGCGGTTCGCTCATTCATTCCAAATAACAGATAACGGCGTAGGGTTATCAGAATGAAGATCAGTGGATTATTTAGGGTATAGTTAAATTCCCATTTTTATTTTTTTTGCGAATAGCCAGGCTATATAGCTTCAGAGTAATTAGCTGACATCTTCAACTCGCAGGAACATTATAATTTTTACCTGCTGGGTGCTCACTAGATAAAAGCACAACATTAAAAATCCCCTTTGGAATATGTTGGTGCACTTGCCCTATATAGTGCGAGGTGTTTCACGAAAAATGCCGTTATTTTCTATTTACATTCATACACATTATTTTCATTTCCGCCTTAGAAACCACGTGCGGGCAGAATGTGATCAAACTCACCGAAAACTGGAACTTAGCCTGATAAATAAGAAACAAACAGCGCCGGCTTAGGTCAATTGCATAATGTATGAGAAGAGAACCTCACGTATACTCATTAGCGAGCAATGAAGTAATAGCGTGGTAATAGTGACTACTACGTTTCTGATAAACCAATAATAAAGGCTTGCATCATGTCAGATAAATCAGAAAGTAATGCTGCACAAGAGCAGCCACTTTATATTAAGGTTCATGATTCTGATAATGTTGCCATTGTTGTTAATAATAATGGCTTACGTGCTGGAACCCGTTTTAATGATGATCTGGAATTAATTGAGCATGTTCCACAGGGGCACAAAGTTGCCCTTGTTGATATCGCCAAAGCAGGTGCAATCATCCGCTATGGCGAAATTATCGGGTATGCACTGCGCGATATTGCCCAGGGAAGCTGGATTGATGAATCCCTGGTCGAATTGCCTCAGGCTCCTGCGCTAGAAACTCTGCCGCTGGCGACCAAAATCCCCCCCGCGCTTCCCCCTCTGGAAGGCTATACCTTTGAAGGTTATCGTAACGCCGATGGCAGCGTGGGTACGAAAAATCTGTTAGGCATTACCACTAGCGTGCATTGCGTCGCGGGCGTAGTGGACTACGTGGTCAAAATTATCGAACGGGATTTATTGCCCAACTATCCCAATGTAGATGGCGTGGTCGCACTCAATCACCTCTATGGCTGCGGTGTGGCAATCAATGCCCCTGCCGCAGTGGTTCCCATCCGCACCATTCACAATCTGGCATTAAACCCAAATTTTGGCGGCGAAATACTGGTGGTGGGTCTGGGTTGTGAAAAATTACAGCCGGAACGTCTGCTGGAAGGGACGCCGGATGTACAGGCCATTTCTCTTGATGACACCAGCATTGTCCGCTTGCAGGATGAACAACATGTTGGTTTCCGATCGATGGTGGATGACATTCTGACGATGGCAGACAAGCACCTGCAACGATTGAACAAACGTCAGCGTGAAACCTGTCCGGCATCAGAATTGGTTGTCGGCATGCAGTGTGGCGGCAGCGATGCTTTTTCTGGCGTCACCGCTAACCCGGCCGTTGGTTTTGCATCCGACCTGCTGGTACGCTGCGGCGCAACCGTCATGTTCTCTGAAGTAACCGAAGTGCGTGACGCCATTCATCTGTTAACGCCACGCGTTATCAATGAAGACGTGGGTAAACGTCTGCTGGAAGAGATGGCCTGGTACGATAATTATCTCGACAGCGGTCAGACTGACCGTAGCGCTAACCCATCGCCGGGCAACAAAAAAGGTGGCCTCGCGAATGTGGTGGAAAAAGCGCTTGGCTCTATCGCCAAATCCGGTACCAGTGCAATTGTCGAAGTTCTGTCTCCCGGTCAACGTCCCACCAAACGCGGGTTGATTTACGCCGCAACGCCAGCCAGCGACTTTGTATGTGGAACACAGCAGCTCGCTTCTGGCATCACCGTACAGGTCTTTACCACCGGTCGCGGTACGCCCTATGGTCTGCTTGCCGTACCCGTGATCAAAATGGCAACCCGAACCGCATTGGCAAACCGCTGGCACGACCTGATGGACATTGACGCGGGTACGATTGCAACCGGAGAAGCCACAATTGAAGACGTCGGCTGGCAGCTTTTCCATTTCATTTTGGATATCGCCAGCGGCAGGAAAAAAACCTGGTCCGATCAATGGGGACTTCATAACGCCTTGGCCGTTTTCAACCCGGCCCCGGTAACCTGATTATCTTTTCCCGCAGGTCAGAGTCATTCTCCGGCCTGCGGATGGCGTTATTTGATCTGCAATAAATTCCGCTTTAATGCGAAGGGGAAAAAACGGAGAAAAAGAATAACAAATAGCAATGCAGCAACATTTCATTCCATTGGTGCAATGAAATAATATAAAAAAATTAACAAGTGATTATTCTTAATCAGAAACAATGTTTATATAGAACACATTTCAAGTAAAAATTCTATGTTCTACTCCCCTATTCTTCATCATTTTTTCTCTAATTATTTATTGCCAATAAAATGAATCAATTGACAGGTAATCGTCCTCATCATAAATTTACGCCTGCTGAAAAAGCGTGCTAACAATGATGAAATATTTGTTACAAATATATAGTTACAAAATCTCCATCACGCACAATATAGGGTTAATAGCCCGCTCATTATTAAATAGTGCTTGGCATTATTTTATATAAGCGAGTAAGCCACCCAAGAAATTTCAGTATACCCATTTGAATAACTTGAATATTTACACAGCAATATGCCTGACAGATTTCACAGTATCGTCACGCGGCAGCCTTGCAACGTCTTAGCCTCTGGAATAGCCAGAACCGCTGAGACGAGAAAAGCGGTCGGCATGGCTGAACTTGGAAACTGAGCGGGATACGTACGCCGGGGTTTCTAATGAGATTAAATACACCTGTCACACAGCAGGAGTATCTGTTAGACATGGACACCATATTGATGTCCACAACAAATATTCACAGCCACATTACCTATGCCAACTCTGCCTTTATTAAGGTTAGCGGTTTTTCTGAAGAGCAGCTCATCAACCAGCCGCACAATATTGTGCGCCATCCAGACATGCCCGTTGAGGCCTATGCCGATCTGTGGTTTACGCTGAAACAAGGCGATAGCTGGACCGGATTAGTCAAAAACCGCCGTAATAACGGTGACCATTACTGGGTTCGCGCCAACGTGACCCCGGTTTACCAGCAAGAGCAGCTGGCAGGCTATATCTCGGTACGTAACACACCCAGCGCCGAAGAAATAAAAGCGGCCGAAATGTTGTACAGCGCCGTGCAGAAAAAGCAGGCTGGCAGCCGTAAATTCTACAAAGGATTGGTTGTTCGCACCGGACTTTTCTCTCCGCTGTCGCTTTTGCAGAAATTGTCAGTCCGCTGGCGCTTGCGTGCTGCGGTATTGGCTGTCGGGCTTATTCCCACATTACTTGCTTTCAGTGGCATGAACCCCCTGTGGCTGTTGGCGCTGACGTTACCACTCATCGTCATCATGGATCAGTTTCTACAGCAGCAAATTGCACAGCCAATCAAGATGATACTCAAACAGGCGCAGCATGTGGTATCAGGCCGTAAAGTAAAACATATCCACCTCAATCGGATAGACGAAATTGGCTTACTGCTACGTTCAGTTAACCAGTTTGGCCTGAATCTGCATTCGCTTGTCGATGACGTCAGTACGCAAGTTAACGGCATCACGAATGTCAGCCGTAAATTGGCGGAAAACAATGTCGATCTGAATAGCCGTACAGAAGAAACGTCGGCAAATCTGCAACAAACCGCCGCAGCCATTGAAGAAATTACCGTTGCTGTGCAGCAAAGTGCAGAAACGGCGGCACAAGCGACAGTAATGGCAGAAGCTGCCAGCAGCACCGCGCTTAAAGGTGGCAATATCATGAAGGAAACCATCGGGATGATGGATTCCATTTCCAGCGCCAGCGATAAAATCGTCGATATTATTGGTGTAATAGACAGCATCGCTTTCCAGACCAATATCCTCGCGTTGAATGCCGCCGTTGAAGCCGCTCGCGCTGGCGTACAAGGGCGAGGGTTTGCCGTGGTCGCCGCCGAAGTCCGCAATCTGGCGCAGCACTCCGCTTCTGCGGCTAAAGAAATTAAAACCCTGATCGATGCCAACGTTGAAAGTGTGAAGCAAGGCAGCACAATGGTAGAAACCGCGGGTAAACATATCAGCGATATCGTTGATGAAGTATTCCAAGTCTCCACCATGATCAAAGAGATCAGCAATGCGACACATGAGCAGACTTCTGCATTAGGCCTGATCAATACCTCGATTGCGCAGATAGAACAAATGACACAGGGCAATACCGATATGGTTACGCAATCAACCGATGCCGCCGAAGGGCTAAACCTTCAGGCTAAGCGACTGAACAGCGCAATTAACGTGTACGGGAGCTAATTGCCCCCATCCCAGCACGATTACTGGCAAGGGAGTAAGGAAACACTCTTGCCAGCGCTCATTCTTCTTTGCAACAAATGCCTAGCCGCTCCTCGCCCCATTTCATTTGTAAGCTTTTCGTAAAGAAAATAACAATACCGCCGATAGTAACTGAAGAACTGACTTATTTCAGGAGGAAGTGATGTCCAACGATATCAGCCGGATTACCATGAATACGTTGTCAAAAGCCACGGTGGCTCCGACAACCAGTAAAGCGACATCAAGTAAGGCTACCTCTGCTACAGAGAGTAAGTCTGCGTCTACGGCAGGTAGTGGAGCTCAACAAAAGATTGCCGCATTACAAAATCAAATCCAACAGCTAACCAAAAAGCTAAAAGAGTTGGGTGAGTCAGCCGCCAGTGCGAAAAGTGAAGATGAACGCAAACTCATCAAGCAGCAGCAGCAGATGATCCAGGCGCAAATACAAGCCCTGTATGCCGAAATTGCCCGTATCCAAAAAGAAGAAGCTGAAAAGAAAGCGCTTAGCGCAGCGTCAGACAAAGCATCACAACCTTTAGAAAATAAAGGAAAAAAAGACGGTGTTGATATCTACGTCTAATCACCATCTCTGACGAATCTCCCCTTTCTTCCTCTCCCTTTCCTGGTAGATATACTTTGTTACATTAGCTATCAGGAAAGTGAGTATTTCATGTTTCATTGCCAACAATGTCACCTTCGAGAAAGTGTTTAAATTGCCGATATAAGGGCTTGTCCCGCCAATAATTCGGGTATTAGGCATATTTTCAGGAGGGAAGATGTCAAACACAATCAGCAGTATTAGCGTATCGACGACAACCGCAAGCAGCAGTAAAAGCAGCAGCACATCAGAACAACAGATTGCGCAGCTCACCAAGCAGGTCCAGGCGCTCACCAAACAGGCGAGTAAGCTGACCGAATCGGCTTCCAGCGCAGAAAGCGATGAAGATCGTAAACTGATCGAACAGCAGCAGCAGGCAATTCAGGCGCAGATCCAAGCGTTGCAGGCGCAAATTGCCCGCTTGCAGAGTGAAAAATCAGAGCAGCAGTCTGATTCCTCTGCTTCGACGCAACATGCTAAACAAGAGGGCGTTAATCGTCCGACAGCAGACAATAAAATTAATATCTACGTCTAGCCTGTGTCAGGGATGGGTAACCAGTTAACATGAAAGGTCGCTTCATTGAAGCGACCTTTTTTCGTCAGAGCCTGTGGCAGGAAGTTAATAATCAGGGGCGGGACCGCTTCAGCGGCGTGACTAACCCTTGCAGACCCTCTATCTTGATTGCCAGCGTAATTTGCATCAATTCTCCCAAGCGACCATGAGGAAATTCATCCTTGCGGGAGAACCACAGCAGGTACTCTTCTGGTAAATCAATCAGTACCCGCCCCTTATATTTACCAAAGGGCATCTGCATCGTGGCAATGTCTATCAGGTCTTCTTTTTCCATCCGTTTACGCCCCTAATAATCGGATCATTTCCGCCTCATCGATCACCGTAATCCCCAACTCTTGCGCCTTTGCCAGTTTAGAGCCTGCGGCTTCACCGGCAATCACCATATCGGTTTTCTTCGAGACGCTACCACTGACTTTTGCCCCTAATGCCGTTAGCCGATCTTTGGCTTCATCGCGGGACAAAATACTCAGCGATCCGGTCAATACCACCGTTTTTCCCGCAAACGGGCTGTCAATCTCTTCGGCATTGATGATTTCAACCTCAGGCCAGTGGATGTTGATGCCGGCAGGATCGGTCAGCTCGCGGATCACAGTTTGGTTGTGTTCTTCTTCAAGAAAATGGCGTACATGCGCAGCAACAACTTTACCGACATCCGGCACCGCCAGCAGCGCTTCTTCATCTGCCGCAAAAAGCGCCTCCAGTGAACCGAAATGAGCAGCCAGATTGGCAGCCGTCGATTCGCCAACGTCACGAATCCCCAACGCATACAGGAAACGCGCCAGCGTAGTGCTTTTCGCTTTTTCCAGCGCATTGACCAGATTTGTCGCAGACTTCGGCCCCATGCGATCCAACCCCGTCATGATCCCGGCGCTTAAACGAAACAGATCGGCTGGCGTTTTGACGTACTCTTTTTCCACCAGTTGATCGATGATCTTATCGCCCATGCCCTCAACATCCAGCGCACGGCGAGAAACAAAGTGCTTCAGTGCCTCTTTACGCTGGGCACCACAGATCAAGCCACCGGTACAACGCGTGACGGCTTCCCCTTCCACACGCTCAACGTCAGATCCACACACGGGACAAGCCACGGGAAAGACGATCGGTTGTACGGTTTCTGGCCGCTCAGATTCAACAATACCAACGATCTGCGGGATCACATCCCCCGCTCGACGTACAATGACACGATCGCCAATCTGCAAACCCAGCCGCTCAATTTCATCAGCATTATGCAGGGTGGCGTTGCTGACAATCACACCCGCTACGGCGACCGGCTCCAGACGCGCAACGGGCGTAATCGCCCCCGTCCGCCCTACCTGAAACTCGACATCGCGCACCCAAGTCAGCTGTTCCTGCGCGGGGAATTTAAACGCCACTGCCCAGCGCGGTGCGCGGGCAACGAACCCTAATCGCTCTTGCAACGCCAGCGAGTCAACTTTGACAACGACGCCGTCAATATCAAAACCTAACGCACTGCGGGTCTGTTCAACCTGACGATAAAAATCGAGCACCTCGGCCGAGCCAGTACAGAGCTTGATTCTGTCACTAACGGGTAGCCCCCATGCCTTGAACTGCATCAGGCGCTCCCAGTGACTGGCGGGCAATTCACCGCCTTCCAGCAGGCCGACGCCATAGCAGAAGAAGGTCAGTGGGCGTTTAGCCGTGATACGGGGGTCAAGCTGACGTAGCGATCCAGCGGCAGCGTTACGCGGGTTGGCAAAGACTTTGCTTCCTGTACGGCGAGCCTCTTCATTCAATTTTTCAAAGCCGCCATGCTTCATAAACACTTCACCGCGTACTTCAACACGGCGCGGAATATTTTCACCCTCAAGGCGCAACGGGATCGCTCCAACGGTACGGATGTTGCTGGTGATGTTTTCCCCCGTCGTTCCATCCCCACGCGTGGCAGCCTGTACCAGAACGCCCTCTTCATATAACAGGCTGACAGCCAAACCATCCAGTTTCAGTTCGCAGCAAAATGTCAGGTCATCACCGTTCTTCAGTCTGTCGCCAATTCGCTTGCTGAAGGCCAGATAGCTCTCTTCATCAAAGACGTTATCCAACGATAACATCGGCACTTCATGACGTACCTGTTCAAATGCCGCCAACGGTGCCGCACCGACGCGCTGCGTAGGAGAATCACTCGTCACCAGCTCTGGGCGATCGGCCTCCAATGCCTTCAGTTCCTGCATGAGCTTGTCATATTCGATATCAGGAATTTCGGGCGCATCTTCAACGTGATATTTATATTCGTGATGGCGTAAGACCCGGCGCAACTCCGCTACCCGCAGTGCGGCCGCATTCACTTCGGCTGGTTCTTTCTTCACTGGTTTCATACCTGTTTTATCTGACGTGTCGCCCTGTCGGCGTTATGATTTTTATAATTCTCGCCCGTGGTGTATCAGAGCGAGAATCATTAGCTTGCGGACTGAGCGGCGCAGAAATCGTTTGAGCGCCGTCAGTTTTATTTCGTTTACGGTTTAGACGTGCTGGCTTTAATCGTGTTGATGATATTTGTCGTGGAGCAACCGTCCTCAAAATTCAGAACCTTCACTTCACCGCCGTTGGCCCAGACCTCTTCACTACCAGCGATTTCATGTGGCTGGTAGTCTCCGCCTTTCACCAGAATATCCGGCAGGATGCTAGCAATCAGGCGCTGTGGCGTATCTTCTTCAAACGGCACAACCCAATCGACAGCTTCCAATGCTCCTAGCACGATCATCCGCTGCGGCAGTGGGTTGACGGGTCGCGTTGGTCCCTTCAGCCGCTTGGTGGATGCATCGCTGTTTACCGCAACGATTAACCGATCGCCAAGCTTGCGGGCGTTTGCCAGATAAGACACATGCCCGGCATGCAGAATATCGAAGCAGCCGTTGGTCATCACAATCTTTTCGCCACGCTGACGCGCCAGCTCAACGGCATGTTTCAACTGTTCTTCAGTCATCACGCCAAATCCGGTTTCGGCACGACCGCGGATAGCATTCTCCAACTCAATCGGCGTAACGGTAGACGTTCCCAGCTTGCCAACGACAACACCGGCGGCGGCATTCGCCAAGAAACAGGCTTCTTCCAGCGGATTACCCGCCGCCAGCGCAGCAGCCAGAACACCAATTACGGTATCGCCTGCACCGGTCACGTCATACACTTCCTGCGCCTGCGTCGGCAAATGCAGCGGTGCTTTACCTGGCTGTAGCAGCGTCATCCCTTGCTCGGAACGGGTGATCAACAAGGCAGACAGATCGTAATCCGCCACCACCTGCATACCGCGCTCGACCAGTTCTTCTTCCGTTTTACTGCGCCCTGCAACGGCTTCAAACTCAGACAGATTCGGCGTCAGCAGCGTCGCACCACGGTAACGAGAAAAATCGGTGCCTTTCGGGTCGATCAACACCGGAACACCAGCCGCTTTTGCCGTCTGAATCATGGCTTGCACATGCGCCAACGCGCCTTTCGCATAGTCAGACAGCACCAGCGCACCCATTTTTGGTAACGCCAGTTGAATACGTTCGATGATCGGCTGAGGATCGATCCCCTCAAAGCCCTCTTCGAAATCCAGCCTGATCAACTGTTGATTACGAGACAGCACGCGCAGCTTGGTGATAGTGGGATGCGTGGGAACAGAAACAAAGTCACATTTCACATTCACTTCAGCCAGTTTGGCATTCAGTGCACGTGCAGCATCATCAATTCCCGTTAATCCCACCAGACGCGAGCCAGCCCCCAGTGCGGCGATGTTCATTGCAACGTTCGCCGCCCCACCCGGGCGCTCTTCGATCGTATCAACTTTGACCACAGGCACCGGTGCCTCTGGTGAAATTCGGCTGGTAGGGCCATACCAGTAACGATCCAGCATGACATCACCCACCACTAACACACCCGCTTGACGGAAATCAGGCAGCGTCACTTTCATCCTCTACTCCAGGCTTATTTCGCATAATGCGCGTAATAATATCATAGGCACGATCATTACACGCCCACCAGCCACTTATTCCAACTCACCAGCACCTGCTCCCGCTCCGCAACAAACCGCTCCTGGCTGACACGGCCAGATAGTTCCTGCAAAGCCAGATGGTGCAATTCATTGCGCATGGTGACATAGGCCAGCTTGAGCGCATTAGCTTCGCTCTCTTCCATCACGCCATACTGCGCCATCAGTTCCAGAATTCGTACATTGTCTGACCAACGGGTCAAACGCGGCTCCTGGGCGGCGTAGCGCAGTACCAAATACTGGGCGATAAATTCAATGTCCGTAATGCCGCCCGCATCCGTTTTGATATCAAAAAGCGTTTTATCTTTGTTCGCCAGATGCTGACGCATTTTTTCCCGCATTTCGCGCACTTCGGTTCGCAGAGTATCCGCGTCACGCTCTGCGCAAAGAATACGACGACGAATAGACTCAAAGGTCTGCTGCACACCGCTTTCGCCATACACCATACGTGCACGCACCAACGCCTGATGTTCCCACGTCCACGCCTCGTTGCGCTGATAATCATCAAACGCTTCCACCGTGCTCACCAACATGCCTGCCGCGCCCGATGGACGCAGACGAGCATCCACTTCATACAAAATGCCTGATGACGTCCGAGTACTAAACAGATGCATGACTCGCTGTGCGAGGCGCAGATAAAACTGGCGACCATCAATACTGCGTTCCCCCTCCGTCATCACGTCAGACGGACAATCCAAGAGGAAGACCAGATCCAAATCAGAGCGATAACCCAACTCCCAGCCGCCAAGCTTGCCATAGGCAATGACGGCGAACCCTCGCCCTTCACGGTGTTGCAAATGGGATGGCTGACCGTAGCGCGCTACCATCTGTCCCCATGCCTGCTGAACTACTGCCGCGATAATCGCTTCCGCCAGATACGTTAAGTGATCGCTCACTTTCATCACCGGTAGGACGCCGCCGATGTCCCCTGCGGCAATGCGCAACTGCTGTGACTGTTTAAACTGGCGCACGGCTTCCAGTTGTTGTTCTTCATCGTCCTCAGGGACACGCATCAAATACTGACGCAACTCATCAGAGTAGGCGCCCGGTGCCGTCGGCTGATACAGCGTTGAGGCATCAAGCAATTCATCTAACAGGAGGGGATAGCGCGCCAGTTGGCTGGCAACCATCGGCGAAGCCGCACATAGGCGAATCAACTGAGCCAAAGCTGCACGAGACTCCAGCAACAGCTCAAGATAGGTGGTACGTGTGACGATGCCCAACAGTAACGGCGTCAAACGAGATAGCACCGTATCCGCCTCCTGCCGAGCGCACACTTCCGCCAGTAAACACGGCATGAGCTGATCCAGCACATCCCGCCCGCGCGGCCCTATTGTGCGTTTCGCCACATCGTGACGGAATTCCACAATCGTCCGCATCAACTTCTCACGCACGGTTTCCGTAAGATGCGGCGTTAGCGGAGCCAGTTCACCATCATCCAGCGTATCCTGCCATAGGCTGCTGTAGCTGCTATGTTCGGGGATATCGTTATTGTCTGGTGCATCATCGCCGATCAGCTCATCAAATACGTTCCGCACCGCCTGCATATGCTGTGCCAGCATGGATTGCAGTACGTCCCAGTTGTCGAAACCCATTCCCCATGCCAGCCGTTGCTGATTGAGTTCATCACCCGGCAGCGTTTGCGTCTGCTCATCGGCAATCGCCTGCAACAGGTTCTCCAGACGGCGCAGAAACAGATAAGCGCCACTGAGATCGAGCACCTGTTGCGGCGTTAATAACCCCAGAGTCCCCACATGCTGGAGCGTAGGTAGCAGCGATCGTCCCTGTAACCCCGGTTCACGCCCGCCACGAATCAGTTGGAAAACCTGCGTGATAAATTCGATTTCACGAATCCCCCCGGCTCCCAGCTTGATGTTGTTGCGCAAATCCCGGCGACGCACTTCACGGGCAATCATGCTCTTCATATTTCGCAGCGATTGGATCACGCTGAAATCAATATAGCGACGGAAAACGAAGGGCTTCAGCGTACTACGCAGTTCCTGGCTGTAAGCATCATCCATTCCACCCATCAGGCGCGCTTTGACCATTGCGTAACGTTCCCAGTCGCGGCCCTGCTCCTGATAATAATCTTCCATCGCTGCAAAGCTGAGTACCAGTGGCCCGCTGTCGCCAAAGGGACGTAGCCGCATATCCACACGGTAAACAAAACCATCGACAGTCGGTTGATCTAGCACCTTGATCAGCCGCTGTCCCAGACGCGTGAAGAACTGTGCATTATCCAGTTCACGCCGTCCGCCTTGCGTATGACCATTTTCGGGATAGACGAAGATGAGATCGATATCCGAAGAGAAATTGAGCTCTCCTCCACCCAATTTTCCCATGCCAAGAATCAGCAGAGGCTGAGCCACGCCCTGCGCATTGCAAGGCGTCCCCCACTCACGACAGCAGGCCTGATATAGCCAGCTTCTGGCCGCCACAATGACCACTTCGGCCAGTTCACTCAACTGACGCAGCGTGTGTTCGGTGGTGCTGGTTTGCAGCGCCTGTGACCACGCAATTCGCGTCAGCATATGGCGACGAAACCGACGCAATGCCGCCATCAACGCATTTTCGTCGTTAACATCGGTCAATGCGTTACTCAGCCAGTCGGCGTAGTGCTGCCATTCTTCAGGCTGCGGCGGTTGCTGATGAATCCCTTGCCACCAGTCAGGATGCAGCGCAAGCGCATCACTGACAAAATCGCTCAATGCCAAAACAGCGGCATCGCTGTCCGTTATCAGTGCATCAGGCGCGGCTTCCCGCAAACGCGATAGCGCACGCTGAGAGTGTTCCGTCAGAAGCGCAGGTAAAGCAGGCAAAGGAAGTATCGACATGGGTGTTCCCTTGATGTGCCGCCTATCCTCACTGACAAGCGGCAGTTAACGGTTACTGTCCGCCGCTATGTAGCCAAAACGGGGACAAGGTCAGCACGGCTTTACGCTGGGCTTCCAGATAGACGGAAGGAGCCTTCCCGGCAGCAAGCCGCTCAATCTCCTGGAGTAACGCTCGCCAGTGTTCAGTGTAAGCTTCGACTTGCTCTGCCGGATAGGCACCAGATAAGAGGAGAAATGCGCAGAGATTACGTTGAAGACGAGGAATTTGCTGCTCGTACTGCGCATCCGTCAAGGTAGAAGAAAAGGCGCTTTTCAGCTCCGCCGTACTACGGCTTAGCATAATGTCAGCAAAGCGTTTGAACGATCCCTGTAGCTTAATGCGATCTTTATTATCCATATAGTCACGCCAGCCAGACTCGACTAGCCAGGAAGTCAGTACTAACTTACTTTGCAGGTAGTCAGCGCTATAACAGATCTCCGCGCCACCGGGGCCTTGTAGCCGATTTTCCAGAGTAGTGAGTGCAGAGCGAAAAAGCGTAGTCACCTTACGTAGCACGACGCCGCCCACCAGCACCAGCATTTCACGCATCAACGCGCTTGCCTGTGGCAGGGCTTCACGAGCAGAGGAATCCCCTCTTACCCAAAGCTCTTCGTGGTATTGCCAGTGAGCCAGCGCCAATTCTAACGCCGCGCGAATGGCCTGATCGATGTTGGTTTTTGCATCCACGACCAATGTATTGAGCGGAAGACATTCGCGTACGGGATTGCCTTTAGCCAGATGGTATCCACGTGCCGCTTTACTGAGGCTCCCCTGCCGCATACCACCAAATTCCGCAATTTCTTTTGCCAAGGCCAACAGATGAGTGGTTTGTCCAAGCTTAAGCTCCATCTCCAGTTCGCACAGTGGTTCACTCAGATCGCCAGCACGAATTTCGCCGCGGTCTAATGCAACCTCAATCACGCTTTGGTAGTAAGTAAACACCCACTTCTCGCGCGTAAAATCCGTACTAAACAGTGGATTAAGTGAGGGTTGCAGCACCTCAATATCGCAATCTTCCGGCCACATTTCCGCGGGAAATAGGCTGAGATCCAACTCTGCTTTCTCCAGCGCAACGTTATATTCAGGGTGTTGGTGCAACCCACCAATCACCTTACCCGCTGTTTTCGCTGTCATTTCGTAGCGTTCATTCTCGCCGCGAATACGTAGGCCCATCCCATTACGACGCAGATAGTTATCTGCGGTTTCATAATAGACATTGCTCAGACGCTGAGCGCGCATATGCTCATACTGGCTGTAATCACTCTCCCATTCAGCCAACTGCGTCAGCAGCGATTCAACGCTGTCAGGATGAACAATAAACTTCAGTTCAATTTCTTCACTCATAGCTTTCACAACACCAAGATCGCGTTCATTATTATGTCAGTAAATAACATTTTACTTCACCTTACTACCCTTACCGCACACACTCTTTTTCACCTGCGAACAAGCGCGCATTTCTTATGCAAACCTGCCATCAAGAACATTCTCCTTTCTGTTTAAATACGGAGAGCACAGCCTTCCTAGCACAACCTCCGCCAAGAGTAAGACTGTTCTCATTTCGGTTTATACATTGCCTCGTCAGACTTAAGCCTCTACTATCAGACCACCATTAACGCAACATGATGATCTTATGCAGAAATTAGGCTTACTCTGTTTCACTTTATTTTCTCTCACGCTGAGTTGGACCACACAGGCGGAAGAAAAACGCTACATTTCCGATGAGTTATTGACATATGTCCACAGCGGGCCGGGCAATCAATATCGTATCGTCGGCACGCTGAATGCAGGCGCTGAGGTCACGCTACTCAGCGTTAATGAAAGCGCA
The DNA here is from genome assembly GCF_021432585.1 of Pectobacterium sp. IFB5596. Classification (NCBI taxonomy): domain Bacteria; kingdom Pseudomonadati; phylum Pseudomonadota; class Gammaproteobacteria; order Enterobacterales; family Pectobacteriaceae; genus Pectobacterium; species Pectobacterium sp. IFB5596. Next base: position 45,563 of record NZ_LXFY01000002.1, read on the forward strand.
GGCTATGCGCAGATCCGTGATGATAAAAACCGTACCACCTGGATTCCTCTCGACCAGCTTAGTGATACGCCAAGCCTGCGCACCCGGGTGCCGGAATTGGAAAAACAGGTAAAAGACCTGACTGACAAACTGAATAATATCGATCAGACCTGGAACCAGCGTACCGCCGATATGCAGCAAAAAGTGGCTGCCAGCGATGATATTATCAACGGATTACGTCAGGAAAATCAGGATCTGAAAAATCAGCTTACCGTGGCACAGAAAAAAGTCAGTGCGGCAAATGTCCAGCTTGATGATAAACAGCGCACCATCATTCTACAGTGGTTCATGTATGGTGGTGGGGTTGCGGGGATAGGCTTGCTGCTAGGCTTGCTGCTGCCGCACATCATCCCGCGTAAAAAGAAAAATGACCGTTGGATGAATTGATTGGAATATATGCCTGCTTCTTGCAGGCATTTTTCTCTGCGGCCAACGCAACAGCATAAAGATGATAGTATGTTGCGAAACATTGGTTATTTATTCAGGAGCCCAACGTTGAAGATTTACCTTGTCGGCGGTGCTGTTCGGGACAGCCTGCTGAGTTTACCCGTCACCGAAAAAGATTGGGTGGTGGTCGGCGCTACGCCGGAGAATCTGCTTGCACAGGGCTACCAGCAGGTTGGAAAGGATTTTCCCGTTTTCTTGCATCCTGTCAGCCACGATGAATACGCCCTCGCACGAACCGAACGCAAATCCGGCAAAGGCTATACTGGGTTTGTCTGCCATGCCGCACCGGATGTCACGTTAGAGCAGGATTTACTCCGCCGCGATTTGACCATCAATGCGATTGCCCGTACTGAGCAGGGCGAGCTGATCGATCCGTATCACGGTCGTCGCGATCTCGAAAACCGCGTACTGCGCCATGTCTCTGGCGCCTTTGGCGAAGATCCGTTACGCGTCCTGCGTGTCGCCCGTTTTGCCGCCCGTTTTGCCCACCTCGGCTTCCAGATTGCAGAAGAAACCATGGTATTGATGCAAAAAATGGTGCATGAGGGTGAACTGGCTTACCTGACGCCAGAACGCGTCTGGAAAGAGACGGAAAAGGCTCTCGGAACGTCGTCGCCGGATGTTTATTTTCAGGTGCTGCGTGACTGCGGTGCGCTGGCTGTACTGTTCCCTGAAATCGATAACCTCTATGGCGTACCCGCTCCAGCCAAATGGCACCCGGAAATCGATACCGGCATTCACACCATGATGACGGTGGCAATGGCCGCACGCCTCAGCCCTGAGATTGACGTGCGCTTTGCCACACTGTGTCACGATGTCGGAAAAGGGCTAACGCCCCCCGAACTGTGGCCACGGCATCATGGCCACGGCCCTGCGGGTGTCAAACTGGTTGAAGCCCTGTGTCAGCGTTTACGTGTGCCTAATCCCATTCGCGATCTGGCGAAATTAGTTGCGGAATATCATGACCTGATTCATACCGTGCAGGTACTGCAACCCAAAACGCTATTGAAGTTATTTGATGCAATTGATGTCTGGCGCAAACCCCAGCGTCTGGAGCAGCTAGCGCTGACGAGCGAGGCCGATGCCAGAGGCCGAGCCGGTTTTGAAGAGAATCCTTATCCACAAGGCGATTACCTGCGTGAAGCCTTCCGCGTTGCCGCTCTGGTCAGCAGCGCAAGCGTCGTCGCCGACGGTTTTAAGGGTATTGACGTGCGCAATGAACTGGCTCGCCGCCGTATTCACGCTCTGGCAGAGTGGAAAGCACAACAGCCTGATATATTGGGCACATCCTGAAAAAAAAGAGGCCACGCATTAGCGCGGCCTCTTCTCTATCTAACGACAAAATACGCTCTCAATCTTACATAAACACCATGTAAACCACGCCCGCGACGATAAAACGGTAAATGGCGAAGGGGACAAACGAGATACGTTTGATGATTTTCAGGAAGGTTTTAATCGCAATCAGCGCCACGACAAACGCCGTCACAAACCCCACGGCAAACATTGGCACATCAGCCAGAGACAAGAAATGCCAGCTTTTATACAGATCCAGAACGGTCGCGCCCATCATCATGGGAACCGCCAGAATAAAAGAGAATTCAGAGGCCGCATAGCGGCTGACGCCCACCAGCATTCCGCCGGAAATGGTCGCTCCCGAACGTGAAAAACCGGGCCACAGCGCCAGACATTGAAAACAACCAATCATAAACGCCTGACGATGCGTAATGTCATCCAGCCCAACGGCACGTGGTTTTTTAGGCTTGAGCCATTCAGCCGCTAATAGCAGAAAACCACCGATCACCAACGCATACATCACATTTTGTGGATAAAATAACGATTTGATCACGTCGTGGAAAACCAGCCCAAGCACCACCGCGGGGATCATAGCCAGCAAGATGTGCGTCAGCTTCAGTCGGCCAGCCGTATGCCCTTCATGCGGCACCTTGCCAAAGTGAATCCCAATCAGGCCAAAGAGACGACGCCAGAACATGACGACAACCGCCAGAATTGAGCCAAGTTGGATAATCACTTCAAACGTCTTGGCTTTCTCATCAACAAACCCCAACCAATGACCAACAATAATCATATGCCCCGTAGACGATACGGGCAGAAACTCGGTCAACCCTTCGACCACGCCAAGAATAAATGCGATTAGCAGCGAATGCAGGTCAGTCATCTAAAAATCCTTGCCTCTAATAAAAACGAAAATTGAGCCCATAAAAAAGCGGCCGCGTACTTTCGCGAGCCGCTACAATTGGCTTATAGACTATTTGGGTTACGGTTTAGTTGCACGTAAATCAGTATTTATTCTATTAAATCAGATTTATCGCGTACCGCGTTCGATAATGACCCCAACCTGACGCGCCTGCGCGACGGCACCTGGCTTGCTGAGCTTGAGCCGCAGCCAAGGGATCGAGAAGCGCTGCATCAGCAACTGTGCGACTTCTTCAGCAACGCGCTCCACCAGAGCAAAGCGCTGGTTTGCCACATGGGCAATCACCGCATCGCTAACATCGGCATAGCTCAGGCAGTCCTTAACATCGTCACTGGCCGCGGCCTGACGGTTATCCCAGCCCATTTCGATATCGAACACCAATTTCTGCTGGATAGTCTGTTCCCAATCGTAAACACCAATGGTAGTGATTACAGTAAGTTCTTCAATAAATACGATATCCATCACGCCGTTCTCTGTTTTTGTCGCTGTCGGATACCACTTCCGACGGAATGTGCGTATTATCCACAGATGAGAAGAGTAAAACGACCCTTATTAAACGGAATGGCGTTATGAGTGTTACCGCGCTTGGTATGATGTTAATCGCGTATCTGTGTGGCTCTGTTTCCAGTGCGATTTTGTTTTGCAGAATTGCTGGGCTACCCGACCCGCGTCAGCATGGTTCTGGCAATCCTGGAGCCACTAACGTATTGCGTATTGGCGGCAAAGCGGCCGCAGCAACCGTGTTGGTTTTTGACGTTCTGAAAGGTATGTTGCCAGTCTGGGCTGCTTACGCATTGGGCGTTGCCCCGCTGTATCTCGGGTTAACCGCCATTGCTGCCTGCCTCGGTCATATCTATCCCGTCTTTTTCCACTTTCGCGGGGGGAAAGGTGTGGCAACCGCTTTTGGTGCCATCGCCCCTATCGGCTGGGATTTGACAGGCCTGATGACCGGAACCTGGCTACTGACCGTTCTGCTGAGCGGCTATTCCTCACTCGGTGCCATCGTCAGTGCGCTTATCGCCCCGTTTTATGTCTGGTGGTTCAAACCACAGTTTACCTTTCCCGTCGCGATGCTCTCTTGTCTGATACTGATGCGTCACCACGACAACATCCAACGCCTATGGCGCGGACAAGAAAGTAAAATCTGGGATAAACTGCGCAAGAAGAAGCAGCCAGATGACGAACAGACGTCCTCCGAAGAATAAGACAAAAAAATTCCCGTTTTCACGGGAATTTTTTTATGAAAGATGACGGGGATATTAGAATCGGCCGATGGCGGCAAACGTCTGCGACTGGACTTTAAACTGAGACATACTTTCTGCCAGCAGGCGCGCCTGATCTTCCAGTGAGCGCGTGGCTGCCGCGGATTCTTCAACCAGAGACGCATTTTGCTGTGCGACCTCATCCATCTGCGATACCGCCAGATTCACTTGCCCAATCCCATTACTCTGCTCACGCGTTGCCGTTGAGATTTCACGCATCAAGGACGTCACGCGCGCCACGGCGTCAGAGACGTCATCCATCGTTTCGCCCGTCATTTTTGCCATAATGGTGCCTTCACTGACGCGGCTCTGGGATTCCTCCATCAGCGTTTTGATCTCTTTCGCTGATTGCGCACTGCGCTGCGCCAGATTACGGACTTCACCCGCGACCACGGCAAATCCACGTCCCTGTTCACCCGCTCGCGCGGCTTCAACTGCTGCATTCAGCGCAAGAATATTGGTCTGAAACGCGATACCGTCAATCACCGCCAGAATATCGCCAATACGGGCGGAACTGCTGGAGATCATCTGCATCTTCTCAATCATGTTCCCCACCATCTCGCTGCCTTTATTGGCGATATCAGACACATTTTGCGCCAGCGTATGGGCTTGTTCCGCACTCTCGGCGTTTAGCGTTACCGTAGCGGTAAGTTGTTCCATACTGGCTGCAGTTTCTTCCAGCGATGAGGCTGACTCTTCCGTACGGGCGGCCAAATGGGTGTTGCCGGAAGACAGTTCGCGCGTACCAACATCGATCTGCATACCCGCATCGCGGACACGCCCTACGGCGGTTGCCAGCGAATGCTGCATTGCTTTCATCGCCTGAATCAGGCGACCAATTTCATTATTACCACCATCGGCAATCTGTTGGGTCAAATCGCCATGGGCAATAAATTCCAACTGTTCGACCGTCTCTTCAAGCGGAGACAAAATAGAACGCTTCAGGGCGACCCAGGCAGCCAACACCAGCAGCAGAACGAATAGACAAGCAATACCGATGATCGTCAAGCGCTCGAACGCAAAGCGTTCTGCTTCTGCCAGCATGTTTTCCCCGACTTCCAAGCCAAAGTCGCGAAATTCATTCGCAACCTTATCCATCTTCACGCTAAGCGGTGGTAGTACGTCCTGCAACAGCACGTAATAGGCATTCACATCGCCGCGTTTCAGCGCATCGACCATCGGCTGAACGCCAAGATTCATATATTGCTCGTAATTGCTTTTGACCTCTGCCGCCATTTTGGCGCCACGTTCCGTTACGGTGCCATAGGAAAGAAAACGCGCCATTTCTTTGTGGGAAAGTGCCGTGTAGGCTTCTGCTCTCGCCACTGACGCAATCGCGAGATCGGTCAGTCCATTTTCCATCTGGCGGGCAGCCAATGCTGCCCCCGTTCTGGCACGCAGCGAGGCCGTGTAACTCCCTGCCAGCGCCGTCACTTCTTTGCCCTGAATCTTGTCAATGGTCGTGAGCGATGTGATCCCCTGATTGATTGAGGTGATGCCAATTCCGCATACGAGTAATAAGAGCAGTACCATCGTGCCCAACAAAGCAATCAAGCTCGTCTTGATTGTGATGTTTCTTAACATTTTTGTTTCCCTGGAATTACAAACGATAAATAAATGCGGAGAAATGCTCCACATAACGTGATCTCGATCATGTTCCTATCGGTAACAAGCCTGCTTTCTTTAAAGAAACTTTAGTAACGAAAGTATTTTTACTTAAACGACTCACGCGAATGCATAGTGCTTCGACACGCTAAAAATCGGCGACATTAAATGCTTTTTGGCTATAATGGCGGCCACGCTATTTCAGGTTTTAAGAGAAGGAAACTGACATGAGTCTGAACGATGTTCCGGCAGGTAAAGATCTGCCAGAAGATATCTATGTAGTGATTGAAATTCCCGCGAATGCCGATCCGATTAAATATGAAATTGATAAAGATACTGGTGCGCTGTTTGTAGACCGTTTCATGTCTACCGCCATGTTCTACCCATGCAACTATGGCTACATCAACCACACGCTGTCTCTGGATGGCGACCCGGTTGACGTGCTGGTACCGACCCCGTATCCGTTACAGCCTGGCTCCGTGATCCGTTGCCGTCCTGTTGGCGTACTGAAAATGAGCGACGAAGCTGGTGAAGATGCCAAGCTGGTTGCCGTTCCGCACAGTAAGCTGACCAAAGAATACGATCACATTAAAGACGTTAACGACCTGCCTGAACTGCTGCGTGCACAGATCGGCCACTTCTTTGAACACTACAAAGATCTGGAAAAAGGCAAGTGGGTGAAAGTTGAAGGTTGGGATAACGCTGCTGCGGCGAAAGCCGAAATCGTTGCTTCCTTCGAGCGCGCAAAAAACAAATAAGCGCCTTTCAATACGCAATCAAAAGCATTGCGTATGCGAAAACATGACGTGCTCAAAAATAGCACGATCAAAAACACCGCATTACGCGGTGTTTTTATTTATACCGACCATGATTTGGTGGTTACTCGACTTCAAGCCTCTTCATCACGTTTCAACCAGTCGCCGCTGGCAATACGCGTCAACCCTTCAGTCGGGTGTTTATATAGGTAGATCCAGGCACTACCCAGAGGCGTGGAAATCAGCTCTCGCTGGTATTCATGGCCGTCTCGCTTTAACGCATCCAGCTCCGTCAGTATCGACGAGCTGATGCGATAAACCTCACAATGGATTTCTCCATTTCCGGGGACGACTGCCGGATAATGGCCGAGATCGTACAGCTCGAAACCGGCGAGCTGACAATCCCCTAACCATTGCGCATTCGTCATCCAATGACTATTTCCCTGTTTGCGTCGTAAACTGCCGTAAACAATAATTCGCATCGCTAGAACTCAAACTGATAGAGCACATCTAGTGCCTGGCTAATTCCAGACACCGCTTCCAAGTATAGCTTTGGCATCAGGCGGTAACGCAGCGTTAACGTTGCCAAAGAATCGAATATGCCAACTCCATATTTCACTTGCAGACCCGGAAGGACGTAGCCGCTGACGACAACCTGAGAATTATCGCCAACACCCTGTGTATCCAGAGCTAAATTACTTACGCCAAAGGCCTCGCCGATTTTACCCACAACTTGACCACTTTGTGCAACCCCTAAACCTACTAACATTGAGGTCATCGCCGAGCTATCTGCTCCACCGCTGTCCAAACCCTGTCCACGCAGCAGATAAGAGAGCGCTTCCTGCTGTGACATCGCCGGATCGGAGAAGACTTCCAGCTTCGGCGTGGCGGCCATGCCCGTGACGCGAACACCAGCCGTAACGTCATCAGCCGTGTTGTCTGGATTACGAATCGCTTCGATATTCAGGATCGGCTGATCTGGTGGGCCAGAGAACAAAATCAGTCCCTTACGAACGATCAAATCCTGCCCATAGGCTTTAAAACGACCGGATGGAATATCGATTTGGCCGTTCAGCCCTAATCCGCGCTCGTCTTGAACCATCTTCAGGTCACCCTGTAGACGAGCGGCCAGCCCAAACGCATCCAGTTGTACATCATTCCCGACGCGGATCGTTAGATTGCTGTTAATCGGAATCGCAGCGCTGGCTTTCTTCAACGGCTGGCGCTGAGCATCGAGCATCACTTCATCCGATGACACCGCCACCGCGCTTTCCGGCATGTCTTTAACCACAATGCGCGCCCACGGAATACTGACCGATCCATTGAGCGCAAACAGCTGCGGCGTCGCTTCAAAAACAATATCCGGCGACACATCCAACCGCGCCATCGGTGGAATCGTCACCCGCAGCTTCTGGCCTTTCGCGGCAATGCGCGCACGCCAGGCGTCAGGCCGAGACCAGTCGGCATTCCCGCCTAGGTTCAGTTGCCCATTGTCCGTTTTCAAAAAGCCTTGCAGCGTTGACGACATCCCGCTGAAGTTTACCGCCAGCCGCCCGTTCGTCAGATCGATAGGCATCCAGTTACCATCAATATCCAACCGTTCCAGCACCATTTGGCCGAATATCTGCGGGCGAGCGACATCGCCCGCCAGACGCAGGTTTGCATTTAGCATGCCTGCCGCCTTTTCTCCTTTGCTCAATGCGGGGTTGAGCAAGGCCAGCGAAATATTATTGATCGTGACACTGCCGCCGAGATTGCGCCGCCCCTGTGGATCGCTCACCTGAATATCGCCGCTGAAGCGCCCGTTTTCCCGAATTGCCATCAGCCAACCGAGCTGTGCTCGTCCACGATCGAGCCCAGCATTCAACGTAAAGGTATCGAAATCAATCGGCAGCGTATTGCCCTGCATCTGTTGACGCACGCTCACGCCGTTACCCACCAGCGAAATTTTCGCCTGTGGTAAACCTTGTCCCGCCTGCCAACTGATATCGGCACCGCCCGTGAACGTCCCAGCCAGCACCGTATCTTCCGTCAGGAACGGTTTTAACATCGCGAGATCGAAGCGGTTCAGTCGGATACTCGCCTGCCCGCTCGGCCCTGCTTCAATCGCTTTTGGTACACAAAGCTCGGCGTTCGGATTGCGCCAGCAGTGCGTTCCAATCGTGATCTTCTGTTGTGTATTCTGGTAATCCAACGCCATATCCTGCGCCAGACGCCATTCCCCCACCGGCGTGTCGAAACGGGTATTGTTCAGCATTCCACGCCAGCGTTGTTCCTGACGATCAAAGCTACCTGAAAGCGCCAGTTGCCCCGCGACCGGTTCCCCCTGCATAGTCAACCGAAGCTGATGCTGCTTCTCATTGCCGCTGGCATCCAGCGTCAACAGGGCAATATTCAGGCCGTCCTGCTTCAGCGCTTCAAGGCGCATCGCGAGTTTGCCCTGAATCTGCTGTTCAGAACGCACATCACCTTCTACCCTCACCTGACTAATGGTGATCGCCTGCCAGCGCAGACCAGAAGCCGTAATATCCGCCAGCATCTGCGGTTCACGCAGATTACCGCGTAGCTTGAGTGTGCCAATGGCTCGCCCCGCCAAACCGGGCAACATCCCATCCAGCGACGGCGCATTGATGTCGGCATCCAACTGCCACTTGTCGCTCAGATCGCCTTTGACGTTAAGTTGGTTACGCCCTAACGCCAGATTCAGCTCAGGTATTGTCCACTGCCCCGCCGCGTTACCGCGCAGTTCACCTCTGGCCGTGAGCTTATTCGCTTTCACGTTACCATCCAGCCGCAGTTCCGGCACCTGCAACTGCCAGCTACCGCCATAGACGCTACCGCGCGTTGTTATCTTGCCATCTATTTTCGCGGGCCATTCGGGCCACTGTTTCGCGGTGTTAATCCCGTTCAGCAACAGCTCACTGCGCCAACTGATTGCTTTACTCCAGTCGATAAGGGCGTTCAGATCGGCATTGCCCTGCAACGCCGCCAGCCGTAGGCGACTCAGCGTAAACTGCTGCTCATTACCTTTGCCATCCAGCAACAGTGTCGCTGGGGGAATATCTGCCCCGCTCAAGTCGCCGCGCAGCGACAGGGCATAGTCTGTCACTTTGCCGTTAAAACGCAGCCTGACGTTGCTGGCCTGATACTGTGTTGCGCCCGTCAACGGCCAGCGCACGCGTTCGGTTTGCAGCGTCAACGCCAGCGGTAGCCCGGCTTCTGCCAGTTTGGTTTGCAGTTCCAACTGCGCACGCTGTGGCCCCGAGAGATTCAGCGCCACATTCAACTGTTCGCGCAGTCCGCCATCGACCGTCAGCTTCAGCGTCTCACCCTTGAGCGGATCGACGTTCAACACGCCGTTCGCCGCCAGTGAAACAGGCCAGTTATCACTGAGCGTCGCCTCACCGCGCACATTTAATCCACCCTGCGGCGATTGCACGATCAGCTTATCCAGACGCAAATGCTGTTGCTGGGTTGACGCCTGCACGAACAGGTTATTAATCAAAATATCCTGATCGCCCGTCAGCCGCAGCTGTTCACCGTGAATCTCAACGATGTTCAAATCCAGCGGTAGCGTGAACTGCGGTAAATCCGGCAGCAGCGGTTTGGAGAACAATTCGCTCAGGCGTTCACCCAGAGGCTGTTCAGGCTCTGCTGGCTTGTCCGAGGCATTATCCGTTTTCGCCGTTGGTATCGGTGTCGTCGTCGTGGCTGTCGCTACCGTGTTATTTGCTTCTAGCACGTTATCGATTTGAAGCGTTTGTGAGGTGCCTTGTTCAGCTGCCTCGCGGACATTTTCCGCCGTTTCTTTGATGACGGACGCCATTTCCGCTGCCGTCACTTTGCCATCTTCCAACACATCAACAGGCGTTTTCGGCAAAGCCACCAGCAGCGCACTAATTTTGGTCGGTAACAGCGTCAACGCGCGTCCTTCCCACTGCATTCCCGTACGGAATTCACCCAGTGAAATCGCCGTATCATCGACGGTAACCTGAACGCCGTTGAGCACCAGTTGACGCAGAGAAATAGGGAAAGGCGCTGAGATTTCTGTGACCGGTTCTGAAGGCGTTGTAGGTTCTTCTGATGCAGGCAACGCTTTGGTATCCACCACCACGTCAATGCGATTAGCCGATAGGTCATTGATGCACAGTTGGCTTTTACGCAGACAGCCCAGCGCGAGCGACAGATGAAATTCTTCGCTCTTTACCGTTACGCCCGGCATCTCGTAGCTGACATTTTTCAGGGTTAAATCACGCCAACCACCGCTCACGCTGGCGATCTCCAACCCCGGCACCACGCGCGCGGCGGTATTCAGCAACAGGTGCAGACCCGGTGTGGTCCCGACTAACAGGCCCACGCCAACCACGAGCAGCAGTAAGAATGCAACAAGGCCAATCCCGATACGTTTCCACCAGCGTCCTTTTCGTACTGGCACCGCCGATACATGATCCTGCGCGACCTGTTCTTCCGTCACCGCAGCGGGTGTGCTGTTGTCGTTTTTATCATCCATCATAATTCAGGCCCCAGTGCGATATAGAACTGAACATCGTTCTTCTTCTCTGCATCGCCAATCGGCATGGCAACATCGAATTTCACCGGACCAATCGGCGAGGCCCAGCGTACACCGACACCCGTACCGGTCTTGAAGTTACTCCGTTTGATGTCATTCACCGCTTCACCTGAATCAACAAAAACCGCGCCCCACCATTTTCCCGTCACGTTGTATTGGTATTCGAGCGATCCGGTCGCCAGTTTAGACGCACCGGTCAGTTTGCCGTCGCTGTCGCGCGGCGAAATAGATTTGTATTTATACCCACGGATGCTGCGATCGCCACCGGCAAAGAACCGCAGTGAGGGCGGCACACGGGAAAAATTATTGGTTTCAATCCAGCCCAAATTGCCGCGCGCGACGAAACGGTGTTTATCCGCCAGCGTGCGAATCCAGACGTTTTGTGCCTGAACCACGGCAAAATCGATATCCGATCCCCATGTGGTGTCGGAAATGTCGATAGAGTAGCGCTGCGTATCGCCCCATACCGGCATCAGCCCACCGCGCTGGCGGGTTCGGTTAATGCTGACCCCCGGATAGATCAGCATCGTGGTATCCGTTACGCTCGCCTGCGTAAAGTGGTCGAGACTCCAGCGCAGATTAATCGCCCGCTGCCACCCGCTGGAGAGATCCCAGTAGCGAGCGACATTCAGCGTGGTGCCATCAGATTGGGTATCGTTGAGATCTTCGCGCTTGAAACCGCCTTGCAGCAGGTAATACTGCTCTAGTGGGTTCTTCAACAAAGGAATTTTATAGCTAAAATCAAGCGATTGCTCTGGCGCGGAGACGCTCAGGCTGCTTTCAAGGCTGTGACCCCGTGAATTCACCCAAGGCTTATTCCAGGTGGTTTTAAAACGGGGGCCAACATCCGTCGCATAACCCACCCCGGTTTCGATGCGGTTACGGGTCCGCGGCGTCACCACCGCATCCAGCGGCAGTACTTTGGTACTTTTTGACTGGTCAAAATTGGGCGACACCACGACAGAATTGAACCACCCGGTCGCGGAAAGGCGGCGGTTTAACTCGCCGAGGTCTTCGCTGGTATACACATCACCATCATGAAACGGCACCAGATTTTGCAGATAATCATCGCGGATTTGTGCGCCCTGAAAGTGTACAGCGCCAAAGCGATAGCGTTCCCCGCTGTCAAAATCGATATCCCAAAAGGCTTCTTTTTCTTCACGCATCACACCGAGCTGACTTTGCAGGAAGCGCGCATCAAAGTAGCCTTTGCGTAACGACAAACCGTTCAGCCCGCTTTTAAAACGATCGTAATCACTATGATTCAGCACCGAGCCAATCTCGGGGCGATCGTCTTTAACCAGCTGTTGGTAATCTTTATCATCATGCGCACCGCCGCGCAGCGTGATGTTCACCCCTGCAATTTTTACCGGGTCGCCAGGGGTGACAGTGGCAATCAATACCGGTCGCCCACCATTAACGGCAGGCCGAAATTCAAAACCTATCTGTGGATCGTAATAGCCGAGTGCTCGCAACCCCTGACGGATCGCTTCATCAACGCGTGAGCGGAAACGCCCGTCGGCATTCACCTCATCGCCCGCTATGGTGGATAAACGCGCCCGTACATTCTTTTGCAACTGCCCTTCTAGCCCCATGACTTGCAGACGCACATTCGCCGCCTGGCTTTCAGGCACCAACATGAGCAACGCGCACATCAGGCCAAGAATCCGGTATCGAGAGACACCACCGCAGCGAGCAAGGCCGGTTTTTCTTCCCGCTATGCCTTTTTTCCCGGTGGCACTTTTTTGCCCAATGAAACGGTTCTTTGAAGTAAAACGTCTTTTTGCAATGAAAATAGTCACTGAGCTCCCTGATAAATCGATCTGTCACCCAAAACCTATAGCATGGCTTTCATCACTTCGCCCGCCACGCTGACGGTCATAGAGGTTCATGTTTCCAAACAAAACATCATGTAAAGCAGCAACAGGCTAATAACCCCGCATGAAATCAGTGATAAATACTAATTTTTTATCTTAGCGTTAGATATTAATCTGCAATTATCACTTTTTCGCGTTATGGACACGCATTACCTTAACATTAAACACTTTTAAGATATAAAGACAGGTCAATACTTCTTAGTTATGCTCTCAGTGAGAGAGGGTCATTCACCCAGTCCTGTTGGAGTTAACAACGTGATGAGTTCGATTGATAAGACACAGCGGATTACGCAATCCGATGCTTTACCGGGGCGTTCCACCCCGATGCCAGTGGCCAGACTGCATGTCGTGAATGAACATTCAATGACGCATGTGCCAGACCATATGTCCGTGGCTATTTTTGCCATGGGTTGTTTCTGGGGAGCGGAGCGTTTGTTCTGGCAACAACCGGGGATCTACAGCACAGCGGCGGGATATATTGGCGGTTATACGCCCAATCCAACCTACCGTGAAGTGTGCAGCGGGAAGACTGACCACGCTGAAGCGGTACGTGTCGTTTTCGATCCTGCGGTCATCAGCTACGGTCAATTGTTGCAACAGTTCTGGGAAAATCACGATCCTGCGCAAGGCATGCGTCAGGGCGGGGATATCGGCAGCCAGTACCGTTCCGCCATCTACACGCTCACGCCTGAGCAGGAACAGGCAGCACAGGAAAGCCTTCAGCGCTTTCAGCAGGCGATGAGAGAGAACGGCGATGGCCGCGCGATCAGCACAGAAATAGAGCCTGCAGGTCCGTTCTATTATGCTGAAGATGATCACCAGCAATATCTGCACAAGAACCCGAACGGCTACTGTGGGTTAGGCGGCATCGGCGTCTGTCTGCCGCCACCGCGTTGACCGCTGGCGGTAATTTCACCGCTCCTGCTATAATGCGCCCGAACCGGGCCCATCCTCGCCCGGTTTTGACCTTCAACAATGATCATAATGTGTTCACCTTTATGTGTTCACCTTTCTGAGGATCGCTGCGTCAATTTCGGCTCATGCGAAAACTTACCTAAAGTAAAAACTATGTTAAACAGTCTATTACTGATTCTTTTTCTTATTGCCATCAGTGCATTTTTCTCGTTGTCCGAGATATCGCTGGCGGCGTCTCGTAAAATTAAACTCAAACTGATGGCCGATGAGGGAAACCTCAACGCCGATCTGGTGCTTAAGTTTCAAGAAACGCCGGGCATCTTCTTTACCGTGATTCAGATTGGCGTCAACGCCGTCGCCATTCTGGCCGGTATCATCGGCGATGCGGCATTTTCTCCTACCTTTTCCATCCTGTTTGAACGCTTCATGTCACCTGAAGCCGCAGATAAAGTCAGCTTCATCTGTTCATTCGTCCTTGTCACCAGCCTGTTCATCCTGTTTGGCGATCTCACCCCGAAACGCATTGGTATGATTGCGCCGGAAACCGTAGCGGTCCGCATAATCAACCCCATGCGCTTCTGCCTGTTCCTTTTCCGCCCGCTAGTCTGGATATTTAACGGCCTGGCTAACGTCATTTTCCGTCTGCTCAAACTGCCGATGGTACGTAAGGATGACATCACATCCGATGATATTTATGCCGTGGTGGAAGCTGGCGCATTGGCTGGCGTACTGCGTAAGCAGGAACACGAACTCATCGAGAACGTATTTGAACTGGAATCCCGCACCGTACCTTCCTCAATGACCTCGCGCGAAAGCGTGGTTTACTTCGATCTGCGTGAGCAGGAAGACAGCATTAAGGAAAAAATCGCCCAGCAGCCGCATTCCAAGTTTCTGGTTTGCGATGGCACGATTGATCAGATCGTCGGCTACGTGGATTCCAAAGATCTGCTGATTCGGGTGCTGGGAAACCAAAGCCTGACGCTAAGCAGCGGCGTGCAGATTCGCCCGGCGCTGATCGTACCGGATACGCTGACGCTGTCCGAAGCATTGGAAAGCTTCAAAACGGCGGGCGAAGATTTCGCAGTCATTCTGAATGAATATGCGCTGGTCGTCGGTATCATCACGCTTAATGACGTGATGACCACCCTAATGGGCGATCTTGTCGGTCAGGGTATGGAAGAGCAGATTGTGGCGCGCGATGAGAATTCCTGGCTGGTAGAAGGCGGTACGCCAATAGAGGACGTGATGCGGGCGCTGAATATTGATGACTTCCCGCACTCCGGCAACTACGAAACCATTGGCGGCTTCATGATGTATACGTTGCGGAAAATCCCCAAACGTACCGATGCCGTACGTTTCTCAGGCTATAAGTTTGAAGTGGTGGACATCGATAGCTATAAGATCGACCAGCTGTTGGTCACCCGTTTGGAAGACCGACCTATCGTCGCATCCAGCGCGCGGGCTGATAGCACGGACTAACCTTGTCAATCGCGAGTGATATACCAGAACGGCCCGCTACGGGCCGTTTCTTTATCATTCATCCCATCTCGGCCTGAAGCCGGATGACCTGGCGATTCACTTCGGACATCACCAGAAGATGCTGCTTATCCTGTTTCTTTGGCAAAAGAATTTTGCCGTAGTCGAACTCAAAAGCACCAACCCCTTTTATGTACAGCCGCCCACGAAACAGGGTTTTTACATATTTAGCGACTTTCAAAGGGTTGTAACGTTCGAAGATCCTCATCGTTTTACTCTCCCGTTTTATTTTTCTACGCTCTCCCTATCGCCAACATGGCTGAGGTTCTGGAGCGCTAATGAGATAACGGATACTGCTAATTAGTCCTGTAAAACGGCTTTTAGTTCCCCACTATTCAGTATTCTTAACTGCTTTTACAGATTTTTACAGAACAGTGTTTAAATAAACCCTTAGTCATCAGTATAAACCTTCAAGAGTAAGGGTTTTGTGCACTCGACCACAAACCGTTTCAGCACGGAGCAGGACAGACCAGTTTCCTGAATCTACGCTTATTCCATAGCCTGACATTTTCCATAATAGACATCGCATCAGGCTCCCCACACTGAAGGACATGCCATGATAAAAATACGCCACCTGCTGCTCGCGCTCTCTATCACTCCCTTACTGGGGCTTATTTCGCTCTCCACGTCAGCGCATACGCTGGTGCTCAACCAATTAGTTCCCCCTATCGGCGTCGCAGATCGGGGAGAACTTCAGTATCTTAATAATCAGTTTAGTTATAAAAACTGGAACAGCGCGCAATTGCCCGGGAAAGTACGGGTGATACAGCACATCGCTGGCCGAACCTCGGCAAAAGAGATGAACGATCCCCTCATCTCCGCGCTGAAGGCCGCTAACCTACCGCATGATTATTACCAAACGACGACAATCGTGAATACCGACGATGCCATCATCGGCACCAGCATGTTTGTGCGCAGTAGCCTTGAGGACAACAAGAAAGCCTTTCCATGGTCGCAGTTCATTGTCGACAGCAACGGCAACGTGCGCAAAGCCTGGCAGCTACAGCCGCAAAGCTCCGCTATCGCGGTGCTGGATAAACAAGGGAAAATTCGGTTCGTGAAGGATGGAGCATTAAGCGGGCAGGAAGTGCAGCAGGTGATGTCCCTGCTGCGTCAGTTGCTGGAAGAGAAATAGCGCTAAAATAAAGAGACGCGAAAACCGGGGTTGAGGAAAGATTCACGCGGCGTATAGGACAGCGGTTGTCCCTGCCAATCGTGAATCTGCGCCCCTGCTGCCACCGCCACCGCATGGCCCGCCGCCGTATCCCAAATGTTAGTTGGCCCGAAGCGGGGGTAAAGCTGCGCTTCGCCTTCAGCCACCAGACAGAATTTTAGCGATGATCCAATCGCCACCGTCTGGTGCTCGCCTAGTTGGTTGAGATAATCCTTTAACTCGCTATCGGCATGAGAGCGGCTAACCACCACCAGCGGCGGATGCGCCTGCTTCACCGAAATTTGCCGCCGCTGACCGTTCTCTTCTTTCCAGGCTTTGCCCTCCGCTGCGGAGTACATCACACCCGTGACCGGTACATAAACCACGCCCAGCACCGCCTGACCGTTCTCGATCAGCGCAATGTTTACCGTGAATTCGCCGTTGCGATTTAGGAACTCTTTAGTGCCATCCAGCGGGTCAACTAGCCAATAGCGCTGCCAGTGCCGGCGAATTTCCCACGCTGGTGGATCTTCTTCTGACAGCAGAGGAATATCAGGAAACGCGGCGGCCAGCCCGTCTTTAATCACCCTATGCGCGGCAAGATCGGCAGCGGTCACGGGTGAATCATCTTTCTTGTGTGCGACATCCACCGGATGTTGCCCATCGTAAACGTGCATAATGGCAGCACCGGCGTCACGGGCCAGTTGGCAAATCGGTTCTAACATGCTCTACCTCATCGTTATCGGTTGCGCGTAACGCAGACTTCATCTCTACCCTTCATTATACATCTGTGAGGCAATCTACGATTATTGCCATTATTGATGTCATCCTCAGGATTTAGAGGCGATAATCACTTTAACTTCATCATGATATGAAAAACACCCCTCGATCGCCTTACGCATCGACAATCACCGCACAAGGAGTTACCCAATGAAGCATTCACTGGCACTCAGCCTGCTTGCAACGCTGGTCGCCACGACCGTTCATGCCGCTACCGTTGATTTACGGGTATTGGAAACCACCGATCTGCACAGCAATATGATGGATTTCGATTACTACAAGGATACGCCAACCGATAAGTTTGGTCTGGTGCGTACCGCCAGCTTGATTCACGCCGCGCGCGAACAGGCCACCAACAGTGTACTGGTCGATAATGGCGACCTAATTCAGGGCAGCCCGTTAGGCGACTACATGGCGGCAAAAGGGCTGAAAGCGGGCGATGTACACCCGGTTTATCAGGCGATGAACACGCTGGATTATTCCGTCGGCAATATCGGTAACCACGAATTCAACTATGGCTTGGACTACCTGCACAAGGCGCTGTCCGGCGCGAAATTTCCTTATGTGAACGCCAACGTGCTGGATGCAAAAACGGGTAAACCGCTGTTTACGCCCTACCACATTGAAAACAAATCAGTCACGGATCGCGATGGTAAGCAGCATACCCTGCGCATTGGCTATATTGGCTTCGTCCCGCCGCAGGTAATGGTGTGGGATAAAGCCAATCTGACAGGCAAAGTCACCGTGGAAGACATCACGGAGAGTGCCAAAAAATGGGTGCCGGAAATGCGTAAACAAGGTGCCGATCTGGTCATCGTTATCCCTCACTCTGGCCTGTCTGCCGAGCCGTATAAAGCCATGGCAGAAAACTCCGTTTACTACCTCAGCCAAATTCCTGGGGTTGATGCAATCATGTTTGGCCATGCTCACGCCGTTTTCCCCAGCAGTGACTTTGCCAACATCAAAGGCGCGGATATCAAACAGGGAACGCTTAACGGCGTACCTGCCGTCATGCCGGGGCAATGGGGTGACCACCTCGGCGTCGTCGATTTTACGTTGAATAACGACAGCGGCACATGGAAAGTGGAAAAGGCGACAGCAGAAGCCAGACCGATTTATGACAAAGCGCAGAAGAAATCACTGGCAGCGGAAGACGACAAGCTCGTAAAAGTGCTCTCCGATGCGCACAAAGACACGCGTGAGTTCGTCAGCAAACCCATCGGCAAATCCGCAGACAACATGTACAGCTACCTGTCGCTGGTTCAGGACGATCCGACCGTGCAGATCGTCAACAATGCCCAGCGCGCCTATGTCGAACACTTTATTCAGGGCGATCCCGATCTGGCCGATCTGCCAGTGCTCTCCGCCGCCGCACCGTTTAAAGCCGGTGGACGTAAAAACGATCCGGCCAGCTATGTCGAAGTAGAAAAAGGCCAGCTCACTTTCCGTAACGCCGCCGATTTGTATCTCTACCCAAATACGCTGGTGGTGGTGAAAGTTAACGGGCAGCAGGTGCAGGAATGGCTGGAGTGCTCTGCGGGCCAGTTCAAACAAATTGATACGAGCAAGCGTGAACCACAGTCGCTACTCAACTGGGATGGCTTCCGTACCTATAACTTCGACGTGATCGATGGCGTCAATTATCAGATTGATGTCACGCAACCTGCCCGCTATGACAGCGAGTGCGCGTTAATCAACGAGAAATCACACCGTATCAACGCGCTGACATTTAACGGCAAACCAATCGATCCTAAAGCAACCTTCCTGATCGCCACGAATAACTATCGCGCTTATGGTGAGAAATTTGCCGGTACGGGTGAAAAATATGTGGCCTTTGCCTCGCCGGATGAAAACCGTTCCGTGCTCGCGGCTTACATTAGTGCGGAAACGCAAAAATCGGGAGAAGTGAAACCGCAGGCGGATAACAACTGGCGTCTGGCACCTATCGTCAGCGACACGCCACTGGATATCCGTTTTGAGACGTCACCGTCAGAGAAAGCCACGGCGTTTATCAAAGAGAAAGCGCAGTACCCGATGACGTCCGTCGGGAATGATGACACCGGCTTTGCGGTTTATCGTATTGACCTGCAACACGCTAAATAAACGCTGACAGCCCTGTCAGGCTCCTGCTGCGGTGGGAGCCTGAACTCCCCGTAACTCAAACCCGGTTATCTCCCATTTTCACTCCAGTATCATAATGTTACAGAGTAATGAAACAGAGATAATCTTTTCTCGGTGTAAAGTAGGTTATCGACATACCGATACAACATAGAAAAATGGGGACAATAATGTCAAAAAACGTCGTTATTTATCATTCCGGCTATGGCCACACACAACGTCTGGCACAATCCGTAGCAGAAGGCGCGCAAGCAGCGCTGATCGCGATTGATGCTGAAGGAAACATTACCGATGCCGAGTGGGAGCAACTCGCTGCTGCCGACGCGATTATTTTTGGTGCTCCGACTTATATGGGGGGCGTTCCCTGGCAGTTCAAGAAATTTGCGGATGCCAGCTCTAAAGTTTGGATGTCCCGCAGTTGGAGCAACAAAGTGTTTGGCGGCTTTACTAACAGTGCCAGCCTGAATGGGGACAAACAGGTTACGCTGATTTATCTGCAAACGTTGGCTTCACAGCACGGCGGGATTTGGGTCAGCCTGAACCAGTTGCCTTCCAATGCCAAAGCGGCAAAACGTGACGATCTGAACAATTTAGGTGGTTCCGTGGGGCTGCTGGCACAAACACCTTCTGATGCCAGCGCAGATGAAGTGGTCGCCGGCGATCTGGCGACCGGTAAGCTGTATGGCCAGCGCATCGCAGACATCGCTGCAAAACTGGCAAACTAAACGCCCTTCGCTGACGAACATGCGCCGCCCCTTAGCGGCGCTTTTTTATTTAGCTAATCGCGGAACGCCCCTCGCCCATTGCGGTAATAGCCATTGCCTCGCTCATGTCCACGCCTATCCCAATCACCACGACGCGGGCCCCGCTCGTCAACATAGCGTGGAGGATCAAAACGGCGATTGTCGTAATCGCGTCTATCGCGTTGGCTCTCACGCCACCAGCGAGCATCCCGCCAGCGCCAGCCATCCCAGTAGTAACCGTGTCGATTACGTTCACCACGATGGTAACCCCGGTGCTCCTGCCACCAGCGCTCGCTGCGCCAGTCATAGCCATCCCAGTAATTACCGCGTCTGTCACGCTCGCCGATATTCAACGTAACGCCAGGCATCAAATCGATGCTTGCACCCTTAGCCTCTGGCGCTGGCATAACCGCAAACATTCCCACAAACAGGGCACTGATGACGAGTGGCTTAAACATAGAGGGTACTCCTTGCTCACCGCGACTGCGGCCTGGCAAAGATATACGGGGAATTCTTCTATCCCACTATCAGATAAATGCGCATTTTCCTGATTTTACCGTTCTTAACGTTTTGTTAATGCCATTACAGACTATTCATCAGCACCCTATTAATTCATTAATAAATTTAATGCCAAATCTCCCTTACAAGCACGAACAAACGCAGGTTATAGGGTTAACCATAGGGAATAAATATTAGAAATATTCACCTTATCGCTAATACTTATTCTCAGAATATCCGTCATTCATAGAGGGAACAGCGATGGGCGAAAATTATACGGTAGGCGATTATTTACTGGATCGTCTGGCACAGATTGGTATCCAGCATCTCTTCGGTGTGCCGGGCGATTACAATCTGCATTTTCTCGATCATGTCATCAGACACCCAGAGATCGCCTGGGTGGGCTGCGCGAACGAATTAAACGCCGCTTACGCCGCCGATGGCTATGCGCGATGTCGTCCAGCTGCGGCGCTGCTCACCACCTTCGGCGTAGGTGAACTCAGCGCAATTAACGGCATCGCAGGCAGCTATGCCGAATACCTGCCCGTTATTCATATTGCCGCAGCCCCCAGCCTGACTTCACAACGCAACGGCGAATTACTTCATCACACATTAGGCGATGGAGACTTCAACCACTTTTCTCGCATGGCGGCAGAAGTCACTGTTGCACAAGCCCACCTCACCGTCGAGAACGCAACGACAGAGATCGACAGAGTCATTGGGGAAGCGCTTTCTCAGCACAAACCGGTATACCTGTTCCTGCCATTGGACGTCGCGGCGGCTCCCGTCAACACACGCTCCTATCCGCTCGTTATCCCCGAACCATTACGCTCTGATGACGCTCTGCGAGCCTTTACCGCCGCGGCCACCGGTATGCTAGGTAAGGCAAAATCAGTTTCGTTGCTGGCAGACTTCCTGGCTCAACGCGTTGGCGTCGCGGAACAAATCCAACGCTGGCTTGATAAAACGCCGCTTCCCCATGCCACCTTACTGATGGGCAAAGGTACGCTAAACGAACAGCACCGTAGCTTTACCGGCACCTACGCGGGTGGCGGCAGTCACGAAGCGATCCGGGCACACATCGAGGACGCAGATGTCATCATCAGTATCGGCGTGCGCTATACCGATACGATTACCACCGGTTTTAGCCATCAGATTCCGAGCGAAAAAAATATCGACATTCAACCAACGTTAGCTCGCGTAGGGAATCAGGTTTTCTCCTCCGTACCAATGTCAGATGCAATCGCCGCGTTGGAAAAAATCACCGCGCCGCTCGCGCCCCGCTGGGATCATCACACCATTACGCCTCCGGCCTTACCGCCGTCAGAGCACAAAAGTGCGCTCAATCAGCGCGAGTTTTGGCAACAGATGCAGCGTTTCCTCCGCCCTGGCGATATTCTCGTGACCGATCAGGGTACCTCGTGTTTTGGGGCCGCGACACTCCGGCTACCAAGGGACTGCCATTTCATTGTTCAGCCACTGTGGGGGTCGATAGGCTACTCTCTGCCAGCGGCATTCGGCGCACAAATTGCCGAACCGGAACGGCGCGTGGTTCTGTTAATTGGCGACGGCTCGCTTCAGCTTACCGTACAGGAGCTTGGCTCTATCATTCGGGATCGCTTGAATATGGTCATTGTGGTGCTGAATAACGAGGGCTACACCGTCGAACGGGCTATTCATGGCCCAGAACAGCGCTATAACGATATTGCGGCTTGGAACTGGACACGGCTTCCCGCTGCGCTAGGTGCGGATGAAAACGAGATACTCTGCGAACAGGTACGTTCGCCCGCCGCGCTCGCGCAGGTGCTTGAGCAAGTGAACGCAGAATCTCGCTTGTCACTTATAGAGGTCGTATTGCCGAGGATGGATATTCCAGCGCTCTTGCGAACCATCACCCAGTCGCTTGAGACCCGCAATACCGTGCAGTAGAACAGTCAGACTGTTGACGAACCTGTTTATTGAACTCACACCGCTATACGGACTTTGTCAGCGACCTCGGCATGCTTTTTACCGCCTACCTCGTAAGCGGTATATTCAACACCAAAAGATGCATTTAAAATGCAATTTATAAACTGCATTCGTTGAGAGGCATCATCATGGCATACCGCGATCAATCCCTGGGTGAACTGGCTATCGCTATTCCGCGCGCCACCAAGCTCTTTCGTGAACTCAATCTGGACTTCTGCTGCGGCGGAAAACAAACGCTAAGCCGCGCGGCTGGCAAAAAAGATCTCAATATCGATGAGCTAGAAGCCCAGTTAAATGAGCTGGCTGCACAGCCTTCTGATGCACGAGACTGGCGTGAAGCACCACTGGCTGACATTATCGCGTACATCATTCCTCGCTTTCATGACCGCCACCGTGAACAATTGCCGGAACTGATTCTGATGGCAGAAAAAGTCGAGCGGGTGCATCACGATAAAGCAGACTGTCCGCACGGCCTCGCAGCACAATTGACCGCAATCTATAACGAACTGTCCCAGCATATGATGAAAGAAGAGCGCATCCTCTTCCCAATGATTAGTCAGGGAATGGGGGCAAATGCTGCCGCACCGATTTCAGTGATGGAGCATGAGCATGATGACGCAGGGCGTGATGTGGAAGTGGTCAAAGAGCTGACCAACGGCGTCGTGCCACCAGAAGGTGCCTGCAACACCTGGCGCGCACTGTACTCAGGTATTAACGAGTTTATTACCGATCTGATGGAACACATCCATCTGGAAAACAATTTGCTGTTCCCACGCGCACTGCGTGGTGAGTAATGTCGCTGTAGTAAAAAAATAAGAAAGTCCAAAAAATAAAAAAATCAGTAAAAACCATTCAGTAGAAACAACAAAGGCGCTCAATGAGCGCCTTTTTTTGTCTGGAGATTACAGAATTTCCAGCAATTCTACTTCAAAAATCAGCGCGCTGAACGGCGGAATGGAAGCGCCTGCACCGCGTTCGCCATATGCCAGATTATGCGGGATATAGAGCTCCCACTTAGAACCGACTGGCATCAGCGTCAACGCCTCAATCCAGCCAGGAATAACGCCGCTGACCGGGAACTCAGCAGGTTGGCCACGCTCAACGGAGCTGTCGAACACACTGCCGTCAATCAGGCGACCGGTGTAATGCACACGAACACGATCCTGACGAGCAGGAATTGCTCCTTCACCCTGAGTTAACACGCGGAATTGCAGACCGGACTCTGTGCTATCCACACCTTCTTTCTGCGCGTTTTCCGCCAGGAACTGTTGGCCTTCTACCGCCAGCACCTGTTGGCGCTCACGACGTACCGCATCAGCACGCTCATGGATTTCACGCAGCGCACGATGAACCACATCCACAGGCACCGCAGGCGCGTTACCTTCCAGCGCATCGCGTAGACCAGCAAGCAGGGCTTCTGGGATCAGACCTTCAAGCCCTGATTCCTGTAACTGTTGACCAACCTGTAAACCGATGCCGTAACTTGCCTGCGCTTCGACGCTATCAAAAGAAGGAGTTGTCATGGATGTTCCTTTTAATCTGTAAAAAACTGAAAGCGCAGCATAACAGCGACGGGGATTGGGGTAAAATCTTGTGTGCAGGTAATCACGTTAACTGAACGCGAGCCAAGCCATTGCCGGAAGCTGGCCTATACTGGTGATTCTACTATTCCTAATACATCGGCTACCTTGTTCATCAACGTGTTAACTAGTCAGCTAAGGGAAATTATCGGTATACTGAACGCATTCTTATCCTGATACGGTTTTTATGCTGACGCAGCGTTATTGTTGGCATAGCGTGGTTAATGACATCATTTTTATCTGATGCGTTTTTATACTGACTGTTTTTATACTGAATTGTAGTAAGAGAGGTCACCATGGGCAGAATTGCGCCCAGGAAGCGGAAAACCACCTGGGATTATCAAACGCTAGTGCGCTTCTGCCAGCGAATTATCCAGCGGCAGCCCTCAGATGCTGTAGCCGTAGAAAATGATGAGGCGAATGAAGAGCAGGAGCGTCTGTCTCCCCCTTCCCTGCGTGAACGTATGAGTGTCACGCTGCAAAAAATCTGGCATCTGCCCGACAGCTACCACTGGATGGAACCGTTGCCTCTCCTCCATCGTCGCTGGATTTTAATCGCTATCGCACTGCTGCTGGTCGTATTGCTCTGGCCTTACAGCGCGCAACATCCGCAGCCTGCACGTAGCACCCCCGTACCTCTTACTCAGGCGGATAATCAGGCTGCGATGCAGGCCGTGATTATTGAAAATCCACCTTCCACGTCACAGCAGCAACACGCGTCTACACCGCCACCGGCTCAGCATTCAGCGCCGTGGCGGAACTATGAAATATCATCAGGGCAAACACTGGCACAGCTCTTTCGCGATAATAACTTGCCCGTCAGCGATGTGTTCGCTATGGCGCAGGTGGAAGGCAGAGATAAGCCACTCAGCAATTTGCGGGCTGGTCAGGCGGTCAAATTACAACTGAATGCGCAAGGCATGGTGGCAGAGCTGGAAATCGAAACCACAGCAAACCAGACGATTCGGTTCACGCGCGGTGCGGACGGCGCGTTCACCCGCACACGCTAGCGGGCCAGCCGTTCCAATAGAAAATCGCGCAGGACAAGAGCATGGTTGTGCTGCGCATCTTTACTGCCATAAAGCAGCGTGATGGTCTTCTTCTGCTCAAGTAACGCCAACAGCCTGTTGCACGCCGTCCCCTGCGCTAACTCATTACGATAATAATCCACAAACTCCGCCCAACGTTCAGGTTCCGCGTGGAACCATTTTCGCAGCTCGCTGCTCGGCGCAATGTCTTTAAACCACTCAACCCCTTCCAGGCGCGTTTTACTGATACCGCGCGGCCACAGGCGGTCAATAAGAAAAGTGGGGGAAGAAAAAGGGGCGTGCGCATCATACACGCGGGTGAGGTGAATCAAATCGGACATACGGCCTCCTTTTTAGCGTCTCCTTTTTAGGGTAGTCAGGTAAGGATAGTCCATTTCCCAATCCCTAAAATGCAAAACGCTGGCACGAGGCCAGCGTTTCACATGTTAACTAAAGTGTTAATTCGACGATAAACGTGAATTATGCTTCAGCAACAACAACGACATTCAGTTCAGCAAAGACATCGCTGTGTACCTGGAAGCTCACTTCGTGCTCACCCAGAGTACGCAGAACGCCGTTCGGCAGGCGAACTTCGCTCTTAGCAATGTCAACACCGGCAGCCGTTACCGCATCAGCGATATCGCGAGTACCGATGGAACCGAACAGTTTACCTTCGTCGCCTGCTTTAGACGCGATGGTAACGCTACCCAGTTCTTTGATCTTAGCGGCGCGAGCTTCAGCAGCAGCCAGAACGTCAGCCAGTTTGGCTTCCAGTTCAGCACGGCGTGCTTCGAAGAACTCAACGTTTTTCTTAGTTGCCGGCACAGCTTTGCCCTGCGGAACCAAGAAGTTACGAGCATAGCCCGCTTTAACGTTTACCTGATCACCCAGGCTGCCCAGGTTTGCTACTTTATCAAGCAGAATAACTTGCATTACTTTATCCTCTCAAAGTCTCGTTAATGGACAGTGGCCGATTACTGATGACGGTCAGTGTACGGCAACAAAGACAAGTAACGCGCACGCTTGATAGCGCGGGCCAGCTGACGCTGGTATTTTGCACGAGTACCGGTGATACGGCTCGGAACAATCTTGCCGCTTTCAGTGATATAGTTTTTCAGCGTAGCGATATCTTTATAATCAATCTCTACAACGCCTTCCGCGGTGAAACGGCAGAATTTGCGACGACGGAAATAACGTGCCATGTGGCTAGTCTCCAGAATCTATCAATTCAATCTGCTCGGCATGTAACACTATCTTGCTTAGACCATTGCGCCCTTGATGGCAGCTAATGAATCCGTGCACGGTAAGTTGCGTGCCGACCGTTATACTGTGGGTAACTGCTTGTGACGAAAGTCCGCTGACAATCACGGGCATACGACACCATGCTTGCCGCTTCAATCCGGCTTCCTCTTGCGTCGAGCGGTGCTCAAGCACGAACTGACAGTGAGGAATACCTGACGGGCTGACCTTACGAATGGGCGTCTTGCACACGGTGCCAGACAACACCAGACGGTTCACCGTCACCACAACAATTACTCTTCAGAATCCCCTGCATCCACATCATCGCCAGCTTCAGCGAAATCTTCACGACGCTCACGGCGTTCGTCTTTCGCTTTCACCATTGGAGATGCTTCAGTTACCGCGTGCTTAACGCGCATAACCATGCTGCGGATAACGGCATCGTTAAAGCGGAAGTTTGTTTCCAGCTCATCGATCGCTTCCTGCGGTGCTTCAACGTTCAGCAGAACGTAGTGAGCTTTGTGCAGTTTGTTGATCGGGTAAGCCAGCTGACGGCGGCCCCAGTCTTCCAGACGGTGGATCGTGCCCTGCGCACCAGTGATGGTAGCAGTGTAGCGCTCGATCATGCCCGGAACCTGTTCGCTCTGGTCAGGATGAACCATAAATACGATTTCGTAATGACGCATCGAATTGCTCCTTACGGATTATTCAGCCTCCTGTCTGGGTCAACCGCGGCCCGTGGAGGCAAGGAACGTGTATGTGTGCGGCTGAAAAAATGACGCGTAAGTATAGTGCTCGACATTAAAGAACACAAGGAAGAAACACAGGAGTTTTCTGCGTGGTGATATTTCAGCGTTAGGAGCAAAATTACAGCGTCCGCTGGAAGAAATCAGCCCCCGCCTGCAACGCCGTCGGCGTAATACGATGCGCCACACCTGGCTCGGTCAAATACGTCAGATTAGCCAGTTGCTCGCGCGCCTGTAATGCCTGGTGGAGACGTGCGCTTTCTGCCGCAGGCACGACATCATCCGCCTCACCATGCCACACAAACAACGGCCGACTGGACAGTGCCTCCAGCCGCGTGGTGACATCATAATCAGCGAGCTGGGCCGCTAACGCCTGCAACACCGCCTGATTCTCTTCGCGATCGGCCGGAACCGGAGGAAATAGCGTTGAGGATAACGTGGAGAAGTAGCCGGAACCCATAAATGCCGCCACCGCCGTAATCCAGGGATAGCGCGCCATGCACCCCAGTGCGCTCATTCCGCCAAGTGACGCGCCGCAAACGCCAACCCGTTCCCCGTCGATCAGACCACGTTGCCGATATTCCGCTACATAACCAGGAAGTTCTTCAATATTCGATCGCAGGATATCCCAAAAATGACGCAACCGCTGCGCTTCATCCCCGTCATAACGGGCACCATGCATGGCAGCATCGGGTAGAATCACTCTGAATCCAGCCTGAGCCAGCGCATAGCCAAAATACGAGTACACCTCTTTTGACGAGCAGTAACCGTGGAAGAAAAAAATCGTCGGCAGAGGCTGTTCCTTTCTTCCCGCAGGCACCGCATGAATCACATCTATACCGCTGCCGAGTTTATCCAGTGACATTTCAACCATATTTCCCTCGTATTCCGTTCTGTCAGCACACTTTTATGTAGCGAAATCGTATTTAGCAACAAGGTCACAACCTTTTACGATAAACCCGCTCACAATAATCTTCCTATCTCAGTAATGTTATTAATTTCATGCTTATTTAAGCAGCGCATTTATGTAAATAAAAAAATTGCATTGATCCAGATCAATTACTGAAATGGATATTTACACTCCGTGATTAAATTTTTTTTATTTACTGCCGTTAACGCATGTGAAGTAAGACTAAAAAATAACCTTTTTATTATAAGAGACACACATATGTTGGGACTTTCCTTTAAGCACTGGGGTTTGGGTATCAAGTTATCAATTATCGCCTCCCTAAGCGTGGCGATATTGTTCATAGCTTTCACCCTTACTCTTACCCGCTCCGCAGGCGATCAACTAAAATCGTTGACCCTCAATGACATGCAGAGCCAGGTGAATGGAGTCACCGACATGATCAACATGTACGATACCAGCCTACAAGCTGAGGTCAGCAACTATACGCGGCTGCTAGCGAGCTTTCTGCCGACGCGGTTTTCACTGGATACCGTTAACCGTACCCCTTTCGGCAGCACACCTCAGCCGACACTAAAGGCTGGCGATACGGTATTGAACCTCAACACCGAGGTGACGGATGACTTTCTGAGCCGTACTCACGCAATCTCAACAATTTTCGTCCGCGATGGAGAGGATTTTACGCGCATCACTACTTCACTGAAGAAAGAAGATGGATCGCGCGCAATGGGCACCAAACTCGATCGAGAAAGCCCGGCCTATGCACTTGTCATGAAAGGTGAAACTTACAGTGGGTTAGCAACGCTGTTCGGCAAACAGTACATCACCCAGTATCAGCCGATACGCGATAGTGAAAACAAGGTCATCGGTATTCTGTTCGTCGGCGTCGATATCACGAAGCAATTTACCGAGATGCAACACACTATTCTGAACAAGAAAATGGGTGAGACAGGCCATTTCTTTGTCCTTAGCACGAAAAAAGGAAAGGATGCAGGTAACTATCTTTACCACCAAAGCAATGCCAACCAACGTCCTGACTGGTCAGAAGGTGCATTAGAGAAAGTGCTGGCAACCGGTAATGGTACGATCGAATACGACAACAACACGATGACGGGCGAAGAGAAAACCCGGATCATGGTGTATCGCAGCATTCCGCAGTGGAACTGGATTGTTGCAGGCACGGTGAGTAAAGAAAGCTTAATGGCAGAGATTAATCATACCCGTAACCTGTTCTTAGGCGGCGGTATTATTCTGGTTCTGCTCTTCGCTGCATTCTTTGTCGTGCTAACGCGCAAATGGCTGAGCCAGCCGCTGGTTGAAATCGTCAAAGTGGCAGAACAATTTTCTGCCGGTAACCTGACGGCCACGCTTTCCAGCAACCGGAGCGATGAAGTGGGTCGCTTGATCGATGCGATTAACGGCATCGGGCAGGGGTTAACGACTATCGTGTCGCAGGTAAGAAGCTCCTCTGAGGAAATCAGTGCCAGCACCGATGCGCTTGCCGCTGATAGTGAAAATATCAGTGAGCAGATTGCCCGTCAGGCCAGCAGCGTCGAAGAAACCTCTGCCAGCATGGAGCAGCTCTCCGCCAGCGTGAAGCAGAATGCCGATAATGTCTCCGCCGCCAAAGATCTGGCAGAGCAGAGCGCAGCGGCGGCACGCAACGGCAGCCAGACCGTCACCGACTCAGTTTCTACGATGAGTGACATCAAAAATTCATCGCAGCGGATCGCCGATATCACGACGGTGATCGAATCTATCGCTTTCCAGACCAATATTCTGGCGCTTAATGCTGCCGTAGAAGCCGCTCGCGCGGGCGAGCACGGCAGAGGCTTCGCCGTGGTTGCTGCTGAAGTGCGCGCGCTGGCACAGCGCAGTTCTACTGCGGTGAAAGAGATCGAAAGCTTGATTGATGAGTCGCTGGAAAAAATCGAAGCGGGCTACCATTTCTCAGAAAAAACGCAGGCGGTAATGGACGACTTACGTAACCGCATCCTGCAAGTCAGCACCATCGTGAACGATATTGATATCGCCTCACGCGAGCAGTCCGCCGGTATCAGCCAGGTAAACATCGCGATTGTACAGATTGGTCAGGCAACGCAGGAAAACGCCATTCTGGTCAACAATTCGGAAGACACGGCGCAGAGTCTGCGTCAGAAAGGCCACCACCTCAGCGAGTTGGTCAGCGTCTTCCGTATTTAACATCCACCCATACCCTAAATAATTCGAGTTGCAGCAGGCGGCAATCGCACGAATCCCCAGGAGCTTACAAAAGTAAGTGACTGGGGTGACAAATCTGCCGGGAGCAGATTTGAACGCTGCTTGCAGCGGCCCTTTAGGGCGAGGCCCACGACGGGCCGAGTATTTAAGAGAAGCCAACGCACATGCAGCTTGAAGTATGACAGGTATAGCGGCCATCAAAGGTATTGCGCGATGGCCGCCACTTAAGTATTATGCCGACGTTTTTTCACCCATCCCCCCACTGACAAAGGAGACGACATCATGACAACACTTACTCTGATTCTTTGCAGGACATCTCGGGACTAATTCCGCATTCTTTTCCGCTTTGCGTTATCCCCCCAGCTGTAGCCTGCCTTACCCTATTTTTAAATTGATCAGCAGGATGATCTATGGGCAATGCTATTCGCTCTATTTCGGCGCGCGTCAGTGTGATCGCGACGGAAAATACCTGGATTGAAGATAAAGCAATCCAACAGCTTCAAATTACCTCACAGCTTCCCGATATGGTACGTGTGGCCGGTATGCCAGATTTGCACCCAGGCCGCGGTTACCCCATTGGGGCAGCATTTTTTTCACAACAGCGCTTCTACCCCGCTCTGGTCGGAAATGATATCGGCTGCGGCATGGCGCTATGGCGCACTGGCCTGAACGCCAACAAAATTTCGCTGGATAAGCTGGAAAAACGGCTTGGCAATATCGATGGGCCACTAGAAGACGATGACGATATTCCACCCGCGCTGGCAGATTTCCGCTATTCGCTGGGCACCATCGGCGGCGGTAACCACTTCGCAGAATTGCAGCAGCTTGATGAAATTTATCAGCCAGATACGCTGCACGATCTGCGCATTGATCCTAAACAACTGCTGTTGCTCGTGCATAGCGGCTCACGCGGATTAGGACAAACCATACTGGAAGCCCACGTGCGGGAATTCGGTCATCAGGGTCTTGAAGCCAACACACCAGCCGCAGAAGCCTATCTGGCACAGCATCAGTTTGCGCTGACGTTTGCCACCAACAATCGGCGACTGATCGCTCAGCGAATGCTGGAACGTTGGCATACAGAAGGCGATGCCGCACTGGACGTGAACCACAATCTAGTGACACCGACAACGATTGAAGGCATTTCTGGCTGGCTGCACCGCAAAGGCGCGACACCCGCCGACTGCGGCCCGGTTATCATCCCCGGCTCACGCGGCGACTACAGCTATATCGTCCAACCTATCCCTCACGCCGACAGCCTGTATTCACTGGCGCATGGCGCGGGGAGAAAGTGGATGCGCACGGAGTGTAAAGATCGTCTGTCTTCACGTTACAGCGTCCAGCAACTGGCGCGTACTCGCTTCGGCAGCCGCGTAATTTGCCAGGACAGGCAACTGATTTTTCAGGAAGCCCCGGAGGCCTACAAACCGATAGACAGCGTGATTGGCGCGATGCAGCAGGCGGGATTAATTACTCTGATTGCACGCCTGAAACCGGTGCTCACCTATAAAACGCGCGGGGAGGATAAATGATATTACTTCAACTTTCTGCCGCGCAGGGCCCCGACGAATGCATGCTCGCAACGGCAAAAGCGTTACAAGCTCTACTACGCGATGCAGCACGACAAAGTATCGAGTGTGAAATTATCGAAACCGAAGCAGGGAAACGTTCCGGTACGCTACGTTCCGCACTGGTTCTGTTAAACGGCGATCGGGCGGAACCGCTGGCTGCCAGCTGGTGCGGTACGCTCCAGTGGACATGCAATAGCCCCTGGCGTAAAGGGGGTGGACGTAAGAACTGGTTTATTGGCGTCGCACGCTTTCATCAGGAGCAGGCGTTTGCCGATAACGAGATTCGTTTTGAAGCCACGAAATCCTCCGGTCCCGGCGGGCAGCATGTGAATAAAACCGAGTCTGCCGTCCGCGCTACCCATGTCGCCAGCGGCATCACGGTGAAAGTGCAGAGTGAACGCAGCCAGCATGCGAATAAGCGTCTGGCCTGTTATCTCATCGCCTACCGTCTGGAAACGCTACAGCAACAGCAACACGCCGAACTACGCGCGCAGCGGCGTCTGTTCCACCATCAGATAGCGCGCGGCAATCCGGTAAAAGTCTTCAAGGGCGAAGATTTTACGCTGGTTGCTTCCCACTAACCTCAACTAACGGGCGGGCATCGATTGCCTGCCCGTGATTTTCCCCCTCGCTAAAGAGAGGGCTATCAGTGCGCTGAGAGCGTTCCCGTATCATCACGCAATGGCGAATCAGTACGACATACACGCCGCATTCAGAATCCCACCGCTGAGCGAAGCAGCACAGAGAAAAGCACCGGACGCAATATCGTTATTCTGGATATGTTGGCTGAGACGCGGCATATACAGGCGCACCGCAAAATAAATCAACAGTTGCACCACCAGCGCGACCACACCCCAGGTGATGTAATCCACGAGGCTCACCGAATTAATCGCCGCACTGGAAAGTGGAATCACATAACCAATCAACGCCCCACCAAATCCAATCGCGGCCGTACCATTGTTCTCTTTAATCAGCGCCCACTCATCATGCGGCGTAACGCGGGTATAAATAAACAAAAAGGCCAGCACCATGGCAAACCCGATAAAGAAATAGGACGCGAAAGCGAGTAGCGACGTAACAATAGGCATAGCGATATTCCTTTTAAATGAGACACGTTGGCGCGCCAGCAATAGGTAAGGGAAAGAATGGAGAATTATAGATGATTCGTGCAGAGCAAAGCGCTTATTGATAAACAATGCAGGAATCCCCCGCACGGCGCTTTACCACTCTGGCCGTTGTATCCACACGAATATCCTCACATTGTTTGAGAAAATGAATAAGTATTGCGTCTGAAATGCCGATAACGGGTGAGGCATTTTTTATCAGTGATATAGGAGTCTGTTCCACTTTCATCACCTGCCCTTTTTACACAACACACAACGACAACTAATCCGTTATTGGCCTGCTATGACGGTAATAATTAATGAACAAAAGGAAGAAGTTTATGCTGCGCTGGATGTCATTTCAAAACCTGTCGGTAACACGCAAGTTATTGGTAGGGTTTGGTTTATTGCTCATCATGGGGGTAATCCTTTCCATGGTCGGCTTTTATGGATTATACAATAGCGACCAATCATTAAAGCGCATCAGCCGTCTGGGTGCCATTTATGACAAGACCGTTGTCGCCCGAGAAGGTAACTTTGGTTATGCGCTAGAACGTAAGGCGCAGTATCTGGAACAGCATGACAGCGCTATCGGCAATATCAGTGGAGAGCTATCAGCACTGCTGAAGGAAATTGATACGGGACACTGGCCTGCGGAAGATAAAAGCGCCATTCAGGATATCAGCGCGTCGCTCAATACCTACCTGACCCAGCGCCAGCAGGTCATGAGCCCGGATGTCAGCCAACAGCGGCTCAGTGAATTGAACGATCAAATGGCGCTGTTGCAGGAAAATATCAATAAGCTTTACTTCACGGAAGAGAGCCGCGCGGGCCGTAACGTCATCAGCAGCGATATTCAACTGGGCGTGATTACGCTGATTGCCATCATACTCGGCCTGACCACCGCAATTGTTATTTCACGGCAGATCGTTCGCCCATTACACCAGGCGCTACACGCGACTCGCGCCATTGCAGAAGGCGATCTCACGGTACACCTTCACAATGAACGCCGTGATGAGTTAGGCCAGCTGATTTCGGCTATGGGGCAGATGAACAACAATCTGCACAGCATGATTGATAAAATTCGCCTCAGCGCGAATCAGATCTCCTCTGCCGCAGGGGAAATTACCGCCGGTAATGCCGATCTTTCCGTCCGAACCACGCAGCAAGCCGCTGCACTGGAAGAAACCGCCGCCAGTATGGAACAGCTGACGTCAACGGTAAAACAAAATGCCGATAACGCCCATCAAGCCAACCGGCTGGTTATGGACGCCTCTGATACCGCAAATCAGGGGGGAGAGCAGGTTTCTAAAGCGGTTAATACCATGCACGGCATCGCACAGAGTTCTCACCGTATTGCTGAAATCACTTCAATGATTAACAGCATCGCGTTCCAGACTAATATCCTGGCGCTCAACGCAGCAGTAGAGGCTGCGCGAGCCGGTGAACAAGGTCGTGGTTTTGCCGTCGTCGCCAGTGAGGTACGCAATCTGGCACAGCGCAGCGCGCAGGCCGCAAAAGAGATCGATACGCTCATTGGCGAGTCAGTTTCACAGATTAATAACGGTGCGGCACTCGTTAACAGCGCAGGGAAAACAATGGAGGGGATTGTACAGTCCGTGACACAGGTCCACACCATAATGAAAGACATTACTACCGCCTCGGACGAGCAACATCGCGGTATTTCTCAGGTCGGTCAGGCAATCATAGAGATGGATCAGAACACGCAGCAAAATACCGTGCTGGTCGAGCAATCCTCTTCTGCCGCTCACTCGCTGGAGCAACAGGCGATCGTGCTTTCTGATGCCGTTTCTGTCTTCCGGCTTTTACATCCTTCACAGCAAGACCTTCGCAGGCTGGCAAACCCCGCAGCCTAACCCCAACGACAGAGAGGTGCCTTATAGCACCTCTCTGCTATCAGATACGACGCTAATCACCCGCGCTGGCGAACGGCTTCAAACAGACACACGCCAGTGGCAACAGACACGTTCAGTGAAGACACGCTGCCCGCCATCGGAATACTGATCAGCTCATCGCAGTGCTCACGGGTCAGGCGACGCATCCCTTCCCCTTCCGCGCCCATCACCAGCGCCAACGGCCCGGTCAGTTTACTTTGGTACAACGTATGATCGGCTTCACCCGCCGTGCCGACGATCCAGATATTACGCTCTTGCAGCAGGCGCATCGTGCGAGCCAGATTGGTCACGCTGATGACTGGCACCGTTTCCGCTGCCCCACAGGCCACCTTCTTCACCGTCGCATTCAACTGTGCCGAACGATCGCGGGGCACAATCACCGCATGCACGCCAGCGCCATCAGCATTACGCAGGCACGCGCCCAGATTATGCGGATCGGTCACGCCGTCCAATATCAACAGGAAAGGCGTTTCCAGATTGTCTAACATCGCAGGCAGATCGTTTTCCTGATATTTCCGCCCTTCTTTGACCTTCGCTACGATCCCCTGATGCACCGCGTCTTCAGCCTGCTTATCCAGCCACTGCCGATTCGCCACTTGAATGACGATACCTTGCGCTTCCAGCTCGGCAATCACAGGCTGAAGGCGACGATCGTCGCGCCCTTTCAGAACAAAAACTTCCAGAAAACGCTGCGGGTCGCGCTCAAGCAGTGCTTTAACCGCGTGGATACCGTAAATAATTTCGCTCATTAATACTCTTCAAATTAACCATAACAGGCAGAACCTGTTCATTAGAGATAGAGGCTTACCCGGCTTCCTCCTCTACATCGAGGAGGAAGCTGGCTAGTTAACCTTACTCAGCAGATTTTTTCTTTGCGCGTTTAGCCTTGGTTGCAGCGGCGATTTTACGCGTTTTCTCTGCGTTCTTTTTCGCTTTATCGCGGTTCTTTTTCGGTTTGGCTTTTGGCTTATCCGATTTCGCGTTGCGTTCGCCTTCTTTGCGGAATGCCGCATCCGGCTCAAAGTTTGCAGCAGCTTTGCTTGGACTACGACGACGTCGACTTGGCTTAGCCTCACGCGACTCAGGTTTCTTCGTCCGGTCACGCGCAGTTTTGCCTTCGCCACGCACCTTGCGCGTACTGGAAATCAAGGCGAAATCAATGTTGCGTTCGTCCATATGCACAGCTTCAACGCGGATTTCTACTTCATCACCCAGACGATAAACCTGCCCACGCGATTCGCCGATCAGTCGCTGACCGATATTATCGTAACGATAATAGTCATTATCCAGCGTAGAAACGTGCACCAGCCCATCGATAAACAGATCTTTCAGGCGCACGAAGAAGCCAAAGCCGGTCACGCTGGCGATAATCCCCGTAAAGACTTCACCCACATGATCCTGCATAAAGTCGCACTTCAGCCAATCCGCAACGTCACGTGTGGCTTCATCCGCACGGCGCTCCGTCATCGAACAGTGCATACCCAGCTGTAGCATCTCGTTAATATCGCTATGCCAACCGCCCGTTGACGTCCAGCGCTCATGGCGATCGCTCAGCAGGTACTTAATCGCACGGTGCAGCGACAGGTCAGGATAACGACGAATTGGCGATGTGAAGTGGCCGTAAGACGTCAAGGCCAGCCCGAAGTGACCGCGGTTTTCCGGGTCATAAATCGCCTGCTTCATCGAACGCAGCAGCATGGTTTGCAGCATTTCCCGATCGGGACGCTCCGCGACCTCGTTCATCAATTCCGCGTAATCTTTCGGCTGCGGCTTCATTCCGCCTTTCAGCGTCAGCCCCAGTTCGCCCAGCACGCTGCGCAGGGCTAATACATGGTCTTCGCTCGGCTGATCGTGTACGCGGAACAGCGCGGGTTCTTCGTTCTTCTCCACAAATCTCGCGGCGGAGATGTTCGCCAGAATCATGCACTCTTCGATCAGCTTGTGCGCGTCATTACGCACCACGGCTTCCACACGGTCGATGCGACGTTCAGCGTTAAAAATAAACTTCGCTTCTTCGGTCTCAAACGCGATGCCACCGCGCACTTCACGCGCGTGTTCCAGCGCTTTATACATATGGTGTAGCTCTTCCAGCCCGCCGACCAAAGGCTTGTAGTGCTCACGCAGCTCGGCATCGCCTTGCAGAATGTTCCACACTTTGGTGTAGGTCAGACGTGCGTGTGAGCTCATCACCGCTTCATAGAATTTGTAGGACGACAGCTTGCCCTGTGCCGAGACAGTCATTTCACAGACCATACACAGGCGATCAACCTGCGGGTTAAGCGAACACAGCCCGTTTGACAGCACTTCCGGCAGCATCGGTACAACCTGCGACGGGAAGTACACCGATGTGCCACGCGCCCGCGCTTCATGGTCAAGCGCCGTATTCGGCCGAACGTAATAGCTCACGTCCGCAATCGCGACCCACAAGCGCCAGCCGCCGCCACGTTTCTGTTCACAGTACACGGCGTCATCAAAATCACGGGCATCTTCGCCGTCAATCGTGACCAGCGGCAGCTTACGCAGATCCACACGACCTTTTTTCGCGGCTTCCGGTACCTCTTCGGAAAGATCCTTCACCTGCTCTTCGACTTTAGGCGGCCAGGTGTGCGGAATATCGTGGGTACGCAGGGCGATATCCACCGCCAGCCCAGTACCCATATTGTCACCGAGGATCTCAACGATCTTACCGACCGCCTTCGTGCGGCGCGTTGCGCGTTGCGTCAGCTCAACCACGACCACAAAGCCCATGCGAGCGCCGTTAATTTCTTCTTTCGGGATCAGAATATCGAAGCTCAGACGGCTATCATCCGGTACGACGAACCCAACGCCAGCATCGACAAAATAACGGCCGACAATTTGTCCAGTACGCGGTTCCAACACCCGAACAATACGCCCTTCGCGGCGTCCTTTACGATCCGCACCCAGTGGCTGTGCCAGCACAACATCGCCGTGAATCGCCCGTTTCATCTCTTCAGCCGACAGATAAAGATCGTCTTTGCGACCTTCCACACGCAAGAAGCCGAAGCCATCACGGTGGCCGATCACCGTGCCACGCAGCAGATCGAGCTTTTCTGGCAGCGCATAGCATTGGCGGCGAGTAAAAATAAGCTGACCATCGCGCTCCATCGCACGCAGGCGACGGCGCAGCGCTTCGAGGGGTTCTTCTCCGGTTAATTGCAGGTCGGCGGCTAATTCTTCCCGGCTGATCGGGGTATCGCGCTTGGCGATGTGCGCCAAAATATATTCACGGCTAGGGATAGGGGATTCGTATTTTTCTGCTTCTCGTTCCAGGAATGGATCTTGTGACATTGCGGTTCCTCCGTTGTCATCAGCAGGAGGCTGAATAAAATTCATTCAACCAACAATAATTTATAAAGCGGCGGGTTTTCTTTGACCATATCAGCCAGCGTGTATTGATCCAGCTCATGCAGAAAATTTTGTACCGCCTGTTGAAGCACCTGCTTCAAGCGACAGGCTGGCGTAATGTGGCAAAACTCATGGTTACAGTTAACCAGCGTGAGCGGTTCCAATTCGCGTACAACATCGCCAATCCGAATAGTTTCTGCCGGTTTCCCAAGACGAATACCGCCGTTTTTGCCGCGCACGGCCATTACCAACCCAGCACGGCTAAGTTGATTGATAATTTTGACCATATGATTACGAGATACGCCATACACTTCCGTTACCTCCGAAATGCTGGTCATTTTCCCGCTCGGCAGTGACGCCATATAAATCAGCGCCCGCAAACCATAATCCGTGAAACTTGTTAACTGCACATAAACCTCGGATACCTCTGGGTATCATTGACAGGCGTATGGGGTACGCCCCTGAAAAAACAATGCTATTGACAGATAATAAACCAGGCACAAACACTACGGCTAATTATTTATACCCTTTGGGTTGCAAGAGATTGGTCGGTGGTGCCCTGCTTACCAAACCTTTTTACCTCTGCCATATCTTTTTAATTTTATCTCACCGCAACACAGATAACGTATTCTCTTTTGTTACACATCACATCTAGCGTGGGCTATCCCCCACGGAAGCGGCGTAAGGAAAAGGACACCATGGGGCTGAAAAATATTTCTATCCGCACCGGCTTATTAACGTTATTGCTGTTAACGACCCTGTTGCTGCTTATCGTCAGTAGTATGGGCGTCGTCGCGATTAAGAAAGACAGGGAAACACTGACTGCACAAAATCAAATTCAGGGGATTGAGCTGGGCAACCTGATGAACGGATACAATCAAACGCTTAGCGCCCGCGCCTCAGCAACGCTCGCCGTCAGGAAAATCGAAATCGGATTGCTGGATGACGGTGCTAAAGAAACCGGAATCGTAGAAAAACACCTCCACCAGTCACAGGAAGACATTGAACGCGCCATCAAATCGGTCGATGCCGATCCAAAGCGTCAGGCGCTGGCACAGGACGTGTTAAAAACCTATCAAGCCTATTTTCAGCAGGGTATGAGCCCGATGCTGAGCGCGCTGCAAAAGCAGTATACCGACGAATATTACGACGTACTGGAAAAACAGCTCGGCCCGCTGAGCGAGGCCTTTGATTTATCAATCCAAAACTTCCGTCAGTATGCCCAACAGCTTTCCGAACAGGGCTTGGCGCAGTCTGAACGTAATGAACGCATGATGCTGTTGCTGATTGCCATTGCCAGCCTGTTATCCATTACGCTGGTCGCATTAGCCTGGGTCGCGCTGCGGCACATGCTGCTCAAACCGCTGGATTATGCCATTGAGCAGTTGGAACTGGTTGCCGCTGGTAACCTGACCCGCCGCCTGATGCAAGGCGGAGACAACGAACTGGGTCGACTCAATGATGCTATCGGCCGCATGCAGGGTGCGCTGCTGGAGTCGGTCAGTCAGGTACGCGACGCCAGCACGCAAATCGATCTCGGTAGCCGCGAACTGTTTGAAGAAAATGCTCAGCTTTCCCAACGCACCGAAGAGTCCGTTGCCGCGCTAGAGCAGACGGCGGCAAGCATGGAGCAATTGAGTGCCACGGTGAAGCTCAATGCCGATCACGCCGAGCTTGCACATCAACTCGCCAATAACGTCTCGAACACCAGCAGCCGCAGCAACGAGTCAGTCTGCTATGTTATTGAAAAAATGCAGGAGATCGCCACCAGCGCCAAACGCATCAATGACATCCTCAGCGTCATCGACGGCATTGCGTTCCAAACCAACATTCTGGCGCTGAACGCCTCCGTCGAATCCGCCCGCGCAGGCGAACAAGGCAGAGGTTTTGCCGTCGTCGCCGGAGAAGTACGTAATTTGGCGCAGCACAGCGCGCAAGCCGCGAAAGAAATCCGCTCACTGATTGTAGATTCACAAACTCGCGTGTCTGAGGGGCTTGAATTAGCCTCTAAAGCAGGCGAGACCATGGATGAGGTGACCGACGAAATCATCCGTATTACACAGCTGATGCGCGACATTTCCACCGCGACACAAGAGCAGCATCGCGGTATTGAGCAAGTAAATGTTGCCTTTACGCAGATAGATAAAGTGGCTCAACACAACGCACAGCTCGTCAAAGCCTCATCCGCCACCACGCGGTCGTTGGAACAGCAGTCTCAACAGCTCATGCGGTCTATGTCGCTATTTCAGGTAGAACCTCGCCTTTCCTAATCCACAGATCTACATCACCAGTGGTCAGCCTCACGTTGACCACTGGCATTATAAAAAATCGTCACTGCTTTCTACTCATTACGTACAGCACAGAATAAATAATGAGAAAAAGCAGGAACCCGCTACCCACTTAACGCACATACTTCATACATATACTTTCAGATAATTTGAGTATTATTTTTTTGCCGCTATTCTCTGTTTTTGCACATAAGCGTATAAATAGAGTTTCAGCGTAAAAACGGCCAGAACCACCACGTCAATACATTGAATAAAAAGACAATGAGAGAAACACCTTATTGGTGGTAGGCGTTGTGCATTTCAGGTCATTAATTACATGCCAATAAAATATTTATTAATATAATTAATAGCTAGCTATTTTATTAATTCGGCCCATTGCTTTTCGCGTAAAAAAGGACTGCCGATAACATCGCAGACGGCGTTGTGATAAACGAATGCCTCTGGCAACAGCGAATCAAGGGTAAAGACAGAAAGAACATAGGCAAATATAAACATGAATAATCAGTCAGTTGATGTTGATTTGATTACCAGGTTTGACAATGAAGCCAAACTGCACGCGCTCAATTCCGTTTATGCCATCGCCGAGTTTGATATGGCAGGGAAACTGGTTGAAGCCAATCCTCTTTTTTGCAAAATGCTGGGCTATAAAAAAGAAGACATTATTCAGAAAAATCACACGTTCTTTCTGCCAGAAGGATTGCGCCAAAAACACGATCATTTCTGGCACGATGTGATCAAAGGAAATATCAATGCGGGAGAATTCCAACGAAAAAACCAAAAAGGGGACATTATTTGGCTCCACGCCGCTTATACGCCAATTATTGATCATTCCGGTCGCCACATTGGCGTAATAAAATTGGCGCTTGATATTACTCAGGAAAAGCGTCTGATGTCGGAACATCGAGCACAGCTAGAGGCAATTGAAAATGCGCAAGGCGTGATCGAATTTGATAAAGATGGCTACATCACCCACGTCAACAAACACTATCTGATGCTAACAGGCTATGAAGAAAAGGAAATTCTTGGCCTGCACCACAAATCGCTTTGCGAACCCACTTATACCGAACAGGCTGACTATCAAACATTCTGGGAGACCTTGCATCGAGGCCACCCCATTAGCGGACGCTTCCACCGACTGGGTAAGGATAATCATTCATTCTGGATACAGGCGACCTACAGCCCAATCATGGATAGTGAAGGTAATGTGAGAAAAATCATTAAATATGCTCACAACATCACGCAAAACGTTGAAACCGAAAAAAAAGCCCATCAGCAAGGTATCATTCTCGATATCCTGTTATCAGTCCATGACAGCTTTCTACTCGACCATAATCTCCCCTCAGCCTGCGATAAAGTCTTTGAACGCCTGCTCGACGTGACCAACAGCAGCTTCGGTTTTATCGCCACGTTGCAGGAAGATGAGGACGGGCAATCGCTCTATCTTCCCGCTATATCCAATCTTACCTGGGATGAAGAAACCCTGGCTTGGTACAGGCACCAGCGAAGAATCCACGGTGGTCTGAAGTTACGTAAGCTTGATAACCTGTTTGGCCATGTTGTAACCCAAAATACGGTGGTCTGCACCAACAACCTGCTGAGACAAAAGGCCGGGCGGGATCTTCCCCCCATCCATCCTGCGCTGTATTCCCTGCTCGGCATTCCTATCACCCACAACGGTAAAGCGATCGGAATGATCGCGCTAGCTAACCGTCGGGAAGGTTACGATCAAACGATGATCGAACTACTGGCACCGTTGGTGAAAACGCTCGGTATTATTATTCACGCCCGTTCGCTGGAAGATGAGCGCACACAGGTAGAGGCCTCTCTCCGCTTTAGCGCGGGGCATGATTTTCTTACCGGCTTGCCCAATCGCAGCAGTTTCTTCGAGCAGGCCAGTGCTTTTTTCCAACTCAGGCAGCAAAACCAGCACGCGGACAAAAGCTGTCTGGCCATCATTGATATCGATTTCTTCAAAAATATTAATGACAAATATGGCCATCTGGCTGGCGATGCCGTTCTAAAAGAGCTGGCGATGTTGATGCGTATGTCATTACGTCAGGAGGATCTGGTTGCCCGTCTCGGTGGTGAGGAGTTCATCATCTTGTTAAAAGATGTCTCCTATCAAACGGCGGTAATGACGATTGAGCGTATTCGTAAATCGATTGAGCAACATACGCTGGAATACGACCGCCAGAGTCTGCATTTTACGATCAGTGCAGGCATTGCCGCCTACCGACCTGAACTTGCCTCCGTTGAAGATTGGATTCAGCTAGCCGATGAAAACCTTTATTCCGCTAAACGGCAAGGTCGCAACTGTGTGAAATAAGCCCGTCCCGACAGCGCTGCTGATAGCTTTGTTCGAACGTTTGCATTCCCACTGCCGTTCCCGTCTGGATCAAGCCGGGAAGCTGGTGCGTTTTCCCCTCACGAATCAAGTTGCTGACTGCCGCTGTCGCCGTCAGCACTTCATAAAGGGCGATTCGGCCACCTTGCACTGCGGGCAACAACTTTTGCGCCACTACGGCTTGCAAACAGGTTGCTAACTGGCTGCGAACATACGCTTTCTCTTCACCGGGGAAGACATCAATTAGCCGATCAACGGCCTGCGATGCACTGCGTGTATGCAGCGTTGATAGCACCAAATGGCCGGTTTCCGCCGCCGTCAACGCCAGACGAATCGTCTCCGTATCGCGCAGTTCCCCTAGCAGAATAACATCGGGATCTTCCCGCAATGCCGCTCGTAGCGCCTGCGCAAAAGATGCGCTGTGTGCACCGATCTCTCGCTGTTGGATCAGGCATCGTCGGCTGGTATGGATAAACTCGATCGGATCTTCCAGCGTGATCACATGGCGATCGCTGCTGTCGTTTAAGCTCCCAACCATTGCCGCCAGCGTCGTGGATTTACCGCTGCCCGTCGCACCAGTGATCAGAATCAGCCCGTTTGGCTTCCCCAGCAGTGTCGCGAGGACGGGTGGCGCATGTAATTCATCCAACGAAGGTTGAACAAACGGGATAATACGCAGCGCGACAGACAACCCTTCCCGCTGGCGAAACACATTGACCCGCAGGCGCTGCCCATCAGGCAACATTAACGCCCCATCCACCTGCCCTGCCTGGCGCAATTGCTCTTTCTGAGTCGGTTCGAGCCAGGCATCGCACCATTGTGCCACCTGCTCCGGCGCTAAACATGGTAAGGTATTTTCAGGCTGTAGCCGCCCATCCATACGTAACACCGGAGGATGCCCGCTACAAAGGTGCAGATCCGAGGCATTATGTTTTACACTACGCGCCATCCACTCATCCAACTCCATAGATTAACCTCCTGAATAACCATGACGACAATCCAGCAGAATCTACAGGACATCCGGCAACAAATCGCCACCGCCGCACAGCATTGCGCACGGGCACCAGAAGAAATTACGCTACTTGCAGTCAGTAAAACCAAACCTGTGAGCGCGATCGAAGAAGCCATTGCGGCAGGGCAATGTACGTTTGGCGAAAACTACGTTCAGGAAGGCGTGGAGAAGGTTCATTATTTCCAGAAAAATCACCCGGACACGTCGTTGGAATGGCACTTTATCGGCCCACTACAGTCCAATAAAAGTCGACTGGTAGCCGAGAATTTTGACTGGTTTCACACGGTGGATCGCCTGCGTATAGCGCAGCGCTTGAGCGAACAACGTCCGACCGCCCTGCCGCCGTTAAATGTTCTGTTGCAGATTAATATCAGCAACGAACCGAGCAAATCCGGCATTATGGTGGCTGAACTTGCAGAACTCGCCGCCAGTGTCGCCGTATTACCTAACCTGCGTCTGCGCGGCCTGATGGCGATTCCGGCACCGGAAACCGATTATGAACAGCAGCTTGCTGTTTTCAAACAAATGGCAGCGCTGTTCCAAACATTGTCAGTAAATTATCCGCATATTGATACACTCTCTATGGGAATGACAGACGACATGCGCGCAGCGATTAATGCAGGCAGCACGCTGGTGCGCATCGGTACGGCAATCTTTGGCGCACGGGACTATTCGGCAAAAAACGCATAAACAGTCAGCCAAAAGCGTATAAACCGCAGAGACAGCGCCTGAACGGCACGCCGTCTTTGACAAACAGGTGAGCAACGAGGATGCAGATGCAGCAACATAAAATAGCGTTTATTGGTGCCGGGAACATGGCGCAGGCCATTATCGCCGGATTAGTCAACGGCGGTTACCCCGCTCAACATATCAGCGTCTGCGCCCCTTCGGGCAAAAACCGCGATGCACTGGCAGCACAATATGGCGTCATCAGCAGCGCGGATAACGTGCGCTGCGCGCAG
The DNA here is from genome assembly GCF_021432585.1 of Pectobacterium sp. IFB5596. Classification (NCBI taxonomy): domain Bacteria; kingdom Pseudomonadati; phylum Pseudomonadota; class Gammaproteobacteria; order Enterobacterales; family Pectobacteriaceae; genus Pectobacterium; species Pectobacterium sp. IFB5596. The sequence continues at coordinate 90,326 of NZ_LXFY01000002.1, forward strand.
GAAGCGGACGTCATTGTTCTGGCCGTCAAACCACAGATGATGGCGACAGTGTGTGAGCCACTGGGTGAGCAGGTCAACTTCACCGGTAAGCTGGTGCTCTCGATTGCGGCGGGAATCAACATCGCCCGTTTTCATGCGCTGTTGGGTGAGCCGCTGAATATCGTGCGGATCATGCCAAATACACCGTCTCTGGTCGGCAAAGGGATGAGCGGGATGTACGCCCCTGCGTCCGTCAGTCAGGCCGATAAAGACTTCACCGCACAGCTAATGCAGAGCGTCGGTAAAATTTGCTGGGTAGATAGCGAATCCGGCATTAATGGCGTGATCGCCGCGGCGGGCAGCGCACCAGCCTATTTCTTCCTGTTTATGGAAGCGATGCAGCAGGAAGCGATTCGCCAGGGGTTTGATCAAGAAACCGCTCGCCTACTGGTGCAACAGGCTGCGTCAGGCGCGGCAGCATTGGTTGAAGCCAATCCTGATACGCCGCTGTCGACTCTGCGGGAGAATGTCACCTCCAAAGGTGGCACCACGGCAGAAGCGCTACGGGTGTTTAACGAACAGCAGTTAACGCAAACCGTGGCTGAAGCCATGCAGGCGGCGATTGCTCGCGCACAAGAAATGGAAACGCTTTTTTAATCAAAAGCGAGCCCCCGATTCTTTATCTGATTAAGGAAAAGACGTACTTATGCTCACCCTGACTTTTCTGGTCAAAACGCTGGTTGACCTCTATGTAATGGTCCTGCTGCTGCGCATCTGGATGCAGTGGTCACGCAGCGATTTCTATAACCCGTTATCGCAGTTTGTCGTCAAAATCACTCAGCCGATTGTCGGGCCGCTGCGTCGTATTCTGCCGTCGCTAGGACCGATTGATAGCGCCTCACTGCTGCTGGCCTTTATTCTCACGACCATTAAATACCCTTTGCTGCTATTGATTCAGGTGGGTGCAATTTCCCTCAGCCCAATGAATCTGCTGGTCGGGTTTATTTCGCTGATTAAATCCGCGGGTTATTTGGTCTTCTGGGTCATCATTATCCGTTCTATCATGAGCTGGGTCAGCCAAGGCCGCAGCCCCATTGAGTATCTATTGCATCAGTTGACCGAACCGCTAATGGCACCGCTCCGCCGCATTATTCCCGTAATGGGCGGCATTGATTTCTCTGCCATGGCCGTCATTCTGATTCTGTATATGCTCAACTATCTGGGCATGGATCTGTTTCCGGGGCTATGGTTCCTGCTGTGAGTGCCATTACTCGCCACGGCGATGCGCTGGTGATTCGGCTGTATATTCAGCCGAAAGCCAGTCGCGATCAGATCGTGGGTTTACATGGCGATGAACTGAAAATCGCCATTACCGCCCCCCCGGTTGATGGGCAGGCTAATGCCCATCTGACCAAATTTCTCGCCAAACAATTTCGGGTCGCCAAGAGTCTAGTTGTGATTGAAAAAGGCGAACTCGGGCGGCATAAACAGATTAGAATTACCCATCCGCAACACATCCCGGCTGACGTCGCGGACTTCATTGAATAAATACGCAGGACAAGACGATGCAAAAAGTGGTTTTGGCTACCGGAAACCCCGGTAAAGTGCGCGAGCTCGCCAGCTTGCTGGCCGATTTCGGTCTGGATATTGTGGCTCAAACTGAACTCGGCGTGGATTCTGCCGAAGAAACCGGCCTGACCTTCATCGAAAACGCCATCCTGAAAGCACGTCATGCGGCGCAAATTACAGGGTTACCGGCCATTGCCGATGATTCCGGGCTGGCTGTCGATGCATTGGGCGGCGCACCGGGCATTTACTCGGCGCGCTACGCGGGTGCAGAAGCCAGCGACCAGCAAAATCTGGATAAGCTGCTACTGACCTTAAAAGACGTACCGGATGAAGAGCGGCGCGCCAGCTTTCACTGCGTGCTGGTGTATCTGCGCCACGCGGAAGACCCGACACCGATTGTCTGCCACGGCAGTTGGCAGGGTGTGCTGACGCATGAAGCCGTGGGCAGCGGTGGCTTTGGCTATGACCCGATCTTCTTCGTCCCTGAGCTGGGTAAAACAGCAGCAGAATTAACGCGTGAAGAGAAGAACGCACAGTCCCATCGTGGTCAGGCGCTGCGCCTGCTGTTGGATACGCTACGCAATGCTTAAGCTTCCCCCGCTCAGCCTGTACATTCATATTCCGTGGTGCGTACAGAAATGCCCGTATTGCGACTTCAACTCGCATGCACTAAAAGGCGATGTGCCGCATCAGGAATATGTCGATCATCTGCTGGCGGATCTGGATGCCGATTTGCCGCTGACGGGTGGCCGTGCACTGCACTCGATTTTTATCGGTGGTGGCACGCCTAGCCTACTGAGCGCAGAAGCGATGCAGGCGTTGCTCGACGGCGTTCGCGCGCGTATTCCGCTAACGCCGGATGCCGAAATTACGATGGAAGCCAATCCCGGTACGGTTGAAGCCGACCGCTTCAGCGGTTATCAGCGTGCGGGGATTAACCGTATCTCCATCGGTGTGCAGAGCTTCGATCCGCAAAAGCTGACGCGTCTTGGGCGTATTCACGGCCCGGACGAGGCCAAGCGCGCCGCACAGCTGGCGACGGGGCTGAAATTGCGTAGCTTTAATCTGGATCTGATGCACGGCCTGCCGGATCAGTCGCTGGACGAAGCGCTGGACGACCTGCGTCAGGCCATTGTGCTCAATCCGCCGCATTTATCGTGGTATCAGTTGACCATCGAACCTAATACGCTGTTTAGCTCACGCCCGCCAACGCTGCCGGACGACGATGCGCTGTGGGACATCTACGAGCAAGGTCACGCACTGCTGAGCGCGGCCGGTTACCAGCAGTATGAAACCTCCGCGTATGCCAAGCCGGGCTACCAGTGCCAGCACAACCTGAACTACTGGCGTTTCGGTGATTATTTGGGAATTGGCTGCGGGGCGCACGGCAAGCTGACCTTCAGCGATGGTCGCATTCTGCGCACGGTAAAAGTTCGCCATCCGCGTGGCTATATGCAGGGCACGTATCTGGATAAGCAGCACGATGTCGCCAACGACGATCGGCCTTTTGAGTTTTTCATGAACCGTTTTCGCCTGCTGGAAGCCGCCCCGCGTGCGGATTTCACGGCCTATACCGGTCTGGAAGAGCACAGCATCCGCTCACAGTTGGATCAGGCGCTGACGCAAGGTTACCTGACGGAAACCGCCACGCACTGGCAAATCACCGAACACGGTAAACTGTTTCTGAATTCCCTGCTGGAGCTGTTTTTGGCGGAGGAATAGCAACAATCAAGTAGGCACGTTTTCTCTGGTAAATCTGCCCACACTTTCCCCTTCTGGTTCTCTTTTTGCAACTTTTACAACGTTTGTTGCGAACCGCCTCCCTTTCCCATCAAGCACCGCTTGTACGCGGTGCGGAAATCCTTTTTCCTTGTACTAGAAGACGATGTCATCGTTAAGTACGCTACAGGCTTCTGATAAGAACAAATCTTACATCTGAGAACCGGAGGCATGATGGTCAGAACCATGACAATTAACCTTGGCGATGAACTTCACCATTACGTGAAATCAGGCGATTACCGCACGCAAAGTGAAGTCATTCGGGAAGCGCAGAGAATGCTACGGGAAAAACAGGCGGAGTCAGACCTGACGGTCTTTCAGGAGTGATTTGACACAATCTGATAAGTACAGAACAAAGAGTACCCATAACTTAAAATACTTCTCAAAGGACGATAAGTGCGTATAGAAGAAGAGGTTTTTCTCAGTGATTATGGCATGAGGCGAAAAAGGTTCGTCTATGATCGTCGTGTTCACCACAGCTACGTTTTTGTTGCTGGTAACGAAGTATATACGGTCATCGTTGGTAGCTTGGCTAACGAACCGACTTTTGCTCGAATTGGGTACAAAATGCCGACTGGTGTTCCATTCCCGGTTAACGGAATGGCAGAAGTTTATTTTGACGTCTTCGACGGCAATGATTTGGCCGATTTTCGTCACGTCAGTTTTGAGGGATTAGGGAGTGCTGTCGTTTTGCAAACGGTCTCGTTGGCGTTAATCGCACACTTTGAGAAATTTAACATTGGTGGTTTCGTTTTCCAGGCCGCATCAGGTGGAGTGGTTGATGTCGGTCGCCGCACTCCCTTGGAAGAAACGTATGACTATATGCTTGGGTTAAAAAATGAACCGCGCTATAATGAACGTACAGGGTTGCCAAAAAAACTCCGCGACCACTGATACCTGAAGATTTACATGCGTACAAAACAGTTACAGAGGGGAGAGCCTGCTATGTCGTATTATAATAATCGCGAACGCTCCATGCTTCTCCCTCTTATCAATGGTGAGAAGAAAGTGTTACAGGCGTTAGTTTCTGCAGAGTTGCAAACTCACTCTATCAACGCTGAGGCACATCTGCATGGCCTTAAAGCCAGCCTTACTGATGGTAAAAAACATTCTTCTTCTACCTTGCTACGCAGAAAATTGAAAGGTCGTCTTGTGCGTGAATTGCACGAGATTTAACAAAACCCTTTTTGCAACGTTCACAGCCTTAATTTCGAGTTGCTTCCCTTTTATATCAAGCAGACGCAACAAGATAGGCCTTGAACGTAAGGTGCTTGAGCAGGGCTTGTACTCATTTCCGTCGTCAGACATACGCTATTTTTTCTGTACGAAACAGATAGCGTCATTATTGTCAGAATACTTCATTCGTCGCAGGACATTGTGCGGCACCTCCAGCGGCCATGAGCTGCATTAGCTCAGACTTTAACTGACCGTTTTTCGCGGACAGAACACAATCACATCTGACTGGCTGTAATGAGCGACAGCGGACATAGCGACTCGCTATTAAGGCTGGTAACTAGAGTGCCTACTTTGCTTTATGAATTGGTTGTATATTCTTGCACATGAAAACACTTAGTGGATCTGCGATGTAAGGGGGAAAAGCCTCACAAACAACATATCCGCATCGGCGATATAGAGCTATAGCTACTTGCTGATGAATACCTGTTTCAAGGCGTAATTGGTAGCAAGCATTACTTAGCGCAAGATTTTCAAGAGATGCAACGACCTCTATCCTAGTTTACGGCCCCTAAACTCTGGGCGAATGTAGACCCGCTTCACCTCACCAAAGCCACCTTCCTGAAAGAGCAAAGCGCCGCAACCCTGTTGGAATTCCATGCTAATCTCTTGCAATGACACAGCGCAGTTTCTCATCACTGACAGTGGAAAAATCCAGACAATGATCACTTTCGACTGGATAAAGCTCACGTTGAAAAGCATCAAGCTCACCCACCAGACAGCCCAACTCAGCATCATCTTTATTAACTTCTGAAATGTAGAACATTGATCATCTCCAATTTATCTTTGGTCTGATGAATCTATCACTGAATTTCAACCCTGTTTTAAAAACCTTTGACTAACTAATTACTATTTATAAGAAAATATTTTATTGACCTAATGCACTAACTTCCACTTCTGGCACAAAGCCGTCGTTCGAGTCGGATTGAAGGTCTGGTATGAGCGAGGTGCGAAAGCTGGATTTAATACACATTTCTCTTTTTATCACAAGCCAGCTTCTGCATTAATCAATAGCTAGACACTTGATGGATACTCATACTGCTCGCTGATTACCAAATTGGTTTTCATATACATCCAAATGATTTTTAAAGTATTTTCTATAATCATCAGCGGAATTTATTAAAATTGTCACCTCAATAAATGTTTCATCCAGTTCTTCTGAATAATCTTCGATAGCGATGAAACCATTAGCTATTTCTTCATCTATCCCTTTAATGAATAGTTTACATCCCGTTTTATCAGCATTTGGTGAATAAAACTGAGTAGGTATAAAAGCTCCATGAACTATGCCCATAGGGGGATCGCCAAACTCTAATTCAGAAACACCAATAATTTTATCTTCTTTTCTAATCTCGAATGCCACGTAATTACTCCTAAGTTATTGATTCTTGTTGTCGGTAAACCTGTTTATAAACCAAGTGACTATATCTATACCCTAAATAATTCGAGTTTCAGGCAGGCGGCAAGAGAAGGACAAATTCGTCGGGAACGAATTTGACCAGCCAATGGCTGGCCTTCGGTGAGAGACAGGATGTCTCTCATTCCATCCCAATGAGTTTACTCAGGTAAGTGATTCGGGTAGGTGCAGATTTGAACGCTGCTTGCAGCGGCCCTTCAGGTCGAGGCCCACGACGGGCCGAGTATGTGAACGCAGCCAACGCACATGCAACTTGAAGTATGACGGATATATATTGGTTGTTTTCATCGTATATAAGTAAGCGCTCTATGTCATGAGATTCGGTTTCTAATACGTAGCGGCCAAAACCAAGGGCCTATCAGGTCTGCTATGAGCTATTTAAAAATATTGTGGTACTTTCAGCCGATTTTGTCCGGCATCCTCTGGACTCTCGCAACCTGTATGGTCAATTCAAAAAATGGTGGTATAACATCATCGCTTCAACGCATTAATCTGCGAGACCGATAAACGATAAACAAGAAGCAATATATGGAAATTATTTTGATGCGTCATGGAAAGCCCACTTACACTGGCAATCCGAAAGTGACTTGCGATGAAATGTCTGAATGGGTTGCACAATACAATCTTTCGGATACGGGCAGCGATATGCCTCCAGAATCAAGCAAATCAATGGTATCCAAAGCATCGCTGATAATCAGTAGCCCTCTGCCAAGAGCACTTTCTTCTTTAAGTGCGCTCGGATGTGAACCAGACATCATTGACGACGTGTTCAGGGAAGCTGACCTACCTTTAATCAGGATACATGGCATTAAGTTACCCCCCACATACTGGACAGTTTTTTTTCGTGTCATGTGGCTCTGTGGCATGTCAAATAGGGCTGAGAGCTTAGGAATGGCAAAAAAACGTGCTTTCAAGGCCGCAGAATTACTGGTAAATCATGCTAAAAAATCAAATCGTCCCGTGTTGCTGATGGGACACGGCGTTATGAATCGGCTTATTGCAAGAGAACTCATATCGTTGGGTTGTATAGAAGGCTGTCGCCAGGGAAGAGAGTACTGGAACGTCGGCGTTTACAAACTTCTGCAAGTAAAACCTTAAATACATATACAATGTATTTCCACCACTACCACAAAGCGACCTGCCAGATTAGGTTTAGCTCTGTGCAGCAACAGAGCCAATTCAGACCTGAGCTACTACGCATAGGCAGCAACATAATCTCAAACAATATCAGCCAGTTCAGGCCATACACGGATTGAATTTTTACCTGCGGTTATGACACAGTAGAAACCTATCACGCTCTGTTTATCAACCACCTGCGGGTAACGATGATGAAACGTATAACAACAATCGCAGTAGCGCTGCTGGTCACTGCAACATTGAGCGGCTGCAATACCACGCGCGGCTTTGGCGAAGATGTGCAGAAACTAGGGAGTAAAATTTCCCACGCAGCCAGCTAATTCACCGCCAGATAAAAAAACCGGCAATCACTATGCCGGTTTTTTCTTTACGCTGCGCCCCAATCCCTTTCACGACCGAATAATATCCCTCAGAACGCCGACAGCATATCAATGTGCGGAATGCCGTCTTCGTCGTATACCTCACCGGTCGGCACAAAGCCAAACGCGCCGTAGAACGTTTGCAGATGGGCCTGCGCAGACAGGAAAAGATGCTTTTGCGGCCAGTGACGTGCGCAGGCAATCAGCGCGTGTTCCATGAGCTGATGCCCCAGATGTTGTCCGCGGGCGTGCGGCGCGACAATCACCCGCCCAATCGTTACCACATCATTGTTCGGATGCGGCGCGAGCAGCCGGGCATAGGCGGCCAGCTTACCGTCGCGGTATGCCGCAATATGGCGATTGCCTTCCACCAGATCGCGACCATCAATATCCAGATAGGGGCAGGTTTGCTCCACTACAAATACCTGACTGCGCAACGCCAGTATGTCATGCAGTGCATACACATTAAGGTCTGTCACATTCCAGTCATGCCATATCAGACTCATTTTCACCCTTCCTATTCTGCACTGGCAGAGCGCGCACGACGCTTAGCCAGAATCAGCCATACCCACAGCAGCGCAATCGACAACGCAAACAAAACGCCAAAGCCTATCCCGATCGCGATAACCGAGACGCCCAGTTTCACCACCAGAGAATAGAGCCCCAGCATGAGCAGCATAGCGCCGTTTTCACCCAGATTCTGTACGGCGATTGCATTACCCGCGCCGACGCTGGCCTTCCCACGTTCCTGCAACAGTGCATTGAGCGGGACAATAAAGAACCCACCGAGCGCCCCTAGCAGAATCAGCAGAGAATAAGCACTCATAAGATTATGCTGAAGCGTGAAAATCACCACCACCACGCCGATCAAGAACCCCGCAGGCAAGCAGCGCCGTACGTTATCAAGCGTCACCAGTTTGGCTGCGCCACCCGCTCCCAGCACGATCCCAACGGCGACCATTGCATTAAGCAGCGTCGGCGTCGCGTTATCGGTAATCCCAAGCGCATGTGGCACCCACAGAACCAGCAGAAAGCGCAGCGTTACACCCGCGCCCCAGAACATGCTGGTGCCGATCAACGAAAGCCGAGCATCGCCATCACGCCACAGCACCCGACAGGCAGAAAAGAAGCTGCCCGCCATCTGTACCGGATGCCACGGCTGCCCTGGACGCGCGGCGTTGAGATGTGGGATCAGCATATTCGCCCCCAGCGCTACGCCGTAAGCCACCGCGCAAACTGACAGCGCCCCGTAAATATTCCAGTCTGCCAGCACGCCCCCTGCGACAGAGCCAGTCAGAATCGCTGCAATGGTCGAGGCTTCCATCAAACCGTTGGCTTTTACCAACTGATCGCCACGTGTGATCTCACCCAGAATGCCGTATTTCGCGGGGGAATACGCGGCGGCACCAATGCCCACCAGCGTGTATCCCAGAAACGGATTACCGCCTACGCAAATGAGCAGTGCGCCCGCCAGTTTCAGTGTATTGGCGAACATCATCACCCGCCCTTTGGCAAAGCTATCCGCTATTTGCCCGACAAACGGTGCTAAAACGATGTAGGCAGCCACAAACCCCATCTGCAAAAACGGCTGGCTCCAGTCGGGATACACCAGCTGTTTAATCAATGCTAACGTGGCAAACAGCAACGCGTTATCACCAAACGCGGAGAAGAACTGCGCGATAATCACCGCGCTCATACTGCGCGACAGCAAAGGCGTCGCGGGTTCAGTCTGTCGACTCATGCACTAGGCTCCGACGCTTGAGTAAGGTTTTTTTCAGCGCTCGACTCTTCAGCCATATGGCGCAGCGTAACAAAATCAGGCTTACCACTGCCGAGTAACGGTAACGCTTTCACATAGCGAATATCGCGCGGTACTGCCAGTTCTGGTACACCGCTGCGGCGGGCTTGTGCAAGCAGCACATCACGAGTTATTTGGCTGTCTGTGGTAAACAGCACCAGCGCCTCACCTTTGCTGCTGTCGCTTTTCGCACTCGCAGCATGCTGCGCCTCCGGCGACACCTTCACCGCCAGTTGTTCCACGCTTTCGAGCGAGACCATCTCCCCTGCCAGCTTGGCAAACCGCTTCACACGGCCGATGATGGTGCAGAATCCTCTTTCGTCCAGTTCCACAATATCGCCAGTGTCATACCAACCCTGCTGCAATTCGCCTTCCGCATTTTCTGCCGCAGGCGCTTCGAGTACGCCGGGGTTTTCCACCCGCAGATACCCTTTCATGATATTCGGCCCACGCAGTTGCAGACGACCACCGCGCGTGATGCCCGGCACCGTAATCAAACGCGATTCAATTTCCGGTAACAGCAGGCCGACAGAATGGATCTTGGTCGCCATCGGCACGTTGATTGCCACCACTGGCGCACATTCGGTCACGCCATACCCTTCCAGGATGCGGATACCAAATTTGTCCTGCCAGACCTGACGCGTCGTTTCCGACAGCTTCTCCGCGCCAGCCACGACATAGCGCAAACGAGCAAAATCATACGGATGGGCGAAGCGTGCATAGTTGCCTAAAAACGTAGACGTACCAAACAGCACGGTACAGTTCTGGTCGTAAACCAGCTCCGGCACGATGCGATAGTGCAGCGGACTGGGGTAAAGAAACACGCGTGCGCCCGTCATCAACGGTGTTAACAGACCCACCGTCAGGCCAAACGCATGGAACAGCGGCAGCGCGGACATAAAGCGGTCGCGCGGCGTGAAATCCGCTACGGTGCGAATCTGTTCGACATTTGCCAACAGGCTGTCGTGGGAATGCACCACGCCTTTCGGATTCCCCTCGGAGCCCGAAGTAAACAGCACGATGGCTGCATCATCAGGTTTCTGCGGCAGCATCGCGCGGGCAGGAAACAGCAGATGAAACAAAATCCACAGCTTATCGACCAGCGTCACGGTGTCTTTCAAATCTTCCAGATAAACCCAGTTGGCCTCGCTGACCTGCTTCGGCAGATCCGTTAACTTACCTTTTTCAAGAAACTGGCGAGACGTGACGATCGTTTTGATCCCTGCCGCTTTCATCGCACTTTGTAGCCCTTTCGCGCCCGCCGTGTAGTTCAGCATGGCGGGAATGCGGTTACGCAGCGATGCACCCAGAATGGATGCCGCAGTGATGGTCGCATTCGGCAACAGCATACCGACATGCTCATCGGCGCGGGTGAAGCGCTGTAAAATGCGCGAGACACCCAGCGATTTTTTCAATAAACCTTGATAGCTGTCTTCATTGAATGAGATATCCGCAATACTGGCGGAATGCCGCCCGTAGCGGGTTCTCGCCGCCAGAAAGGCCTGATACAGCGTATGTTGCGGACGCGTTTCCATTCGCGCCTTCATCATAATCTGGTGCAAGCGTTCACCGGCCAGCGCACGGCGTTCTCTGGCACTGCTGGCTTCCGGCATCGGCAACGTGGTCGGCGGCAAATAGGTGATCGTAATCTGCGGGAGGCAGCGGCGTTTAAATACGCCCGCCAGTCGACCAAACGGCGTGAACTCGGCACCATCGATACGCACGGGGATGATCGTTGCCCCTGATTTCGCGGCGACAAACGCCGCACCGCTGTAAATCTTCATCAACGAACCGGTGACGCTAATACGCCCTTCCGGGAAAACGACAACAGGCTGGCCGCGTTCAATCACTTTGATCAACCCCTTGATCGCCAGAGGTTTAGTCGGATCTAACGGCACAAAATCGATATAAGGCTTCAACCAGCGCATAAACCAGCGATCGGAAATGGAGGAATACACGGCAAAGACGGGTTTTATCGGTAAGAATAACGCCAGCAGAACACCATCAAGAAAAGAGACGTGATTGGGGGTGATGAGCAATTTGGATTGCTGGAATTGGCTGCTGTCGCCCTCGATCCGGATGCGGTACAGACGCTGGAACACCCAACGTAACAGGGTATAAATCATGCCTTCTCCCAATAGACAGATAAACGGGTAGCTTGCTGAGGCACAAACCACCGAGCGATACGTCAAAATACTACATACTCATCAGACTTCAAGCGACGGATATACGGCTTAACGCGAAGATTGCCGTCGGCACATCATTCACATAGCATTAATCACGTAGGGGATAGCGAAAGCGGGAATTCAGGCAAAAAAAAACCTACGCATCCGCGTAGGTTGGTGTAATCAAATGATTTCAATGTACAGAGTACATCGATATATCACCAATCAATACCTCTGGGACTTGTTACTCTAAGGATCGCCACTTATCTTCACCAGCGATGAATCGAAAGAGTTATTCTATAAGTGCAACCAACTGTAAAATTCTAGCGAATCATGTAAGGCAACCGCCTTCTCAGCGCCTTTTCGCCAGATAAATGCCGCTATTTACCCCTAAAGGTTCCTTTTCTCTCCGATTCCGCTTTTTCACCTTTTTCCCGCCCGATCACATTTCCTGATTTTTTATCGGTAAATGACCACTCAAACACAGGGGTGTTAGTCCACTTTTTCAACAGAATCAATCAGAAAGTGAGGAGTAGGATCGCGGAGTCTGCATGGGGCAGACGCTGAATTTAACCAGGTGTGTGTAACGAATAATGAAGAACTACAAAATAGGTACCCGACTGGCCGGTGGCTTTGGCCTACTTATTGCGCTTTCGTTGGCGATGCTGACCAGCGGTATTTACCAACTTAACCAGGTATCCAGCAGTACACAACAGATGATGCAAGAACCGCTGCGCAAGGAAAGGCTGGCATCTGACTGGCATGCCACGCTTGTCGCGGGGGTTCAGCGCAGTATGGCGGTAGCACGCAGTAATGACGACTCGCTGGTTGAGCTATTTGCTGCCGAAAACACCCGCGCCAGTAAAGAAAGCGGTAAACGACAGGAAGATTTTGCCAGCCTGATCTCTACGCCAGAAGAAAAAGCCTTATTCGACAAAGTTGGCGAATATCGTCAGTCCTACATCAAAAAGCGCGATGCGATTATCACGGAGAAAGGCGCGGGTAACTTCGATCGCGCCAGAGCACTGTTCGATGATGAATTCGTTCCCGCTTCCAATGGCTATCTGGCAAGTGTGGAAGCACTGCGCGACCACCAGCGCGCCAGCATCGATAAAATGGGACAAGACATTAACACTGGCGCAAGCCGTGGCGATCTCATCCTTGCTATCACAGGCGCACTGAGCGCCATCATCGGCGTTCTGATCGCCTGGGTGCTCACCCGCAGTATCGTGCAGCCACTGTCGCGCGCCGTACAGGCTACGCAAGCCGTCGCGGCGGGCGATCTCACGCACAACGTGCAGCCTGAAGGGCGTGATGAAGCCGCGCAATTGCTGCACGCCCTGCAAGATATGACCGTGCGTCTGCGCTCTATTGTTGGCGAAGTTCGTCAAGGATCTGAATCCATCGCCGGTGCTTCTTCACAGCTTGCCGCGGGCAATATCGATCTTTCCAGCCGCACGGAAGAACAGGCCAGTGCACTACAGGAAACCGCTGCCTCTATTGAGCAGTTAAGCGCGACGGTAAAGCAAAATGCCGATAACGCGCGTCAGGCCAATCAGTTGGCACAATCGACCACGCAGCAAGCGCAGTCAGGTGGGCAACTGGTGACGGAAGTGGTGGAAACGATGGGCGCGATCGACTCTTCATCGAAGAAAATCGTCGATATCATCGGCGTCATCGATAGCATCGCGTTCCAGACCAACATCCTGGCGCTGAATGCCGCCGTAGAAGCCGCACGGGCAGGTGAGCAAGGCCGCGGTTTCGCCGTGGTCGCCAGTGAAGTACGCAGTCTGGCACAACGCAGCGCCTCTGCGGCTAAAGAGATTAAGGAGTTGATCGATCGCTCTGTTCAAACCGTGGAAGCGGGCAACCGATTGGTGGTACAAGCGGGCACATCGATACAGGACATCGTCAATGGCGTGCGCAAAGTCAGCGATCTGGTCGGAGAGATCAGCTCTGCCAGCAACGAACAAACGATGGGCATTGAGCAGGTAAACGTCGCGGTGAACCAGATGGAAGTGACCACCCAGCAGAATGCCTCACTGGTGAACGAAGCGTCGGCCGCTACGCAGTCTCTACAACAGCAGGCCGCACAGTTGGCGGAGACGGTCAGCCAGTTCCGTTTAGGCAACAGCCATCAGATCGCCCGTACGCCAGCGGCAGCGCCTTCGTTAGCCCTGCAACCTGCGCTAGCCGCACCGGGTAAGAGCGGTGTCTCTGCCAGTGAGGGAGACTGGACATCGTTCTGATTCTCCCGATACTTCTCGGCCTGCTATCTCTTAGTCATTTTTCTATGCAAATTCAGAGGTAGTTTCGTGCGCGATAGTACCGTTATTTTCATGCTACCCCGTAGCACGCGCCCGACACGGGACGGCTCAAACGCCGCTCGCCCCGTGACCCCAGGCTTACGGCTAAATTATGCCGCTACGCGGTTCCATCAGTGTTCTTGACCGCTAACCGAGCCGCCAGTGACGCGTTCCCGACGCGGCACTGGCTTTCGCGGCGTCCATGCCGCTCACTCGGCGGCCAAACCCACCGATGCATAATTTTTACGCCAGATAACAGCAAAACCTGCCATAGGCATGCCAGCAGTATAGCGCTCGAAACTGCCTCTGAATTTGCATAGAAACATGACTAAGACGAAGGGACCGCCTACAGCGGCTGGTGATACAGCCGCACCGTTTTGTCCGGGTAGTCCAATCCCTCGCCGATGTAATGCCAGCCGTGGTTTTCGTAATAGCCGCTAAACGTGGCGTACAGGTAAAGGTCATCAAATCCCGCGCGACGGCAGAAATCTATTACGTGCCGTTGCAGCGCCACGCCCAGCCCTTTATCGCGATAACTTTCTTCCACATACAACGACGCCAGCCAGGGCGTCAGGTCCTGTCGGCTGATTAAATCACAGCGCCAGAGCCCCACCGTCCCGACTAAACGATCGCCATCCAACGCGATAAACGTCAGCGGCAGCGCCGCAGGATTCAGGCTATTGCGCACCACACTGGCAAAGAATTCACGGCTGTTCTGGCTACCGAAAGCCTGCCATATCCAGTCGATCACCTGCTCCTGATGCTGGGGATGATCTGCCAGATAAACGATGTCCGCCATAACTAGACCAGTTTCCCTTGAAAAATCGGTACAGAATCAAACAAATAGCCGTCGAACTCCGGCGCGTCAGCGTCAGAGATTTCCATCAGCGTATTTTTGACATTTTCAAGGTGTTGCCACATCGCCTGATAAGAGCCGGACACATCGCGACGCCGCAGCGCGGCCAGAATAGCTTGATGATCCGCCAACCATTTCAGGCGATAGCCCTGCGTGCCAACATGGGTGTAAAGCTGCTGCCAGAGCGCGTTATCGTCACGACACGCCCAGATATTGCTGACCGTTTCCAGCAGCATCTGGTTTTGCGTCGCCCCCGCAATTTGCAGGTGGAACAAGCGATCGAAATCGCCGCGGTAATCTTTTCCGGCAATTGCAGCCTGCTCTTGCTCTAGCGTTTTACGCAGGTTTTCGATATCCGCTCTCGTTGCCATGCGTGCCGCAAACGCCGCGATGTTGCTTTCCAGCAGTTGGCGCGCCTGTAGCATTTCAAACGCGCCAATATGATTCTTGGCGCTGTCTGCCGCGTCATCTTCATCGGGAATACGCAGGACATAAACCCCAGACCCCTGACGAATATCAACCGTGCCTTCCAGCTCAAGCATCAGCAGCGCTTCGCGCACTATCGTGCGGCTAACGCCATAGGTTTCCGCAATATTTCGTTCAGGAGGCAGGCGCGATCCGACGGGGTAGTCCCCTGATTGAATCTTTTGGCGCAAATCACAGCCAATTTCCTGATATTGCTTCTTTTCTTGCAGAACCACATCCTTCGCCACGCTTTCACCCTACATACACTGGCCACCCTGAGTGCGGCCCTGATGTCCGCACTAATTTATCCTCACGCGTACTGACGTCGCGGCGGGACATTAGTCTACCAAACTCAGCGCCTGATCCAGTACTTTTGCACCATTTAATGTGCCGTAGGCGACAGGGTCGATCACCGCGATAGGGATCTGATAGCTATCCGTTAGCTTTTTATTTTCGTTAAGTTTGAAGCGTACCTGCGGCCCTAATAGAACCGCGATAATATCGCTGCCGAACTCCTGCAATTCATCCCGCAAATTTTGTTCCGGGATCGCGTAGATCTTAAATGCCATTCCCCGCGCTTCCGCTTCCTTCTCCATTTTAGTGACCACCAGTGAGGTCGACATGCCTGCCGAACAGGCCAGTACGATTCTTTTCATATTCCATTCCTCATTTTGGTTATCTGCGTCTATTTCTCTTATTTCTCTTCATCATCCAGCGTCAATTCAAGCCGACGCGTGTCGTGTAGCTGACGAAACCAACCGGCAGATTTTTTCGGTCTTCGTTGCCGATCCTGTTCCAGATCGATTTCGATCAATCCGTAGCGGTTTTTAAACGCGTTCATTGGCGAAACATTATCGGTAAACGCCCACAGCATGTAGCCTCGGCAGTTTGCCCCTTCTTCTTTCGCCTTCAACGTCCAGTAAAGGTGTTCAGCAATAAATGCGATGCGGTAATCGTCCTGAATCACGCCCGTATCGTCTTTAAAGCGCGCCTCATTCTCGATACCGATACCGTTTTCTGCCACAAACCACGGCGCATTGCCGTAGTCGCGCGCTATGCGTTTCGCCATGTCGTAAATGATTTTGGGATTGATCTCCCAGCCACGGGAGGTGTTCATGCGACGTCCCGGCAGCTCAAAATGCTCGTAGTAATAAGCCGGATGGAACGGCGTCTCCTTGTTCCATTCACGGCTAGGTGCTTTTACCCGATGCGGGTAATACAGGTTGATTCCTACCTCATCGACCGTGTTATCGCGAATGATCGCCAGCTCTTCTTCCGTGTAATCCCAGTTCACCTGGTGCTGAGCCAGTAGCGCGATCAGTTCCGCCGGGTATTCCCCTTTCAGCGCCGGATCGAGAAAGACGCGGTTATAAAACAGATCGTAAAGGTGTGCCGCTCTCACATCATGTGCCGCGCGGGATCGTGGATAGGTGACTTCAGGATTGAGGATCACACCAATCGATCCGCCGTCCCGGCCATACCCTTGCTGCCGAAACCGCTGCACCACTTTTGCCGTCGCCAGATTCTTGTGGTGATTCCACTGCATCCACGTGTGCGTGTTCTGCTCATAAGGGTAGCGTAGCGCGTCCAGATAAACGCGCGTCTGCACCACAATTGGCTCATTGAAGGTAAACCAACGCTTCACTTTTCCGGCATAACGGGCGAAAACGGCATCGGCATACAGCACAAACCATTCCACCACCTGCTTTGATGACCAGCCCTGATACTTCTCCAGCAAGCAGGCGGGCAGTTCATAATGTTCAAGGCAGATCATCGGTTCGATCCCCTGCCGGTGCATTTCATCCAGCAGATTGTCGATGTAGGCGGCGTACTCCTCATCAACGATACCTTTCTCATAATCCAGCATGAAGCGTGACCAGTTGATCGACGTACGATAGTGCGTCAGTCCCGCCAACTTCATCAGCGCGACATCTTCCCGATAGCGGTTAAAGAAGTCCGTCGCTTTCGCCGGGCCATACCCGTTATGCCAGACCTGACGATCTTGCTTGTACCAGAGATCCAGATAGGAATCCTGCCCGGCTTTCTTGCCGCTCCACCCTTCCGTTTGCCATGCCGATGCCGCCGCGCCCAGAATAAAATCCGGTGGAATAGTCAGTGAAACCTTACTCATGCGTTACCTCTCTTCTCGTCCGTTTCAGGCTTTTTCCGCTGCGGCCTGCTTTTCCGCTTCCAACTGCGCTAACTCGGCGCGGCGAGAGGCGACTTTGACAAACGGCAGATAAATCAGCATCGCAACGATGATGCACACAATCTGCGTCGCAACCGCCCCCATTGAGCCCGCCGTCGACAACCAGGCGTTGATGATTGGCGGCGTCGTCCACGGCACCATCACCACCGCTTTACCGGCAAACCCCATACTGGTGGCGAAATAACCAATCGTACCGGTCACTAACGGTGTGATAATGAAGGGAATAGCCAGAATCGGGTTGAGCATAATCGGCATACCAAAAATCACCGGTTCATTGATATTGAACACGCTGGGGCCAAAAGAGATTTTGGCAATCTCTTTCATCTCTTTGCGTTTAGACGCAATCATCACCGCCATCAGCAGGCCAATGGTCAGACCGGAACCACCGATGCTCATGTACACATCCCAGAACGGCATAGTGATAATGTTCGGGATCTCATGCCCCTGCTCGAACGCGGTCATGTTGACGGCAATCGCCCCCAGCAGAAGCGGTTCACGAATCGGCTTAATCATTTGGTTGCCGTGAATGCCGATCACCCAGAACAACTGAGCGACAAACATTAGCACCAGTAAACCGGGCAAGCTCTGCACCACGGATTCCAGCGGCTGCTGTACAACTTTATAAACGGCGTCATACAGATACATACCCGTCAGGCGGTGAAACACAAACCCAAAGGTGGCGATAGCGACCACCGTGATAATGGAAGGAAACAGCGCGGAGAAAGAGGCCGCGACGTTGGACGGCACACTGTCCGGCATTTTAATCTGTAGCCGATCGACATTTTGCAGCTTGGTATACATCTCGACAGACAGAATGGCGATAAACATCCCCAGAAATAGGCTTTTGGTATCGGAAAACTGCTTCGCCAGCACGTCTTTCACCACCATCATCTGCCCGTTGACGGCCATTTCAATCGTAGTTGGCGTAACGGCAATAAAACAGATCACCGCCAGCAGGCCGGGGAACAGCCCGCGTGAACCATTAATCTTGCCAAGCTCAATACCAATCAGAAAGACAGCACCGATAGTCAGAAAGCTGAGCGTGGCATAGTTAATGCCGCTCATGATCGGCTTAAGCTCCGCCAGGAACGAAAATAGGGGAAAACTGGCCAGACCATTTTTAGGGTCCATCACCATGTTGGAGATCAGAACGGAAAACGCGCCGACGATAATGACCGGCATCAGCGTAATAAAGGATGCCTTAATCGCCATAATGTAACGCAGGCTATTAAATTTATTGGCAAAGGAGCCCAATGAATCAATCAGTTGGTCCTTAAATGACATAACACCACCTCTTTGATCATCATATCGTTATATCGCGTGTAGCACGCGGGATGGCCGTTACGCGCAGGGTAAATGCAGGTACCGCGCTTTCGCGTTTGGCATACCAAAAATCAACCATAATGAATTATTTTTCTGTGACATGATTCTCACAAGACGATATTGGAATTCCAATATGATGAAAATGTGATTTTTGGCATACCATAAATTGTCAGCCAACATGGGCTGCTTTCCTGACCACAAGAAGGAAACCGACGATGAAAGACATAGAAAACGTTCCTGCATTCGATATGGAACAAACCGTGATGGAACTGCTGATTAATGCGGGTGAAGCGCGCTCAAACGCCATGATGGCCATTCAAGCCTCACGCCAGCGAGAATGGCAACAGGCGGACAATCTGCTCGCGGCGTCACAAGAAGCGGCTCGTGCCGCTCACCGCGTGCAAACACGGCTGATCGGTTTGGATGAAGGAGAAGGAAAGGTGCCAGTCAATCTGATCATGGTGCATGCGCAGGACCATCTGATGACCGCCATGCTATGTCGGGATTTGGCGGAAGAGATCGTCTTATTACGACGAGAAATGGCTACATCACAAAACTGACAAAATCTGGTTGAGAAACGAGCATCGGGCGTTAAATCCGACAATATGCCTGTGGTAATATGCTCGTAACAGGGATGGATAGGCGCTTTCAGCCCGTCATCATACTCAATTAAGGTGTAGCAATGAAAACCATGCTTGAGGTGGCGAAACGCGCGGGCGTGTCTAAAGCAACCGTATCCAGAGTGCTCAACGGCACGGGTCAGGTCAAACAGGCAACACGCGATGCCGTATTTCAGGCAATGGATGAACTCGGCTACCGTCCTAATTTTCTAGCACGCTCGCTGGCTCGCCGTACCTCAAACAGCATTGGTCTCGTTATCTCCAATTTTGACGGTCCCTATTTTGGCCGTCTGCTGCGCCGTGCTACGGATATCGCGGAAAGCAACGGTAAACACCTCATCGTAACCGACGGACACGATACGCCGGAAGATGAGCATCGTGCGGTGCAACTTCTGTCTGACAGGCAATGCGACGCGATTATTCTCTATACCCGCTATATGTCCGAAACGGATCTCATGGCGCTGCTGAATACGCTGACCATTCCGATGATCGTGATGAATCGCGATCTGCCGCAGGCGCGGGAGCGCTGCATTTTCTTCCGCCAGCAGCAGGCCGCATTTGACGTGGTAAATTACCTGATCGAACAAGGTCACCGTGAGATCGCCTGCATCACCGCACCGATGCAAACGCCGACAGCACGGGCACGACTCGCAGGCTATCAGCAAGCCTTAATCGCCCACCAGATCGAAGTTGACCCGCGTAGGGTGGCACACGGAACCAGCCTGGTTGCCAGCGGCTATCAGGCTGCACAGCAGTTGCTGAATAACGGCATCGGCTTTAGTGCGCTGTTTGTCAGCAACGATCACATGGCGATTGGCGCAATGAAAGCGCTGTACGAAGCGGGGAAAAGATTGCCGCAGGATGTCTCCGTTTTCGGCTTTGACGATGAACCCTGCGCAACCTACCTGCACCCTTCACTTTCTACCGTTTACATGCCGATCGAAGAAATGGCGGCCACCGCGATTACGCAAGTACTGGATCTGATTGCAGGCAAAGACGTTAAACCACTGCAACCTTTTACTGGCGAACTGAAGCTACGTGAGTCGGTACAGAAAGGGCCATACTTTACCGTCTAATAGTATCGGCTCAGACACTTCAGCACGTCATTACCATAATGAACGTTCCCGTTTCACGCTTTAGTCATCGTCCAGTTGTACCGCGACGTAAAGCAAAAAACGATCGTCAAAATTTGCCAGATTGAGCCCTGTCAGTTCAGAAATACGCCGCAGTCGGTATTCCAGCGTATTTTTATGAATATAGAGTGCATTCGCGGTGACGGCAGCCTGTAAATTATGCCTGAACCAAGTATGCAGCGTTTTTCTAAATACCCCATTGTTATCCATCGCTTTTAGACGACGCAGTGGACGCACCAGTTCGTTGGCCTGCCATCCTCCACGTAAGCTATCGAGCAGGACAGGTAACTCCATATCCTGATAGCAGTAGCATGGTGTTTCTGGCATGCGCTGCTTACCCACTTTCATCGTCGTTTTTGCCGTATGGTATGAACGTTCAACGCCGCCATCACCGGGAAAAAAGTTGCCTAATGCCAGGCGCACACGTAGAGAACTCCCTTCTTGCAGCCGATGATATAATTTTTCCATCCGCCGTTTATGTTCTTCGGGTTCCCACCGTTCCGCATGGATAAACGCAGGCTTAAGTACCACCATCTCAGTCAGAGAGACTATCGCCATCAGGTCGTCTTTATCGGTTTCCATCAACAGTGACTGTAATTGCTGGAGTTCTGTCATCGCGGTGCTGACCCCCAGTTGCCCGCTGTCTAATTCAACAACCATCGCAATCCGAGGCTTTTGCAGATCGACCCCTAATCGCTGCGCCCATTCGCACTGTGTGGCTGAATAGGCAGAACTGCGCACCAGACTGAGTACCAACTCTTCCCGCAAACGGCTATTTTGTGCCAGTAGTTGGAGTAATCGGGCCTGTTCCAGCATCATTTCCGCCGTCATACAGACCAATTCGCCATATTGACGCAGCCCCGCTGGTGTACCGGTTAACCCGATCACACCGACAATATTCCCGTTTAAGCGCAGAGGCAGATTAACACCCGGCCTGACGCCCTGTAGCATATGCACGGACGCGTCATCAATATTAACAATACGTTCCTGCGTAAGTGCTAACAGTGCACCTTCATGTATTTCGCCAACACGCTCCTTATCACCACTACCGATAATTCGCCCTCGTGCATCCATGACATTCACATTGCAATCAATAATCTGCATTGTCCTCGTCACAATAGAGCACGCCAATTTATCATCAAAATCATAGTCAGCCATAAATTATCCCCGGCGTAGGTGGCATAAAATATAACGTGAAAATTAAGCTCTCATTTAATATCTATTTATCGTCATCATGTTTCACGCTAATAAAACCACGCCAATCATTATTATAAAAAAGAAAAAATCCACTCATTGTTTCCCGACGGGAATAAAAATCAACTTTAATTAGTTAAATTATCTGTTAGCAATCATTTATTATCGTCAACATAAAAAACCAAATAAAACCATCAATAAAAATGAATTAAAAGGTATTTTATACCTGAAACAATTCACATTTCAGGTACATAGCCAATGCATCTGCAATTTAATATATGACGATATATTAGGAGACTCGCATGATACGGCAGGTATTAGAGCTGCCAACCTGACTCATTTGATCGCCCTGCGTGAGTAAGACTAAATCTCCAGAAGCCAGATAGCCCTTTTCGCGCAGTAGCGTAATGGCATCGTGCGCAGCCGAAACCCCTTCAGCTTTGCTAGCAAAAAATAGCGGCGTTACACCACGATAGAGTGCCGCAAGATTCAGCGTCTTCTCATGACGGGACAGCGCAAAAATCGGTAAGCCTGACGTAATACGCGAGGTCATCCGTGCAGTGCGCCCTGATTCGGTCATGATGACAATCGCTTTGACACCTTTGAGGTGGTTTGCTGCATACATGGCCGACATGGCGATCGTTTCTTCAACATTATCGAACTCAACGTCAAGCCGGTGCTTAGACACGGTGACCTGAGGCTCTTTTTCTGCTCCCAAACACACTTTCGCCATAGCGATGACCGTTTCTTCCGGGTAGCTCCCCGCGGCGGTTTCCGCCGATAGCATGACGGCATCAGTGCCATCCAGCACGGCATTCGCGACATCCATCACCTCAGCACGCGTTGGCATCGGGCTGGCAATCATCGACTCCATCATTTGCGTCGCCGTAATCACAACGCGATTAAGACGACGAGCGCGTTGGATCAACGCTTTCTGCACACCAACCAGCGCAGCATCACCAATCTCTACCCCCAGATCGCCACGCGCTACCATCACCACATCAGATGCCAAAATGATGTCATCCATACATTCTGGTGTAGCGACCGCCTCAGCCCGTTCAACCTTGGCAACAATGGCCGCCTGACAACCCGCCTCACGCGCCAGTTGGCGAGCATAACGGAGATCGTCACCATTACGTGGGAATGACACGGCCAGAAAATCGACATTAATCTTGGCGGCGACCAAAATATCGGCTTTGTCTTTCTCGGTCAGTGCATCAGCAGATAACCCACCGCCCAGCTTGTTAACCCCTTTATTATTGGATAAGACACCGCCGACGGTAACGAGAGTGGTAATCTTTTCATCTGCCACACCCATCACTTTTAACTGAACGCGACCATCATCCAACAGCAAAATATCGCCGGGTACAACATCGTTCGGCAGGTTTTTATAATCGATACCGACCTGATGATTATCACCTAGCCCTCTTTCCAGACGGGCATCAAGAATAAACGTATCGCCAACATTCAAAAAAACCTTACCCTCTTTGAACGTTGACACTCTGATTTTAGGTCCCTGTAAATCCCCTAAAATCGCCACATGCTTATCAAGTTTACGTGCAATATTACGAATTTTTTCGGCACGAATAATATGATCGTCCAATGTGCCATGAGAAAAATTAAATCGAACAACATTCACGCCCGCGCTAATGATTTTCTCCAGATTATCATCACGATCGGTGGCTGGCCCCAGTGTTGCAACAATTTTAGTTCTTCTTAAAAATGCAGTCATTTCTCTTCCTGTTTTTATCCTAAAAAACGATGTTATGTATCCATTCCGTATAAGAAATGGAAAGCAATCCGCTGCAAAAAATAGGGACTAATGATGGATAGACGTCGCCTTAATTAAACGTCCAATATTTTCACAAGCGCGTTCCATATTTAACGCCCCTTCTTTTAATAAACCATCGATACTTTTCGCATGGGGAATAATACCGAAGATGGCGTCAATACCTTCCTGATAGAGATCTTCAACACCGCTTCCTACACAGCCAGATACCGCAATCACCGGGACGCTATTTTCCTTCGCCGTTCTTGCCACACCGTAGGGGGTTTTACCAAATTTGGTCTGACTATCAATACGTCCTTCCCCCGTAAAACAGAAATCGGCTTCAGACAATTTTTCCCTCAGCCCGCTGTACTCAATCACAATCTCAATGCCTTTTTGCAGCGTGCAATCGGTAAACGCCATCAGGCCTGCCCCCAACCCCCCCGCAGCTCCCGCGCCGGGCTGGCTAGCGATATCTTTACCCAACTGTGCCTTAATAAGCGTGGCATAGTGAGACAGATTGCCGTCGAGCATGCTCACCATTTCAGGCGTTGCTCCCTTTTGCGGTCCAAAAATATGTGAAGCACCATTTTCACCACACAATGGGTTAGTCACATCACACGCCACCAGAATATCTATGCCAGCCAGACGCTGATCAATGCCAGAAATATCAATATGATGTAGTCTTCCTAATGCACCACCGCCACGGTTTAGCCGTTCACCGGCTTCATCATAGAATTTCACCCCAAGCGCTTCTGCCATCCCTGCGCCACCATCATTGGTTGCGCTACCACCGATACCCAGGATGATCTTTTTGATCCCCTTATCCAGGCAGGCACGAATCAACTGGCCGGTGCCGTAAGTCGTCGTGATCAAAGGATTTTTGGTGTCCTGATTAACATGGTGAATACCGCTGGCAGAGGCCATTTCAATCACGGCAATGTCACCGTCGCCCATCACACCATAGGTTGCTTCAACCGGCTCGCCCAATGGACCAACCACCGTTTGCTGGAAAATTTGTCCCTGTGTCGCATCAATCAATGATTGCACGGTGCCTTCACCGCCATCTGCCATGGGTACGTGAATATACGTCGCTTCAGGGAATATCTTTTTCAGACCTTTTTCCATGGCAATACACACTTCTTTTGCCGTCATGCTTTCCTTGAAGGAGTCTGGTGCCAAAACAAACGTTTCATTTTTCATGTTCATTATCTCGCTACCTTATAAAACAAAACCGTACAAAACCGTTGAGACAATGGCCATTGTCCCCCCTACCAGCGCCTCATAAGGAATTAAGGCCATACGCTGCCGAATACTCATATTCATGCTTTGTGCTGTGACGTGGAAATAATTACCCTGCGGTAGAGAGTCAATAACGGTAGCGCCAGTATGAACCATGACGGCGGAGGCAATGGGAGGAGCGCCAATATGCGAAATAGCATCGCCAAATGTTCCTGTCGCTAAAATAACGCCAGTAGATGTTGATGCTGTGGCAGCAGCCATCAAAATACCCGATATCGGTGCCAGGAAGGTGCCGGAAATACCTAGAACATTAATTAATGCGACAACCTGTATCGATAAATTTGAAGCGGCAATTAATCCGGCAATCGCACCTGCACCAATTAAAATCAGCACGGTGGCCGTCATTTTCTCCAACCCGGATGCCGTGTAAGCCAACATTTTGTGTTGTTGTCCCATCGCTATCAAACCAATAAACCCCGCCAGCGGCAGTACATACATCGCATCAAGTTTAAAAGAAGAGAGCAGGCCAATATGCAAAATAGAACCAATGGGATTCAGCATCAGCAGAACAACGGCAACCAACGGTGCTACAATCGCTTTGCCAAGCGTCGGATAGGCCTTTTCACTGGCCGTGGCAGACAGGGCATTCGCTTCCTGTTCGCTGACCTTGACACCTTTGTTCTTCAGTAATGTGGCAACGACCACTGCCATTATCATGCCGCAAACCGCAGGAATAAAACCGGCAATCATCACATCACTCAAGCTCAGGTGAAACCCATTCGCTGCTGCAATGGTATTCGGATTCGGTGAAATAATATTGCCCGCTTTTCCGCCACCAGACAGTGCCAATAGCAATGCCAACTTTGACACGCCCATTTTATTCCCAACAGACAGCGCGATCGGGGCAACAATTAACACGGCAACAGGAATAAATACGCCAACGGAGGTAATAATCATCGTTGCTAACGTCAGCGCTAAAATAGCTTTTCCTTCCCCCATTTTTCTTACGATTGCCTGGGCAATCGTTTCTGCGGCTCCTGACTCCATCATCACTCCTGCTAAAACACCAGCCGCCAATACGCGGATAACGGTGCCCATCACACTTTGTGTGCCGGAGGTTAATAGTGAAATAGTTTGATCTAAATTGGCTCCGCCAATCACAGCGCCAATGATGGCACCAAAAAACAAAGAATAGACGGGATTAACTTTTCTGAGAATAAGAAGTATAGCAATAAACAAACCTATTAAAGCCCCATACCAACCAAGGGGTTCCATTGCATGCATAATTAAACCTCTTCTTGTTTTTTATAAAAAATAGACAGCAGGGTACGAATACAAATCTTTTTCCTGGCCGATTTGTATTAAATGATGTTTTAAATTCTATTAACGATTAATAAAGAACAACGTTAAAACCTCGCCCTATTAATATTTCACGATGGTTATTCTATGCTTTCCTAATAAATCGACCTATGTGTCCAGACACGAAAAAAATGGGCATTTGAATAAAAAAAACTGTGTCAGAGAACAAGATAGCGAGAGGTTTATCACATTGTGATTTGGCGACAGCAGAAACGAAGGTTGGTCAGGCAGGGGTAAAAAGGCACAGAAAACCAGCGCAAACAAAAAGGAGGCTGCGTGCTAATCCAAACAGCCTCCTGCTACGTCATCAGCCATGTTCAATCAGCATTACCGCTGTCGTATCCGCTTCTAGCGCATCAAACAGATGCGGAACATCAGCGGAATAGCTGATGTAATCCCCTGCACTCAATTCAACGGGTTGCGTCACTGGCCCGATTCTGGCGCGGCCACGGCTCAGGATCACATGTTCAATCGTCCCTGGCCTATGCGGTTGAGAGACTCTGGCTTCCCCCGGCTGTACGTTGAGCCGATAAATATCACGCTGCGCGCCTGCCGGACACGCAGCCAGCAGAGTCGCAGCATAGTTTGCCTGCTCCGAATAGGTTGCCGCGCCTTCGTTAGCACGAATCACCTGCACATGCTGACGAGACTGACCAATCAGTTGGCTTACCTGCACATCAAGCGCCATCGCCAATGCCCAGAGCGTTTCCAGGCTAGGGTTGCCGATCCCGGTTTCCAACTGCGAAAGCGTTGATTTTGCCAGCCCTGCTCGCTTTGCCAGTTCGGTGACTGACAGGTTTAACCGTTCACGTTCACGCCGAATAGCAACGGCCAGCCGTGCGATTGGCGTAATCGCCTGTGCGCCATTTTCCTGATTATCGATCGTCATAGCGTTCACCATAATGACCATTTGTTCGACTTGACGAACAAAGGCGTTGTGTTCATTATTTTGTCCTGTTGTTCATTATAAAAAATTTTGTTCGCTATAACAGCACACACTTTGCACAAATAGGTAGGAAAAAAGATGACATCCCAGACTCGCGGCACGATAGAAATGGCTATCGCGATGCTCATTTCCGGTACGGTTGGCTGGTTCGTTTTGACAACAGGACAACCCGCCATGACCGTGGTGTTCTGGCGCTGCGCATTCGGCGCATTGACGATGCTGATCGTGTGCGGACTATTAGGCTTGCTGCGGCGGGACGTCATTAATAAGAAGCAGGCTGGCATTGCCCTACTCGGCGGGCTAGCGCTGGTACTCAATTGGACGCTGCTGTTTGGCGCGTATGCACACGCGTCTATCGCCGTCGCCACGGTGGTTTATCATACGCAGCCCTTTATGCTCGTGGGGCTAGGCGCGATCTTTTTCAGGGAAACACTGACCCTCAACAAAGTCTGCTGGCTACTGTGCGCTTTTAGCGGCATCGTCCTGATCGTCAGCGCGCAAACAGGTGCTGACAGCGCTGACAAAGGCTATCTGTCTGGTGTACTGATGGCATTGGGTGCTGCGTTCTTCTACGCCGTAGCGGCCGCGATAACGAAAAAGCTCTCGGCGCTCCCGCCGCATGTGATCGTACTGATACAGCTGTTCGTTGGCGTCGTTATCCTTGCCCCCTTCGCGGCAATGCCTGCCTCTCCGACCATGTCACAGTGGGGAATGCTTGTGGCGATTGGTGTGATCCATACCGGGCTGATGTCGACGCTGTTGTACAGCGCAATCCAGAAAATCCCGACCGCGCTGGTTGGTGCGCTATCGTTTATCTATCCGGTCATTGCCGCTCTGGTAGACTGGGCAGCCTTTGGGCATCGGTTAGACGCGATGCAACTTGCGGGTGCCGTCGCCATTCTGCTGTCCGCCGCAGGGATGACGTTCGGCTGGCATATCAGGTTCAACCGGCAAAGGGATAACCCGCGTCATGATGCACCGCATCCGGGGGAAAAACAGGACGCCTTTCCCCCGACACAGCCGAACCATGTCGATTAAAACGCTTCCAGCGCCAACAGCTCTGTCAGGTTCTGACGACGGCGAATCAGGCGCGGTTCGCCATTTTCAAACAGCACTTCCGGCAGCAGCGGACGGCTGTTGTAGTTAGAGGACATGGATGCACCGTACGCGCCGGTGTCATGGAATACCAGATAGTCGCCAACCTGCGCATCTGGCAATGGGAAGGTTTCTACGCCGCCCCCCGCCTGTTGGGTGAACACATCACCAGATTCACACAGCGGTCCTGCAATCACGCTATCGTGCAACGTGGACTGGCTGATATCGCGGCCATCGCCTGACAACAGAGAAACATGGTGATAGCTGCCGTACATCGCCGGACGCATCAGATCGTTAAACCCGGCATCGACCAGCACAAAATGGCGGCTGCCCATGGATTTTATCGCCCGTACTTCCGCCACCAGCACACCGGATTCCGCCACCAGAAAACGTCCGGGTTCGATTTCCAGCGTCACCGGATGACCGAGATGCGCGGCAATTTTCTCACGCGCCGCGTTCCACAGCCCGTAATAGTGTTCGGTATCAATCGCTTCTTCCCCGTGGCGATAGGGAATCGACAGCCCGCCGCCCGCTGAAATCGCCTCGATATCCTGACCCAGTTCAACGACCTGCTGCACCATCGCCTCGCACACCTGTTCCAGATGGCCGTAATCCACGCCGGAGCCAATGTGCATGTGAATCCCCACCAGCTTTAGCTGGTAGCGCTGAATGTGTTCCAGCGCCAGCGGCAAATCGCCGTACCAGATACCGTGCTTGCTGTTCTCGCCGCCGGTATTAGTTTTCTGGCTATGACCATGACCAAAACCCGGATTCACACGCAGCCATACCGGATGCCCCGGTGACTGCAGCCCAAGCTGTTCTAGCATATCCACCGAACCCGCGTTCACCGGGATATTCAGTTCGGCAACGCGTTGCAGCGTCGGGCGATCCAGCAGATCGGCAGTAAATACGATCTCATGCGCGTCAGTACCCGGCACAAACCCCGCCACCAGCGCACGCTCAATTTCCCCCAGCGATACCGAATCGACTTTCACCCCTTGTTCGCGCATCAGGCGCAAAATATGCGTGTTGGAACACGCCTTCTGCGCGAAGCGGATCGTATCGAACTGACGCAGTTGGGCGATGCGATTAACGATGGTCTGCGCGTCATAGGCCCACACCGGGCAACCAAAACGGGCAGGCAGTTCACGCAGGCTTTGCGCGTTCAGAGCATGAGTGAGGTCATTCAGATCGTGAGGCATAAATAATTACCGATTTGCGAAGTTATACGTGATTGGGCATCACTATAAAAATTACCCAATGGGTACACAAATATCGTTTAAGGTAGACTCTATTCATTTCTGATATGGTTTATTTCAGTGAATAGAGGAGGCGACATGGCAGCAGTATCCTTACGGCACATCGAGATTTTCCATGCGGTGATGACGACCGGTAATCTGACGGAAGCGGCGGCGTTGCTGAATACGTCACAGCCGACCGTCAGCCGCGAGCTGGCACGCTTTGAGAAACTGGTTCAGATGACGTTGTTCGAGCGACTGCGCGGCAGGCTTTACCCCACCGCACAGGGGCTAGAGCTCTTTGAAGAAGTGCAACGCTCTTACTATGGACTAGAACGGATCATCAACGCCGCCCGCGATATTCGCCGTTTTCAGCAGGCACAGCTTTCCATTGCCTGCCTGCCCGTGTTCTCACAGTCGCTATTGCCTGACGTTTGCAAACCGCTGCTGGCACGCTATCCGCTGCTTAATCTGCACATCATTCCACAGGAATCACCGCTGCTGGAAGAGTGGCTGTCCGCGCAGCGCCATGATTTAGGGTTAACGGAAAACAGCTTCACACCAGCCGGTACAGAGCGGCAAACGCTGATGTTATTAAATGAAGTGTGCGTGCTGCCTGCCGAACATCCACTGGCACAAAAAGCGGTGCTCACACCGCAGGATTTTGCTCATCAACCCTTTATTAGCCTGTCGAGCGCCGACAGCTATCGTCAGTTGCTGGACAAACTGTTTCAGGAACAGAGCGTGTCACGCCGGATGGTACTGGAAACCCACAGTGCTGCATCGGTGTGTGCGATGGTGCGGGCAGGCATTGGGCTGTCCATCGTCAACCCGCTAACCGCCTTGGATTATGCGGCCTCCGGCGTGGTCGTGCGGCCTTTCAGTATCGATGTCCCCTTTACTGTCAGCCTGATCCGCCCGTTGCACCGCCCAGCGTCGGCACTCGTCGATACCGTCATTGAACAACTCAAGCAGTCCGCCGCAAGCGTGCCTGCACGTCTGGAACAGGCCTTACAACAGTAACGCTCGGTTCGCTCTACAGCACTTTCTGGGTCAGCGTCCGCCAGCGCGGATCGTGGGCAAACCACTCCACCAGAAAATCTAACAGAGTACGCAGCGCAGCGGGCATCTGGCGGCGAGAGGTGTAAATACCGTAAATGCCCATCTCCTGCGGGCGATATTCTGGCAGCAGCGCGACCAACTGCCCGCTGGCGAGATAAGGTGTTACAGAATAGCGCGGTTGCAGCGCAATCCCCGCGCCTTCCAACGCACCTGACAGCAGCACAAGCGATTCATTGCCGCTCAGGTTCCCGCTGACGGGAATCGTAAACTTTTCATCATCGCGGGAAAAATGCCACAGGCTTTTGCCAAAATAGGTGTAGGTCAGGCAGTTATGAATTGAGAGATCGGTAAGTAGACGTGGAATACCATGCTCATTCAAATAAGAAGGTGACGCACACAATACCGACTCGCAGCTTGCCAGCGGGCGCGCGATCAAATTGGGATCGAGCTCGTTGGTGATACGCAACGCCAGATCGATACGCTCCTCGACCAGATTCACTGACCGGTTATTCATTTGCAGATCGATAGCGACCCGAGGATGGTGCCGCAGAAAAGTCGTTATCGCCATGCCGACAGCTCCCTGCGCCAGTGACTGTGAACAGCTAAGGCGTAGCAGGCCGCTTAACATGGCATTGCCTGTATCAGCCTCGACACGCATGTCCGCCGTCAGCGCCAGCATCTCCCGACAGCGCGCCAGCGTTTTTTCCCCCGCATCCGTCAGGCTTAGCTTGCGCGTGGTGCGATGCAATAACCGCGCGCCCGCCCACGTCTCCATCTCTGCCAGATAGCGCGTTACCATCGCTCGGGACATATCCAGCGTCTCTGCCGCTGCGATCATGCTGCCGCGGTCTATAATAGTCACAAACACTTCCGCAGCCGTAATGCGATCCATAGATTAGTCCGTTATATGCAACAAACAATTGCCGTTTTTGCGGTTTTTCGTACGATTAATGCAACATAACATGAACCCACTTTCTGTCATACCTGTGGAGTATCACCATGTCTAAATCTATCGTTTTTACCGTATCTTTACTCGCTGCATCACTGGGTCTGGCTTCTGCGGCCAACGCCGCCGAGTTAAAAATCGACGTATTTAATCCAGGCGAAGCCAGTGTATTCCCGGTTTCTTCTGAGATTATCAGCGGCGATACAGAAGTTGCTCTGATTGATGCACAGTTCCAGCGTAACGATGCTCAAACGCTGGTTGATCGCATCAAAGCCACTGGCAAGAAACTGACTACCGTCTATATCAGCCATTCCGACCCTGATTATTACTTCGGTCTGGACGTGATTAAAGCCGCGTTCCCAGACGCTAAAATCATTGCGACCCAAGCCACCATCGATGCCATTAACGCGAGCAAAGACGGCAAAGTGGTACACTGGGGCCCGGTTCTGAAAGAGAACGCACCGAAAGAGATCGTTGTTCCTCAACTATTGGCAGGCGATAGCTTTACCGTTGATGGTAAAAAACTGGAAGTGAAAGGACTGACAGGGCCAACACCCGATCGCACTTACGTTTGGATTCCTTCGCTGAAAGCCGTTGTCGGCGGTATTCCGGTATCTGCCAACATCCACGTCTGGCTTGCCGATACTCAAACGCCAGAATCTCGCGTTCACTGGCGTGAAACGTTGAAATCCATTGAAGCGCTGAAGCCAACCACTGTCGTACCAGGCCACTTCATCGCACCAACAGATTACACCCTGAAAAACGTAACGTTCACACTGCAATATTTGGATACGGTGGAAAAAGAGCTGGCGAAAAGCAAAAATTCTGCCGAACTGATCGCCGCAATGAAGAAACACTACCCGACGCTGAAAGAAGAATCGGGTCTTGAACTGAGCGCACAAGTTCTGAAAGGTGAGATGAAGTGGCCGCAGTAAGACTGCATTATATTTACGATCCCTTGTGCGGCTGGTGCTACGGCGCCGCCCCACTCGCGCTGGCTGCGCAGGAGATTGACGGACTGGATCTGATCCTCCATGGAGGCGGTATGATGACCGGCAGCAATAGCCGGACCATCACCCCAGAGTGGCACGATTATGTGATTCCTCACGATCGCCGTATTGCGCAGTTAACCGGGCAAACCTTCGGAGAAGATTATTACGAAGGACTGCTGCGCGATACCAGCGTCGTGCTGGATTCCGCGCCGCCGACGGCTGCTGTACTGGCTGCGGAAGCCATAGACGACAAAGGCATGGCGATGCTGTACCAGATTGAGCAAGCACACTACGTTTCCGGTCTCAAGATCGTCGACACCGCCGTGCTGCGTCAATGTGCAGAAGCAATCGGCCTGGATGGCGATGCCTTCTGCACGGAGTTGACGTTTGTTCGAGCAGAAACACTGTCACAGCACATCAACGCCAGCCGGGAACTTCTGGCAAAAGTGCGCGGACAAGGTTTTCCTACTTTTGCGCTAGAAGATGCCAACGGGAATTTCCAACAAATACCCGCGGCAAACTACCTCGGTCAGGTAGAAGCGTGGCGTAGCATGCTCATACAGATGGTCAACCACGCAACGGCATAATCACAGCGCCCCACCTTTCTCAAGGGAGCAAGCCAATAGCCTGCTCCCTTTCCTTTTTTGTTCTCAATGCAGTTTGTATCTCATCCCTGCAAACCGCTAAAGTATCTCCTTCGTGATCAATCAGCGCACTACCGCGCGTATTCATCCATCGCGTTGAAAGGAAAGCAACGTGAGAGCGATGCGCCCAGCGTGATGGCCGGAAAGTACGCTTACGCTGATGAATACAGCGGGCTGATGCCTATTGATGGGCTATAAATGCGCAAAGCAGTCAATAACGGGGGGGATTAACAATGAAATTAAGCCACAGCTTTAGCAGTGCATTAAGAACGTTTGCCTATTTTATGGCTAGCGGCACCCAAAATACGCTTGAAGGCATTGACTACCTTTCGCTATACGGTGAAGAGCCCAGCGCGTTTGAACAGGTCTTCGCTATCTACGCCAACGTGTTAGAACTGGATGAAGACGGCAACGTACTGAACGCCAAATATGCCGAAAAACGGGCAACAGACTATTTACGACAATACTGCGACCCCAGTTTCACCGTTGAACCACCTTATGAAGACTGGGAAGTTGAGTTGCATTAATTTATCTACAGGACGTCTTGATCAAAAAAGCCTCGACGAATCCGCCGAGGCCTAGTAAACATCCGCATTAATGACGGATTATAATATTTTTATATCAGTCAGCTTGACGGGTAAAAACAACATCTTCAAATGAAAAACGCTGTTGGCCACCGCTAATCGTGGTATACGAACGGCTGCCGCTTAACGTAATTTGTTGAGGGGTATCCGTTGATGTTCCAACCCAATAGTCACGAATAACATAGTTGTAACCACCAATGTTATTACGATAGGTGCATGCAACACCTAAATTGATTGTGGCTCGCCCAGCGGTATAGAGCCATGACCCAGAGAAAGATTCCCCTTGATAAATAAATTCACCTACAGGTGTATCTTTTGCGGTGAATGTTCCGGTAAATGTTGCTCCTGCAAAATCAGGATCGGTAATAACCAGTGTATGTTTACCATCTTCGCTAGAATACGTTCCGGCTTCTAACATAATTAACCTCTATATATTAAATTATTTGAAAGATAAAAAACAAAGCCCTGTCGCATCTATAATAAAAAACATTACATTTTAGCCAGCAAGGTACTAAATATAATGTGAGATACGCAGTGCACAGAGAGTGTATGAGAAAAAGAGGAAATAGCTTATTAAACTGTTTTATAACTTAAGCATGTTAACGATAATATCCAATCAACGCTGCGAGCCTGATGAAAGAGGTACCTTTCGGTTCGGCATATTCAGCAGGTTACTGCGAGTACTCTGATTGGTTCTCAAGCTATTTTTCGGAAAAAATCTTGCTGATTAGCAACTGATTATTTTCAATAAATGTGATAAATTATTTAAAATTTCAAAATCACATTTCCTTTTCAAGAGTATTTACATGAATATAATTTACCCCAGTGATTACTTTAATACCGCAAAAGTGGATGAGATGTTTGAGACAGAGTATAACTGTGCGAGAGAAAGTGGTTTGTCGTGTGTATTATTATCAACACAACATGCATCAAACGGAAAATATCGATTTTCAACGAGCATTGAACCGAATACCCCCGTAATTTGGCGAGGCTGGATGCTCAAAGCAGAAGAATATGAAAGGTTGAGCACTGCCGCGAACCACAATGGTGGTAACATGCTTATATCATTAGATAACTACCTCTCATGCCATTATATTACGGGATGGTATAAATCATGCGAAAAATATACGCCAAAGACCGTTTTCTTAAAAGAAAATGATGATGTAGAGCAGATGACCAATCAGTTAAAATGGCCTTCTTATTTCGTTAAAGACTATGTTAAATCGCTAACCACCTCCAGAGGCTCTATTGCCAACAATGCTGAAGAAATCAGGGAAGTCATAAAATCTATTAAAAAATTTCGTGGTGAAATCGAAGGTGGACTTAGCCTAAGACAGGTTGAGAACATTGTAAAAACCAGCGAACGCCGATATTTTTCGTTTAAAAATAAAGTCTATTCCTCTAATGGCATTGTTCCCGATATTGTTGTTGAAATAGCACAACGCATAAGCTCTCCCTTTTTCTCCATTGACATGGTTGAAAATACTTCTGGTGAACTTCGCCTTATAGAAATTGGCGATGGGCAAGTCTCTGATACTAAAGAATGGGACGTCGAAGCCTTTATTAAAATATTCCTTAATGTGTAGTGAATAGAGCCGTGATTCATTTTTATTGAGATAACGTTATCGCGAACTGGCGATGTGTTTTCCCCAATACAGGGGAAGATAACACTCAGTCACGGCTTTCCCTCTGTGCTACAATCCCGCGCCAGTAAAGGTAACCTCAGACAGCACCGCCAAAAACACACGAAACGATGACTGACAAACCATGACCGACGTAAAATCAGGTAAAAACAACGCGGTATCAGCCGATTCCCGCGTCTCTCACCTTAACCGCTTCTCCATTGCGCCGATGCTCGACTGGACCGATCGTCATTGCCGTTACTTCCTTCGCCAACTCACTAGCCAAACGCTGCTGTATACGGAAATGGTAACAACTGGTGCGATTCTTCATGGCAAAGGCGATTATCTGGCCTATAGCGAAGAAGAGCATCCATTGGCGCTGCAACTCGGTGGTAGCGATCCTACAGCGTTGGCTCAATGCGCCAAACTGGCAGAGCAGCGCGGCTATGATGAAGTCAATCTGAACGTCGGTTGCCCGTCTGACCGTGTACAAAATGGCCGTTTCGGTGCCTGCCTGATGGGCGAAGCCGCGCTAGTAGCAGACTGCATCAAGGCAATGAAAGACAGCACATCAATCCCGATTACGGTGAAAACCCGCATCGGCATTGACGATCAAGACAGCTATGAATTCTTGTGCGAGTTTATCCAAACCGTTGCTGGGCGCGGCGAGTGCGATACCTTCATCATCCACGCGCGCAAAGCCTGGCTATCGGGCCTTAGCCCGAAAGAGAATCGGGAAATTCCGCCGCTGGATTATCCGCGCGTTTACCAGCTCAAGCGCGATTTTCCGGCGCTCACCCTCGCCATCAACGGCGGCGTCAAAACGCTGGAAGAAGCCAAAACGCATTTACAGCATCTGGACGGCGTGATGATGGGGCGTGAAGCTTACCAAAATCCCGGTATTCTGGCGCAGGTTGACCGTGAACTGTTTGGTATTGACGCCACCACGCCAGATTTGGCTGGCGTTGTACGAACCATGTACCCCTACATCGAACGCGAACTTTCTGCCGGGGCGTCATTAGGCCACATTACACGTCATATGCTCGGCATGTTTCAGGGCATCACTGGTGCTCGTCAGTGGCGACGCTACCTCAGCGAAAACGCTCACAAACCCGGTGCCGACGCTGCGGTAGTAGAACGTGCGCTGACGCTGGTTAATCTGGTTTAAAAAATACCAATAGTTAGTGTTTTCCACCAACACACTCTCAATTCTCTTTCTGGCATCGCTGATAAATCAATCACTTATCAGCGGCCTATCTTGGCACGATTCTTGTAATTGCTTATGTAGCACGCAGACTCATTTTTCTGCGGTTTAATCGCTACAGGAGCACACCATGTTAGAAATTTTCTTCGTTATTGGCTTTTTTATCATGCTGATGTTGACGGGCGTGTCACTGCTTGGCGTGATTGCAGCACTGTTTGTGGCATCCCTTTTTATGCTGATTGGCGGGCTGTTTAGCATGGCAATAAAGGTGCTACCGTGGCTGATTTTGGCCGTTGCAGCGGTATGGCTATGGCGCAAGTTTAGTGGACGACCAGTCTACAACTCGCACCGTTATACCTATCAAAAATACACCTATCGTCAGCGCAATGGGAACCAGTGGTAATGCCATAAAAGGGAAAAATCTGAATTACGCGCAAAAATAATGGCCAATGCCATGTTTAACACCAATTTGTTTAATACAGCCTTGTTTTAATACAGGAGGTTTTAGTACAAAAGTGTGCGCCAGCAGATATTTTTTCCCTGATGTGGCTGCTAGGATGACGCCACTGTTTGACACTCGATTGTCGTTTACAGAGTGAACAAACGTCGTGGCAAACATGCCACACGATTTCATCGTCGTCAGGAAATAATAGCCGCATAGCGGCACCTTCATGACGATCACCACGCTGTACCCTACATACAGTCTGATGAAATTTGCGTAACGGCCACGGCCTTTCAGGCAATAATACCGGCTCTTAATGAGTCGGTATTATTGTCAGGCTTTCTCGTTCAGCCCCTGCCTCCTGCGGTTTGCCCACACACCATAGCAATCCTCACTCTTGCAGCCTCTCGCGCTTGTGTAGTTTCACGCGAAAGCCCGATGGCGTTACCGTAAAAGCAAAACTCTCGGTGACCGCCGATGCGGGCTGCTGTGCTTCTACGCAAAACCCGCTACAAAGCGCATGAAACCCCAGTTTGATCTCCATTAATGCCAGCGATCGTCCGGGGCACATACGCGGCCCGCCGCCAAAAGGCTGGAGATCGGAAAAAGCGGCTTTTCCACGCTCAAGCCACCGTTCAGGCACGAAATCATCGGGCTGCTGAAATAATGCGTCATCGAAACCGCTCGCATTGAGCATGAGCAGCAGAGGTGTGCCCTTTTTGATAAAGAAATCATTAATGACGGTGTCCTTGGTTGGCTCAAGGTACAGCAGAGGCGCAACGGGCTTGATCCGCATCGATTCATACATCGCCGCCGTGAGCCAGGGCATGCGCGGAAGCGGCCACGGAAGGATCGCGCCGCTCCCGTCAGTCGCCTCTTTACACTCCTGAAACACGCGTTCTTCTACCGAAGGTGCCGAGCAAAGCAGGAAACTCATCCAGGTCAGCGTATTCGCCGTCGTGTCTTCCCCGGCGATAAGAAGCGTAATCGCATTCGCCACAATGTCGTCGTCTTT
Source organism: Pectobacterium sp. IFB5596 (assembly GCF_021432585.1). Taxonomy (NCBI): domain Bacteria; kingdom Pseudomonadati; phylum Pseudomonadota; class Gammaproteobacteria; order Enterobacterales; family Pectobacteriaceae; genus Pectobacterium; species Pectobacterium sp. IFB5596. The sequence goes on from NZ_LXFY01000002.1 coordinate 128,027, forward strand.
CAGCGTTTCGTCTTTTTTCTGCTCGGCGAGCATTACCTGTAGCATATTCTCTGGCGCGTCGACTAACTGCGGGTTTAAGCGGATGCGTTTGCGCTGGTGATAAATAAATTCATCAACGTACTCGCGAATCTGGCTCAGACTTGCATCGAACTGCTTATCTCGCGCTCTCCTGATGTATCGCCATAGGGGAAACAAAGCACTGCTGCGCCCATTAATAACGGGAAACAGCCGGCGTAAACTTTGCGATAGCGGGTTATCGCCCTGCTCAAGCGTATTCACATCTTCCCCAAAAGCCAGTAATGACGTGATATCAACCGTATAGCGCTTAAACTCCTCCACCAGCGCGATGGTCTCTCCGCTTTCGGCCAGCGCCGTGAAGCGGTCAGATAGCCGGGCGGTCACTTTCCTAAGGCTGGGATAGAAATACTTCAAATGGGCAGGCTGAAACATCGGTTCCGTCAGTCTGCGCTGGTTCTCCCACCGTTTGCCTTCCGATGAGAAAACTCCGTTCAGCCCGGCTTCCTGAAAAACAGATTCAATACTGCTAATACGCCGAAACTCATCAGGGCGGTATTTCATGATGGTGCGAATCCATTCAACATCGGCAATCACAATCGCAGATGTAAGCCCCAACCTTAAGCGATAAAAGCGGCCATACTGCGCTTTCCACCGCAGCATCTGTAGATGGACATCATGTCGTTTTAAATAATCAACATGCCCGAGAATCCCTCGGGTTGGAGGCATTGGCAGGTGTTTGATGGATCTCATGTTCGCATCCTTCTTTATGTATGTTCAAAAGCAGATGAATACATCACCTGTGAAAACAACAATTGAGATAGCGAAGAGGTAGAGAAATAATGTACGACGCAGAGAACGAGCAAGGCAGAAAATTTGAATCAGCGTCTGAGTCTATGTTTTCGTCAAATCCTACAGAGCGGTGTTTAAAAAACAAACATGTTGATTTGGTTTTTTTGTTAATAAGTAATACCACGGACAGCGGTATTTTCTTCTACGGAAGAACACAGCAAGTAAACCGCAACCCATCTGGCCAAGCGAAGAAAGACAAAGGTTACCGCGACACGCACGATAACCTCCTTAAACATTAGCCCGGAATCAGCAGGCATGACCCCTGCGTACTGCGGCTTTCCAGCGCCCGATGGGCCGCTTGCGCATCCGACAGCGCGAATTTCTGGTTCTGTGGCACATCTACCGTAATCGCTCCGCTGGCGATCAATGAGAACAGCTCATTGCTGGCCTGTTCCAGTTCGGCACGGTTCGTCACATAGCCAAACAGTGAAGGACGCGTGACGTACAACGACCCTTTCTGGTTCAATATCCCCAGATTGACACCCGTTACTGGCCCAGACGCATTGCCGAAACTGACCATCAACCCACGACGGCGCAGGCTATCGAGCGAGGCTTCCCAGGTATCTTTCCCGACCGAGTCATACACGACCGCCACTTTCTGCCCATCGGTCAGTTCCGCAACGCGCTGTGCGATATTCTCGGTACGATAATTAATCGTCGCCCAGGCACCAGCCTGTTTTGCCCGTTCCGCCTTCTCATCAGAACCCACCGTCCCGATCAGCTTCGCCCCCAGCGCCTTTGCCCACTGGCAGGCAATCAACCCTACGCCGCCCGCAGCGGCATGGAACAAGAAGACTTCATTCGGCTTGATTTCATACGTCTGACGTAGCAGATAATAAACCGTTAGCCCTTTCAGGAAAGAAGCCGCAGCCTGCTCAAAGCTGATGGCCTCCGGCAGCAGCGCAACCTTCTCTGCCACCACATTATGCACCTCGCTGTACGCCCCCAGCCCGGACTGCGCATACACGACGCGATCGCCCACTTTCAGCACACTAACCCCCGCGCCGACTTTCGTCACAACGCCCGCCGCTTCGGTTCCCAGCCCGGAAGGCAAATCAGGCACCGGATACAGGCCGCTGCGAATATAGGTATCGATAAAATTAATACCGATGGCGCGATTCTCCACCTGAACCTCTCCCGCAGCAGGTTCGGTAGGCGTAAAATCCCCATATTGCAGAACCTCTGGGCCACCATAAGCTCGGAACTGAACGCGTTTTGCCATGTTATCTCCTTAATCGTGACAGGTTCGTCATTGCTCTATTATGGATATGGATTGTGTTATTTCATACAATGCCCCCTAATCCAACGGCAAATCAACCGGTAAAGAATCCGTTTCATGGCAGAGAAAAGACCCAGCAATAAATCGAATGAACCCCGTGACCGCCAGATGGAAGGTCTGAAACTTCCGCCACATTCGCTGGAAGCGGAGCAATCGGTGTTGGGTGGCCTGATGCTCGACAATGAACGCTGGGATAACGTTGCTGAGCGCGTTGTCGCAAACGACTTCTATAACCGTGCCCACCGCCTGATTTTCACCGAGATGCAGCGTCTGCTCGAAATGAGCAAGCCGATCGACCTGATTACGTTATCCGAATCGCTCGAACTGCAAGGTTCATTGGAATCCGCGGGTGGCTTCGCCTATCTGGCCGAGTTGGCAAAAAACACCCCAAGCGCTGCTAACATTGGTGCCTACGCCGACATCGTGCGCGAACGCGCCGTGGTGCGTGAGATGATTTCTGTCGCCAATGAGATCGCCGATGCGGGTTACGATCCCCAGGGCCGCAGCAGTGAAGATCTGCTCGATCTGGCGGAGTCCCGCGTCTTTCAGATCGCCGAAAACCGTGCCAGCAAAGATGAAGGCCCGAAAAGCATCGACCGCATTCTGGAAGACACGGTTTCCCGTATCGAACAGTTATATCAGCGCCCGCACGACGGCGTAACCGGTGTGTCTACCGGCTATCAGGATCTGGATAAAAAGACCGCTGGCTTGCAGAAATCCGATTTGATCATCGTCGCGGCTCGCCCATCCATGGGGAAAACCACCTTCGCCATGAACCTGTGTGAAAACGCGGCGATGATGCAGGATAAACCCGTGCTGATCTTCAGTCTGGAGATGCCCGGTGAACAGATTATGATGCGTATGTTGGCATCGCTGTCTCGCGTGGATCAAACCCGAATCCGTACTGGTCAGCTAGACGATGAAGACTGGGCACGTATCTCCAGCACCATGGGAATCCTGCTGGAAAAGCGCAATATGTACATCGATGACTCCTCTGGCCTGACCCCGACGGAAGTGCGTTCCCGCGCGCGCCGCGTGTTCCGTGAACATGACGGCCTCAGCCTAATCATGATCGACTACCTGCAATTGATGCGCGTGCCGTCATTGTCGGACAACCGCACGCTGGAAATTGCAGAAATTTCCCGATCGCTCAAAGCGTTGGCAAAAGAATTGCAAGTTCCAGTCGTCGCGCTGTCGCAGCTTAACCGTAGTCTGGAACAGCGCGCCGATAAGCGTCCGGTCAACTCGGATCTGCGTGAATCTGGCTCTATCGAGCAGGATGCCGACCTGATTATGTTTATCTACCGTGATGAGGTTTATCACGAAAACAGCGATCTCAAAGGCATCGCTGAAATCATTCTGGGGAAACAGCGTAACGGCCCGATTGGTTCCGTTCGCTTGACCTTTAACGGGCAGTGGTCGCGCTTTGATAACTATGCCGGCCCACAATATGACGATGAATAACGCAGCGCTCAGCAATGACAACACTGCACTAAGGACCAAGAATGAAAACGGCAACCGCCGTCATTAGTCGGCGTGCGTTACGCCACAACCTGCAACGTATCCGCCAGCTTGCGCCAGGCAGCCAGGTCGTTGCCGTCGTGAAAGCCAACGCCTACGGCCACGGCATGATCGAATCCGCTCGCACCTTCTGCGACGCCGACTGCTACGGCGTCGCGCGACTCTCCGAAGCATTGGCGCTTCGCGCGGCAGGTATCACCAAATCCATTGTCTTGCTGGAAGGCTTTTTCTCCGCTGACGATCTCCCGCTTCTGGTGGAACACCAGCTAGAAACCGCCGTTCACAGCCCCGAGCAACTTGCCGCGCTGGAACAGGCTACGCTGCCGCAACCGATACGCGTGTGGATGAAGCTCGATACGGGCATGCACCGTCTTGGCGTTCTGCCGGAACACGCCGACGCATTTTGGCAACGCCTGACGGAATGCCGCAATGTGGTACAGCCCGTCAATATTATGAGCCACTTTTGCCGCGCGGATGAGCCCGAAGCCGGAACCACCGAACGCCAGTTAGCCTGTTTCGATGCCTTTACACAGGGTAAGCCCGGCGCACAGTCCATCGCGGCTTCCGGCGGCATTCTGCTATGGCCACAAGCACACCGCGATCGCGTCCGTCCCGGCATCATTCTCTACGGTGTATCGCCGCTGGATAATGAAGATGCCGCACATTTTGGCTTTCAACCTGCGATGACCTTTACGTCTCACCTGATCGCCGTTCGCGAGCACAAAGCAGGGGAATCCGTCGGTTATGGAGGCACCTGGACTAGCCCGCGCGATACACGGCTGGGCGTTGTGGCCGTTGGCTATGGTGATGGCTACCCACGCTGCGCCCCAGCGGGTACACCCGTGCTCATCAACGGGCGCGAAGTACCACTTTCTGGCCGCGTATCGATGGATATGATCACGGTTGATTTAGGGCCGGATGCGCAGGATAAAGTGGGCGATGAGGTGATTCTCTGGGGGCAAACGCTATCGGTTGAACGCATTGCCGCACACACGGGCGCCAGCGCCTACGAGCTGATTACCCGCTTAACACAGCGCACTACGTTGGAATACGTCGACGGTGAGTAAAAACGGACTGATTGGTTTTTATCGGCAAGCCACTGGCTTGCCAACTTTCAGGCTGGCTATCTACTATGCGGCAAGCTGGCTTGCCGCATCCGCTATCCTGACGCTGTTTGCCCTCATTAATTTTTATACGCTGAAACCAACGGATGTTGGCGGCACACTGTTTGGCGGTATGTTCGGCGCGATATTCGATCTGATTTACTGGTCTTGCGCTGCGTTAGGGTTCTGCTTTCTGGCGCTCTTTCGACTCTCGGGATGGCGTGTTGCCTTGGTATTAGCGGGTCTGGTGCAAATCGGTATCAGCGCGCTGTGGCGTATTCAATACTGGCAGGATTATGACAACGAGGAGCTGATACTTTCTCCGACACCGGGCGAACTGCATGTTTCCATATTGGTGGGTGTGGCGATGACGACTATCGGCATCGTGAAATATCGGCACGCCCAGCGCAATTCCATAGCGCCACGCCCAACGTATACTAAAGCCATCGCCGCATTACTGCTGGTCGCGCTTTATCTGGTGCTTCCGCTACATCTCTACCTGCGTGAACCCCTCCCCTACTGCGCTTTTAGCCCTGACGGGCAGCAGCTAAGTATCTGTCTGGGAGACAATGACGAACGGATTATTGTGGAGTGATGGTTCTCGGAATAGCTATCCCGAGAACCATCGATTTAGCGAAGAATCGCATTTGTTGCGTTCACTGCCGTATAGGCAGCTTAGAAATATCTCACGCAATACGGCGTCGGTGGATGAGGTTCATTGCCGCACAGGCAGTTTAGAAACCATCATTTAAAAGATAAACACCATTAACTGAATAAATATCGGCACTCCACCACAGGAAGTGCCTTTTGGCTTAATAGTCCGCTTTCACCGCCAGCGCAGCCACCGTACTTTTCTTCTTTTTCACCCTGTAGCTCACCGCCAGCGCGAATAGCCAGACCGGGATCAACAATACTGAGATCTGAATACCCGGCGTCATCGCCATAATGACTAAAATACCCGCCAGAAACAGCAGACAAATCACATTCGTCACCGGGTAACCGAGGCTTTTAAAGCGTGTTTCCTGACCTTCCTGCTGTTTCGCCGCACGGAATTTCAGGTGAGTAATGCAAATCATCGCCCAGTTAATCACCAGTGCAGACACCACCAGCGCCATCAGCAATTCAAAGGCTTTACCCGGCATGAGGTAGTTGATCACAACACACAGTGCCGTCGCAAGCGCCGATACGCCAAGTGCCATCAATGGAATACCGCGCTTATTGACGTTCAGCAACGCACGCGGTGCGTTCCCCTGCTTCGCCAGACCAAACAACATCCGGCTGTTACAGTACACACAGCTGTTGTAAACCGATAACGCCGCCGACAGCACCACCAGATTCAATACGGTCGCCACCGCGTTACTATCCAGCGCATGAAAAATCATGACAAATGGACTCCCGCCTTCTACCACTTTCCCCCATGGGTACAGCGATAACAACACCGCCAGCGCCCCAACGTAAAACAGCAGAATGCGGTAGATAACCTGATTCGTCGCGCGTGGAATGCTGTTTTGCGGATCGTCCGCTTCAGCCGCGGTAATCCCTACCAGCTCCAACCCACCAAAGGAGAACATGATCACCGCCATCGCCATGACCATGCCACTCACACCGTTCGGGAAGAAGCCGCCATGCTGCCACAAATTTGCGACACTCGCCTCTGGGCCACCCGCGCCGCTGAACAACAAATAGCAGCCAAACACGATCATCCCCATAATCGCCGCAACCTTGATGATCGAAAACCAGAATTCCATTTCGCCATACACTTTAACGCTAGTCAGATTGATGGCGTTGATCAGTACAAAGAAGATCCCCGCAGACACCCAGGTTGGCACATCCGGCCACCAGTACTGAATATAGATTCCGACAGCGGTTAATTCAGCCATACTCACCAAAACATACAGCACCCAGTAATTCCAACCAGACATAAACCCGGCGAACTCGCCCCAATATTTATACGCAAAATGGCTGAACGACCCCGCGACGGGCTCTTCCACCACCATTTCACCCAACTGGCGCATAATAAAGAATGCGATCACGCCCGCAATCGCATAGCCGAGCAGTACTGACGGCCCAGCCATTTTTATCGTCTGTGCGATGCCCAGAAATAGCCCGGTTCCCACGGCACCACCCAGTGCAATTAATTGAATATGGCGATTTTTTAATCCCCTCTTCAATTGCCCTTCTGTTTGTTGTGTCTCCATTTTTTTCCCCGTCAGCAATAAAATTCAAACCGAGAGGATTTAGCAACTATCAGGCCAGATAACTGGCGGCGAAGATCCAACATCGCCACGATGCTGATAACACGATGAAAATTTTAAGAATTTATTTTCTTCGCAATTTCACACATCATGCATAAAACAGAAAAATATCTACATTTAGTGCACGAAAAAACCAAATTACGCACACAATAACGGCACTTTATGCTCAACCATGCATGAATGTGACCCATCATAGTGCAAACCGTGACTGAGTGCGCCTGTAGCGATAAAAAACTCATACGCAACACGGCTTAAAAAGCTGGTAGTCTGTTTGACTGACTATCTGACATGGTTTAGGGAACGCGATGTACAACATTGATGATTTCGATCTGAAAATCCTGACGCTGCTACAGACTAACGGCCGCCTGACCAATCAGGAATTGAGCGAGCTGGTCGGGCTTTCCGCCTCGCAATGCTCCCGCCGCCGTATCGCGTTAGAACAGGCGCAGCTGATTCTCGGTTATCATGCCCGACTGTCGCCAAACGCGGTTGGGTTGGAATGCCTGGGGTTAATTGAAGTACGGTTAATCAACCACACCAGTGAATACGTCGAGCGCTTTCACCAGATGCTAGGAGAAGTGGATGCGATTATTGACGCCTACAAAACCACGGGCGATGCCGATTATCTGTTAAAGGTTGCCGTTGCGGATCTGCCAGGGCTCAGCACGCTGATTAGCCAGATTCTGTCGCAGAACAAGAGCGTCGCGCATCTGAAAACCTCAGTGGTATTGAACCGCCTTAAAGAGAACGGTTTGATCACGCCAGAATCCCCAGCGTTGCCCTGAATTGGGGCAATTGCGTCTATTTGGTGCAGAAAAACGAACGACACACGCAATAAATCACAATGAAACGCACAACATAACCAATAGATAGACCAATAACGCACAAATCATGCATTATTTCATTCATATAATTCAATACGTTGCTCTTACTACCGCGGACATTTCGCGCAAACCAGCCGTTAAGCGGTATCATCTGGCGTGATTATTGCTTTGGTAAGCACATGTTTTTACGACAGTCTATTGAGTGCTCACCATGGATAACGTTATTCCCACACAAAAAATATCACACACGCGGCTGGAAGATGTTCTGGCAATACTGATCGGCACGCTGATGGTGTCATTTGGCGTCATTCTGCTACGTCAGGCTGGAGCCCTCACCGGTGGCACTGCTGGCATCGCTTTTCTTGTGCATTATCTGACCAATATTTCCTTTGGCGTCGCATTTTTCCTGCTGAATTTACCTTTCTATTATCTGGCCGTGCGCCGCATGGGGTGGGAATTCACGATAAAAACATTCAGCGCTGTTGGTCTGGTTTCCTTATTTTCCGATCTGCATCCACTGTTCGTTCATTTTGATCAGCTCAACCCGTTCTACGCCACGCTGTTCGGCAATATCATCACCGGAATAGGCTTCGTTGTCCTGTTCCGCCATAAGGCCAGCCTCGGCGGCGTTAACATTCTGGCGCTGTACCTTCAGGACAAATATGGCTTGCGGGCGGGAAAACTCCAGATGGGCGTTGACGTTGTGATTGTGCTGACTTCCCTGTTCGTGGTAAGCATACCGATGTTGATTGCGTCGATTCTGGGGGCAACTATTTTGAATCTGATTATTGCGATGAACCATCGCCCCGGCCGTTACGCGGCCTGATTATCCCCTTCGTCGGGGTTACGGCACCTATAAAATGACACTCTTAGGAGAGCTATACTGTGTTTCAAAACGTTGATACCTATGCCGGAGATCCTATCCTGTCTCTGATGGAAAAATTCAAACAGGACCCAAGAGCGGATAAGATCAATTTGAGTATCGGGCTCTACTACAACGAGCAGAATATTATCCCGCAACTGCGCGCCGTCAGCGCGGCGGAAAGCGCCCTGCGCCAGCCGGCTCAAAGTGCGAGCTCCTACCTGCCAATGGAAGGGTTACAGCCTTACCGTACCGCAATCCAGCATCTGCTGTTTGGTGAAAACCACGCCGCGCTGGCAGCGAACCGCATCGCTACCATCCAGACGCTGGGCGGTTCCGGCGCGCTGAAAGTCGGCGCTGACTTCCTGAAACGCTACTTTCCAGATTCAGAAGTGTGGGTCAGTGACCCTACATGGGAAAACCATATTGCGATCTTTGAGGGCGCGGGCTTTAACGTTCACACCTACCCGTATTTCGATGGTGAAAATCTGGGTGTGAAATTTGATGCCATGCTTGCTACCTTACAAGCGTTGCCGGCACGCAGCATTGTGCTGCTGCATCCATGCTGCCACAACCCAACCGGCTCTGACCTCACCACCGAACAGTGGGATCGCGTTATTGAAGTCATCATCGCGCGTGAATTAATTCCATTTATGGACATCGCCTATCAGGGCTTTGGCCTCGGGATCGAGCAGGATGCCTATGCGATTCGCGCCATTGCCAGCACAGGCGTACCGGCACTCATCGCCAATTCGTTCTCCAAGATTTTCTCACTGTATAGCGAACGCGTCGGTGGCCTTTCCGTGGTGTGTGACGATGCCGACAGCGCACAGCGCGTGCTAGGTCAGCTAAAAGCAACCGTCCGCCGCAACTACTCTTCTCCACCAAATTTCGGCGCTCAGGTGGTTTCTAAAGTCCTGAACGACATTCAGTTGAACGCAGACTGGAAAGCGGAAGTCGAAGAGATGCGCACTCGCATTCTGAGCATGCGTCAGGAGTTGGTTTCTGCCTTGAAAAACGCGCTGCCAAACCGCAACTTCGACTATCTGCTCACCCAGCGCGGCATGTTCAGCTACACGGGCTTCAGCCCGGAACAGGTTGATCGCCTGCGTGAAGAATTCGGCGTCTATCTTATCGCCAGCGGCCGTATGTGCATGGCGGGACTGAACCACAGCAACGTCCAGCGCGTCGCTGCGGCTTTCGCCGCCATTCAGTAAGCCTTACAATAACAACGCCACAGGTTTAATCGGCTCACCTTTGTGAACTCGCTTAACGTGTGGCTTTTGTTTTTGCTTAGCCGCTGTTACGGTTAGGAACTCGTTTCTTTGTATTGTGTTAATCAGAACGTTCATGACTACGTTACGCTACTTAAATGGTTATCCCCCTGCGATTGTCGCGCAAGCGCAAACCCTCGTTGATCAAGGCAAGCTCGGCCTGTGGCTGGAAAAAAGATACCCTGACCGCCATCACATCCAGAGTGATAAATCGCTCTATCAATTTGTCGCAGAATTGAAGCAGCGATATTTGAAGAATGCTCCGGCAATATCCAAGGTGCTTTACGACAATAAACAGAATCCAATAAAAGGGACGCTCGGGACCAATACGTTTGTGGCACGCGTGCAGGGCGGGAAATTAAAGTCCAACAACGAAATTAGAATAGCGACGTTATTTCGTGATGGCCCGGAAGATTTTCTACGCATGATCGTGATACACGAACTCGCTCACCTCAAAGAAAAAGACCATAACAAAGCGTTTTACCAGCTCTGTTGCCATATGGACCCAGACTACCATCAGTTGGAATTTGATATGCGAATCTGGCTCAACTGGCGAGAAATGGATACCACTTCGGTCTAAAAGACTCTTTTACTCTACATAACTCGAGTTTCAGGGCAAGCAGATCACCCCAGCACAGTTACGTTCTTCCATTTCTATACTACCTGTACGGCAGTGAACACGGTTCAACGGCATTAACGCTTTATTGCTCTTTTCTAAGCTGCCGTATAGGCAGCTTAGAAAATCATCTGTTTAATTGCACCAACTATCATCTTATTCACTGCCGCACAGGCAGCTTAGAAAGGCACGACAGGCAGGACTGGGGCCGTGAAAAGGTTCACTACCGTGCAGGCAGGTATTCTCGGGATAAATCGCTGGCGTCACTTATTGGGCGCTATTCCCCATTAAGCGTGACGACCAGCGAGCGGCTCCCGCCGTGGTTGCGGTGTTCGCACAGGTAAACGCCCTGCCAGGTGCCGATATTTAGGCGTCCATTGGTAATGGGGATCGTCAGACTGTTACCCAACAGGCTACCTTTCAGGTGCGCGGGCATGTCGTCACTGCCTTCGTAAACATGGCGGTAGTACGGCTCATCCTCAGGCACTAACCGATTAAAGAAGCTCTCGAAATCCTGCTGCACCGTGGGGTCGGCATTTTCATTCATCGTTAGTGCCGCCGAGGTATGTTTGATGAACACATGCATCAGTCCAACGTTTATCTGGCGCAGCGCAACAACCTGCGCCAGTATTTCGTCCGTCACTAGATGGAAGCCTCTGGCTTTCGGCTTCAGGCGGATTTCATATTGCATCCACATCGCTGCCCCCTGCTATCAGGCTTCACGTGCCAGAATCGGCCGCAGGAAGCGTGCAGTGTGGGACTGTTCGCATTCTGCCACCGTTTCCGGCGTGCCGGAGACCAGAATTTCTCCGCCGCCGCTGCCGCCTTCCGGCCCTAAATCGACAATCCAGTCTGCCGTTTTAATTACATCCAGATTGTGCTCAATCACCACGATGGTATTGCCCTGATCGCGCAGCTGATGCAGAACGGTAAGAAGCTGCTGAATATCGGCAAAGTGCAGGCCAGTTGTGGGTTCGTCGAGAATATACAGCGTCTGCCCGGTTCCGCGTTTTGACAACTCGCGAGACAGTTTTACACGCTGCGCTTCCCCGCCGGACAGCGTGGTGGCCGACTGCCCAAGGCGAATGTACGACAGGCCGACGTCGATCAGCGTTTGCAGCTTCCGCGCCAGCGCCGGAATGGCATCAAAGAACCCTCGCGCTTCTTCGATAGTCATATCCAGCACTTCATGAATGCCTTTGCCTTTGTATTGAATTTCCAGCGTTTCACGGTTATAGCGCTTGCCTTTGCACTGGTCACACGGCACGTAAACATCCGGCAGAAAGTGCATTTCGACCTTAATCACGCCGTCGCCCTGACAGGCTTCGCAGCGTCCGCCGCGCACGTTAAAGCTGAAACGACCTGGATTATAGCCACGGGTACGCGCTTCCGGCACGCCAGCAAACAGCTCGCGAATCGGCGTGAAAATGCCGGTGTAGGTTGCCGGATTGGAACGTGGTGTTCGACCGATCGGGCTTTGATCGATATCGATCACCTTATCGAAATGCTCCAGCCCCTGAATCTCACGGTGAGCGGCAGGTTCTGCCAACGTCGCACCATTCAACTGGCGCTGTGCCAGTGGAAACAAAGTATCGTTGATAAGCGTAGATTTACCCGACCCTGACACGCCAGTAATACAGGTAAAAAGGCCAACCGGCAGCGTCAGCGTGACGTCTTTCAGGTTGTTGCCTTTCGCGCCAATCAGTTTCAGCACTTTGGTCGGGTCCGCAGGTACGCGCTGTTTCGGAACTTCGATCTTGCGCTTACCACTAAGGAATTGCCCCGTCAGCGAACCCGGCACCGCCATAATCTCTTCCATTGTGCCTTCGGCGACAATCTGCCCACCGTGCACGCCCGCGCCGGGGCCGATATCAATCACATGGTCAGCAGCGCGAATCGCGTCTTCATCGTGTTCCACCACAATGACGGTATTACCCAGATTGCGCAGGTGAATCAGCGTTTCCAGCAGGCGCTCGTTATCGCGCTGGTGCAGACCAATGGACGGTTCATCCAGCACATACATTACGCCAACCAGTCCGGCACCGATCTGGCTTGCCAGACGAATACGCTGTGCCTCGCCGCCGGACAGCGTTTCCGCCGAGCGGGAGAGCGACAGGTAGTTCAGCCCAACATTCACCAGAAACTTCAGCCGATCGCCAATTTCTTTCAGCACTTTCTCGGCGATTTGAGCACGTTGCCCGCTAAGCTTCATATTCTGGAAAAACGTCATCGCATGGCCGATGCTCATATCGGAAATCTGCGGCAGCGTCGTCTGTTCGACAAACACGTTACGCGCTTCTTCACGCAGACGCGTCCCGCCGCAGCTGGCGCAGGAACGATTGCTGATGAATTTCGCTAACTCTTCGCGTACTGCCGTGGATTCCGTCTCTTTATAGCGGCGTTCCATGTTGTGCAGCACGCCCTCGAACGGATGACGACGTACCGACGTATCGCCGCGATCGTTGATATATTTGAACTCGACGTTCTCTTTACCGGAGCCGTACAGAATCACTTTCTGCACCGCGGCGCTCAGGCTTTCAAACGGGGCATCGACGTCAAATTTATAGTGCTCCGCCAGAGAACGCAGCATCTGGAAATAGTAGAAGTTACGGCGATCCCAGCCGCGAATCGCGCCACCCGCCAGCGACAGCTCCGCGTTTTGCACCACGCGAGCCGGATCAAAGAACTGCTGCACGCCCAAACCATCGCAGCTTGGGCACGCGCCCGCCGGGTTGTTGAACGAGAACATACGCGGTTCCAGCTCGTGCATACTGTAGCCACATACTGGGCAGGCAAAGTTCGCCGAAAACAGCAGTTCAGGCTGCGTTGGATCGTCCATATCGGCCACGACTACGCTTCCCCCGGACAGATCCAGCGCGGTTTCAAACGACTCTGCCAACCGCTGCGCCAGGTCTTCTCGCACTTTAAAGCGATCGACGACAACTTCGATGGTGTGTTTTTTCTGTAGTTCCAGCTTCGGCGGATCGGATAGATCGCATACCTCGCCGTCGATGCGGGCGCGGATATAGCCCTGTGACGCCAGGTTTTCCAGCGTTTTGCTGTGCTCGCCTTTACGATCTTTCACTATTGGTGCCAGCAGCATCAGGCGCTTGCCTTCCGGCTGTGCCAGCACGTTGTCGACCATCTGGCTGACCGCCTGCGCATCCAGCGGTACATCATGCTCTGGGCAGCGCGGCTCACCTACGCGAGCAAACAGCAGGCGCAGGTAATCATGAATTTCGGTAATCGTCCCGACCGTAGAACGCGGGTTGTGAGAGGTGGATTTCTGTTCGATAGAGATGGCGGGCGACAACCCTTCGATATGATCGACATCCGGTTTTTCCATCAGCGACAAAAACTGACGGGCGTAGGCGGAGAGGGATTCCACATAGCGCCGTTGCCCTTCGGCATACAGCGTGTCAAACGCCAGCGATGACTTACCCGAACCCGACAAACCGGTGATCACGATCAGCTTGTCACGAGGGATTATCAGATTGATATTCTTTAGATTATGGGTACGAGCACCACGAACTTCGATCTTATCCATTCACACACTTCCCGGAATAAAAACGGTTTGTCATCGCCTCTCGAACGGAGAGAACCGGTACGAAACCAGCAATTATGGCATAAAAAAAACGCCGGACGCGTTTTTTAACGTCGCCTGCGACGGCCCGATAGGGTGGCAAGCAGGGATAGCTTGCCATAAAAAAAACTGAATGGATATCCAGTATTAAACCTGTTTACTTTGCAAACGCTGCAAATCTTACTTTCATTTCTGAAGCCATTTCGCAGGTATGACAGAGAGTTTTCCCATGGTAAGATTGATCGTTTAGACTTAGAAAATAAATCTACCGATTCATCAGGAGACGAGCATGGCCAGCAGAGGCGTTAATAAAGTGATTCTTGTCGGGAATCTGGGTCAAGACCCGGAAGTCCGCTATATGCCGAATGGTGGTGCAGTTGCCAACATCACGCTGGCTACGTCGGAAAGCTGGCGTGACAAGCAAACCGGTGAGCAGAAAGAGAAGACCGAATGGCACCGTGTGGTGCTGTTCGGCAAACTGGCGGAAGTGGCGGGCGAATACCTGCGCAAAGGCTCTCAGGTTTACATCGAAGGCGCACTGCAAACCCGTAAATGGGCGGATCAGGCTGGCGTAGAGCGTTACACCACCGAGGTGGTCGTCAATGTCGGCGGCACCATGCAGATGCTAGGTGGACGCCAAGGTGGCGGCGCACCAGCAGGTGGTAACGCCGGTGGCGGCCAGCAGCAAGGCGGTTGGGGTCAACCTCAGCAGCCGCAGGGCGGCAACCAATTCAGCGGCGGCGCACAAGCTCAGCAGCGCCCAGCACAGAATAGCGCGCCCGCACAAAGCAACGAACCACCAATGGATTTCGACGACGACATTCCGTTCTAAGCGCGCCGTTTATCAAAACATCCTATTGAAACCCCGATTTATCGGGGTTTTTCATTTTGTGATGAATGAAAAAACCGAAAATAAACAATCAACCAAAGAAATCATCACGTCATGTGCGTTTCGTGCTCAGCGGATAATCAGAGCACAATCGGTACAGTTATTTCTCCATCGCTACTGAAAAATAGCAAAGCCTTATCAATAAGGTATAAACGTTATATATGGAGATATACGTATGGAAAAAAATAGTGCACGTCGCACCGCTAACACGAGTCAATCCCAAAACACTGTCAAAAACACATCCTCGATACTGGCTAACTACACGGCAACAGGACGCGATTCTTTTAGGCTCGCGGCACTGGCTGTCACCGTCTCAGGTTTGCTTTTTTCCTCACCCACGCTCATGGCGGCAGAAACGGCAGCGACTGCCGATTTAGTGTTACGCAATGGCAATATTTATACCGTTAATCAAGGTCAGCCGTGGGCAGAAGCCGTCGCGGTACGTGATGGCCGCTATGTTTTCATCGGTTCAAATGCGCAGGCAGCAGAGTTTATCGGCCCGAAAACACAGGTGGTTGACCTCAACGGCAGCATGGCAATGCCGGGGATTAATGATGTCCATGCTCATCCGTTAGACGGAGGCTATGAAGATATTTATTCCTGTAACTTCGCACAAACAAGTTCACTGGATGACATTCTGAGTCAGGTCAGTGAATGTGCGAAAAAAGCAGGTCCCGGAGAATGGGTGATCGGTTCTGCCTGGGGCAGCCCACGTATGGCGGAGCTTTCTACCGCTGAAGCGCTGGCAAAATTGGATAAAGTCAGTAACGGGCGACCGGTGATTCTACGTGATGATTCTTACCATAACCGCTGGATTAACAGCGAAGCGATGCGTCTGGCCAATATCACTGCCCAGTCCGTTAGCCCAGCCGGTGGCGTCATTGTTAAAGATGCAAAAACAGGCGAACCCACTGGCCTGTTACAAGAATTCCCCGCGTTCCAGCATGTACAAAGCCTGGTCCCTGTACGCACAGAAGAACAACGTCTGACTTCAGGACGTGGGGCTGCAAAAACGATGGTGTCGTTAGGTATTACGGGCGTGCAGGAGGCGGTCAGTTCAGAAGTCAATCTGCGCATCTGGAGCAAGATTGACCGGGCAGAAGGCCTGCCTCTGCGTATTATCGGTTCTATCGTCTCCACCCCGCTGTTGGATGAAGGCGCTGCGGGTATGGAGCTGGTTGCCCGACGCGATGTCTACCGCACCACGAACTTCCTTCCCGATCGTTTTAAATTTGTGTTGGATGGCGTCCCCCCAGCCCACACTGCGAAGTTGATTGAGCCCTATCTGCCAACCAAAGCCCATGGCGATCACTATCACGGCGATACCCACTACACCACCGAGCAAGTCGTAGAAATTCTCTCCAAGCTGGATAAGCAAGGGATATCAACCAAACTTCATGCTGCGGGAGATGGTTCACTCCGTCTGGCGCTGGATGCCGTTGAGCAAGTGCGTAAAATTAATGGACCAAATGGTCCGATGCACCAAATCGCGCATACGCATTTGATCTCCCCGCAAGATATGCCACGTTTTGCGCAGTTGCGGGTTGCCGCCGACCTCTCGCCGATGCTGTGGTTCCCGTCCGATATGACTAACGCCAGCGTCGTGACCATTGGCGAAGAGCGAATGAAGGATTTTGTCCCAACGGTTAAATTGTTGCGTTCTGGCGCAGTGGTCGCTGGCGGCTCTGACTGGCCAGCCGGTGGCCCAACGCCATCTCCCTGGATCGGCATTGAAGGGCTGGTAACACGCCAGAATCCACTCGGTGATGCACCCGGTACACTGGCTCCTGAAGAGGCTGTCGATCTGTCTGAAGCGATTCGTATCTATACCATCAACAGCGCGAAAGCGATGGGCATAGAGAAAGAGACGGGATCGGTCGAGCTGGGTAAATCTGCCGATCTGATCGTATTGGATCGCCACTTGTTCAACGTACCGATCAAACAGGTTCATCGCGCCAACGTGGTCAAAACGTATTTCAAAGGCCAGCTCGTCCATTCAGCGCCAGAGAAATCCTGACGTCCAGTCTATTGCACCGCATAAATATCAGGGGCGTCGATGCGGCGCCTCTGCAAACACCGCCCTCCCTTCTCCGCATTGGTCTGCCTATCTCTCAATAAATGGCGGGGAATATCCGGCTATTCCGTTGCTATCTTATTGCTATGAAAAGCAGCCTGATTTTCAGCACCAATTCGTAACCACAAAATATTCGCGACAACATGAGAGTAAAAATGATGAATTCAGATCGGGAAATTATAATTAATTCAGTCGAGCCAGATGATTACGATCAATGGCTGCCCTATTGGGAAAGTTATCAAACGTTCTATAACGTCCAGCTTCACGATGAAGTGACGGAAACAACCTGGGATCGTTTTTTTAAAGCGGAGATTCCCGTGCACTGCGCCGTAGCGAGAGAAGGCTTACGCATTATCGGCTTCGTACACTTTGTTTTTCACGATTCCACATGGGGAGTAAACTCTTATTGTTACTTAGAGGATCTGTTTGTTGCTCCGACCGCTCGCGGTAAAAACGTTGGCAAAAAACTCATTGAGTACGTGAGAGAAAAGGCGCAGGAAAAGCACTGCGATCGTCTGTATTGGCATACTCAGGAAACCAATAAAACAGCGCAGCGTCTTTATGATTGGGTGGCAGAAAAACCGGGCGTTATCGAATATAGAATGCCGCTTTAATTATCAAACATTCGGCAGTAAAGTGACGCGTCGAAAACACCGTATATATAACCTAAATAATTCGAGTTTCAGGACAAAAACGGCAAGGCGTTTTTGAACAGCGCTTGCGCTGACCCCGAAGGGGTGAGGCCATAAGGCCGAATAACGCGGCAAGAGAAGGAATCCCGATGAGCTTACTCAGGTAAGTGATTCGGGTGACTGACAAATCTGCTAAAAGCAGATTTGAACGCTGCTTGCAGCGGCCCCTACGGGGCGAGGCTCACGCCAGTGTGCCGAGTATCGCAGCCAACGCACATGCAACTTGAAGTATGACGGGTATAAATGGATTTATAAAATGAACTACCAATCAACATCTCTTTTTATCTACACCGTCAGGATCTTTTTTGCGGTTTGCCTCTGTGGCGCGCTGGCGCTTGTCGGCATCAGTTCACCAATCTTCTACCTGCTGGCGATGGGGCTGGTTTATCCCGTCATCCTCTCTCTGCGATTACACAGCCTGAGTGAAAAAGGCATCGTCTTTTTGCCAAAGGAAAAGAGTGAATGGATGGTCTATGTTCATGGCATCCCGGTGCGTGAAACCAGAACGTCATTAACCAATCCGTATTTCTTTAGCGCCGAAAGCATACGGACGTTTTCCCTACGTGCCTACATAGGAAAGCTGCTGGTTCAGATCTGCGCCGTCATTTTATTGGTGCAGCAGACCATGACGGTCAACTGGCCGTGGCTTTATCTTGGCGTGGTTGTCGCCGCGCTCTGGTTTGCTTATGCCATTGCTATGACCATTATTGAACTTGTTTCAATTATGAGAGGACGCTGGTTTATCGAGAAACTCGTCTCTCCCAGTCAAAGCGAATGGTACGGTGGATATATCGATTTCCGCGACTATCGTGTCACGGTTCTTGAACGGCTGCTGTCACTGAAATAGCATCCCGTCTATTTCAGTCTCTGTACTGATTCTCTGACCACCACCAGTTCGGAGCGTTGGGCAATACAGTGATGACGTCATTTGCTGCGCCTGCAAAGCAGGCGCCATACCTTATTGACGCATGCCGATCGCCAAGCGATTAAAGGCGCTCATCAGCGCAACGGCAAAACTCAGATCGGCGATCTCTGCATCGCTAAAATGCGCTTTCAGCGGTTCGAAATCTTCATCAGGCGCGTGGCTGCGAGCCACATCCACAAGTGATTCAGTCCAGGCCAGCGCCGCACGCTCGCGTTCATTGAACTGCGTGCTCACACGCCAGCCAGCCAGGCTGTCTAGCTTGGCATCCGGCACGCCGCCAGCACGCAGAGCCGACGCATGCATCTCCAGGCAGAAAGCACAGCCATTAATTTGCGAAACACGCAAATAGACCAATTCGATCAACTGTTTTCCAAGGCTGCTCTTGTTCAGGGCTTTCTTGGTCAT
Organism: Pectobacterium sp. IFB5596; assembly: GCF_021432585.1. NCBI lineage: Bacteria > Pseudomonadati > Pseudomonadota > Gammaproteobacteria > Enterobacterales > Pectobacteriaceae > Pectobacterium > Pectobacterium sp. IFB5596. The sequence continues at coordinate 147,196 of NZ_LXFY01000002.1, forward strand.
GCCCAACCCTTGATAGGCTTCTGGCGAGAGGGTTTGGTAGGGCAAGCGAAGCGTACTCATAGAAGATCTCCAATAAGAAATGAAAGAACGAGAAAAGAAGCGAACGCATAAAGCGTCTAAGCCCATGTTTCAACCGTTGGGGGGTTACAACCTTGCCATTAGAGGTGAACGTAACGTCGTTTTTCATGACGCTTCACGCCTACAGCGCCTGGCTGAAATGCAGCCCCCTGGAAAGCAAGCCCTGACGAAAATAGAAGCGTTGCGCCAGCGCATTGCCTAAGGCCGTATCGAGCACCAGATGAGCGCAGTTTTGCCGCTGCGCTTCCTCGCGCATTGCCTCGATCAGCAGGCCGCCGAGCCCCTGATGGCGGGCATCCGCAGTGGCGACAAGGTCATCGACATAGAGGAATCGGCCATACAACAGGTTTTCCTGAATGCGGTAGCCCGCCAATCCCATGACGAGATCGCCCTGCCATGCCGCCAGCAGACGATAACCTTGCCCAGCCTGACGACGAGCCTGCGCAGTGAATGCGGCCGCATCAGGAAGATGAGGCCGTAGTTCCCGCATAACATCGAAACAAGCCAGGTAGTCCCGATCGCTGTCAATGAGGCTCAATCGAAAGGTGCTCATATCAATCTCCTTGTAATGAAGCCAGCATGTTAGGAAAATCATGCCCCATAAAAAAGGTGCAAGAATTGAGTAAATGAATGGGACATTACGTATGGATATGCAGCAACTGAAACCAAGCAGAGAACACGATGCCCCGCTCTATTTACAGTTGTATCGACGCTACCGGGACGCCATTGCCGCCGGAAAACTTCACCCAGGCGATCGCGTACCGTCCGTGCGCAGCCTTGCCAGTGAGCTGAATCTGGCACGCGGCACGGTCGAAATGGCTTATCAGATGCTGGCCAGCGAAGGCTATTTCCTGACCCGCGGTCCAGCGGGTACTATCGTCTCACCTCGGCTGGAAAACCTGAGCGAGTCGGGATACAGCGCCGCATCCCTTTCTCAAATACCCTCGCGCCCGCAAATCGATACCGCTCAAGTACAACCTTTCCAGCTCGGCTTGCCTGCACTGGATGCCTTTCCTCGCAAGACCTGGGCACGCCTAGCCGGGCACAATTTACGCACTCTGGATACGGCAGCCATGATCTCTCCCGATCCAGTAGGCTACGAACCACTGCGTCGCGCCATCGCGACCTATCTGGGGATCTCACGCGGCATCGCTTGCACACACGAGCAGGTGTTCATCACCGCTGGCTACCGGGGAGCGCTGGAACTGGTGTGCCGCACGTTGTTACACCCCGGCGACATTGGATGGTTCGAAGATCCCGGCTATATCTTCGCTCGCCAGTTTTTGGCGCGAGCAGGTATGCGTCTGGAACCCGTTCCGGTGGATGAGGAGGGGCTGAACGTGGACATCGGTCAACAGCGAGCCGAAGAGGCTCGTTTTGCCGTGGTAACGCCCACGCACCAAAGCCCCATGGGGATGGCGTTGTCATTGCCCCGAAGACTGCAACTGCTGGAATGGGCCAGCTATCGCCAATCGTGGATCATTGAGGACGACTACGACAGCGAGTTCCGTTACCACGGCCGGCCATTGCCGGCGCTGAAAAGTCTGGATCGCGACGGGCGCGTGCTTTACACCGGCACCTTCAGCAAGGTACTGTTTCCCGGCCTGCGTTTAGCTTATCTGGTTGTCCCTGAACCGCAGATCGAGCGCTTCAGGAATACGGCAGATCATTTTTGCTGCGCGGGATCGATCCTACCCCAAGCCACGGTGGCGGATTTCATGGAGCAAGGTCACTTTGCTCGCCATTTGCGCAAGATGCGTTCACTGTATGCCATTCGTCGCGGCTATCTCGTTGATGCGCTTTTACAAACATTAGGTTCACACTTGACCGTCCAGCCACAGGCAGGCGGCATTCATGTGTTAGCTACGCTGAGCACCCGTGGCAATGACCAGTCTCTGGCAGCCGCCGCCCAATCTCATGGTCTTGCCATTCAGGCGCTGAATAGCTGGCGAACAAGCAGGGCATCACACGGCGGACTCCTTATGGGCTTCACGAATGTGACCGAACCTGCGATGGCAGAGGCATTGGTGCATCGACTGGCAGCAGCCATCGGATTATCGTGAAAGGGTTTTCCCACCAGCCGAACCGCGCTGCTGCCCGTGAGCTCAACCGGTATTCGTCCCCACTCGCCGCACTGATTCTCTGACGACCACCTGCCCCGCCAGTTCGGTGCGTTGGGCAATACCGAGCGCCTGTGAGGGAGTCATTTGCTGCGCCAGCAGTTGTAATGCGGCACGAGCGATAGTTTCAAACGGCAGATGTACCGTGGTGAGCGAAACCGGCAGCATATCGAACGGCAGAATGTCATCCATTCCCATCACCGACATGTCTTCCGGCACCCGTAGCCCGTGCTGATACAGCGCGTCGATCACGCCGATAGCCTGATTATCCGCCGCACAGAAAATCGCGGTCGCACCTAGCCGGTCGGGGTTCGCCGTCAGCCAGCGCAGCAGTGCGTCACGCGCAGTGCGCGGGTGGAAATCCGGCAACGACAGAATCAGATCCTCATCCACCGCTATGCCTGCCTGTGCAAGCGCATCACGGTAGCCGCGTTCACGCTGTTTGATCGTCATACGCGACGTCCAGGTTAGGTGCAAAATGCGCGAGTGCCCTTGATCGATCAGATAACGCACCGCGGCTGCCGCTGCATAATGGTTGGCAGGCGTGACGCTGCTCAAGCGCATGGAGGGATCTTCACCGTTAATCAACACGGCCGGAATCCCGCTTTCCGCCACGGCGTTCAGTAGCGTTGGGTGATCGTCATTCACAATCAGAATACCGCTCTCCTTTCCGCCCTGAAGCTCACGCAACAGCTGCTGTTCGTTAATGGTGTCGTGTTCCCCCAGAAATGGACGCAGTTGGATATTGCGTTGCAGACAGAGCGTTTTCAGGGCGTTAATCAGCGTCAGCGACACCAGATTGTACTCACTTTCCAGCATCAGATTGCGCGGCGTCGCCAGCAGAATATGACGCAGCGGTTCCGTCGGTGCGGTGGTCGCTTTGCCCACTTTATGCAGCGGATAGCCCTGCTCGGTTGCAATCGCCATGATGTGCTGCCTGACTTTGGCGCTGATCGGTGCCGTACCGTTCAGCGCGCGGGAAACCGTGCTGATAGAAACCCCCGCGCGGTCGGCAATATCCTTGAGTGTCGCCATTATTTCATCCCCGTGTTGGCAATCCCCGTCGTGATGTATTTTTGCAGGAAGACGAACACTGCCGTCACCGGCAGAAGCGAGAGCATCGTCATCGCCAGTATATAGTGCCACTGCACCGAGAACTGCCCCTGAAACGCATTCAGACCGATTTGCAGCGTAAAATTGTCCTGGCTGGAGAGGACGATCAGCGGCCAGAGGAAGTCGTTCCAACGCCAGATTACCGAGAAGATCGCCAGCACCGCCAGTGCGGGTGCAGTGAGTGGCAGGATGATCTTCCAGTAAATACGGAATTCGCTGGCCGCATCGATCCGCGCCGCCTCGATCAGCTCATCGGGGATCGTCAGCATGTATTGGCGCAGCAGGAATACGCCGGTTGGCGTCGCCACCGTGGGGATAATCACCCCCCATAGGTTATCGCCCATATTCAGGCCAATCACCACCAGAAACGTTGGCACCATCACCACCGACAGCGGGATCATCATGGTGGAGAGAAACAGCGTCAACACCGTGCCACGCCCGCGAAACTCGTATTTTGACAACGCGAACGCCGCCATCGAACTGAGCAACAAGGTCAGCAGCGTCGCCATCACCGTTACGAATACGGTGTTTTTCAGGTAAGTGGCAAAGTGGAACTTCGTTATCGGCGTCGTGTAGTTCTCCGTTTCCAAATGCAGCGCCTTCATTGGCACCAGATCTTTCGTCGACACACGTACGACCTCACTCGGCGCATCCGGGTTCACCAACTGTGCAATCAGGCCGATACGCCTGACCAGCGCCATGGTTTTCGCTTCGCCGTCTTCCTGCTTAACCTGCCACAGTTCCAGCGGCTTCGGGTACTCCGGCAGCGTGATGGTATCTGCCGCCTGCGGCAGAAAGCTGGGCGGAAAGCGGTTAATCTCTGCGGGCGTTTTGAACGACGACATCGCCGCCCACATGACCGGAATCATCACCAGCAGCGTGCCGACCACCAGCCAGACCCAGCTCATGATATCCGTAATATGAATGCGCCCCGGATGACGGGTGCGGGTGAGAAATGCGATTATCTTCATCATGGCTCCCGTTATTTTTTCCCTTCCAGCCGACGCGTCAGCAGGAACTGTAACGCTGTCAGGATCATCAGCACCACGCCCATCAGTACCGAGGCCGCCGAGGCCAGCCCATAGAGCGATGCATTCGACGAGAAGGCGGTCTGGTAGATGTACTGTACGATAAAGCTGTTGGCCGTACCGGGGCCGCCGCCGTTGGTTAACACCCAGGCTTCATCGAAGATCTGCACGCTGTTGATGGTCAGCAGAATCACCACCACCAGAATATTCGGTGCCAGCAGCGGTAGCGTCAGGCGATAAAAACCGCGCCAGCGCGAGGTGCCGTCCACCGCCGCCGCCTCATAAATATCACGCGGGATCGCCTGCAATCCGGCCAGCAGGATCAGGGTATAAAACCCGACGTGAAACCAGACGGAGACAAACACCACCCAGAAGCGTGACAGCGTCGGATCCAGCAGGAAGGTAATCGGCTGCCCGCCGAGCGATGACAGCACCAGATTCAGCAGGCCGTTACGGTTAAGGAACCACTGCCAGATCAGGCCCACCACCACCGGCGACAGCAGCACCGGATAGAAGAACATCGCGCGGAAAAAGCCCCGGGCGATAATCTTGCGGTTGAGGATCAGCGCCGTCACCAGCGCTACCAGCAGCGTGCAGAGCACGTTGAAAAAGGTGAACGACACCGTGTTGTAGACGCCAGTCCAGAACAGATCCTGTTCACAGCTCGATGGCTCGGCGTAGTTGCCGCAGCTCAGCAGCGTGGAGAAATTATCCACGCCGACGTAAGGACGTTCCCACAGCAGAATATTGGTGCCACCGGTAAAGGCGTAGCACACCGCCAGTAGAATCGGAATAAAGACAAAAACGGCGAACAGCAGCATGTTGGGCGCGATAAAAAACCACGGCATCACTTTGCGGCCACCGAGTTTTTGTAGCAGATTCACCGCTTTCTCTACTGGCGTCACCAGCTTATCGATCAGCGATCCTGCGGGCAGTAAGGCAATCTTTTTCATGTCGTCCTCTCCCGTCGCGATAATTAATGCTCGCTACCGCGCGGCAATGTGTCATCCGTTTCGCCATCGAACAGATGGCAATACGTCGGCGGGAAGCGCACGAACACCGACTCACCCGCAGCGAACTCGCGGTGCTGTGCCAGATGGACGATCATCTCATCGTCAATGCCGCCCATTCGCCCGTAGATAAAGGTTTCATGCCCCATCATCTCGCAGCGATCGACGCACAGCGCCATACCCTCACCGTCCTCCACCAGCTCACAGTGTGAAGGACGAATGCCGAGCGTGACGTTTTGTCCAACGGTGCCAATAAACGGCAGCACCAGACGATTGCCCGACGGACACTGCACCTCGACGCCATCCGCGCAGGTGGCGACGATCTGCGCCGGGAACATGTTCATACGCGGTGAGCCGATGAAGCCCGCAACAAACTTATTTTTCGGCCGATTGAACAGCTCCAGCGGCGTGCCAACCTGCTCGATCCGACCCGCATTCAGCACCACAATGCGCTGCGCCATCGTCATCGCCTCCACCTGATCGTGAGTGACGTAGATCATGGTGGTACGCAGCTTCTGATGCAGACGAGACAGCTCGCCGCGCGTCTGCACGCGCAGCTTGGCATCCAGATTCGAGAGCGGTTCGTCAAACAGGAACAGGTCAGGTTCACGCACGATAGCGCGGCCAATGGCGACGCGCTGCTGCTGTCCGCCCGACAGCGCGCGCGGTCGGCGATCCAGATAGGGTTCCAGCCCCAGCATGCGGGCGGCTTCATCAATACGGCGGGCGATTTCGTCTTTGGGAAAGTGCAAATTTTCCAGCCCGAACGCGAGGTTCTTGCGCACCGAGAGGTGCGGATAGAGCGCGTACGACTGGAACACCATCGCAATCTTGCGCTCTGCTGGCGTGAGATCGTTCACTTTGCGGTTGTCGATCAACAGCTCGCCGCTGCTGATCTCTTCCAGCCCGGCAATCATGCGCAGCAGCGTAGATTTTCCACAGCCCGACGGACCAACAAAGACCATGAACTCGCCGTCATGAATCGTTAAGTCCACGCCTTTGATGATGTTCACCGCACCATAATTTTTGTAGACGTTTTTTAGTTCCAGACTCGCCATTGTCAGCCCTCGCAAACAGAATCTAACTGTGCCAATAACATCAGCATCACCAGCGCCTGCCCGTAAGGCACGGCAACATTGGGGATATCGCGATAGAACTGCAAATCATGCCCCATCGCTGTGCCATCAGAGACACCCTGTACCACGCCCTGTGCGTCAATCTGCGCCACCACGGCGGCATAGCCTTTTTCCAGTACGTCCTGCGGGAAATCGCGTAGCATCCCCAGCCGCTGCGCCGTCAGAATACCGGCAATAAACCCCGCGCTGGCGGACGTTTCCAGCGGTGAGTCCGGGTCATCCAGCAGCGTGTGCCACAGACCGGAATCGTGCTGGACGCGAGACAGCGTTGTCGTTTGCTGTTCCAGAATCGCTTCCAGCGTGCGCAACACCGGTGAGGACAGTTGATCCTCCGCCAATACCCGCATTTCCGGCAGCACCAGCGTGATCCAGGCGTTGCCACGTCCCCAGAATGCATTGGCATAGTGATGGCGACCGACGAACGTCCAGCCGTGATACCACAGCCCGCTGCGCACGTCGGCGAGATAGCGCGCGTGCGTGACGAGCTGATATTCCGCCTCTTCAATCAGATCGCGGCGAGAAAGCAATTTCCCCGCGACCACCAGAAACAGACCGGCCATAAACAGCGTATCGTCCCACAGTTGCCCGGTGTTTGGCCGTTCTTTCACCGTGTGCTGGAAACCGCCATCCTCCGTTTTCGGCAGCGAGTGCAACAGCCAGTCCGCCCAGTCGCTCACGGTTTCACGCCACTGCGCGGGCGCATCCGGTTTGTCCTGACACAGCAACGCCAGCACCAGCATCGGCGCCGTCGAGTTGATCTGGCGCGGTGGCAGACCGGCATCCAGCTTTTGCTGATACCAGTTCGCCAGCGTCGTCAGCATAGTGTCGTCCTGCGTCAGATGTGCCAGCTTCCAGAAACCGTACAGCCCGACACCAACTTCCCAATCCCACTCTTCAAATTGAATCGTCAGCCCGGCGTCCGGTGCGTCGTCCTGCGTGACGCTGTCAATCGCTTTCAGGCGGCAAAACGCCCGCGCCACCTGCGCTAACAGCGCTTCGGTTTGTTGTCGGTTAAGTGAACCTGTCTGCATGTCATGGGTTTCCTGTGTTGAACTGCGGGACGACCGGGACATCGTCGGGAAAAATGAAAGGCTGCTGCGCCACGCTGAATCCTGCCGCATGGCTAAAGGCCAGTTCGCCGTAATCGGGATCGTCAATACGTACGCCGTCGCGACTCTGAACCAGTGAACGCCCTCGGAAGCGGGCTGCAAACGCGGCAAATCCTTCCGCGCCGTCACCGCTGTCCACAGCAACGAACCACACGTTCTGTTCACCATACGCCCGCAATTCGCCTTCGGCCTGCTGGCCTGCGGTCGCAAACGGCTGTAGCCCGGCAGGATTATGGAAGGCGGCATAGCCGTTGCCACCGCGTACGAAGCACCAGACATCTTCAACGATGACGTCATCCAGCGCGGTTTGTGGCAAATAGAGGTGCGTCCACGGGCGAATATCCTGTTGCAGATCGAACACCATCAGCGCGCGATTACGATGCTGCATCAGGTGTGGCAAACGCCCGTTCCCCGCCCAGTACGAAGGTCGATGCACGCCGTCAGGACGATCCTCGCCGGGGTGGTTCACCCACAGGCGGGCGGCATAGTGTGTCCCCAGCCGCACATCCAGCAGATGCTGCTGGTGTCCGGGCTGGCCGGGGTGATGATCGAAGACGGAAGAAAACGCCACGTCGTGCTGCTTCCAGGCGATGATGCGGGCGCTGCGGTTCAGCCCTTGTACCCAGCGAGCTTCTGCACCGTGTGACAGTGACCAGTGTGCAATCCGATCCGTCGTTTCCGGCGGCTGATAGTCGCTCAGACACAGCAGCGGCAGCGCAGCACAATGAGGTATCAGCCAGCCTTCGCCCCACATCAGCGCACAGAGGCCAGATAGCTCGGTCAACATACCGGAACGCAGCTCTTTATCGTAGGCACGTCCCATGGTGCCAACCGCGACGCCATTCTGATGCACCCACGCCGTCATCAGCATGATGCGGTCAATCACCACGCGAGATTTGTCGCGCAGATCGGCATCCTGCGCCAGTTCATACAGTGCCACCAGCCCAATCAGATCGATGGGGTAATAGGCCGCCGAGTTCCACTCCACCAGCCCGTGTTCCAGAATGGAATCAAACCAGCGCGTCAAACGTTCGTGGGCAATCGCCTTTTGCTCCAGACCACGACGGCCGCTACACGGAAAGGTGTCATCAGGGAAGTTTTGTCCGGCAAGGTATTGCGCGACGTGGAAACACAGGCAGTGGTTCTCACTCCAGAACCACATGGTGTCGTTGCCTGGTTCATCAATCCAGTAGCGGAAACCGAGAATGGCGCTGCGCACGCGCCGCCAGTCCTGAGGCGGTAACTGTTGCCCCTGATAGCGCTGCCACAGCCAAATCAGCGGCACCAGTTGGAAATCCGCGCAGTCTTCACGGCGGCTGATTTTTTGCAGCGCGCTGTTGAGAATCGGCTCAGCGGCATCGCTGCCCTCGCCCGTCGCGACAATCGCCAACAGCCGTCCGAGGCGCTCAAAACCGTGCAGCGCAGTATGGCGCAACACCGTTTCACGCCGCGCGGCCAGCGTCGGTAACGCAGGCATCGTTTGCGATGGCAAGCGCCCAAAGCTCAGGGTACGCGTCAGCGTAATGCCGTTACAGGTCGCGGCACAGACCAGATCGTAGTAGCCGACTAAAACATCAGGCAGATCCACCTGCCAACCCAGATTGCCAGCGGGCAGCGTTTGTTTCTGCTGCCATACGGGGACGGATTCGTTGACGTTGCCAATCAGACGGTGCGCCATCGTCACAGATTCCGGCAGCGGCTGCGTGCTATTCAGCACCAGCACGGGCGGCTGGATCAGGTTATTTTCCAACGTCAGTCCGTTAACCCAGCTATCCAGCGCGGTCAGCTGTACGCTGAGTGCCGTATCCTCATCAAGCTGCCAGAAGAGTGTGTCTTCCCCCTGATAGCACAGGCTGAATAGATAATCGGTATCACGTTCGCACAGTTCTTCGCTATGCACTACCAGCGTGTTCGCCCCCGCTTGCAGCGGCAGCGTGATGTCACAGGTTTGTTCAGTATTACGGGTAAAGGGCGTAAAGCGGGTGACCTGTTCGCCGTTCAGCCACAGCGTAATACCGCCGCAGGTGCTGAGGGTAAACGGTGCCGCCTGCGCGCTGTCGCAGTGGATAACACAGCGGGAAAAGCGCTGAACGTGAACCGGACACGGCCAGAAATCACTGAAATTCACACTGCGACTTTCATCGCCTCCGCTCCACATCAGCGGGAAATGAAGGTCTTCGGGTAACGTCACCTCACGCTTTGCTTCTTCCTGCAAAAAACGCACGCGGCAGGGTAAAACACCGACATCGACAAAACCGTTGATAAAGCGGTAATTCACCTTATCCGCCAGCGTATCCGGCTCGGCGAAATAACGTTTTTCCGTCAGCTCGGTAATCAGAAACCGATTAATGACGCCGTTCTTCTTTAATTTCCAACCGATATTCATACGGAATCCTGTTTACGATTTTGACAAATAAAATAACGAAAACGTATGACTACACTTATTTGCACATTCACTGTGCACACGCCGCCAACATTTAGGGCAACGAGCCATTTCCTGCACTATTAACTGGCAATCATAATGCAAATTTGCATTAAATTTTTATTTGCATTCATTTTTTGACATTTCGCATTAATAAATAAGATTCTCATATTTATATATGTGATTAATATCACAAAAATACTTTATTTAAACCAACATTTAAAATATCTTTAATCTGCCTCACATAAATCAGTCGTGCTTCTGTCCATGATTGCATGATGAAAATGACAGATGAATGCAAATTTGCATTAATTAGGACAGAGAATAAATCACAGGAATAAAAATAACCCCGCAGCCAACGCCAGGGTATTTCAACCATTAATCAAACCTATGATGTGGAGATGTTTATGATGCGTTCCAATACCGCGTTATTTTTTTCCGCCCTTACGCTGGGATTATTCAGCAGCAGCGCGTTAGCCGCCAAAACGCAGATAACATTTTTATATAGTGACGACGATCCCGAATTAGTGCATTTCATGGAGCAGAAAGTTAAATCCTTCTCCCAAAGTAATGAACGCATTGATGTGAATTTCGTCAGCACGGGTTATAACGCGCTGCAAACACAGTTGCCGATGCAGCTGGCGGCAGGTTTAGGCCCCGATATTGCCAAAACCACGCAAATGGGGCTGCTCGGCTATACGCTGGATTTGCGTCCCTACCTGAAAGATCCCGCCGCTTTTGAGAAGCGCTACAGCGCGGGTATCGAAAAGATCATGCGCGTGAAAGGCGTGCATAAAGCCGATGCGCTGCCGGGTTTTGTCGCGTCCTGGACCGCCGATCTACCGTTCGTTAACGTGACGCTGTTTGAACAGGCGGGCGTGCCTCTGCCGCAGCCGGGCTACACGATTGATGATTTGATGAAAGCCTCGAAACTGGTCGCGGAAAAAACCGGCGTGCATATCCCCTTCACCATCGACCGTAGCGGCTTCCGTTTCTCCGGCCCAGCCTACTCTTACGGTGCACGTTACGATAAAGACGGGTTGATCAATTTCCCAGACGCCGCGGCGCAGCAGTGGATTAAAGATCTGAAACGCTGGTCGGATGAAGGCGTGTTCCCGCGTGAAATGTGGGGCGCGGCAGGCGGCGGTCAGTATAAGAGCATGGCGGACGATTTCGTGAACGGCAACATCGTGACCTATTTCTCCGGCAACTGGCTGTTGAATCAGTTCAGTAAGCAGATTGGAGACGGCTTTGACTGGAAAGTGCTGCCAGCGCCTTGCAAAGAGAAGTGTATTTCAATGGGCGGTGCGACTTTCATCATGCCGTTCACCACCACCAAACACCCGCAGGAAGTGGCCGAGTTCATGGAGTGGCTGGGCAGCGAGCCGTTGCAGCGTGAGATCGCCGAGCGCTTCAATATCATCGTCGGCGCGGATATTACCGATCTGCACTACCAGACCAAAGATAAACACGTGATCGACGGCCTGAATACCGCACGCGAAGAGATCAAAAAGATCCCGTCTTATGTCTTTGATTGGGAACGTATGGAAAGTCTGGGTGCGAACGAGCTGTACCCCATCATCCTGACGCGTTTTACGCAATATCTGAACGATCAAGTGTCGTTTGATGAGTATCTGCGCCTGACATCAAACGATGTGAAGCGCCTCAACGAAACGATCGCGACCAACCAACAACAGCGGAAAAACGCACCGTGAAATGGCAACTGAGGGAGATCGACATCGATGGCGATCGCCCCTTTGATCGGTCGCAGGAGCACGCGCTGTGTGAGCAGCGCTGGCCGGGGCAAAACCGCTATCTGCTGGTGACGGGTGGTTTTACCCGGCTGTTACATTGGCATGACGGACTCTTGACCTGTCGCGGCGGCGACAATTTTCCCATCGGGAATCCGGCCAGTCTCTCGCGGCTGGGACTGTGGGCGGTGCAGGAGATGCTTCAGGCCGTTGAGGGCATAACCCCGCTTACGCCACTCAGTGAAGCGCTGTTTCAACACTTCGATAAACATGTCGATCGGGTGATCGACTGGTCAAAGCAGGCGCAGGCCAATGATTACACCACGCTTGGGCATGCTGTGCTCACACACCCGCAGGATGCGCTGGCGGTGCAGTTGCTGACACACTGCGCCAGCGAGTTAAACCTGCTGCTCAACAGCCTACCGGCCTCACAGGCTGAAACCGTCAGCCTCAGCGGCGATCTGGCGGTGGCCTGTCTTCCTTATCTGGATTCAAGAGAGCGCACATCATGACGACATGGCTCTATGCGGGTGTGGATGGCGGCGGCACAGGCTGTCGAGCGCGTATTTATCAGGCCGACGGCACACCACTCGGGCAAGGGCACGGCGGTCGCGCCAACCTGCTGCTCGGCGTGGAGAACGTGCGCCAGTCGGTGGACGATGCTATCGCACAGGCGCTGAAACACAGCGGGCTGTCACCGGATGACGTACCCCGGCTGAAAGTCGGACTGGCACTCGCCAGCGCGGAACATCGCACCGCCTACGAGGCGTTTCTGGCATTACCTCATCCTTATGCCACTCAGGTGCTTAATACCGATGCGCTCGGTGCCTGTCTGGCCGTCAATCAAGGAAAAGACGCGGGCGTAGTCATTGCCGGAACCGGCTCCTGCGGGCTAGCGTGGCAGAACCAGACAATTACTGCCTACGGCGGCCATGAGTTCCCGATCTCCGATCAGGGCAGCGGCGCACGCCTTGGGCTAGCAGCGTTACAACACACCTACGATGTACTACAAGGCTGGTGCACGTCGTCGGCACTCAGCCAAAGCATCGACGATTTCTTTTCCACCAGCGCAACGCACATACAGGCTGCCAACACGCTTGACGCGCTACAGACATTTAGCCAGCAGGCAAAACCGGGCGACTATGCGCAGTTCGCCCGCCACGTATTTGACAGTGCTCAGCAAGGCGATACCGTTTCTCACGCGCTGTTGGCGCAGACGGCCAGCGAAATCAGCCTGCTGTTGGCCGCCGTGGCACGCCATGCCACGCCTCGCTTATCGCTCATGGGCAGCATCGGCCTGCATATTCGTCCCTGGCTGCCGGACGAGTGGCAATCCCAGCTCGCCGCCCCGATGGGCGATGCGCTCGACGGCGCACGATTGATTGCCTGTCATGATTATGCGTTATACAGCCATCCGTTATAAAAAATAAATAATGCCGGAGACATCAATGACATCACTCACTCGCAGAACCTTCGTCAAGCTCGGTGCAGGCAGTGCTATTACGCTAGCTGGCGGCTTTTTTCACGCTAACGGTGAATCAGCGGTACCCGCTGGGCCGCTACGCATTGCCATTATTTCGGATGTTCACGTCCACAATATCTATGGCAACTACGATTTTGACGGCCTGCCCGATGCACAGACCGGAAAGAAGCTGACCATTCGCACCCTGAAAGATTCGGTGAATTCGACCCGCATCTTCAACGAGCCCTACTTTGCGCTGCTGGCTGCGCTAGACGAACTGGCAAAACAGCAGGTGAAATACGTAGTGCTGTCCGGCGATTATTCTGATGACGGCCAACAGCCTACCGTTGAAGGCATTGCCGCCATCCTGACGCAGTATGAACAGCGCCACGGCATGCGCTTTTTCGCCACACCGGGCAACCATGATGTCAATCGTCCACAGGGGGATGATTCGTGGGAAAGAATGCTCAACGCCGACGGCACCAGCACGCTGTTGAGCAGTAAACCCGGCGTTAAATTGGGCGACGCGCAGTCGTTGATTGTCACGGCCAAGATGCAGGCGCTCGGCTATGAACGCGGCCTGCCGCTGATGAAGCCGTTTGGTTTCTTTAAGCGCGACGACTTTCTGCACTGGGAAACACCGTTTGGCGACAGTGATGAACTCAGTAAACGTCAGTATCTCGCCCGCTCACCGGACGGTAGCAAGCAGTGGAACATCGTCGATGCCTCCTATCTGGTAGAGCCGGAAGCGGGGTTGTGGCTACTTTCCATCGACGCCAACGTGTATCAGGTTAAAGACGGCCCGGAGAAACGTGAAGGGATTGAAGGCTACTCCACCAGCAGTAACACGGGCTGGAATGCCTTGCTGACCGAGAAACCGTTCATGCTGACGTGGGTGAAATCGGTGGTACAGCGGGCGAAAGCACAAAATAAGAAGCTGCTGGTGTTCTCGCACTATCCGCTGGTCGATTTCCTCGACGGCACGGTGGAGGACGAAAAGCAGTTGTTTGGCAGTAACAGCTTCATTAAACGCACGCCGAAGCCAGAGGTTGCCGAACAGGCGCTGGCGGCAGGCATCCGTTTGCACTTCAGCGGCCACCTGCACGTCAACGACACTGGCGTGTATCGCGGTTCACAAGGGACGCTGGTGAATGTGGCGGTGCCGTCACTGGCCGCTTACCCGCCCGCGATGAAGTTAGCGACGCTGCATAGCGACCGCGTCGATATTGATACGCTGGTCCTACGCAACGTGCCGCAGTTCAACCATCTATTCCCGTTTTATCAGAAAGAGTTGGATCGCACCGGTGAGCCGCTGGGCGATATTCTGAAAAGCCGCGATTACTACGACTTCCTGCATCATCATCTGGCGCTGCTGGTACGCCAGCGTTTTCTGGTAAAAGACTGGCCGGAAGATTTATCGCCTCTCATCAACACACTGAACTGCGCCGATCTGCTGTGGATCGCGCAGCAGCAGGAACCGATCAATGCCAAAACACTGCCTGATGCCGACCAGCGTAAACCGAATGCGGTAGCAGGCACCGAAGGGTTACAGGATATTTCTCTGCTCACGCTGGTCACGGACTGGTACTGCCTGCGCAACGGCAGCGATCTCGCCTGGCAGGATATTCCGGCAACGCGGGTGAAACAGTATCGCGCGCTGCTGGCAGCCTACACACCGACGACCACACTGCCGCCGGACAGCCTGCAACACCGCTTCGGCCTGATGCTGAAAATCCTCGCGGGATATATCAACGATGAGCCAGCTACTCGCTTTGTGGTTGATATGCAAGGTAATTTCATCACGGTGTGATGTATTCATGGAATTGGCTTTTAGTCACATGGGTTATGGTTATGCAGATGCAGAGAGCGTTTCGTGCGCTTCGAACATTGTTCTTTTCATGCTACGTCGTAGCACGCGCCCGACATAGGGGGGCTACGCCAGCCCCCCTATGAACCCCCGGCTTTTGGCGGAAATTATGCCGCTAAAGCGGTGCCTTCGGTGCCCATGCCCGCGTTTCGAGCCGCCAGTGACGCGTTCCCTACGCGGCACT
>NZ_LXFY01000003.1:0-161663 GCF_021432585.1 Pectobacterium sp. IFB5596
GAACTACCGCAAAGGCACGCTGGATATACGCAAGGCAATAGCCAGCGTGTCCCGCCTGATTAATGAGGAATGGTGGGTTCGCCAGCTTAAAGCCCAGCGCACCCGCTGGCGTGAAGCGCTGATGATTGCCGTCGGTCAGGTCAGTAAAAAGGCGTCACCGTATGCCAGCAAAATGGCGATCCGCGATGTACAGGCGCGTCGCCTCGCTAACATGGATTACCTGAAAAGTTGTGAGCTGGAGAACGTCGCAACTGGTGAACGTATCGACCTGATCGACAAGGTAATGGCGAGTATTTCCAACCCAGAAATCCGCCGTATGGAGCTAATGAGTACCATCGCGGGAGTGGAGCGTTACGCCAGCGAACAGCGAGACGTTGGGATGTTTATCACCATCACGACCCCGTCGAAATATCACCCGACCCGCGTGATCGGCAAGGGCGAAAACGAGACAGTCCAGTTTAACCGGAGCTGGGACAACGAAGCGTTTACGCCGAAAGACGGCCAGCGATATCTGGTCAAAATTTGGAGCAAAATGCGCACGGCATTTAAAGACGCAGGCCTGAAAGTTTACGGGATGCGCGTTGTCGAACCTCATCACGACGGGACGCCACACTGGCACATGATGCTGTTTTGCAAGCGTGTCCATCGTCAAGCTGTGATCGACATTATGCGCCGCTACGCCCTGAAAGAAGACGGCGACGAGCGCGGCGCGGCTAAGTACCGCTTTGAGTGTAAACACCTCAATAAAGGCGGTGCGGCTGGCTATATCGCTAAGTACATCGCAAAGAATATTGACGGCTACGCGCTGGACGGCCAACTGGACGACGAAACCGGAAAGCCATTGCGTGATATGGCCGCCGCCGTCACCGCGTGGGCGTCAACGTGGCGCATCCCCCAATTTAAACCTATCGGTATCCCCACAATGGGCGCTTACCGCGAATGCCGGAGCGGCACGTTACGCAGCGTCAATCTCTCTGACCAGTTTGACGAGCAGGTCGAATCGGTTCGCTTTGCTGCCGACGCTGGCGACTTTGCCGCATACATGGCCGCACAAGGTGGCGCGAATGTTTCCCGCGAACTGCAAACGGTGCGTGTTGCACGCCGGGTATCGGACAAGCTCAACGAGTATGACGAAGAGGTGCAAAAGGTTGTCGGGATTTTCGCCCCGCATTTGGGCGAAGGTCATGTTTTTGAAACCCGTACAACCGAATGGCGCATTGTTTCTAAAGCCGTTGACCTTGAGCCTTTGACTTTAAAAAGCGCCCCCGGCGCGCCTCGGAGTCCTGTCAATAACTGTGGGTTGGGTTCTCAACGGTCAGGCGCAAATGTCAAAACGCAGGCCGAAAACAGCGGCATAGCGACGACATCAGAAACCGATAACCCACCGATTGACTGGAATGACGACGCGGCTGTGAGGGCGCTAGGAATGCGTCTGCGTGAGCAATCCGTCAGGAAGAATCATAAACAGCGCGACTTTAACCCCAATACCCTCCGCGATCCGTCACCGTCAGCCAGATTAACGGGCGAAGAACGGGAGCGGATACCCCGCATTCAGCGTGATTTGTCCCTGAAAGTTATCAGTGTTCAACGCTGGGAGCTGGAAGCACTGGCGCGTGGGGCAAAAATGAAGATAGACGGCGAACTTATTTCATACCCGGCGGCTGATGAGTGGCCGGGGTTCAGTAATCAGATGGAGGTTTGATGCATGGGTAAGTTAACAAAGAAAGAACGGGAATGGGTAGCTGACGTGCAGGACGTTTTGAACCGTTGCCCATCGCCAGAGAAAATTGGTTTCTACACCACAGGCGATGCGTATATTTACCTATACGACCTGAGAAAATACAAAGACGTTGTACAGGCGCTGGACACAGGCAAGGCGTCTGACTGGTCGCCAGCGTGTCGAGTAGCAGGTGCTCACATTGAGGGTAATATAGAATTCCCATCACCGGTGGAAGCTACAGCAGGATAAGGATTAAATAGAATGTCTAAATCCCCCACCGAACGTAAAGCCGCCCAGCGCGCACGCCAGCGTGATGCTGGCGTGGTAAAAGTCGAGATCCACGTTGATGCGCAAGAGCTGGAAATGCTTAAGCGCAACTGCGCCCTGCGTCGTCCGGGGCGTGAACCGTATGATATCGACGAGTACCTGACCACGTTAATTCGTCAGGATGCCGCAGCCCTACAGCAAAAAATAGCGGAGCTAAGTCAGCGTAAATGCCAGAAATGCTGGGAGAAGTTACCCGTTTCTGAGTGCTGCCTGTCTGGTGCATCTGAGTGCTGGAATACGCAAGGCTGGCATGATTTAAAGTTAATTCTGTGAATGCCTCGGCGTGAAATGTTCTAGTGACATGTCACGCCACTTTGCTGTGATGAACGCATAACCAATCAATCACTCGTGGCACACTAAGTGATTGACGAAAATTTCAATATGTAAAATACTGTATACGCATACAGTAAAAATAAGGAAATGGCATCCCTTGGAAAACACGGAACACATACAGGCCGTTTTGTCGCGAGTTCAGTTAATCGCAGACATATCGTTAGTGGCTCAGTGCGATGTAGACGAATTAAAAACCGCGATGTCAATCATTGCGGATTTGGCGAACGGCACGATAGAAACCAGAGAGTATCGAGAGATTAGTGACAAGTCGGAACTGGTCGAATACCTGAAAAAACGATTAGAGGATGCCGTCTTTTAGCCATGCATGCATAACCCGCATGATTTTGCATGATGATCTACTGCCTATTTATCCCCGTTAACGCCATAGCTGGCGCGGATCGCGCTGGATCGTGCGAGTGCATGAAAAGCGACACACAAAGCGGGCAGGCGTGGCGGGGATAGCATTGCGCGCGAGGGAAGCATAGTGTGTGCCAGTGTCAAGTGGGAATACACATGAGAACAGAACAATGAAACGGTGAAAATCCATTAGAAAACATCTGAGTGTATTTGGTTGCCACACAAAATACTGTATATAACAACAGTACTATGCTATATTTAATAGCAGTTGGGAATTACCCTACTTGCCTGTAGAATATCCGCCCTCGACTTCAGGTGAAGAATGTAGGGATGCGTAATGTCATATGATTTCATACAGTTCATCACGCCGGTAGCTAGCGACATTGAGCAGTTAGGAACTAAAGAGAAATTTTGGTTCCACTATGTTGATAAAGAGACCAACCCATGGTTGTTTAAGTATTCAAGGGCTGAGACTGGCGAACATTGGTCTGAAAAATGTGCTGCTGAATTGTGTCATTTATTGGGTATCCCGCATGCTGACTATGAGTTAGCACAAGCATATGGTCGGTTAGGGATCATCTCGCCCAATATGATACCAGACCAGTTTCGCATGGTAATGGGGAATGAAGTCCTACATAGTACTTCAACTGATTACCCTGAACCAATCCAACCGGGCGAAAAACCTGTTCGGGTCAGAGAGCATACTGTTAGCAGAGTACTAGCCTGTTTAGACAGGCAAGCAATACAGCCACCACTTTGTTCGTATGATCTTACTGGGCTTAATGCTGCTGATGTTTTTTGTGGCTACCTCATGCTTGATGCACTGATAGGCAATCAAGACAGGCACCATGAAAATTGGGCAATTATGCTCAATAATGAAACAGGAGAACAATTTTTATGTCCTACATACGATCATGCAGCAAGTTTAGGTAGAGAACTGGTCGATACCGAGCGTCAAGAACGATTTAGCTCTCGTGATAGAAACCGCCAGATACCATATTTCGTTAGAAGAGCAAGGTCAGAGCTTTTCAAAACAAAAACAGACAAACGACCATTGCTTACAGTAGATGCATATAGGCAATCTGTTATCGGCAGAGATGTGGCCAACCAATATTGGCTTTCTCAGTTGCACAGCTTGTCAGAAGAATCTATAGCCAAGGTTTTCAATGACGTGCCAGCAGAATGCATTTCTGAGAGCGCACGAAAATTCGCAACCTTGATGGTTATAGAAAACAGAAGAAGGCTTTTAGAAGATGAATAACTTTAACTCAGTTTATGTTGCATGGCAGGCGCCAGATACTCGCGACTGGCATGTCGTTGGTAACTTGCAGGAGCGTAAATCGGGTTATGTCTTCAAGTACACCAAAGGGGCACTCTCGTCGACCAAGTTCACTAAGTTCAGTGGAATGAATGACGTTAGCGAAACTTACGTGTCGGAAGAATTATTCCCGTTATTCAAAAATCGACTGCTTTCCCCAAAGCGTCCAGAATATCCTCGCTTTATGTCTTGGCTAGGTCTTGATGATGAAGACGCCAAGCCTATTGAGATTCTGGCACGTACTGGCGGTATGCGAAGTACAGATAATTTGCAGATTTTCAAGAAAATCGAACTTGAAGAAGATGGCAGCTTTGAACATTATTTCTTCCTTCATGGGCTCGGTTATCTTGATGAAAGGGCAAACCAACGAGTTTCCGAATTGAAGCCGGGCGAAGTGCTTAGGTTATGCTTGGATTTGCAAAATGCTTATGATTCGGAGGCTGTTGTAGTTCGCGCTGACAAACCAGCCGAGATTGTAGGGTACTGCCCTCGGTACTTTGCAACAGTAATCAAGAGCCTGCTGATTATCAATCCTAAAGCAGTTTCTTTAATGGTGGAGAAGATCAGTAATGACGCGCCGCATAACTACCGTTTGTTATGCAAAATCAAAGGACACGTGTCTCACTCTCATCGAGAAATGTTCAACTTACACAATGAATTCGAGTTGATTGATTAATAAAAAGGGTTCACCACACGGTGAACCCTTTTTTTATTCTTCGGTAAGTTTATAGCTTCGGAAAGCAATTATTTCCTGCCCAATAAGGTTATTAATCTCCTTCATCCGCTCCTGTAACGGCGTCAGTTCGTTCCTGACAAACACCTGACTGGCATTTACCACATCCCCGAAACCGCCTGTGTTATTTGGGATAATCCCCATCATCTGCGGCGGAACGCGGTGGGCGCTGAGCAGATCGTCACGGCTGGCGTTCTTGATGTTAAAGAAGTCGTCTTTCGTTGCCACCTCGCTGAGCGGCACAATCTTGATGCCGTCCGGCTTGCCGTTGGGGGCGTAGAAAAACAGGTTCTTAAAATTCCCCAGTCCCTTTGTATTACTCATCGCGGCGCGTAACTTGTCTACGTCGGTGCCGCTTTGTGCCGCATCGGTCACGTACATGATGTAACCCGCATGTGCACCATTCTGATAATACTTGCGCCGGAACAGCGTCGCCGATTCGTTCAGCCAAGCTGAGTTCAACGAGCTGATATATTCCGGTAGGCCATACATTTCCTGATTGATATCCGGCTCCAGCAGATGGAACACGCTACCCGGTTCAAAGCGGTGTGGCTCTTTGAATGACTGCACGAACCAGTAAACATCGTCCTCTACCCCGCGTCGCGTGTATTTGGCCGGGCTGGACTCCAGCCGCAATAAGCCCCCTACCCGATTTAACCGCTTTTCCAGAAACGCATTCCCAAACACCAGATAATCCAGCACAAAGCGGCTAAAATCCTGCTGACTCAATAACGGGTGCGGAATAAACGTGCTCACCAGAATGTTACGTTTCACGTAGATCGGTGAGCTGTGATGTACTGCGGCGCGCAGGCTTTTAGCCAGACCGCTAAAGCTGATCGGCGGCTCAATCCATCGGCCATTATGGATGCATTCGGCATAGTCCAGAATGTCGCGGCGATCGAGAACGGCGGACGGCTCACCGAAGGTGAATGCTTCCATCGGCTGCGGCGGGTTGGCAGGCGCTGATTGGGATTTGCGATATTTGCGCTTTTTCATTCGTTAAAATCCAAAATGCTGACAGGGACATGACCGTTAATCGCGGTCAGGGGTTCGTTTAACAGCGCGTGCATGGTTGCCCATGCCACATCGGCGTGGCTGATTTCTTCGCTGCGGCTGGCTTCATAGGTGGTACGGTTACCGCTGGCCGTCATGGTTTTGCGTATGGCCATAAACGATTGGGTGATGTCGGTGTGACTGGTGTCGTACTCCAGCCGTCCGCTGGTGATGGTGTCTTTTGCCTTGAGCACCATCGCGGTTTTGATTTCGGGTGAGTATTTGATTTCACGTGCCGCCGGGAAGAAGCCGCGCACAAGCTGGTAAACGCCCTGACCGATGCCCGTCGCATCAATGCCGATGTATTCGACGATGTATTTTTCCGTCAGCAGCTTGATAGCGTCGGCCTGTGCGGCAAAATCCATGCCTTTCCACTGGAAGCGCTCCAGAATGCGGAACTTACCGCCCGGTGCCTGCGGTGGTGCCAATACCACACAGCCCGCGCTGTCGCCCGTGTGTGACGGGTCGTAACCAATCCAGACAGGTTTATAGGCAAACGGGCGCAGCGCGTAGGGGTTGAAGTCCTCCCACTCTTCCAGCGCATCGACCATACAGCGCTGTAATTCCTCAAACGGGAATACGGACGCTTTATCATCGACAAACTCGCACATCAGCAGGTTTTGATACTCTGCCGGGCTGTATTCCAGCGTGAGCTGGTCGAGGTCAAACAGGTTACAGCCCCCGGACAGCGCATCTTCTACCGTCACAATCTGCCGCCACTGGCCGTCACCGCACAGCACGCCGCCGGAAAGGTTGGCATGGCTTAAATCCAGATGGAGGTGATCGGCCTTGTTACTGCGCCCCTTGTTGAACAGCTCACCCGACCAGAACGGATAGGCGCTGTGTGCCAGACTCGACGGCGTGGAAAAATAGGTTGAACGCCATTTTTTGTGCAACGACATGCCGCTGGCGACTTTGCGCAGCTCCTGAAACTTGGGTATCCAGAAATATTCATCCAGATACAGGTTTCCGGTATAGCTCTGCGCGGTGCGGATATTGGTGCCGAGAAAGAACAGGCGCGCCCCGTTCGGCAGCACCATCGGATCGCCTTTCAGGTCAACATCGACCAGCCGGGCAAAATCGATGATGTAGTTTTTAAAGACGTGAGCCTGTGCCTTACTCGCTGACAGGAAAATCTGATTACGCCCGGTAGTAAGCGCATCGATAAGGGCTTCACGCGCAAAATAGAACGTCGCCCCAATCTGGCGCGATTTCAGGATATTGCGGATACGGTGCTGTAGCCCGGCTTGATGCCAGCCGCGCTGGTACTCGAAAATCTCACTCAGGAAAATGTCGTTCAGCTTCTCGATAGCCGACTCGCTGAACAGGTTCTTTTCTGGCGCTTTGCGTTCGCCCTTGTTGCGGTTGCGCACGTTGGGATTGAGATCGGCCTCGTTACCCGTCTGGCTGTAGCGGTTTACCCGCGCCAGCCGTTCAATCTGACGGCCTAACAGGTCGATTTCTTTGTAGTCATGCCCCTCCTTTTTCGTCTTCATGATGAGCTGAATTAGCCGTGCTTCCAGACTGGCTTCAACACGCGATACCGGGGCAATAGCGTCCCAGCCGTCGCGCTGCTTCCAGCTCTGAACGGTCGGCGTTTTCTGGTTCAGCATTTCCCCAATCTGACGCACCGAAAAGCCCTGCCAATAGAGCAAAGCCGCCTGTCGTCGTGGGTCGCTGATGATGGTGGTATCGATGGCGGTATTCATGACGGCAAGGCTACGTCAGCGCCGCCCCTCACCGCCTTAAGTGCCTGTTGTGCCAGCGGTTAGCGAACCGTGATTGATGGCGCGGCATAGTGCCACGCCGGATACTCGCCCCGACTTCCAGAAAACAACGGATGAGAAAATGGCAAAGAAAGTTTCTAAGTTTTTCCGCGTCGGTGTTGAAGGTGACACCTGCGATGGTCGCGTGATTGACGCGAACGATATTCAAAACATGGCGGATACGTTTGATCCGCGTGTCTATGGTTGCCGCATCAACCTTGAACACCTGAAAGGCTTGTTGCCTGACAGCCCGTTTCGCCGCTATGGCGATGTAGTCGAACTGAAATCAGAGACGATTGATGATGATTCGGCTATCAGTGGCAAGCTGGCATTGTTCGCCAAAATAACCCCGACAGATGAACTGGTGGCAATGAATGAAGCCAGACAGAAAATCTATACCTCTATGGAGATCCAGCCCAATTTTGCCAACACAGGCAAGAGCTATCTGGTCGGTCTGGCGGTCACCGATGACCCGGCCAGCCTAGGCACGGAAATGCTGGAATTCAGTGCAAAGGCAAAACTCAACCCGCTGGCAACCCGTAAATCCTCCCCGGAAAACCTCTTTTCTGTCGCTACCGAAGTGACGCTGGAGTTTGAAGACCTGCCGGACGTGGAGCCGACGCTGTTGTCTCGCATCAAAACACTACTGAGCCGCCAAAAATCCGGCGATGACGCCCGTTTTAATGATGTGCATGAGGCAGTGGCTGCGGTGGGTGAGCATGTCCAGAGCGGCTTTGGTGATGTCTATCAGCGCATTTCAAAGATTGAAGTTGACCTTGCGGTTTACAAGCAGGATGCATCCCGCCAGACCGAGCAGGCAAAACAGGAAATCACTGACCTTAAAGCGACGCTGGACGGCACCGAAAGCCTGTCGCAAACGCGCCGCCCGGCGGCGACAGGTGGCGACGGTGAAGCCTCGTTGCTGACCAACTGCTAACTGGGGCAATGTCCCTCGATCCCCTTATTCAAAAAGAACTGGAAAAACCATGCGTAAA
This sequence comes from Pectobacterium sp. IFB5596, assembly GCF_021432585.1. Lineage (NCBI taxonomy): Bacteria > Pseudomonadati > Pseudomonadota > Gammaproteobacteria > Enterobacterales > Pectobacteriaceae > Pectobacterium > Pectobacterium sp. IFB5596. The sequence goes on from NZ_LXFY01000003.1 coordinate 8,603, forward strand.
GAGACCCGTTTTAAATTTAATGCCTACATGACCCAGCTTGCGGCGCTGAATGGCGTTGAAGTGGAAACCCTGAGTAAAAAATTCAGCGTTGAGCCGTCCGTCACGCAGTCGCTGATGGAAGTGGTGCAAGAGTCCTCCGACTTCCTGACCCGCATCAACATCGTGCCTGTTTCCGAGCTGACCGGGGAGAAAATCGGCCTCGGTGTGTCCGGGTCGGTTGCCAGCACCACGGATACGTCAAGCGGTGACGAGCGTGAAACCGCCGACTTGCTGAGTCTGGAAGCGCGCCAGTACAAGTGCGAACAGATGAACTTTGATTTCCATATCCGATACAACACGCTTGACCTGTGGGCGCGTTTTCAGGATTTCCAGTTGCGTTTGCGTAACGCCATCGCCAAGCGTCAGTCACTGGATTACATCATGGCAGGCTGGCACGGCGTGAAACGTGCCGCGACCTCTGACCGCGCTAAATATCCGCTATTGCAGGATGTGGCCGTGGGTTGGTTGCAGAAATACCGCAACGAATCCGCTAAGCGCGTGATGAGTAAAGTCGTAGGTGAAGATGGCGCAGTGATTTCCGAAAAAATTCGCGTCGGTGAGAACGGCGATTATGTCAGCCTTGACGCGCTGGTGATGGATGCGACCAACACCATGATCGACGAATGGCATCAGGAAGACCCAGATTTGGTGGTGATTTGTGGCCGTCAGTTGCTGTCTGACAAATATTTCCCGCTGGTCAACAAGCAACAGGAAAACAGCGAAATGCTGGCCGCTGACGTCATCATTAGCCAGAAGCGTATCGGCAATTTACCTGCCGTGCGCGTGCCGTACTTCCCGGCCAATTCCCTGATGATCACCCGTCTGGATAACCTGTCTATCTACTACATGGACGACAGTCACCGCCGCCACATTGAAGAGGTTGCCAAGCGTGACCGTATCGAAAACTACGAATCCATTAAACAGGATTACGTCGTGGAAGATTACGGCGCAGGCTGCGTGATCGAAAACATCCAGCTCGGTAAGTTCCCGAAACCACCAGAAGCGGAAAAAGCGGCTGAACCTGCCGCGTCAGGTACTGAAACCTCAACCGATAACGCCGGAGCCTAAGCATGTTAAGCCCCGCCCAGCGTCACATGATGCGGGTATCGGCTGCTGAGGCGTCGCAGCGGGAGAATGATCCGCTGCGACAGGCCACCGGGTACGAGCAAATGCTGTTCCGGCTTGCGGCTGACAAACGCACGTTAAAACAGGTGCGCTCCATTGAGCGTAAAGCCGAAATGAAAAGCGGTCTGTTGCCCAGCTATGCGCCGTGGGTCGCGGGTGTGCTGGCAAACGGTCGCGGCGCACAGGATGCGGTGTTGATGACGGTCATGGTGTGGAAGCTCGATGCCGGGGACGTCCCCGGCGCGCTGGAGATTGCCCGTTATGCCATCGCGCACAAGCTGGTGATGCCAGAGGGGTACACCCGCCCGACGCCGTACCTGTTAGCCGAAGAGGTGGCCGACGCGGCGACCCGCGCCCATACCGCAGGGCAAGCGGTCAACATTGACCTGCTGATCGACACGCTGACGCTGACCGATACAGAGGACATGCCAGACCAAGTGCGCGCCAAACTGCACAAAATCATCGGCCTGATCTTGCGCAGCGGCAAGCCAGAGCAAGCCCTGTTTCACCTGAAACGCGCCTTTCAGCTTGATAGCCGAAGCGGTGTGAAAAAAGACATAGAGCGGCTGGAAACGGCGTTGCGTAAAGCAGCGGCCAGCCGTTAACCCAACGCGCCCCGCGCCGGGCGGCACACAGGCCGGAACGGTTATCCGTTTTCTGAGCCTGTGTCCACCGCCCACCTATTTTGAGGTTGTCATGACGACAATGATTTTTCCCGCGAAAGCGGAGCCACGCCCGGATGCGGTGGTTATTCCTGTGCCCGCGCAACAGGATGCCGTAATCAAAAACACCTTCTTCTGGCCGGACGTGGAGCCGGGAACGCTGCGCACGCTGATGCGCCTTGAAAACACCGTCACGCCGGAGCGTCTGCGCCATGCTGCGTTAACCGCGATTGCCGAGGTCAACGCCGAGCTATTCGAGTACCGAAAAGCGCAATGGGCGGCAGGGTTTACCCGGCTTGCCGACGTTCCGGCCGAGCAGCTCGACGGCCAGAGCGAAAAGCATCATCACTACCTGCGTGCGGTCAGCTCTATCACTACGGCGACGCTGTACGAGCGTTACCGAAGCTATGACGCCAGCGCCAAAGGTGACCGCAAAGCCGATGCGCTCGACGGCACGATTGATGAGCTGTGGCGCGATGCGCGCTGGTCAATCAGCCACTTGCAGGATAAGCCCCGCTGCATCATCGGGCATATCTGATGAACGTTATCGCACAGCAGGGCGACACGCTGGACGCCCTGTGTTATCGCCACTACGGGCGCACGCAGGGTGCCGTTGAGGCGGTGTTAGCGGTTAATCCGGGGCTGGCTGAATTCGGGGCAATACTGCCCCACGGCACCGCAGTAACCCTGCCGGATATTGCTGCCGCCCCTGTCCGTGAGTCCGTTCAATTATGGGAGTAAACCGTGAACGAACCCGATAAAAGTATTTTGTCCTTATTCCTGATCGGCGCGCTGATCGTCGTCGGAAAAGTGCTGGCAGGTGGCGAGCCTGTCACGCTGCGCCTGTTTATTGGTCGCGTCTTGTTGGGCGGCTTTGTCTCGATGGTGGCAGGCGTGGCATTGGTGCAGTTTCCTACCCTGTCCCCCGTCGCTATCAATGGCATTGGTGCCGCATTGGGGATAGCGGGCTATCAGGCGATTGAATTACTGATTAAAAGTCAGTTGGACAAAAGGAAGAAAACCGATGAGTAAAAATCTGACGGCCTTTCTGGATATGCTGGCCTTTTCCGAAGGAACGGCAACGCACCCGCTGACGCGCAATCACGGCTATGACGTCATCGTCACCGGACTGGATGGCAAGCCGGAAATTTTCACCGACTACCGCGATCACCCGTTTGCGTTTGGCCGTCCGGCGAAAGTGTTTAACCGTCGGGGTGAGAAGTCCACGGCATCCGGGCGTTATCAACAGCTTTATCTTTTCTGGCCGCATTATCAGCAGCGAATGAAGCTGCCGGATTTCAGCCCGGCGTCACAAGACAAGTTGGCCGTGCAGTTGATTAACGAGCGAAAAGCGTTGGCCGATATCGAACGCGGTGACATTGAACGGGCGATTTCCAAGTGCCGGAATATCTGGGCGTCGTTGCCGAGAGCGGGTTACGGTCAGCGTGAACACAGCCTTGATAAGCTGCTTCTGGTGTACCAGCAGGCCGGAGGAACGCTGGCATGATGAGCTCAGGGGGAAAGTTTATGGCGCTGGTCATTGCGTGTTTGCTCTGCATCGTGGCCGTCAATAAATGGCAGCTTTCCCGCGCAGAGCACACAGTAAGCCAGCAGGGGATCGCCCTGAGCGAGCAAAAAGACACGCTACTGGCACAGTCTGCGGCTATCGGGTCGTTGCAGGACAACGCCCGGCGCAACGAACAGGCACAGGCGGAACTCCGCACGAAACTGTCACAGGCCGGGCAACTGGCCGCCGGGCGCGAACGTACACTAACGAGGTTGCTTAATGAAAACGCCGATTTACGCCGCTGGTACAGCGCTAATTTGCCTGACGATGTTAAGCGGTTGCACCGCCGCCCCGCCTTTGACAACCCCGACGATTATTTACGTTGGCTGTCCGAAGGTAACGAGCTGCCCGATACCGGGCAGCCGCCCGGAAACCAACGGTGACTTAAGCGCCGATAACCGCCAGTTAGAAGGCGCACTGGTGAGCTGTGCGCTACAGGTGGAAACCATCAAACACTGTCAGGAACAACACGATGCTGGCAGAAAAATAAGTTATTAATATTTAAAACAAAAAGGAGAAGTAAGCATGTTAACAGTAAAAGTAGTTTCACTTAATGGCGGTGAAGAGATCCACAGTGGTGTAAGCGTAGGTTACAGCCCTGCAAAACAAAACATTGCTGTATCTGGCATGAATGGCCGAATTGTATTGAATCCGGGGGATGTGGCGTATGTCATGAACAGCCTCGGTAAAACAATTTCCCGTTACGAGCATACCGCAGCAAAGGACGCACCATGCTGAAACCCAACAGCCTGCGCAGCGCCTTAAGTGATGCGGTGCCGGTACTGAAAAATAACCCCGACATGCTGCATGTCTTTATCGACAGTGGCACGGTGGTGTCCACGCTGGCCGCGTCGCTGTCGTTTGAGAATCAGTACACGCTGAATCTGGTTATCACGGATTTTACCAATAATATCGACTGGCTGCTGGTGCCGATTCAGGCGTGGTTACGGGAGAATCAGCCAGACATTGCCAATGACCGGAAAGGTTTTACCTACCTTGCTGACATTAACGATGACGGGAGCTGTGATATCAGTATCAGCCTGAAACTCACCGAACGGGTGATTGTGAAAGAGGTTGATAAGGCATTGCATGTGACCCACGCGCCAGAGCCGCCGTTACCCGTTCCCGTCGAACGTCCGATGTCGCTGTACATCAGCGGTGAGTTAGTGAGTACGTGGCATGAATGAGCTGAAACCGTTTGATGATGAACTGGCGGGATTGCTGGCGAAACTGTCCCCTGCCAGCCGAAAAACGTTAGCAAGAAATATCGCTAACGACCTGCGAAAAACCAACCAAGCCCGTATCCGTAAGCAGAAAAGCCCAGAGGGGGAGACATTTACCCAACGCAAGGCGCAGGTCATCACCGTTCAGCGAGGAATGAAAATCCTGTGGAACGGTGAAGTGCGGAGCCTGAAAAACTGGCGCAAGCGTAAAGCCCGGTTTGGTACGTTATTCACCGGGTATGACATGGACAGAAAAGCCATCCGCTCGTTTTACCTGAGTGATATCCAGCGCTTTGTTGAAGTGAAGAAAGAGCGAGTGAACACCCGTTCAGGCAAGGCCAAAGCCCGGATGTTTCAGCAGCTTGTGAAGAATAAATACATGCTGGCAGCGGCATCGCCTAACGATGCCACGGTGAAATTTGCTGAGAAAGCGCGGCGGGTTGCTGAGATCCACCATTACGGGCAGGCAGAGAAACAACGCGGTCATAACAAAGAAATCCAGTACCCTGAACGTCAGCTTTTAGGCATAACCCGCACAGACAAAGAGCGGGTAAACGATTTGGTGATTCAACATCTGAGCCAATGAATGAAGCCCCGCGAATGCGGGGCTTCATTCATATATGGAATACCCGACCGCCGCCGTTTGGTAGTTCAACCGTCAGACTTAACTTACCGCCCATCGCTTCAATATAGCGTTTCAGCGTTGCCAGTTTGACATCGTTTCCGCGCTGTTCTATCTGAGTGATCGCGGGCTGTTTAATCCCCATCGCATCGGCAACGGTTTTTTGTGAAAGCTGGAGTTCTTCCCGCAACATCTGTAGGCCAGTTTCCAGAATCATTTCATCGGCCATTTCTTTAATGCGGGTCTGACTTTCCGGTGACTGCGCCGCAATAAATTCTTTGAGCGTTTTCATTAGTGATTCCTCTTTGCTAGATGTTCGGTAAATTCATCATCCGCGATACGGATCATGGTGTCGTAAAACCGCTTATCATTGCTTTTGTCCCCGGCGCACAACACGATGGCCTGACGCTCGGGATCGAAGGCAAAGAAAGCACGAATAGGGTGCCCGGCATGTTGCACGCGTAACTCTTTCATATTGCGATAACGTGAGCCTTTCACACCGTCAGCATAGGGGCGGGGAAGCTGTGGGCCATAAAATTCAAGGCGCATCAGGTCAGCAGCCATTTTTTCCTGTAGAGAACCTTCCTGTTCTTCTAACCATGCGGTAAATCGTTCCGTTAAAATTACCGTCCACATTCGTACCACTCCATAATAAGCTATGACTTATATAATATAAGCTGTGGCTTATTTGTCAATATACAAGTTGCTTGTTGTCTGGCAGACCAGCAAACCGCATTGCATTGCCGCGACTTGTCCCCGGCGGCATCCTTTCCCTTATGAAAACACAAGCCACCCTTACCGAAATCCAGCGCTTACTGCGCAATCTGATCCGTGTCGGCGTCGTGACCCACGTCAACACAGCGGACGCCCTCTGCCGGGTACAAACCGGAGACATGACCACAGGCTGGTTGAACTGGCTGACGCGTCGCGCCGGACGCTCCCGCGACTGGTGGGCACCGTCCATCGGTGAGCAGGTGCTGATCCTGTCCATCGGCGGCGAACTGGACACCGCCTTTGTGCTGCCCGGCATCTATTCCGATGACAACCCCGCGCCGTCAGTTTCTGCCGATGCGTATCACGTCAGCTTTCCCGACGGCGCGATTATCGAGTACGAACCCGCCACTGGGGCGCTGACCGTCAGCGGGATTAAAACCGCCGATATCACCGCGTCTGAATCCATTACTGCCACGGTGCCGCTGGTCACAGTGAGGGCATCAACACGTATCACGCTGGACACGCCCGAAGTGGTCTGCACCAACAAGCTGATCACCGGAACGCTGGAGGTGAAACAAGGCGGCACGATGAGCGGCAATATAGAGCATTCCGGCGGGTCGCTGTCGTCCAATGGGAAAGTGTTGCACACCCACAAACACCCCGGCGACAGCGGCGGCACAACAGGTGCGCCACTATGACCGCGCGTTACCTCGGCATGAGCCGTGACAGCGGTCAGACGCTCGGTGATATCGAACACATTCGCCAGAGCGTGCGCGATATTCTCATTACGCCCGTCGGGTCACGAGTGATGCGCCGGGATTACGGTTCGCTGCTGTCGGCGCTGATCGACCAGCCGCAAAATCCCGCTGTGAAATTGCAGGTGATGGCCGCGTGTTACATGGCGCTGCTGCGCTGGGAGCCGCGCATCACGCTGACAGGCATCAATCTGACCAGCGCATTCGACGGTCAGTTGTACGTTGATATCACAGGCGCGCTGGCTGACAGCAACGCCTTTTTCCTTTCTGTTCCTGTGAGCTGACCAATGGCAATGATTGATTTAAGCCAGCTTCCCGCGCCTGCCGTGGTGGAAGAACTGGACTACGAGGCGATTTACACCGAGCGCAAAGCCATGCTGTTATCGCTCTACCCGGAAGACCAACGCGCCGCCGTTGCACGCACGCTGACGCTGGAATCAGACCCGCTCGTCAAGCTGTTACAGGAAAACGCCTACCGTGAATTGCTGTGGCGCCAGCGCGTCAATGAAGCGGCACGCGCCGTGATGGTGGCGTTTGCACAGGGTAATGACCTCGACCAGCTCGGTGCAAATTTCAGCGTCTCCCGGTTGGTTATCACCCCGGCGGACAATTCGACCCTGCCGCCCACGCCTGCCCTGATGGAGTCCGACAGCGATTTTCGCCTGCGCATCCAGCAGTCTTTCGAGGGCTTAAGCGTGGCCGGGTCGGTCGGTGCGTATCAGTATCACGGACGCAGCGCCGACGGGCGTGTGGCGGATGTGTCGGTTATCAGCCCCAGCCCGGCCAGCGTCACGGTGTCGGTATTGTCACGCGAGGGCAACGGCAGCGCCAGCCCGGAGCTGGTCGCCATCGTGGCCGCTGCGCTGAACGGTGAAGACGTGCGCCCGGTAGCAGACCGGGTGACGGTACAGTCTGCCGCTATTGTGCCGTATAAGATTGACGCCACGCTGTACCTGTATCCGGGACCGGAAAAAGAGCCTGTTCGCGCTGCGGCCGAGCAGAAGCTGAAAGCCTACATCAGTGCGCAGCACCGATTAGGGCGGGATATTCGTCGCTCGGCGATTTACGCTGCGCTGCACGTCGAGGGCGTGCAACGGGTCGAGCTGACGACACCCGCCGCTGATATTGTGCTGACCGACGCGCAGGCGTCCTATTGTTCCGGCTATCGGCTGGGTGTGGGCGGTGCCGATGAGTGATACCCGCCTGCTGCCTGTCGGGTCGTCTGCGCTGGAAGTGGCCGCCGCCACCGCCTGTGCCGAGATTACCCGCGTACCCGTTCCCCTGCGTCTGCTGTGGAACCCGGACACCTGCCCGCCTAACCTGCTGCCGTATCTGGCGTGGGCGTTTTCCGTTGACCGCTGGGATGAGGCGTGGCCGGAGAGCGTGAAACGTCAGGTGATCCGCGATGCGTTCTTTATCCACCGTCACAAAGGCACGATTGGCGCGCTGCGGCGTGTGGTGGAGCCGTTTGGTTATCTGATCCGTATCAGTGAATGGTTTCAGAACGGCGGAGAGCCAGGCACGTTTCGCCTGGACATCGGCGTGCAAGATAGCGGTATCACCGAAGAAACCTTTTACGAGCTGGAGCGGCTGATTGCCGACGCCAAACCCGCCTCTCGGCACCTGCTGGGGCTAAATATTAACCTCGACACGCAAGGCGCGGCCTATGTTGCTGCCTTGTCCTACGGCGGCGACGAGCTGACCGTTTACCCCTATTTCCCTGAAACGATTACTGTGTCCGGTCTGAACGTGACCGGGGCAGCATTACATTTAATCGACAACGTGAGCGTAACCGCATGAGCGCAACCTATTTTGCTCTGTTAACCAACATCGGCGCGGCCAAAATGGCGAATGCCACCGCGCTGGGGAGCCGCCTGAACCTTACCCGGATGGCCGTCGGAGACGGTGGCGGAACGTTACCTATGCCCAACCCGGCACAAACGGCGCTGATTAACGAAAAACGCCGTGCGGCGTTGAATGGCCTGAGCATTGACCCGAAAAACCCCAGCCAGATTATCGCCGAGCAGGTGATCCCCGAAAACGAGGGGGGATGGTGGATACGTGAAATTGGTCTGTTTGACGACGACGGCAATCTGATTGCGGTTGCCAACTGCCCGGAAACGTACAAGCCCCAATTGCAGGAGGGTAGCGGCCGCATCCAGACCGTGCGCATGATTTTGATTGTCAGCAGCACTGACGCCGTGACGCTGAAAATTGATCCAGCGGTCGTGCTGGCAACGCGGGGCTATGTCGATAACGCCGTGATAGAGGTGAAAGCCTATGCCGATACGCTGCTGGCGCAACACATTGCAGCAAAAAACCCACACCCGCAATATGCCTTAAAAACCGACTTAACCGCGTGGCGCTATGAAGCCACGGGCGGCGAAGTGGAAGCCATCCTGCCTTATACCTTTACCGCTGCGATGGTGTTTATCAACGGGATTGAACAGGCATTGAATTATTCATTTTCGTTGGACGGCAACAGACTGTTATTCCCAGAACCATTACGAAAAGGAGATTTTATTAACGTGGTGTTTCCAGCACCAATAGCGACACAACGGACTGCCAGCAGCAGTACGGACGATTTTAATTATGAAGTAGCCGAATTACGCAAAGAAATAAACGCGTTAACTGGCCGTGTTTTTTTGAGCGCTGATGGCGGAAATATTCTTTCAACCGGAAAGGATAACGGCATCTTTTTGCCCGATTCAGCGCTGCAAAAAATAAACGGTGTGGATGTGAATACACAAATTAATTAATCGGGAGAGAGTTATGCCTGCTAAACGTACAGTGACATTAAATTTTAAAACGTCTGATGGAAAAACATTACCAGCGGCATTCGATGTTTCGGATGGCGCAAGTGCTTATGAAGTGTGGAAAGCACAACCGGGTAATGCCAGTAAAACCGAAGCGCAATATTTAACTGACTTAAAAGGCACGCCGGGTAATAACGGCGTCAGTATCACTGGTGTTGAAGTAAAAATCACTGAGAATACGTGAGGTAATACATGGCTGCTGGCCGCACAGTTTCACTGACATTTAAAACCAGTGACGGCAAAACCCTTCCCGCCGTGTCATTCAAAGTCAATGACGGTGAAAAAGGGGATAACGCCGCGCTGGTGATTGAAAGTATCACGCCAGTCATTAAAGGCGGTGAAAGCGCGTTTGCTGTTGGCAATGTGGCGGTGATTTCCGTGCATGTTAATGGCGTCGGCCAGCCGCTGGGGTATGCCTATACCGTTGAAGCCAATACGGTGTATCTGGCCGAGGCGGTGAAAAGTTCAGACATGGTATCTATTGAATTTGTGAGATAACAACATGGCGAAACCAACAGGGAAAATTATCCGGATCACACCTGAATCTATCGGCGCTTACACCAAGGCTGAAACTGATACGAGAGTGTCTGCGGCCACGACAGCGGCGAACAATGCCAACACGAACGCCAATGGCCGTGTGCCATCGAGCCGCACTGTCAACGGTAAAGCGCTATCTGCTGATATCACGCTGGGCGCAGGGGATGTCGGCGCGTATACCAAAGCCGAAACCGATACCCGCGTCGCGGCTGCCACAATTGCTGCAAACAACGCCGCTACCGCAGCGACTAACGCCAATACGAACGCCAATGGCCGTGTGCCGTCCGGGCGTACTGTTAACGGCAAAGCGCTGACGGCAGATATCACACTGGGCGCGGGGGATGTGGGCGCGTATACCAAAGCCGAAACCGATACCCGCGTTGCCGCTGCTACAACTGCCGCGAACAATGCCGCTACCGCAGCGACTAACGCCAACACCAACGCAAATAGCCGCGTGCCGTCTGGTCGAACCGTCAACGGCAAAGCGCTGTCGGCAGATATTACGCTAGGTGCGGGGGATGTGGGCGCGTATACCAAAGCCGAAACCGATACCCGCGTTGCCGCTGCGACAACTGCCGCGAACAATGCCGCTACCGCAGCGACTAATGCCAACACCAACGCAAATAGCCGCGTGCCATCTGGCCGTAAGATCAACGGTAAAGCGCTGTCAGCAGATATTTCCCTGAGCGCTGGGGATGTTGGGGCGTTAACCGATACGCAGGCCGCGCAAAAATATGCGCTACGTTCAATTAAAATCAACGGAAAGCCGCTGTCTGCTGACGTCAATTTATTAGCCAGTGATGTCGATGCGTGGAATAAAACAGAATCAGATGGGCGTTATCTGATGAAGTCTGCGACTGCTGCCGCTGCCATCAAACTGGCAACGCCGCGTAAGATTAATGGTGTAGCGTTTGACGGGTCAGCAGATATCAACCTCACGCCACAAAACCTCGGTTTTGGAGAGGCAGGAGAAATCGGCTCGCTAACGTTTGCGCATTGCAATCCTGCGGCTGGAATAATTGAATTCGGCTCATCTGTAGACGGTAGTTATCTGACACCAAATAACGCAGCAGGAATCACCATTTCATCACCTATGGCGCTTATTGGTGTGTGGCGTTGTTTAGGGCGCTTACCCAGCACAGAATCAGGGTCTCGTCGCGTTACGCTATTTCAGCGCATTGAATAACGTCGGTTTTGGAGACGAGGAATTTTTGTATGTTGGCGGCACGGAATCAGCGCCACGGACGATAGAACGGGGCGAATCGCTAGTTTATGAAAATCCGCATACAGGAAAATCGGTTTCATTTATTCCTCAAATCAAAATCACGTCATCCGATAATGTGGATCGCTGGTTAGACTGTTCGTGGTATTTCGAGAGCAATTTTTCACGCGGGATATTTGTGACGGTAACGTCAGACGGTAAAATCGGAATTTATGCGGGAAAGGATGGATTAGCTACAAATAGCCCAGCGTCATCCGGGATTGCTGAACCGCTCCGCCCGAAGTCAAACGTCATCAGCGCACCATTTCGTTTGCGCGTTATATAACCTGCATGTCTTTCTGTGGCACGGGGTAATTTCACCCGTGCCGCTATAAGTTGATAATTTTCAAAAATTAATTATTTTTAAAACTGCTGCCCAGTTATCCAATTCATTTTGTGTTCCGATAACAATCCCGCCACCTGATAATTTATCACCACCAAAAAAACCGCGGTTGGGGACATTGAATTGAATATGCGTTTTCGACACCCCTGCGGTTAACGGTAAATATCGTGATGCGCCTGCAATTGAAACCAGTGCGGCTGGACACATCAATACATCCCCCACACTGTACGCCCCGATTGACGCAATGCACACGATCATCACGTCTGTAATACATGAATCGACATTCAATTCAGATATGTGATGTTCAATTATGATTGGCTCATTCAGGATCATACGTTGCCGAGCAGAAAACCACACCTCTCCAAAACCGAGATTTTAGAGAATTGATCGCTGCGACCGATCAATAACGCTTAATCGATCTGTATAAACGTTTATAAAATAGTCAACTACGATGTCATTATGTGTATGGTTTTAAAACAATAATGATATCAGGGAAAGCAAAGCCCACCGTTAGCGAGACGGTGGGCTTTTTTTGTGCCTGTTTTCCGCCTCTATGTTGTGTCAGCCCCCACCGTACCAGCATGACTCGCCCGCCCCAGACTCACACAACACAATAGCCTTGCCTATTTTTATGGAGTCAGCTAAATGAGTGATTTTCACCACGGCGTGCAGGTCGTCGAAGTCAACGACGGCACGCGCGTTATTTCCACTGTTTCCACCGCGATCATCGGCATGGTGTGTACCGCACCGGACGCCAACGCGGCCACCTTTCCACTCAATACCCCGGTACTGATTACCAACGTGCTGTCTGCCGCTGGCAAGGCCGGGAAAAAAGGCACGCTGGCCGCTGCCCTGTTAGCTATCGCAGACCAATCAAAGCCCGTCACCGTTGTGGTGCGCGTGGCAGAGGGCAAAGACGAGGCCGAAACCATCAGCAACGTGATCGGCGGCAGTGACGAAAACGGCAAATACACCGGGATGAAAGCCCTGTTAGATGCCATGTCGGTAACAGGCGTGAAGCCGCGCATTCTCGGTGCGCCGGGGCTGGATTCATTACCCGTTGCCACCGCGTTAGCGTCCGTCTGTCAGTCGTTGCGTGCATTCGGTTACGTCAGTGCATGGGGCTGCAAAACCCTGTCGGACGCAATCAACTACCGCGAGAACTTCAGCCAGCGTGAACTGATGGTGATCTGGCCGGACTTTATCGCGTGGGATACCACAGCCAACGCCAGTACCACAGCGTATGCAACTGCCCGCGCTCTGGGGTTGCGCGCCAAAATCGACCAAGAAACAGGATGGCATAAAACCCTGTCTAACGTCGGCGTGAATGGCGTGACGGGCATCAGCGCATCGGTGTATTGGGATTTGCAGGCACCCGGCACCGATGCGGATTTGCTGAATCAGGCGGGTGTCACCACGCTGGTTCGCAAAGATGGCTTCCGCTTTTGGGGTAACCGCACCTGTTCTGATGATCCGCTGTTCCTGTTTGAGAACTACACCCGCACGGCGCAAGTGCTGGCCGATACGATGGCCGAAGCGCATATGTGGGCGGTCGATAAGCCCGTTACGCCAACGCTTATCAAAGACATTATCGAGGGTATCAAGGCCAAGTTTCGCGAACTGAAATCCGGCGGCTACATCATTGACGCGGATTGCTGGTTCGATGAAACCGCCAACGATAAAGACACGCTCAAGGCCGGGAAACTGTATATCGATTATGACTATACCCCCGTTCCCCCTCTGGAAAATCTCACCCTGCGCCAGCGCATCACGGATAAATATCTGGTGAATCTGGCCGCGTCGGTCAACAGCTAAGGAGCTAATGCTATGGCACTGCCTCGCAATCTGAAATTTATGAACCTGTTTAACGACGGGATGAGCTACATGGGGGTCGCCACTGCCGTTACGCTGCCAAAACTCACGCGCAAGCTGGAGAACTATCGCGGCGGCGGCATGAACGGTACCGCACCCATTGATTTTGGGCTGGATGATGACGCACTGGCGATGGAATGGACGCTCGGCGGTCTGGCAGATAAAACGCTGTGGCGTCAGTACGCCGCACCGGGTGCCGATAAGGTGCTGCTGCGCTTTACCGGGTCATACCAGCGTGACGATACCGGGGAAATTTCGGCTGTAGAAGTGGTGATGCGTGGCCGCCATAAAGAAATTGACGGCGGCGAGAGTAAGCAAGGGGAAGCCACCGAAACCAAAGTGTCAACCCAATGCACGTATTACAAGCTGACCATCGACGGCGAAGAGATGATCGAGATTGACACCATCAACATGATTGAGCGTGTGGTCGGTGTTGACACGATGGAGCAGCACCGTCGGGCGATTGGTCTGGCGTAACCCTGTCCGGCCAGCCCGGCGCTGGCCGTCTTCTTTCTATTTTTTATCTGAACACAGAGGCAACATCATGAACAAAGACGACAACGTTGTAACGCTGGAAACCCCGATTAAACGCGGCGAAACCCTGATCGAGGCGGTCACCCTGATTAAGCCTACTACCGGAACGCTGCGCGGCGTCAGTCTGGCGGCGCTGGCCGGGTCGGACGTAGACGCGATGATTAAAGTGCTGCCGCGCATGACGATGCCAGCACTGACCGAAGCCGAAATCACCCGCATGGAGCTACCGGATATGATTGCCATTGCAGGCAAGGTGATCGGTTTTTTGACGCCGAAATCGCAACAGGGAACCTCCCCCGAAGCCTGACGGTAGATGAACTGATGGCGGATATCGCCGTGATTTTTCACTGGCCGCCATCCGAGCTGTACCCGATGACCCTCACCGAGTTGATCCTGTGGCGCGATAAAGCGCTCAAACGTAGCGGACATGCCAATGAGTAACAGCCTACAACTCAGCGTATTGTTGCGTGCCGTCGATCAGGCGACACGCCCGTTTCGTGCCGTGCAGAATGCGGCGCGAACCCTATCCGGTGAAATTCAGGGTTCACAAGAGCAGTTGAAAACGCTGGAAGCGCAGGCAAAACGTATTGAGGGATTCAGAAAGACCAGCGCGCAACTGGCAAGCACAGGTCAGGCGCTGGAAAAAGCCAAGGCCGACGCGGCCGCACTGGCGGTGGCGTTTCGCAATACCACTAACCCCACTCGCGCCCAAACCAAAGCGCTGGAAGAGGCGCGTCAAAAAGCGGCGGAATTACAGACCCAGCATAACCGCCTGCGGCTGTCCGTGCAGAACCAGCGCAGCGCACTGCGTGAGGCAGGCATCGATACGCGCAATCTGTCTGGCGCTGAACGTCAGCTCAGGACGGATATTTCCGCCGCTAACGATACCCTGAATCAACAACGTGCAGCGCTGGCACGTGTGAGCCAGCAACAGGAAAGGCTGAACGCGGTCAGTAAACGTTATGAGCAAGGCAAGGCCATTACTGCCGGGGTGCGTAATACGGGGGCGGCGGCATTTGCGGCCGGGTCGGCGGCACTGTATGCGGAAAGCCGCCTGATTGCGCCCAGCGTTGAAGCCGATGGACACGGTGCGCGCATCGCCGCACAGACGGGCGGGAATGCCACCGACGGCAAACAGTACACCCGCATCATTAAAGAGGTTAACGCCTCTGGCGTGAGTAATGACCTAGCTCAGATAGCCGACGCAGTGGCGGCGGTGCGCAGTACGTTGGGGGCGCTGGGCGATGTGGGGGAAACCGAGCTGACGCGGATATCGCGTAAGGCGCTGGACATGCAGGCGGCGTTGGGCGGTGAGGCAACCGAGAGTATCCAGATAGCGGCGATCATGATGAAAAACGGCCTCGCTAAAAACAGCGACGAGGCGTTTGATTTAATGGTATCCGGGATGCAGCGCGTGTCTGCGCAGATGCGCGGTGAACTGCCGGAAATCCTGCACGAGTATTCGACCCACTTCCGCAATATGGGATTCAGCGGTTCGGAAGCGATGACGCTGTTAGTGGAGATGGCGCAGCAAGGCAAGTTCGCGCTGGACAAGACGGGCGACGCGGTGAAGGAATTCTCAATCCGTGGATCGGACATGTCCAAGAAAAGCATTGAGGCGTATGACGCCGCAGGACTCAATGCCGCCAAAATGTCTAACGCCATCGCCAGCGGGGGAAGCAAGGCGCGGGTTGCGATGCAGAAAACCGCACAGGGACTGCTGAAAATCAAAGACCCGGCAGAGCGCGCCAATGCTGCCATTGCACTGTTTGGTACACCGATTGAAGACCTGTCGATTGACCAGATACCGAAATTTCTGGCCGCACTGGCCGGAACCGAAAACAAGCTGGGTGATGTGTCCGGGGCGGCTGACCGCATGGGGGATACCCTGCGCGATAACCTCGAAGGGGATATCGGGCGGCTTCAGGGGGCAATGTCCAGCCTGAGATTCAACCTGTTCAACGACGACGACGGCATACTGCGTAAGCTCACGCAAGCGGCGACGGCATGGTTAACCCGCGTCAATGAATGGGTCAAGGCTAACCCGGAGCTGACACGCCAGATTGTGATGGTGGCTGGCGCAGCCACGGCGCTGATTACCGTGCTGGGCGGGCTGGGGCTGATTGCGTGGCCTGTCATGAGCGGGATTAACGCCCTGATTGCCGGAGCGGGTTTACTGAGTGCCGGATTACGGTTCGCCGGAACAGACGGCGTTGCGTCGTTGTCAGGCAGGTTAAGCCGACTCGGCAATGCAATCCTCTGGATTGCAAAAGCCCCCCTGACGCTGCTACGGGCGGGAGTCTCGGCACTGACCTCGCCGTTAGCACTGCTGCGCACCGGGATCATGTTTATTGGCAGCGCGTTAGGCGTCCTGCTGTCGCCAGTTGGGCTGGTTGTCGCGGCCATTGTCGGCGGCGCACTGCTTATCTGGAAATACTGGGAACCCATCAAGGCATTTATCGGCGGTGTGGTGGCGGGGTTCGTTGCCGCCAGTGCGCCCATTATTGCAGCGTTCGAACCGCTCCAGCCTGTCTTTACGTGGATTGGTGACAAAATCAGGGCGTTGTTTGGCTGGTTTGGTGATCTGCTGACGCCCGTTAAATCAACCGCCGCCGAGCTGGACGGCGCAGCCAGCATGGGGAAACGCTTTGGTGAGGCACTGGCAAGCGGGTTGAATATCATTATGCACCCGCTGGAGTCGCTGAAATCCGGCGTATCGTGGCTGCTGGAGAAGCTGGGGCTGGTTGATGAGAAATCCAAAAACCTCCCGACTGCCGATAAAATCATGCCCCCACAGGAAGCCGCCGCACTCAACGTGGGCGTGAGCCGCGCTCCAACCCCGCAGGGTAAGGATGCGCAATCAATTGCAGATCGCTACAGCGGTGTACGCGATAACGGCGGTGGGATCAAGCTGGGAGAGTTTGCCGTCGTCGGTGAACATGGCCCGGAAATCGTTGAGGGGCCGGTTAACGTCACCAGCCGCAAAAACACGGCGGCGATGGCCGCAGCCGCCATGAGCATGTCAGCCTATCGCCCGATAGCCCCGACGGTTCAGGCCAGCCCGGCATCGTCACCCATCAGCATTCATGCGCCGATTAGCATTGTTGCTCAACCCGGACAGAGTGCGCAGGACATCGCGCAAGAGGTCACACGCCAGCTTGATCAGCGGGAACGGGCGGCACGGTCACGCGCATTCAGTCAGTACAGTTATCAGGGAGGTGAATAATATGATGCTCACATTAGGGCTGTTTGTGTTCCAGCTCCAGACCCTGCCCTACCAGAACATGCAGCGCAACGTTGATTACCGCTGGCCGTCAAACAGCCGCGTTGGTCAGCGTCCGGCGTTGCAGTTCTTAGGTATTGAAGAGGAAAAAATCACACTGTCGGGGGAGTTGCTGCCGGAAATCACAGGCGGCACGCTGTCATTGTTGATGCTGGAAACGATGGCCGATCAGGGGCGGGCATGGCCGCTGATTGAGGGCAGCGGCACGATTTACGGTGTATTTGTGGTGAACAGTATCAGCCAGACGAAAACCGAGTTTTTCCCTGATGGCCGCGCCCGGCGGATTGAGTTCACCGTCACGCTGACCCGCGTAGACTCGTCACTGTCTGCCGTGTTGGGCGATTTACGCCAGCAGGCCGAGGGCTTGATAGGCAGTGCCGGGGAAATGGCGAATAAGGCGCAAGCGGCTATCGGGGGATTATTCGCATGATTAACCCGATAAATGTACAGGCAGGCAGTAAAACCGCCCCCGCGTACCTGCTACGCCTGAACGAGCAGGACATTACAACCGTTATCAGCCCACGCCTGCTGTCACTGGGTCTGACGGATAATCGGGGATTTGAGGCCGACCAACTCGACATCGAGCTGGACGACAGCGACGGGTTGGTGCAGTTGCCCCGCCGGGGCGCGGTGCTGTCGGTATTTTTGGGCTGGGAAGGTGAGGCGCTGATCGGCAAAGGCGATTTTACGGTGGATGAAATAGAGCACCGTGGCACACCGGATACGCTGACTATCCGGGCGCGAAGTGCTGACTTTCGCGGGTCGCTGAACTCCCGGCGTGAGCTGTCCTATCACGACACTACGCTGGGGGCGATTGTTGAACAGGTGGCGAAGCGTAACAACCTCGCGCCGATGCTGGCTGATGGATTCGCGGGGATAAAAATTCCCCACATCGACCAGACGCAGGAAACCGACGCGAAATTTATTACCCGGCTGGCCGAGCGCAACGGGGCAATTGTGGCGATTAAGGCCGGACGCTTGCTGTTTATCCGTCCCGGAACGGGGAAGACGGCCAGCGGCAAACCTATTCCGCAACAAATCATTGAACGCAGCGACGGCGACCAACACAGTTTTAGTCTGGCTGATCGGGGCGCGTACACAGGCGTGACGGCAAGCTGGCTGCATCACAAAGAGCCAAAGAAACCGAATGTAGTCAAAATTCAGCGCAAGAAAAAGGTACTGCTGCATCAGGGACCACAACCTGTAAAAAACCATCCTAAAGCGAAGAAAACTAAAAAAGCACCGGAAGCGCGTGAAGGAGATTATCTGGTTGGCACCGATGAAAACGTGCTGTCGCTGACTAAAGTTTATCGCACCAAAGCAGAGGCGGAACGCGCCGCACAGGCGGAGTGGGACAAACTCCAGCGTGGTGTCGCGGAGTTCTCTATCACGCTGGCAATGGGACGTGCAGACCTGTTCCCGGAAACCCCTGTTCAGGTTAGCGGGTTCAAACAGGTGATCGACGAACAGCCGTGGACAATTTCAAAAGTGACGCACAGTTTGAGCAATTCAGGTTACGTTACCGCGCTGGAACTGGAGGTGCTGCTGTCTGAAGCTGAGTATGGGATAAGTGAGCAGTAATTCATTTTCAAATCATCATTTGAAAAATCGAATAAAGTGATATGATTGACGATATAAACCAGAAAGAACGATAAGGTGATTTACGAAATGATGCATTGCCCACTCTGCCAAAATGCAGCGCACGCGAGATCCAGTCGCTACATTACGAACAAGACAAAAGAACGTTATCACCAGTGCCAGAATATCAACTGCGGTTGCACATTCAAATCAATGGAAACCATAGCAGATATTATTATGACGCCGGGCGATGTTAAGCCCGTCCCGCCACATCCTGATCGGTCAAATCAGGGAGCACTCTGGATTTAACACAGAAACCTAAAGCCCGCGAAAGCGGGTTTTCTTTTGCCTATCTGTCGCCACTGATTTTTTTCTGCCGCCACTTTGCCGCCATTTAAATAAAAAAAAGCCTAGCTATTACGCTAGGCTTATGAAAAACAACAACTTTCGGATGTTGCGAAAGCGCTATCTTAGTTAAGACGCTCTTTGATACGAGCAGACTTACCAGTACGCTCACGCAGGTAGTACAGTTTGGCTTTACGCACGGCACCACGACGTTTAACAGCAATGCTGTCAACAACCGGAGAGTGAGTCTGGAATACACGCTCCACGCCTTCGCCGTTAGAAATTTTGCGAACAGTGAATGCAGAATGCAGACCGCGGTTACGAATAGCGATAACCACGCCCTCGAATGCCTGCAGACGTTTTTTGCTACCTTCAACAACCCATACCTTCACTTCTACGGTATCACCCGGACGAAATGCAGGTACGTCCTGCTTCATTTGTTCGTCTTCGATTTGCTTAATGATGTTGCTCATAATATGTCTCTTACCCTAGGTAAACTGATAGTTGGGTTCACACGGTAAACCGGCGTAACCACCTAATACTCTCGTTGCTCAGACTGATATTCACGTTGGAATTCAGCCAGCAACCTTGTTTGCTCGTCAGTCAGAGCTAGGCTTTTCAGAAGTTCAGGTCTTCTAAGCCAGGTTCGGCCCAGCGACTGCTTCAATCGCCAGCGGCGTATCTCAGCATGGTTGCCAGACAGTAACACTGCTGGAACTTCCATGCCTTCCAGTATTTCAGGGCGAGTGAAATGAGGACAGTCCAGCAATCCATCAGCAAAAGAGTCTTCTTCTGCTGAAGCCTGATGCCCCAGAACGCCCGGAATAAAACGGGCAACGGAGTCAATCAGAGTCATCGCTGGCAGTTCCCCACCGCTGAGCACGTAATCCCCTATCGACCATTCTTCATCGATCTCGGTTTTAATTACGCGCTCATCAATCCCTTCGTACCGTCCACAGACCAGAATCATCTTCTGGTTCGTAGCGAGTTGACGTACGCCTTGCTGATCTAATTTACGGCCCTGAGGTGATAGGTAAATCACTCTCGCGCCTTCGCCTGCCGCTGCTTTTGCTGCGTGGATCGCATCCCGTAAAGGTTGCACCATCATCAGCATTCCGGGACCACCACCATAAGGTCGGTCATCCACGGTGCGATGCCGATCGTAAGTGAAATCACGAGGACTCCAATACTGTACGTTCAGCAGGCCATTTTTAACTGCCCGGCCAGTGACTCCGTAATCAGTAATTGCCCGGAACATCTCTGGAAACAGGCTAATTACCCCAATCCACATAGTCTCGTTCCGCTGGGTACTACTGGTCGATTCAGAGTTCAAAAACCCGGGTCCCAATCTACTTCAATAGTTTGAGCAGAAAGGTCGACGCGCTTAACAACCTGTTCGGTGAGGAACGGAACCAGCCGCTCTTTGACCCCGAAGGCATCTTTCAGGTTGGCTTTTATCACCATCACATCGTTCGAGCCAGTTTCCATCATATCGATGATTTTACCCAACTCATAACCTGTTACGGTCACGACCTGACAGCCAATAAGATCCTTCCAGTAATAATCACCTTCGCCCAGATCGGGCAGTTGTGACGAATCTACGACAATTTCACAATTGGTCAATAAATTAGCCGCATCACGGTCATCAGCACCTTTCACTTTTATGATCAGATCCTGATTGTGATACTTCCAGCCTTCAATTTCGATAAGCTGCCAACCGCTTTTACTCTGGGTGAACCAGGGTTGATAATCAAAAATGCTCTCGGCATCTTCGGTGGATGAAAACACTCTGAGCCAACCTCGGATGCCATACGCCGACCCAATTTTCCCCATAACAATCGGGTTAACGGGAGGTTTTGGGCTGAGTTGATTGCTCATTATCACCACCGCAACAGATTATGCTGCTTTTTTAGCGTCTTTGATCAGCGAAGATACGCGATCAGACACAGTTGCACCCAGACCAAGCCAATGCTCGATACGGTCCAGATCCAGACGCAGGGCTTCTGCTTGACCAGATGCGATTGGGTTGAAGAAACCTACGCGCTCGATGAAACGACCATCACGCGCATTGCGGCTATCAGTCACGACTACTTGATAGAAGGGGCGTTTTTTTGCGCCGCCACGTGCCAAACGAATTGTTACCATAACATCCTCTTTAGTGAATAAAACAACTGGGCTCCATC
Source organism: Pectobacterium sp. IFB5596 (assembly GCF_021432585.1). NCBI lineage: Bacteria > Pseudomonadati > Pseudomonadota > Gammaproteobacteria > Enterobacterales > Pectobacteriaceae > Pectobacterium > Pectobacterium sp. IFB5596. The sequence continues at coordinate 30,062 of NZ_LXFY01000003.1, forward strand.
GAGGAACGGAGCCCAGTATGTCATATAAAAAGCCCGAAAATTTTACTCATTTTGGCGCAAAAAGCAATCTAAAGCGTGTAATCTCGCCAAGAGTTTCTCTACGCCCTCAATTTCGGTGATTAACGTCCCGGGAATCCGGGTGGCATCATTCCTTTCATACCGCGCATCATTTTAGCCAGGCCGCCGTTTTTCATCTTCTTCATCATTCGTTGCATATCATCAAACTGTTTCAGAAGGCGGTTAACATCCTGCACCTGCATACCTGAACCCTGTGCGATACGGCGTTTGCGCGAACCTTTGATAATTTCGGGTTTAGCACGTTCCTGAAGCGTCATCGAATTAATGATTGCTTCCATACGCACCAGAACCTTGTCATCCATTTGTGACTTAACATTATCAGGCAACTGGCCCATGCCCGGCATTTTACTCATCATGCTCGCCATGCCGCCCATGTTGCGCATTTGCTTGAGCTGATCCAAGAAATCGGTCAAATCAAAACCGTCGCCCTTTTTCAGCTTCTTCGCCAGCTTCTCTGCCTGTGTACGGTCAACCTTGCTTTCAATATCTTCAATCAGTGAAAGCACATCGCCCATACCGAGAATGCGCGATGCGACACGATCGGGATAGAACGGTTCCAACGCTTCGGTTTTTTCACCGACGCCGAGAAATTTAATCGGCTTGCCAGTAATATGGCGGATAGACAACGCCGCACCACCACGGGCATCACCATCAATTTTGGTGAGGATAACCCCAGTCAGCGGCAGCGCTTCATTAAAGGCTTTCGCCGTATTTGCCGCATCCTGCCCCGTCATGGCATCAACGACAAACAGCGTTTCAACGGGCTTAATTGCCGCATGGACCTGCTTGATTTCGTCCATCATCGCGTCATCAACGTGGAGACGACCGGCGGTATCAACCAGCAAGACATCGTAGAATTTCAGCTTAGCGTGCTGCAATGCACGTTCTACGATAGCAAGCGGTTTCTCCTGCACATCGGATGGGAAAAAATCGACACCCACCTGCTGTGCCAGCGTTTCCAACTGTTTAATCGCCGCAGGGCGATAAACGTCGGCAGACACCACGAGCACTTTTTTCTTGTGCTTTTCGCGCAGGAACTTGCCCAACTTGCCCACGCTGGTTGTTTTACCCGCACCTTGCAGACCGGCCATCAGAACCACTGCTGGCGGCTGAGCAGCGAGATTTAGTTCGGCGTTAATTTCGCCCATTGCGCTGACAAGTTCGTTTTTAACAATCTTGACGAACTCTTGTCCTGGCGTCAGGCTTTTGTTGACCTCATGCCCAACGGCTCGTTCTTTTACACGATTGATAAAATCACGCACCACGGGTAACGCGACGTCGGCTTCCAGCAATGCCATCCGCACTTCACGCAGCGTTTCTTTAATGTTTTCTTCAGTCAACCGCCCGCGGCCGCTGATATTGCGCAATGTGCGCGAGAGTCGATCGGTTAAATTTTCAAACATATCTCATGCTCAACGTAAGACAGGCCGCAGCGCGACACGAATAGAAGGGATTATACACAAAAGCGGGAACGATCTCAGCGCTGCTAACGGAGAACTGTTGGTGCCCACGGCGACTAACGCTATACTGATTCTTTATTTTACCTAGTTGATATTTAATAACCTATTTGTATGTCTGTTTTCGCTATTGTGGCGCTTGTCGCCTACACACTCAGCCTCGGACTGATTATCCCCAGTCTGCTGCGCAAGAACAGTGCATATCGTCGGCTGGCAATACTCTCGGCCAGCGCTGCGCTAATCTGCCATGCGGTGGCGCTCTATCAACGTATTTTTGATGTTCAGGTGGGGCAAAATCTTAGTCTGCTGAATATTGGTTCGCTGGTCAGCCTCATCATCTGTACCGTTATGACGATTGTCGCAGCACGCGATCGCGGCTGGTTTATTCTCCCTATCGTCTACACCTTTGCGCTGATCAATCTGGCTTTTGCCAGCTTCATGCCGAGTGAGTTTATTACACATCTGGAAGCGTCACCGGGTTTGATGATCCATATCGGCTTGGCACTTTTTTCCTATGCAACCTTGCTGATTGCGGCACTTTATGCGCTCCAGCTTGCCTGGCTTGATTATCTGCTCAAGAACAAGAAGCTAGGGTTTGCCGCTGACATGCCGCCGTTGATGGGCATTGAACGTAAGATGTTTCACATCACGCAGATTGGCGTCATCTTACTCACGCTGACGCTTTGTACCGGTTTGTTCTATATGGACGACCTGATTGACAACAAAGAGAACCTGCACAAGGCGGTGTTCTCACTGTTTGCCTGGTTCATCTATATTTTGTTGCTCTGGGGACACTATCATGAAGGATGGCGAGGTCGGCGCGTCGTCTGGTTCAGCCTGCTCGGTGCACTGATGCTGACGCTTTCCTACTTTGGCAGCCGGGTGATACAGCACTTCCTCGCAGTCTGACATTGTTCACGCACACAAAAAAGAGAGCCAACTTTCGGCTCTCTTTTTTATCTGATCATACCTAACAAACTAGATATGCAGCTCAGCTAATTTGTCTTTCGGCAACGCCAGATCGTCATTTTGGTTAATGCCGATATCGTGATCAAGGATATGCTGAGCGATTTCCTGTGCTTCTTCCAGTGAATGCATATCATAGGTGCCGCATTGGTATTCATTCAGTTCAGGGATTTTACGCTGATCGGTGACTTTCAGAACGTCCGCCATTGCGGCTTTCCAAGAGTCGGCAACACGTTGCTCATCCGGCGTACCAATCAGACTCATGTAGAAACCGGTACGACATCCCATCGGAGAAATATCGATAATTTCAACGCCATCACCGTTTAAATGATCCCGCATAAAGCCAGCAAACAGGTGCTCTAGCGTATGAATTCCGCGTTCTGGCATGACTTCGATGTTCGGACGACAGAAGCGCAGATCAAATACAGTGATATTGTCGCCATGAGGGGTTTTCATGGTTTTAGCGACCCGAACGGCGGGTGCAGCCATACGAGTATGGTCAACGGTAAAGCTATCTAGTAACGGCATAATGCCACCTCCTCATAGAAAAAATTCATTTTTTCTCGTTTCCGGGAAACTTTTCCTTTTTATGCGGGTCTGACTTACTGAAAGACGCGCATTTATTATCATCATCCCTATTAGAGATGTTTATTTGGCCACAGTTTCTGTGGCCTTTTCTTTTTAATTCGCCGCCAGATAATCGGCAAAACTCATCGTATCTTCAGACTCAATCTGACGTTGGCGCTGCCAGGACTTCTCACTCGCCGCAGCCAACTGTTCTTCCGTCAACACCTGTAGCGGTTCGCTGCTGAGCATTTTGCGATATTCTTCCGCTAAATTCAGCCCCACGCTACCATTGCCTTCTTGCTTCATCAACGCTAATAGTCGACCAGAGAAGGTCGTTTCTGGATCGTCAAACCCCACAAGCAGCTCATCGCATACCTGCTGATAATGCGGTTGATCGTTTTCCGCATCCAGCACTTCCGCAACGCGACGTAAATCCGCAAACAGGGATTTCCCAACTTCGGCAATCGGCTGCTGGATGGTTTCACACCGCATTCCCACCGTCTGCCCTGGTTTACGCCCCTCAAGGATCACTCGGTTCCAGTTTTTACGCGTACACAGTAGTTCATCCGCGCTCATTTCCGGCGCATCCGCTAACGCACACCAGATAAGGAATAAATCCAGGAAACGTACCTGACTTTCACTCACCCCGGTCGGAGAGAACGGGTTGATATCCAGCGAACGGACTTCAATGTATTCAATTCCGCCACGCAGCAAGGCATCTGATGGCGTTTCACCCGCACGCGTCACACGCTTAGGACGGATCGGCGCATAGAGCTCGTTCTCAATCTGCAAGACGTTCGTATTCAATTGTAGATAACGACCATCCTTCATCATACCAACCTGAGCATATTCGTCAGATGGCGTTTTTATCGCACGTTTTAACGCCGCGACATAGGTATCCAGATCGTTAAATGTAATCCCCAGATTGCTCTGTGATTTATTGGTATAGCCTAAATCACTGAGCCGTAGAGAAGTGGCATAAGGCAGGTAAAGCATGCCTTTTTCCGTACGCTCAAACGGCAGTGCGGTTTCTCTCCCTTTCAGGAAAGAAGAACAGATCGCAGGAGAAGCACCAAACAGGTAAGGGATCACCCAACCAAAGCGGTAATAATTGCGAATGAGTCTGAAGTATCCCGCTGATATGGCTTTTTTACCGCTTTCTACATCAGCGACACCTTCTCGCGCCTGCCAGAATGACAACGGTAGAGAGAAGTTATAATGCACACCGGAAATGGTCTGCATCAATGCACCATAGCGGTTTTTCAGCCCTTCGCGATAAAGCGTTTTAAAACGCCCAACATTTGAAGAGCCATACTGCGCCAACTCTATATTTTGCTCGCTGTCGATAAAGCACGGCATGCTCAATGGCCACATCCGCTCATCGCCTAGCTGACGGGAAACATGACGATGAATATCGCGCAAAAACGTCAGCAGATGATCGACGTCTTTGTCGACTGGGGTAATAAACTCCAACAGCGCTTCAGCAAAATCTGTCGTAATCCACGGGTGTGCCAACGCCGAGCCCAATATTTCAGGGTGCCCTGTCGTAGCAAGATGTCCGTTTTCTGTTACGCGCAACGTTTCGCGTTCAATTCCACGCTGAATACCCTTCACTGCCAGTGGGTGTTTTTCCAGCCAAGAAAGTGCTTCTGAAATGTCCGGGATCAAATCGACCTCCCGTTGTTAAAATGTAATTGTTGTAAGCATAATTGAAACTCAGTAGCGCTCACCAGCTCACATTGCAATCTGGCTAAGACCACCACGCCATCCCCTGTAACGTTATACCTGTCAATACGATATAGCGCAGCGCTTTTCCAATACCGATAAAAACCGCCGATTTCACCCAGGGCATACGTAACCAACCCGCTAACACGCATAATAAATCGCCTACTACCGGCACCCAGCTAAATAACAGCGCAGCACAACCATAGCGCTGTAACCAGCGCATGGCCATCGTATGCCCAGCTTGTTGTTTTGGCTGAGGAAGTAAGCGCCCTATAAAAATATTTGTTAATCCGCCCAGCGTATTTCCTATCGTTGCCACAATGATCAGCAGATAAGGTTTTGCGCTGTCAGCCAACAATAATGTCACCAGCAGTACTTCCGAACTGCCGGGCAACAGTGTTGCACTGAGCAAGCTACTCCAGAAAAGAGAAAAAACGGCCCAGAACTCACTCACAGTGTACGGACGTCAACCACAGCCATATTGGCCCGCTTAGCCGCTTCAATACCGTAATCAGCGTCTTCAAACACGATACAGTGTTCCGGTGCGACAGAAATCAACGCGGCGCAACGCAGAAAAGTATCGGGAAAAGGCTTATGCTGTGTGACATCATCTGCACCGACGATCGCATCAAAATAATTATGCAGCCCCAAATGGGTTAGCAGTCTATCAGCCATTCCATGCGTGCTACCCGTACCAACTGCCATAGGGCGCCGTCCGCGATAATGTTTAACAACATCAATTAACGGTAGCGGCTGTACAGTATCCAGTAGCATTTCCTCAACAACAGCGGTTTTTTCCGCTGCGAGTTGGTGGGCATCAATATCCGCCTGGTGGCTGTCAATAATACGCTGCGCAATACGCCAGGTAGGCGAGCCGTTCAATGCTGTCATGGCACTGGCATCATAATTCATACCATACCGGGCAAGCACCAGATCCCACGCTTTATGGTGTGTAGGCTCTGTATCGAGTAGGGTGCCATCCATATCAAAGATCAGCCCTTGATAGCGATCGTACATCATGACTCCATGCTCACTGAAAAGAGAGCTTACTTTATCGTAAAGTGAAAACGTTGTCGCTTACTCAATAACCTTATAAAAAACAGGTTATTACTACCATAGTGGTAAGATAGCCCTCATTTATACGTAGGCTCAATCTCAATATATAGACGGGAGGAGAGATAAAAATTCATGCACGGTCGTGCTTAGAAAAATATCGGTATGAATTAGCAAAACAGAGAACAGTACCGCTGTAGCGCTAAAAAGTACGGAAGAGAGTAAATGGTAAAACAAAGATGGTGTTTCTGAGAAACATTATCTGACTAACCTTGAGACGTCTTCACTGATACGAAGCGATTCGGTTAGCGACTAGAAAAAATTTATTTATATTAAAATATGGTGCATCCGGGAGGATTACTCGGCTTAGCCTCGCCCTGCGGGCCGTTGCCAAAGCAACGTTTTCCTCCCTCGTTCTTACAAACCAAAACAGCAGATTATAAGAGTAACGAGAGGATTTTTACTATATTAAAATATGGTGCATCCGGGAGGATTCGAACCTCCGACCGCTCGGTTCGTAGCCGAGTACTCTATCCAGCTGAGCTACGGATGCAGAGTGTGGTGCAGAAATATGGGGGTGAGCAATTAAACGAGATACTTAAGAATGGTGCATCCGGGAGGATTCGAACCTCCGACCGCTCGGTTCGTAGCCGAGTACTCTATCCAGCTGAGCTACGGATGCATTACTAATTCTTCATCTACGACAAAACTTGCTTTCACTAATACCGCTTGCCTTGCAAAGGCAGTATTTAATGGTGCATCCGGGAGGATTCGAACCTCCGACCGCTCGGTTCGTAGCCGAGTACTCTATCCAGCTGAGCTACGGATGCAGATTAAATGGCGGTGAGGGAGGGATTCGAACCCTCGATGCAGCTTTTGACCGCATACTCCCTTAGCAGGGGAGCGCCTTCAGCCTCTCGGCCACCTCACCTTACATTACCTGTTTGCTACTAAGAACTTCTTGTTAGTGCTCACCGGTACTGCGTGGCGCACATATTACTTTCCCAGACTTATAAGTCAAACAATTTTTCCCACCTTACGTTCGTTTGAACAATTCGCATCCAAGACGCGCATTTTCACAACAAAAAGTCTGTTTTATCGACAGAAAAACAGGCGGTTACCTTGCCAAAGGAAGCGCGCAATAAAAATAGCTATATCGATAAATGTGTGGGAGAAAAGCGGGAAGTGGCAATTGCGTCCCGCGAACACGAGACGCATTGTCAATCAATATGACGTCGGTTGAGATTTTTCGGCCTGAATACGCTGATAGATCTCTTCACGGTGGACAGAAACCTCTTTAGGTGCATTAACACCAATACGCACCTGGTTGCCTTTCACTCCTAATACGGTAACCGTTACCTCATCGCCGATCATGAGGGTTTCGCCAACTCGACGAGTCAAAATAAGCATTCTTTGCTCCTTGAAAGATTATAAAGAGTCGGGTCTCTCTGTCTCCCCGCCATTATCCATCATGTGCTGTGAAAACGTAAACCTAGCCGATGGTATAACCACCCCATCACACTTCGGCTCGTTACTACTTGTTAGTTTAGTCGATATCAGTAGCTTGTGCTTTTGTTATCACAACAAGAGGGCGTAGCATATAACGCCTCAGAATGTCTGAAGGTAACACACTTTCCCCCCTGTTTAATGAATCCTTTTCCGCAGAAAAAAACGCCACAACCAGAAAGTTATGGCGTTTTTGTGGGATAACGCAAATAAAACGTTATCTATCGCTTATAACTTAGCAACAACCCAAGGCTCAACGCTGGCTAGCGCGTCAGGCAATGCCGACACGTCTGAACCACCAGCCTGAGCCATATCAGGGCGACCACCGCCTTTGCCGCCAACCTGTTGGGCAACAAACCCTATCAGTTCGCCAGCTTTTACGCGGTCAGTTAGATCTTTCGTCACACCAGAAATCAAGCTAACCCGGCCTTCTGCCGCCGTTCCAAGAACGATAACAGCAGACCCGAGTTGATTTTTAAGGTCATCAACCATCGTGCGTAGCAGTTTAGGATCGACGTTATCCAGTTGCGTAACCAGCAACTTCACACCATTAATCTCTTTTGCTTTACCGGACAGGGACGAGCTTTCCTGCGCGGCTTGCTGAGCTTTCAACTGCTGAAGCTCTTTCTCCAATGCACGCGCACGATCCAGAACAGAGCGTACCTTATCCGTCAGATTGTGACTATCTCCTTTCAGCAACTGCGCAATGTCTTGCAGAACGTCGCTCTGGCGATGCAGCGCGGACAGCGCATTCTCGCCCGTGGTCGCTTCAATACGACGCACGCCGGCAGCAGTACCTGACTCAGAAATGATTTGGAACAGTCCGATATCACCAGTACGACTTGCATGCGTACCGCCACAAAGTTCAATGGAGAAATCCCCCATCGTCAGAACACGGACATGGTCATCGTACTTCTCGCCGAACAGCGCCATTGCGCCCTTCGCTCTCGCATCATCCAGCGCCATGACATCCGTTTGCACGGTAAGGTTACGGCGGATTTGCGCGTTAACGATATCTTCAACCTGACGAATCTGCTCAGGTTTCATCGCTTCCGTATGTGAGAAGTCAAAACGCAGGTAGCTATCGTTAACCAGAGAACCTTTCTGTGCGACATGATCGCCCAAGACCTGACGGAGCGCGGCATGCAGCAGGTGCGTTGCAGAGTGGTTCAGACGAATGCGCTCGCGGCGTTGGCTATCAACGTTTGCATCGACACTATCGTTAACACGCAGTGTACCCTGAGTCAGTTTACCGACATGACCGATTGCCTGACCGTATTTCTGCGTATCCTGAACGGCAAAGCTGACGCCCGCATTTTTCAATTCACCCTGGTCGCCAACCTGACCGCCGGATTCACCATAGAATGGCGTCTCGTTCAGAATCACGACTGCTTCATCACCTGCCGCAATCTGATCGACCGCGTTTCCGTTGTGATAAAGCGCAATCACCTTCGCTTGCTGCTGTGTTTTTTCATAGCCGCAGAATGGCGTGTTTTCATCCACTCGGATGAGGCTGTTGTAATCCACACCAAATCCGCTGGCCTCGCGAGCACGCTGACGCTGAGCCGTCATCGCAGATTCAAAACCTTCCTCGTCAACTTTTAATCCACGCTCGCGGCAAACATCCGCAGTGAGGTCGACAGGGAAACCATAAGTGTCATACAGGCGGAAGACAGTTTCACCATCCAGGGTATCCCCTTTCAGGTTTTTAATTTCCTCATCTAACAGAGACAACCCACGTTCTAACGTGCGGGCAAACTGCTCTTCTTCCATCTTCAGCGCTTGCTCAACCACCGATTGCTGCTTTTTCAATTCGGCAGCGGCGGGCCCCATGACTTCAATCAGTGGCGCAACCAGTTTATAAAAGAAGGCATCCGTCGCGCCCAGCATATTACCGTGACGCGCGGCACGACGAATAATACGACGCAGGACATAGCCACGATTTTCATTAGACGGCATCACGCCATCGGCAATCAGGAACGCACAAGAGCGGATATGGTCGGCGATAACACGCAACGATTTATTGGTTAAATCGGTTGTACCAACAGCTTTCGCTACCGCATCAATCAGCGTCTTGAACAGATCAATGTCATAGTTTGAATTGACATGTTGCAATACCGCAGAAACACGCTCTAAGCCCATACCGGTATCGACGGAAGGCTTCGGCAGTGGCAGCATAGTGCCGTCAACCTGGCGGTTGAACTGCATGAACACCAGATTCCAAATTTCGATATAGCGATCGCCATCCTCATCAGGGCTTCCCGGCGGGCCACCCGCGATGTGCTCTCCGTGATCGAAGAAAATTTCGGTGCATGGACCACACGGCCCCGTTTCGCCCATCTGCCAGAAGTTATCAGAGGCGTAAGGTCCACCTTTGTTATCACCAATACGAATAATTCTTTCGCGCGGCACACCAACTTCATCAGCCCAAATGTCGTAAGCTTCATCATCCGTTGCGTATACCGTTACCCACAATTTTTCTTTTGGCAGATTGAACCACTGGGGAGACGTCAGCAATTCCCACGCATAGCGAATCGCATCATGCTTGAAGTAATCACCGAAGCTGAAGTTACCCAGCATTTCAAAAAAGGTGTGGTGGCGTGCGGTATAACCTACGTTTTCCAGGTCATTATGTTTACCACCGGCACGTACGCAGCGCTGCGAGGTCGTCGCTCGGACATAGTTACGTTTATCCAGCCCGAGGAACACATCTTTAAACTGGTTCATACCCGCATTGGTGAATAACAATGTCGGATCGTTGTTCGGCACCAGAGAGCTGCTATCAACAACCTGGTGTCCCTTACTGTGGAAAAAATCGAGAAACGCTTGACGGATCTCAGCGGTGCTCTTGCTCATAATTGTCCTGGAATCAAGCTAGAAGAACAGATCGCGGGCAAGGTTAGTCCAGCATGCTGACGTTACCGAGCAACTCACGAACAAAAAAGTGGGAATAAGATAAATTTTCTTCGATGGGAAGTAAAATCCCGTGTGCGTTCAATCTGAAAAATTCGTATAGATTGACTGGATTTCTTCATGAAAAAAGCCACGATAGAGCAGATATCGCTGATGTTTGACTTTGTCTTTCCATTCATCGGACAGAGGATGCCCGAATTTCCGTTCCACAACCGATTTAGCAAGCGCACACCAGTCAATATCACTCTCGTTCAACGCCGTGGCTAATAGTGTTTTATCGATTCCTTTCTGGCTCAACTCCATTTTAATCCGCTGGACACCATAGCCTTTGCGACTCCGGCTGCTGATATAGCGGCGAGCATAGCGCGCATCATCCAGCCAACCATGCTCCTTGCAATAAGCAATAGCCGCTTCCACATCTTCTGCCGCAGCTTGGGCTGTGGCTCCGTCGACTTCACCCTCTACGCTTTCTGACTTATATAAATACGCCGCACATTTGCGGCGTATTTCAACTTCACTATAATCGCGAACAGAAAGCACATTCATCGCATAGCGTAACGGTTTATTCATCCATCGATCCGCTGACATGCTCTATCACGGGTAATTCAACCACCATTAAAATTCTTCGTTGCCTTCGCCTGCGAATTCATCTTCGTCATGGCTATTACCTGCTGCCGCGGGCGTTAGCTCATTGCCTTTATGCAGCAGCATTTCACGCAATTTTTTATCCAGCTCAGCAGCAATCGCAGGATTTTCTTTCAGGAAATTACAGGCATTCGCTTTACCCTGGCCGATCTTGTCGCCGTTATAGCTATACCAAGCACCGGCTTTTTCGATCAGTTTGTGTTTCACACCCAGATCAACCAGCTCGCCGTGGATATTGATGCCTTCGCCGTACAAAATTTGGAACTCAGCCTGCTTAAACGGCGCCGCGACTTTATTCTTCACAACTTTAACACGCGTTTCGCTGCCGACAACTTCTTCACCTTCCTTGATAGCGCCAGTACGACGAATATCTAAACGAACAGAAGCGTAAAATTTCAGGGCATTACCGCCAGTGGTGGTTTCAGGGTTACCAAACATCACGCCAATTTTCATACGGATCTGGTTGATGAAGATCAGCAGCGTATTGGCTTGCTTCAGGTTACCCGCCAGCTTACGCATAGCTTGGCTCATCATACGTGCCGCAAGGCCCATATGAGAGTCACCGATTTCACCTTCAATTTCAGCTTTCGGCGTCAGTGCAGCGACAGAGTCGACAATGATAACGTCAACAGCGCCAGAACGCGTGAGTGCATCACAAATCTCCAACGCCTGCTCGCCGGTATCCGGCTGAGAACACAGCAGGTTATCAATATCTACGCCCAGCTTTTTCGCATAAATGGGGTCCAACGCATGTTCAGCATCGATGAACGCACAGGTTTTACCTTCGCGCTGAGCAGCAGCGATCACCTGTAGAGTCAGCGTGGTTTTACCGGAAGATTCTGGGCCATAGATCTCAACGATGCGCCCCATAGGTAAACCGCCGGCACCCAGAGCAATATCAAGGGACAAAGAGCCTGTAGAAATAGTTTCAACATCCATTGAGCGATCCTCGCCCAACCGCATGATAGAACCTTTACCAAATTGCTTTTCGATTTGGCCCAGTGCTGCCGCAAGTGCCTTTTGTTTGTTCTCATCAATAGCCATTTCTGCTCCTGTCATGCGGCGTAAAGCTGCTGTCTCTACGCGGCTGCTTAATCATGAATTGCCGAATAATTACTGACATTATACTGTATGCGTATACAGCATCAAGGTTATTTTTTCAGAAATGCGTCGAGCAGCGTTTGCAGCGCAAAATGGACTGATTGCAGACGTACCGCATTTCGGTCTCCGCTAAATCGCATTTTTTGGGCAAATCCCCCGCCCTGCTTGTCGGTGAAGCCGAACCACACTGTACCGACAGGTTTCTCTTCAGTCCCCCCGTCTGGCCCAGCGACGCCACTTACTGATATGGCAAAATCTGCACTGGCGGCCTGCAACGCTCCGGCGGCCATCTCATTGACCACGTCTTCACTCACAGCACCATATCGCTCCAATGTCTCTGCACTCACATTCACCAGACGCTGTTTCGCCAGATTGCTATATGTCACAAAACCATAGTCAAACCAGCCAGAGCTCCCTGCTACATCGGTAATAGACTTAGCCAGCCAGCCTCCAGTGCAAGATTCTGCACATGTCAATGTGGCACCGCGGGCTTTCAGTTTTTCCCCCACCAAAGCACTTAACCGCAGAATGTCTGCTTCTGTCATTGTCGCCTCATAGTAATCAAGGATAGTTTGGTCAGGGTAACACTTTTCCCCAAAAAAGACGCCTCGCTGCACAGTATGCGACGCGCTTAGCAAAGAAGATGAAATAGGGATGAAGAATGAGAGAAACCGAGGAAAACTGAATAGAAATAAATCGGATAATTATGCAGAAAACAGCCTGACCTTAATCATTTATCGGTCGGCAGGTAAAGAAGGTGGCGTAATTAATGATGATAGCATCATTTACATACAACCCGCACAACTGGTGCATCGCCAGTCCTGCTTATTTATGGCCTGAAAAAAATATCTAAAATAACACTCCTCGATAGGAACATTATTATCTTCAAAGCTATCGGCAAGCCAGTCTATATTTCCCAGAATCCAATCATCCTCATCTAATCCGTCACGATAAGTTTCATCATCAGGATCAATAATAGAATAGATCCCCATGGTTCCCATATGATTTTCTTTATATTTTTCCGGTAGCGAAAAATCTTTTTCTTTATAAGAGATTAACCAATGGCCATGGCAAAGCAGGTTGCCATTACGGCTCCACTTGGCAACAAAAGGATTATTCATATTTATTACTCACCAGCGAGAAAGCTGATTATAAACGTAACACGACGAACTTATAAAGTAAATCACGGCAATCAATACATTATTCACAGGACAGAAAACATGGACAAAATTCCATTACACCTTAATAGGTACAATCTCATTAATAATAAATTGACAAATATCAAATAATATAAAAATAAAATATATAAACAGGGAGGTAAAAATAAAAAAAAGCCCACTAATCATAGTGGGCGGGGTATAGCTATTATCGTTATATAAAAACCCTGGTGTTTTGCGGCACTTCATTCGGCTTCTGTCTGATACTTACAGTACTGAATGAACATTAACGTAACATTAGGCGCGTAAAAATTTAGGCTATTGCTGTGATAGCCTGTACCAACATACTGCCAACCTCCTCCAATTTTGCTTCGCTGGTCGATATCAGTCAGAATGGCGTTCATATGCCCATAAAGGGGTAACAATCCATTAGGGAGGATGACGGGTGTTTCCCTCTTTCTTAAGACGAATGGCAGTGAAAAATGGCAGCTATGCCAATGAAATCAGCGGCAGTATCACGATCAATCGGCCGGAAGAATGCTTGTTTGATCTTTGGCGCAAACCGGAAACGTTGCCGATCCTCATGGGCCACTTCGCGAGTATTGAGATACTGAACCATACCGACTCTAACTGGCGAATCAACACACCGATTGGTGCACTCATTGAGTGGCAGGCTCGTATTATTGACGAAAAACCGGGGGAATATATCCACTGGCGTTCACTAGAAGGCGCGCGTGTTCCTAATGAAGGCCGGCTTTCTTTTCGGCCAGCGTCGTCAGAAGCGGGAACAACCGTGACGCTGACTATTCGCTACAATCCACCAGGAGGCTTGATCGGAAAAAAGATCGGCCAAATGTTTGATATGTTTTCTCGCGATATGCTGACTAAAACACTCTATCGTTTTAAAAAATTAGCGGAAGGTGAGTTGGCATAGCGCACCACCGCGACAGGTCATCATTGACCATTTTCCTGAACTGACAAAAGCGCCCCAATAAAGAGGAACGTAGAATGCTGGAATTGATTCAAACCATTGGTCTTGGTCTGGTGTTAATCCTGCCACTCGCGAACCCACTGACGACGGTAGCGGTATTTTTGGCGATGTCCGGCAACATGAGCCAAGGGGAACGCAATCGTCAGATCTTTCAGGCCTCGCTGTATGTCTTCATCATCATGACTGTCGCGTACTATGCGGGTCAGATCGTGATGAATACCTTCGGTATTTCCATTCCCGGGTTACGCATTGCTGGCGGGCTCATCGTGGTATTTATCGGCTTTCGCATGCTTTTTCCTCAGCAAAAACCAGAACATGCGCCCGAAGTCAAAAGCAAAAAAGAAGAAATTAACGACAGCTTCTCAGCCAATGAAGTCAACATCGCCTTCGTTCCACTGGCAATGCCTAGTACTGCCGGGCCTGGCACCATCGCCCTCATCATTAGCTCTGCATCACAAATCAAAAGCGGCGTCGATATTACACCATGGGTGATTACCGTCGCCCCCGTCCTCACGTTTATGTTGATCAGCCTGATCGTCTGGCTCAGTCTGAAAAGCTCTGGCCTGATTATGCGACTGATTGGGAAAAGTGGTATTGAAGCCATTTCACGGCTGATGGGGTTTCTGCTGGTTTGCATGGGTGTACAATTCATCATTAATGGCACACTGGAGATCGTGCATTCTCTCCATTAAGCTGAATGATAATAGCGGTGTCAGCACGTTGCCAAATAGCACGATTAGCGTCTATAACTTTGAATAGCGGGGTTTATTCAACGGCCGTAAGAGATGTTCAGCCCGTGTTACATAACAAATTTTATATAACAATAAGAACGATTAATTTTTGCTTACCTAACGGAAAGTAGGGGCGGCCAATCATGAAAATAAGAAAGCGGTTCCCAGTCAATTTACGTTCACTCATTTTGTCCCTCGCCATTATCAGTATGATCGTTACGCTGACGAATGCTTATATCGCCGTTTATAATGTACAAAAAAAGCTCATTACCGATCAGATACTTAGTTCAAACCTTAATTACTCCACCAAATTAGCGGCCACCACAGAAAGTTTTTTATCTTCCGCACAGCAGGAGTTGGCCTACAGTGCGATATCGATGGCGGATAGTTTTAGCGACGATGATGTGCTGTTAGAGAAAAGCGAACAAACATTCCGCATGAGCCAAAGTTTTAATTCGGTTTTCGTTGCGGATCGCCAGAACCGCATACACACGGTTTACCCAACATCGCTCAACCTGAAAGGGAGCACGCTGACCTCAGATGCCAGCAAGTTAGCGCTAGAGGAAAAAAAAACGTTAATTAGCCAGCCTTATATTTCCGTTACAGGAAATCTCATCGTGCTGGTTTCCTCCCCCATCAAAGATAAGCAAGGCAATTACCTTGGCTACATCGGCGGAACCATTTATTTAAAAAGCAAAAGCGTGTTAAACGAGTTCATGAATACCCATTTCTACAACGATTACTCCAGCGTTTATGTCATCGATAAAAATGGAATTGTTCTCTACCATCAGGATAAACAGTGGGTCGGTAAGCCCGTCAACGACAAGAGAATCAAGGAAGCCTTTCAGAACAAAAAGAGCGGAACGCTTGCCATACCCGATATGCGAGGCACTCCGTCTCTGGCTGGGTTTGATACAGTGGCATCATCAGGCTGGGTTATCATTACCTTACACCCTTATCAAAATGTACTCGATTCACTTAACAACGTCATGCGGTCCGTTTTATACGAAGGTGCACCGGTAATGGCATTAACGCTGATTGCGCTTACCCTACTTGCCTTCTCTATCGCCAACCCTTTGCGCTTGCTGGCCGTTTCTGCCAGTAAAATGGAGGAGCCCGACGTCATTGAAAAAATCAAGAAAGTTCCCTCCTGGTATTTTGAGGTTGACCAACTAAAACGCGTCATTCTTTTCGGTACGGTGTTGTTACACAAGCGGATCGGCAAGCTGAGTTTGCAAGCCCACACCGATCCACTCACCGGGCTACTCAATCGCCGTGGTATCTATGAGAACGTTGAACTCATTCTGTCAAAGAGTGATCAGGTCGCCGCTATCGTGATTGATATTGATCATTTCAAACGCGTCAATGACACCTATGGGCACAATGTCGGCGATGACGTTATCAGGCTGTTGGCTAACAACATAAAACAAGGTTCACGAGAATCCGATCTGATTTGTCGTACGGGTGGGGAGGAATTTCTGGCTCTCCTACCCGATACTGACATGAAGCAAGCCGCCGAGATTGCCGAACGGTTGCGTAAAAAAGTTGAAAGAATGCCACTGCCGATTCCTGAAAACATCACGATTTCATTAGGCGTCACCTGTTTTATTCCAGGAACGGAACAGATAGATAGTATATTGAAAACTGCGGATGACGCCCTCTATCAAGCCAAGCATGAAGGTAGGAATCGAGTCGTTACCAAAATACCCCCCGATCACCCGCTCAAAAAAGATACAAATTAGGTATTCGCAGCGTTAATCTAATCGGCTGAATCGCAGGCAAAAAAAACCCGCACGAGGCGGGTAAGGTCATTCTAATGACAGGGATGGTTAACTACACAACACTCACAGAGATGTGAGGTACTGACAAGGGATGGAAGGACTATAGCAAGCCAAATGTATAGTATTGTCATCAGCAAGTAAGGTTAATCTACTGGTTGTAAAACAACATTGGTGAGGCTTTCCCTTACCGTAATATCTCGCTATTTCAGCCCACTCTTCTAATAGCCATTAGGCATTTTTCGCCTTCATCAACGCGATCAGCAGCGCCATCATTGTCAATATGCTGGCCATCCCGCCGACCATCATCCATCCCCCCTGATGCCAGGCCGCTATCGCAACGGAGGAACCAACAGCACCGCCCAGAAACATACCGCCCATGAATACAGTATTAATTCGGCCTCTGACGGCCTCACCAAGCCCATAAATCACATGCTGATTGGCAATTAGCGTACTTTGGACACCAAGATCGAGCAGCACAACACCGATAATCAGGCCAATAAGGGAATCGAAGCTGATGAATATCCCCCATGAGAGCAGCGTCAACAACGTACCTGCGATCACCACTGGGCGACTACCGACTCGATCAGCCAACTTTCCCGCCAGCGGTGCGACAAGAATGCCAGCCACGCCGATCGCACCAAAGAGACCCGCCGCCGCCGCGCCCATCTGAAAATGCCCGCTTCCCAAATACAGCGCAAGTACGCTCCAAAATGCGCTGAAAGACGCAAACAATAATGCCTGAACCAACGTAGCTTTGCGTAATACACGCTCAATCCGCCATAGTGCCACCAGCGAACGCATCAGTTCACTGTAGCGAATGCTTTGATTCGATGGCAAAGTCGGTAGCATTCTCCCCATCGCCCATGCTCCCGCCAACGCGAGGGGCACACTTAGCCAGAACATCGCACGCCAGCCCGCACTTTCCGCCACCACACCCGCAATCGTACGACTCAGCAAAATTCCACTTAGCAACCCGCTCATCACCGTCCCAACAATCGCGCCACACTGCTTCACATCGGCGAGTGCTGCGGCAACGGGAACAATCTGCTGTGCGGCGGTAGCACCAAAACCAATCAGTAACGAAGCGCTTAACAAGGAAAAAGCCGATGTCGACAATGCAACAAACGCAGAAGCTAGCGCCAACATCAAGAATTGCCAGACAATCAGTCGACGGCGATCAAACTTATCACCGAGGGGAACCAGCAACAGCAACCCGAGCGCATAACCTAATTGCGTTACCGTCGGCATGAGTGAGACCGCGCTACTCGACGTAAAACTTTCGCCTATCACGCCCAGCATCGGCTGGTTGTAGTAGATAGTGGCAACAGAAATACCACTGGCTGCTGCCATTGAGAAAATCAATACCTTGCCGGGAGCATACGGTGTTCCGACATCAACTTCGCTGGATAATGTACTCATCATCATACCTGTTTATGTATTTCCCGCCGGATGTCGGCAAGCGATGAGTGCAGAATAAGACGCCGTGATCATTCCCAGTAGAGCGGTTGAATGAATATCAGCTATTCCGAATGGGAATGAATTAGGAAAAGAGACGTTGAACGAAACCAGTAAAGATTCTGGCACGGGCTGATGTCATACGGCCTCCTGGGTAGACGGCCCACAGATCCATCTTACCTAGCGTCCATGCGTCCAGTGCAGTAATAACCTGTCCGCTTTCAAGCTCTGGTGCAAACATCCATTCAGATGCAACCGTCAACCCTGCGCCAGACAGCACAGCAGCACGCACACCTTCCGCCGCAGAAACACGGATACGCCCATTGGGGAATACCGTGGTCTGTGTTCCATCTTGAGAAAAAATCCAGCGATCGGTTTTCTCTCCCTGCAAATAGATGACAGATGGATACGCAGCCAGTGTATGAGGAGAAGCCGGTATGCCATGAACGGAAAAATAGTTGGGTGTCGCTAACAGGTGCATCGTACACGAGGCCAGCCGCTGTGCGATCAAACTTGAATCCTTCATCTCACCCAAACGCAGTGCTACATCAATACCTTCAGCAATCAGATCGATCGGGCGATCGTCGAGAATAACATCAACGTTGAGCTGCGGATGTTCGGCCATAAACTCATGGAGTCGCGGCATAATATGCAGTCTGGCAAAGGTGACTGGCGCGCAGATGCGCAACCGACCAGACAGCGCGGCATTCCCGCTAACCACACGCTCTTGAGCCTCTCCCAGCATCGTTAACGCGGGAGAGACTTGCTCATAAAAATGCTGTCCGGCTTCTGTTGGCGTCAACCCTCGGGTAGAGCGAATCAACAGCGTAGTTGCCAATTGTTTTTCAAGCTGCATGATCGCTTTAGAAACCGCTGGCTGACCAATACCGAGTCTACGGGACGCGGCGGAAAACGACCCGGTTTCAAAAACGCAGATAAATGTTTCCAACGCGCTCAAGCGATCCATTATCTCTCTTCCGCAAAGGGGTGGCACTGCATCATACCGCAATCCAGACTGGGTAACGCGGACTCACTATCATACCGCCCTTTCAGCAACGGCGAATCACATTCACTTTACCACCGACCCTACGAGGTATTACTCTGGTGGCATGACTTGTCATGACCGGGCGCGCAAATTTTCGCGGAATTTTTCAAAATATTACGAGGCGATGCATGAAACTTTTCATTTACGAACACTGCCCATTCTGTGTCAGAGCCAGAATGATTTTTGGTCTGAAAGATCTGCCAGTTGAGCAATCCGTCATTATGGAAGGCGACGTTGACACGCCCACGCGCATGGTCGGCCGCAAAGTGGTGCCGATTCTTCAGAAAGAAGATGGCAGCTTCATGCCGGAAAGCATGGATATCGTCCACTATGTCGACAGCAAGCAAACACCGTTAATCGCCGACCAACCCGTTGATGCTGAGATTGAAGCCTGGTGTAAGTCCGTTTCCAGCGCGGTATTTAACCTTGCGGTTCCTCGCTTCACGAAAGCGGATTTCAAAGAGCTTTCTACACCAGAAGCGCGTCATGCCTATATCCTGCGTGAAGAAAAAGCCTTCGGCGATCTGGACGCGTTGATAGCAAAAACACCAGAGCTGATTGCAGAAGTGGAGCAGAAACTCGACGTGTTGGAACCGCGTTTGGCAAACGCCAGCGCCATTTCAACCACCGACTTTATTCTATTCCCTATCTTGTTGTCGCTCACGATCGTGAAAGGCGTACAGTTTGGCCCTAACGTACACGCCTACCTTGAGCGAGTATCAACAGCCAGCAAGGTCGCGTTGTTGACCGACAAAGCGCTGTAGGAATAATACGATTCGCAATAGCGTTATGGGGCGCTATTCCACCCCATAACGTGTGACTGATTTCAGTACGTGTTACATGAAATAATGGTTATATGAAATCATAACTATATGAAATGATGACGACATATCGTTACCCTACACATCGGCAGAGATATCCCCAGCCTAGTGCTATTCCGTTCTCCTTTGGTTGACGAGCGCATTGACTTCAGCGTTAATCAGAGCAAATGCATCATGGCTTGCATAATCTGCCTTAATCCATTTTGCGCGCTGTAAGTAGCCTGGGTCCTCCAATATTTCGATAACAGACTGCTTAATTTGCTGTTCACTCGGCGTACTGGTTTGTAAGCTAATCCCGCATTTAGCAAATACCACGCGCGCGGCACTTTCCTGTTTATCTTCACCGACACCAGCCACAATTAATGGAACACCATCTTTCAGTGCGGAATTAATCGAACCATATCCACCATTGGTGATAAATATCGATGCTCTTGGCAGCCAGTCATCATAGGAAAGGAAACTGACCACTCTGGCATTTTCAGGTAATGAGGCTTGTAGCGCATCAACCGAACGCCCCCCAGTGGTCGCCAGTACCCTGACGGGTAAATCCGCGAGGGCGCGCAGCGTTGGCCCGATGAGTTGCTGGAGATCGACATTCGCCAGTGTTCCTTGTGAAACGATAATAAGCGGCCTGCTGTCGTCTGGCGCCCACCATTGCGGAACACGCTCTGCTGCGATGTGATGGGATAATGGCCCAATAAATCGCACACTCTGTGGCAAATCATCCCGCTGGTACTCAAGTTCAGTGGTCGATAATTGCAAGAAACGATCGCAATGACCAAT
Source organism: Pectobacterium sp. IFB5596 (assembly GCF_021432585.1). Lineage (NCBI taxonomy): Bacteria > Pseudomonadati > Pseudomonadota > Gammaproteobacteria > Enterobacterales > Pectobacteriaceae > Pectobacterium > Pectobacterium sp. IFB5596. The sequence goes on from NZ_LXFY01000003.1 coordinate 50,837, forward strand.
TAGCGCATCCATAAAAGGCTGCTCAAGCGGCTTTCCTCCCGCCTGCACCATCACATCATTAAATACGTGCTGAACGTCGCTCAAGAACCCTCTCGTTTCTTCATCTACCAGTTGTTCATGACTCAGATCGGGCGGCAGCAATTTAGGGGGGATACGGGGCCCATAGAAAACAGAGTCCCGCGACGAATAGGACAGTGGCGTTACGCCAACCGCAATGACCGGTGGCCGCGAGCCAGAAAACAACAGCGGCAAAACACCATAAAAACAATTTTCAACGATGAGCAGGTCGGCATGAGTCTTTGCCAGCGCGTCACGCAATTGACGATCTAGCAATGGAATCGGTGCAGCAAAGAAATTCTTCAGTGCCAAAGCCATCTGCGCGTTGCCTGGCGGCAGCGTGGCTCGCAGAGGGAAGTGCTGCTCAAGTTTCCTGTAGTCGAAATCAATCTCATCACTAAAAGGGATAAAACCGACCCCAGCAGCCTCCGCCTGCTCACGGAACAACGCGCCGCTAAACAGCGTGACATCGTTTCCCTGCTCAACTAAATAGCGAGCGATGGTCAGCAAAGGATAAACATGTCCCGGCGTTGCCATCGCCGCCATGAGAATATGTGCCATGGTGTTTTCCCTTATGCCGCGCTATCAATGCAAGTATTCACGCAAACCGGCGTACCCTGAATATGCACACGTTGCAGATGACGAGCCGAGTGAGCCGTAAAGGCTTCACGTCCATGCAGCAGCGAGAAGTTGTCGGCTATCACAACATCACCCTGTAGCCATTTATGCGCATAATAATAACGGGGATCGTACAAATGCTGCCGTAGCGTCTGGCTAAATGCGCTTTGCGCTTCCAGTGTGACATTATGGTATTCCAGCGCATGCTGGTTGAGAAAACGCTCCCCTTCGGTTGGCGGTTCGTTATAGCGCATAATCTCCCCAACGCCGTTAGGATGAGGAATGATTAATGGGGAAGTCACTTCACCACCATAATGCACAACGGCTTTAATACGATAGGTAATTGAAACACGACGCCACTCATCGACTAACTGTGCATCGGTTTCTGCCAACAAGCGCGTGGTATCAACGAAAGTGGTACGTCCACCTTGATCCTGCCCCGGCGCGGAAACGCAGTGGAACAGTTGAAATTCGGGGATAGTAGGCTTGTACATTCCATCCCAGTGTAGCGGCACATAGCTGTTATCAAAGATATGATCCTTGGTATCCGCATGCTCCTTCACATCCAATATCGCCCCGAAAGGCCACATCATGATTTCTCCCCAGTGGCCAGCATACTCGGTCAACGTTTCAGGATCGGAAAAGCCAGAGGAAAAACCGCGTAATACCAGAAGATGATGCTCACGAGCAAGTTCACGTAGTGTATCGATTGGCAGAGTGGTGATGCCCTGCCCTACTTCAGCAGGCGTCAACAACGCACCAAAAGGGGAAAGCGTTTCAATGCGATAGTTCATGCTATTCTCCATCATGTATATTCCTTTATAAGATGATAATTATCGATATTTCGACGAATGATAAGACGAGAAAAATACGCTTACGCCATATCATGCTGCTTAACGACGTAATAACTCGGCGTACCGCGGATCTCCACGACTTCACCCGCCAACTGCTGTGCATCGGTATTCTTCATGAGCACAAACTGGCCATTAACATTGGCGGCGACACCATGCCAGGGCGTCAACCAATCGTCCTTGGTAGGCATCATATGAATACCCAGCTTCAGGCTGTCCGAGGGCTGAGGGTGAATCGACAGACGAATAGCATCTGGGAAATTTTCAGCAAGCAGGTTGCCCCACGCCCAACTGCGTTGAATAACGCCACACGCACGCTTTTTGGCATCTTTCTGTAACGCCGCATTAGAGCCGGTATAGTCCGGTCGCAGGCTATCTTCATAGAGAAAGCGGGTGATTGAACGGTAAAGCTGCAAGCCCTCTTCGCTCTGCATGAGCTGCGATTTAATGTCTTCTTCTGATTCAGCATAATCCTCAACCAGTCGCTGGCGAAGGTGATCGTAATCAGCAGTAAGCGCAGCCATGTTCTCGACATCCTTGAGATTAAACACACTAAGATGAATAGCACCCAATTCATGCAATAAGTTTTCAATCTCATGCTGGTAGGCATTAATGGTTTCGTCGCTAGTCCCAATCAGATCGCCAAATACGTGCCCATCAGAACAAATACGGATATGGGCTCCAGGCGGGTAATAAAGCTGAATGCGCTGGCATAATGAATTTAGAAATATCAGAGACAAGCGTTCCGCCATGTCCGGTTTCCTACCCAGAACCTTATAAGGGCTAGGCGATTTTACCGGGAACGCAGGTAGAATAAGTTCAATACGGCTATTTTTATCCACGAAAGCACGAATCCTGGGTAATTGAACCTGAGTCACCAAGGCCTCTTCTTCACTAATTGGTTTCGTCGAGTGAGTGAATCTACGCCGATATTGAATTAACTCACTTAATATTAGCGATGAAACTAATTCATTGTTTATTATATCCAAAATAACCTCATTAATTTAAAAAAGAAATTAGCCACATAGATATGACGTAGAAACAATAGAATAAAAAAACCATATAAGTACAAAAAAAATACTGAATAACATATTCAGTATTTTTATTTACACAACTAACAATTCATCATGGTTATCAAATAATAAATAATTAAAAATAAAATCACAAACAAACCTAAAACCAAGATAATTTCTATTTACCTCTAAAATAACACCCCTTCCTACACCAATAAGAAAAAACATATACAAGGTGCAGGAAATAACGTAAAAAACGCGTCCAAACCGCATTCACACAGTTCAAATTCGGCATATTTACAATATAAAAAACAAAATAACTTGGAATTAAAAAATAATTATAAAACCGTAACAGCTAATTAAATCAGATCGAAACCTTACAGTAAGAAAGATATATTTTTCTGATTATTTCGGCATCAGACCGCCATTATACTGATGGCGTCTAACATTGTTGTAATAACTCAATATATAAAGGCTGACAACTGCGTGGCTATCACAGAGTCTGTGTAGTATGAGTAATCTTTATCCGCAACAAGCAGAGCGCATTCCAACCTGAACTCGGGAGAAAAAGACCCGTTTTATTTTCTTCGTCATAAAGCCACCTGTTTTAGGCTGAGGCGAGAGGATTGTCTCTGTTCAGGTGGCCAAATTTACTGTGCCACTACAGCCAATTGATTGGTAATAAAAACACCAATTATATTGATTTATTTGGCTTTTTATCTGATATTGGTTATGACGATACTCGTACGGCAGTTTTCGTGCACTGTGAATGGCTAGTGAAGTTAACTTTTTCCTCGCGTTGATCTGGCAGACATGTCTATCTGGGATAACAGCGATTAGCGACGCAGATTGTCGTTTTAACATAGTAAATGTAGTCTTCGAAAGGTAACCCATTAGATGAGGAACTTACTATGAAAGAATTGCTCAGCTTTGCTATCGGTCTTACTGTTGGGGTTCTTCTGATGAAGAGCCAGAATGCGATAGATAATTTGAAAAAAGAGCTAGAACAAGCCCAGTCTCGTCATTGAAGTTAATGTAGCCTAGAAGATGGGTTACACATGGTGGCACATGATATTCATAATAGATGTTGCCGAATTACTACAATAAATCAAATATTATTAACACAGCATTATGTCAGAACCTAAGGATAGATTATTTCGGCATTTGGCGCTGCTTCGCCTGATACCTCGCGAGCCCAAAAGCATTTCAACTGCCGAGTTATTGCAAAAACTCAAAGACCGGGAATTTGATATCGACCTGCGCACATTACAACGGGATCTTGTTGGCAGACTCGGTGTTGACTTCCCGTTGCTTTGCGATGAGAGCCAGCGCCCTTATCAATGGAGCTTTCCAAAAGAGATGCCTCAATTCGATTTTCCTGCACTGGATGTTTCAACAGCGCTGGCTTTCGTATTTGCAGAAAGTTATTTGGAGAAGTTATTACCGCCTGGTGTACTGCAACATCTCCGGCCTCATTTCGGTATGGCGCATAAGCAGCTACAAGGGTTAGAGCACAATAACCTCACCCGTTGGGCGGAACGTGTACGAGCATTGCCGAATGGTAAGACACTTTTTCCTGCAGAGATAGATGATGCGGTTTGGGAGAAAGTGGCTACCGCGTTGATGCAAAAAAATAAACTTCAAATCAGTTATCTCAGCAGGAGTAAAGGTGAGTCTAAACAGTTATGCATTCAGCCTTTAGGGGTCATTGCCCGCCATTCTATTAGCTATGTTGTCGGGGTTGTTGATGGCTATAGCGATCTACGTCAGTTTGCTTTACAGCGTATTCTTCAGGCACAAGTATTGAATGAGCCAGTAGATCGATATGATGATTTCAATATTGATGATTACATTGCTTCTGGTGCTTTTACATCTGGACATTCTGAGCCCCTTGTTGAATTGATTGCCGATATTCATCCTCAAATAGCTTGGTTGCTGCGCGAAACGCCACTTAGTCATACTCAGCGCTTGGAACCCTTGCCAAACAGTGATTGGCTACGTCTGTATGCGAATATTTCCCCCGACCGTGAAACACTGTGGTGGATTTTAGGGCTTAATGACAATATCCGTGTCTACCAACCCAGTGAATGGGTTGAGGCTATTAGGAAAAAAGTTCAACGAATGGTTCAGATGTATAAATAATAGGATTACTTGATTTATATTTTTTTCTTTGAGGTGATCATGGCTAGGAGTGAGATTTCTTTTGATTTTTGTAATGCCTCTCGCGGGGACATTCTAAATATTTATATTCACGGGTATTCTGCTGTTACCAGCTATGCTGAAGAAAAAGAACTGAAGAAAAAAGTTCCTCTTCGTGCTAGTAATACCACAAATGCCTTTATGTTTTGGCCAGCAGGAAATGCCAAGGATATTGATTATAAGAAATTGGCGGGTTACGCCACGCTGAATATTGCTGCGGCATTAGGGGCGACAACCAGTCTCACATGGGATGCTATAAATAGCTATCTAAATACAGAGAAAAGTATACCTAAACAGGCAAATGAGTTTCTTTCAAAACTAAAGGTATTTATAAAAAAAGAAAAAACAACCTATAAAGAATTGAATTTTTATGGGCACTCGCTAGGTGCCAGAATGATCATTGAGACATTTCTTCAGCTCCCCAATGAATTTAAATCCCTCAATGTAAATAATGTTGTATTTATGGGAGGGGCACGTCCGCTTGAGACGAAAGAGTGTAAGGTAATATTGAATATTATATCCGGCTCTATTTTTAATATCCACTCTGACGGAGATAGAATATTACAGTTTATCAAACCTGACCTAGAAAAATGTATTGGCCGCCATCCTATTAAAGCACCCACCGATAGTATTGAGAGAGTAAAAAACCATGCCTTTCACTGGCTTGGCCACATGGACTATTGGGATAATCTGAATGGTATTATCAATTACTTGAATTTGGATCAGGCGAGTACGCACAGTCTCATTCCTTTGGGCCCACAGGGAAGTCAAGTTGTGAACCCTTTTGCTGTGCAGGATGTTGGATTGTACTTACCTCTGTGCCACGCAAATGGGCAGGAAAAAAAGATACTTGCAGAGCTCTTGTGCCAGAGGAAAAGCGTTTCAATACAAAAAAATGAAACCAATGCTGTAGCATTAACAAACGAGCTCCAACTGATGGGGGGAGATTCAGTTGCTAACAAAGCCAGGGGACATGGCGTTTGCTATCGAGAAATACTGGATGATGCTGCTGAAAAATTGGGCATTCCTCAACGTGAGAACCTTGGGTTCATTTCCTTAGAGGAAGCCATCTATGCAAAAATTGTATCTATTATTCGGGAAAAACTTGAAACGTCTTCTGAGAAAGAAAAAATAGATTATCTTAAGATTTTAGCTAAAACAGGAGAAATTCCTCAGGGTGCATTACATTATTCCGCTCTTTCGTTAAGTGCGCTATTGTCAATAGGCTCACTTATTGCGGGTCGCATCGCAGCGGGCTCTATTCCTATTGTTGGGCAATTTGTAGGGGCCGTGTCTTTATTAGGTTCTGGTGTGACATATTTTAGTGGCCCTGCATTTTCTGTAACCATCCCGTCCATCATGATAATTCATCAAATTCGGAAACGGGTTTCACAAGAAGTCGGTGAGGGTTTTTTGTTTAATGATGAGTCGAGAAAGTAGTAGTCATTAATTATTACGTCATCTAATGTGTCAACCCCCTTTTTCTGTTCATATGGCGACATAGATTGTCGCCACACTCTGTAAAATCATTACCAGACAAACCCAAAAGATGTAATGGTAAGGCCATCTTTTAGAGATAGTTTATCTGCGCATATTTTCTTAAAAACTCCAGACCATTATTTGTAAAGGTTGCGTTATGAATGTTGATATCTTTAGTCGCTGTGCGTTCACTCGTGGTGCATTTGAATGCCTTGGGAATCAGCTAAATACGAATGTTCACATTGCAGTTTTTGATGTTGGTTTATATATAAGTGATTATCAAGAATATTTTCATGAGGGAAAATACGCTCTTATTATCGTCTTAAATGCACGAAAGCACCCCCCTATTTCTGTATCGAGAAAAATTATTTTACTCTCCAAATCAACACCACTAAAGAAAATAATAAGAACAATTCGTTCATATTTATTGAAACGATGTGAATTTAGTCAAGTAGCATTAAATTCTCGCGAACGTTTATATTATAAATATTGGCTAGAGGGAAAAACTACGGCGGCAATCGCAATTACAATGAGCGAAAGCATTAAAACAGTAAGTAATATAAAACAAAGTATCTATCGAAAGTATGATACCAGCGACCTTTATACTTTTATGCTAATAATGAAAATCTCACAAATTAACAGCAATGTTGATTGTCACCATTACAAACTGTCTGATGGCATAGAAATAAAAAACCCTCCCCTAAAAAGGAGAAAAAACGCACAATTCAACAGTAGCGTAAACGCGACAATGCATGTCGATTTTTACTCAAGTGCTTAAGATTTTAGCCGATAACTCCTAAGTCAAATTGTTAGTAATAATTAGCCTGGAAATTTCAATACTAAATATTTAGCAGGCTAACTTTATTAAGTACTTCCTTTCTTTCCATGGATGAAAGACTCATGACAGCACAAAGTAACGCTCCCGCGCCCCCCAGAGCCCCCTTCTCCTCGCACGAGCGTGGAGAAGGTAATAAAGCAGGCTCAGGAATTGGGTTAATACAAAACCCGCGATTCACCCTCGATAAAGACGTCATCTTATCGCAATCCACACGTACTGCATTGGATGAATGTCTGGCTCGCCTCCGCTTTCATCAAACTATCTATCAGCAGTGGAATTTTTCCTGTGTCGATCCGATGGGAAGAACCGCCATTCTTAATTTTTATGGTCCTCCAGGAACGGGAAAAACCCTGTGCGCTGAAGCACTGGCAGGGCAACTTCGCATGCCTTTTATTGCACTAGGTATTGCTGAGCTGGAAAGTAAGTTTATGGGGGAAACGGCTAAGAATATTCAGGCATCGTTTGCCAAAGCAAAGGAAACTGGCGCGTTACTCTTTTTTGATGAAGCCGACACGCTACTTGGCAAACGACTCTCTTCCGTCACACAGGGTGTCGACAATGAGGTAAACGCGATGCGTTCCACCTTACTGATTGAGTTGGAACGCTTTGAAGGGATTGTCGTTTTTGCCACCAATTTTGCCCGAAATTATGATGAAGCCTTTCGCAGTCGCATCGGTTATCACGTTGAATTTACCTTGCCTGATCTGCCAGCGCGTCAGCAGCTCTGGAACAAATTTTTGGTTGCGGAAATCCCCTTATCTCAGACGAGAGAAACATTGGTAGAAGCTGCCAGCGAGCTTTCCGAAGGGCTTGCCGGTCGTGAAATTCGTACTTGTCTGCGCCTTGCTCTGCCTAAAGTGTTGCTGGAAGCCGAACAGGAGAGAATCACGCCGCAACTCAGTATCAATCACTTGCGCAGTGCCATCGAACAAGTTTTGGCTTCTCATCAGGTGATTGCCACGCATTCAGGACGTACAGTGAGTGAAGTCAGCACGGCAAAAAAATTATTAGGTATTCAATAAAAACAATAGGATATAAGTATGAGATGGCTTTCAAGTTGTGTGAGCTGGGTCAGTAATACAGTCAGCTCTGTGGCAAGCACGGTTGGGCGAGTGTGGGATGGGGTTAAAGAAACAGCAGCAAAAACCATTTCCTGGATGGCTGAAAAAGCGGAGACCTTTGTAGGAAATGTAAAAAGTGTCTGGGAAAAGGTAAAACCGTTTATCAGTAATGTGATCCGCCCTATCGTGCAAAACGCAGCAAAACTGGCTGCAAAGGTGTTACCACAATTCCCATGGATTGGCGGTGCATTGCAAGCTCTTGATAAAGCGCTTGGACTGTTAGTTGAATGGGACAAAAGTGAGTTGGCTAAACGCATTAGTAAAGCCATTGAATGGGCAATAAAAAAAGCCAAACAGCTTAAAGATTTGTTCCTCACTCAGGAAGAAATGAATGAAGCTCGTGAGCATGAAGAAGCGCTACGTGAAGCCCGCAGCCAAATGCGTGGTGAAGCAGCCAGTGCCGTTGATCTCGCTAGCCTGATAACCCTCTATGCTCAACTCTCTACAAAAATTAAGGATGTGTTAGAAAACATCCAGATTAATGATTTCGAGCATTACCTCCGGCTACGCGCATCGCAGAAGCTACTGAAAGATACGGAACAACATCTGACGCGAGCACAAGATATTAATGCGATAACCGATGACGATCTGTTCCTGATTGAAACCGGTAACGAATTGCTGAATCCCAATCCCCAGCTAAGCGATGAAGCAACACAGCGCCTTGATCGCGTGGTGATGACGCGTTTCGGTAAGAAACTCATTCCTTTTGTCTTTGAAGAAATGATCATGGCCTGGGGCTATAACCTGCAAGACATGGAAAATGAGTGGAAATCGTTAAATGACGATCTCTCCAAAGAGCAGGTATTACTGCGCCGTTTACAGATCGGTCAGCGCCTCAACGATCTTCAAGAAGAAGAGGTAGGGATGCTTAGTGAGCTTGAAGCTCGCTTACCTGAGCAACAAGCCAAGATGGAAGCAAAACGTAAACATACCAATGAAATGCGCAACTATGTTTTTGCCGCAGAAGGCTTTTTGCAAATGTTAGAAAAAGAACCAGAAGCATTTGAAGGTCAGGAGTATTTGATGGAAGACAGTAGTGCCGTCGGTATGGTGATCATTGAATGTGCGCAGTTTGGTAAACGTTGGGAAGAACTTGATAGTGAGCAACAAAGTTTGATTATCGATTTTGCCAATATTTTTGAAAAAGCCAGCCGTGAACGTGCCAGTAAGTTAGTTGAGGTGGCAGCATGACATTTCATGAATTTTTCGCTTTTCTCCTGCCAGAGTTCGACATCATTCAATTGCTTTTTGGCGGAGTGATGTTGTCTCTGGTTCTTTTAACTATCGTGCAGCTTTCACGCCAGGCTAACGTCCAGTTTTGGGAAAATAAATGGCAGGGTAACGTCTCCTCAGAATCTACAGATGCATTGGATGTTGAACATGGTTCAGTGAATGAGATCAGTGAAGTTGTCGCCAGCCCAGCCGAAAAAATGGCTGATATTATGCCTGGGATTTTGCTAATTCTAGGGCTGCTGGGAACATTCCTTGGTCTCGGCATTGCGCTGAATAAGGCATCGAACATATTGATCGATGCAAATTCCGCAGGGATGGATAGCGCCATGTCCAACCTAATGGGAATGATGGAAGGACTAGGGACAAAGTTCAAAACATCGACGTGGGGGATCAGCGCATTTTTGATATTAAAGACTTGGGTTGCCGTCAAAGGTTATGACGAGAAACGCCTACGCTGGTGTACACAGAAGATGAAAACAGCGTTTGAACTATCTCGGCAGAATAAACGTATCGAACATGAACAAGCTCAGCAACGACTGCTTAATACATTACAAGAAGGATTGGATTGCTCTCGGCGTGAAGGGGAAGCAACACGCCAATCGCTACAAACGCTGCACTCTGGGCTAGAGCCTTTATTAAAGATTCTCGTAGATCAAGGCCATGAAGCATCGTTACACGATAAGAGCCGTGAAAATCACCTGGCAAAACTCAGCGATGTGTTGCAGGCCACACAGCAACAGTTAATCACAAGCAGTCAGACTCAAGCGGAGCTAAATCAGCAGCAACTGGCTGAACTAGCGACGACGCGCGAATCGTTACAACGCTTTATTGATGCCAATAGCGATAACCTTACCGCCATACAGCAATCAGCAGAGAAAATGGCTCATGCTGCGCAGGAAATGGGCGATTCAGCCGGAGACCTACAGGGTGCAATTGGTGATTTCCGTTCAGGTATTACCGATATGTTAGGAACGGTGAAAAACGATTTGGGTTCTACCATTAATCAAATGGGTGAAAGCTTTAGTCAGAATATGGATTCAATATCCACCAGTATGGCAAATGCTACGGATGGTATTTCCCATGCAGTTTCCGATCTTTCACAAAACGTTGGCACCACAATGAGCGAAGTGCGCGTTTCTATCGATCAATCGATGAAAACGCAACGCGACGCCCAGCGTGAGTTCATGATCACCAGTGAAACATTGAACGAAAAAGTGATTGCCATGACGAAGCTGGTTGATGATCTGCGTGAGCAAATTGTTAATGGGCTTACTGCGGTATCCAGCAGCAATCGGCAGGTAGCAAGCCTGAATAACCGTTATGCAGGGATGACCGAGTCTGGCGAGAAAAACGTACTCGCAATCGAAGCACTGGTAAGCCAACTGCAAGCGATGCAGAAACATAGTCCTTTGCAGCCAAGTATGGACACCATCAATGCGAGTATCATTAAACTGGTACACAATATTGAATTATTACGTGATGAGACGCTGAGCAGCGCGGATGCCTCCACGGCTCTCTCTTCGCTGGATAACCGGCTGATCGATGCCCTCAAAGAGCTGAGCGTTATTCGTGAAACCCTCTCTTCACCTGAACGAGACCGCTTAACTCAGCAAATTGAACAAAGCCTGAAACCGCTGGCCGCTACGTTACAAAGCCTTGATCAAACGCTGGTGACATTAAATACGGTCAACGACGCCGCCTAAGGGAATAACTCATGAAAGATAAACCGAATGAGTGGGTCTCCATCTCAGACCTGATGTCGGGTGTGATGGCGGTAGTGATGTTGCTGCTAGTGATGTCGGTACTACAGAAAACCTGGTCAGATATCAAGCATAAGCAAGAAATGGAACAAGGGGCCAACGCACAGCGTGCGAAAGTCGGTGAGATGCTGGGCAATATCAAAGCGTCACTTAACGGTACTGCAAATGAAGGGCTGGTGGCACTGGATGTGAACTCACAAAAAATCACCTTGCGTGACGGTGTATTTAATCGAGGGAGTGCATGCATCGCAGCGCAGGCCAATCAGGCTTTTGCCACGATCGAAACACAGGTGGTGCAGTTTCTCAACGAGTTCAGCACCGGACAGGTATTTATTGAAGGGTATACCGATAACTTACCGGTCACACGTCCGGTGACGAACTTTGAGAGCTTTTGCACAGTGTATGACGACAACTTCACGTTGTCGGCGGCTCGTGCGAGGGAAGCGCGTAAGTTTATCGTGGGCGATCTTGCCCCAGCCATTGCGCGTCGGGTGATTGTCGCTGGATACGGCGATTCTCAGCCGATCCCTGGGGTCCCGCCAGAAGATGCACGTCAGCGTCGTATAGAAGTGCGTTTCGTATTACCAGAAAAATCATAATTCATGGCTTGATAGATAAGTCAGTGGGGATGGCTATCTGGTAAGTGGCGAATTTCACTTTTAAGAAATATAAGGTTGTTTGTATGGAAATAATAAATACCACATTGGTTGATTGGCTACCCGCCTTTTTTAAGCAATGGCCGAAAGGTATTGTGAATACAGGGAAAACGCCGGAAAACAAGATCAATATCGATCCAGACCAGTTAAAACACTTTTTCAGTAACCTGGCAGAACCGCTTAAGGCGGTACAGCATCGTTCACTCTCTTTTGACCCTTGGAATATAGCAGGGCTTAAACGAAACGAGGTTCGTAATTCTGCCGTACTCGCGTGGTTACTTAACCCAGAGGGAACACATGGTTTTGGTGCGCTACCATTAAATGCGTTGTTGAAATCGATACGAACATCAGAAAATACTATTTTTCCTTCAACGTTTGAACGTTATTGCTGGGTGGATGTTGAAACCATCCCCAACGGAGATAGTAGCAATCGTGTTGATATTGAAATAGATGCTGGCAATTTCTTTTTACTGATTGAGGTAAAAATCGATGCTTACGAGCAGGATCAACAAATAGCACGTTATTGCCAGGATGCGGAGAAACGGGCGGGTGGGCGTCCTTGGGGTGTTGTTTTCTTAACACCACATGGTGATAAACCTCTCAGTGGTGACACTGAGACCAATCATTATATCTCTTGCCTTTCCTGGCGAAATTTTGCCACAAAATTAGAATCTTCAATGCAGGAACATTACCGAAACACGTTTATCGCTAAAAATATGTCACCAACGAAGCAGATGGCCGCTCATGCTGCATTTTGTTTTCTTGAACATATGCGCCAATTTTAATCAAGGATAAAAATATGACTCAATATAGTGATATCGAGCGTCAAGCGGGCGCAATGATTCTATCTCAGTTAAAAATGTTTAATGAAGCCGTTGTCGTATTTGAAAACCAAATTGATGGTGCTTTCTGGAAAGGCTTTGACCAATGTGTCGATCGATTTTTAAAGGATAATAACTGGAAGGGTGAAGCTGAATATGGGCAAAAAGAGTATTGTTGGCTAGCACCCAAGAGTTGGGAACAAATAACAGATGTACCGAAATATTTTTTTGAAACCCATAATACAACGGTTTCGGAAGTTGATTACTATTTGGCAGTAATTACCGGAGTCGGTACAGAACAAGCCAGTTTTGGTTTTCGCTTTAAGATTAATATAGAGTTGTTTGGTGGGAAACGGAAATTCACTGAGTTTGTGAAGAATATTAATCCCCTTCATCGCGAGCAACTTCGCTCTTTAGGCTTTGATGATCTGGCAAACGGTGAATTCTTTTTCCCAGTATTATTAAATGCAAACCAGCTTGCCGAATGTTGGCAAGAATATGGTTATTTCCCTGCGGATCATGAAATTTTTTCCCCGCTTAATAATGCGATGGAGAAACTTATGGACGCGGTTCCTTTTTTTGATGAGATATTTTCTTCATCATTTAAAAATAATGAATGAAAAGTGACGGTAATCCAGCAATAGTGGATGCCCCTTAAGTATGAGATAGCCTTATGAAAAGCGGGCTACACAACCGTGTTGGCAGAAGGGGAGCATATGTATACCCGTCGAGATAAATACTAACATCACGATAAATATGCTGGTAATGCCACCACCCGCGATACCGTCACATCTCCACGTGACAGTATCGCGGCCCACAAATTAGGTTGGCTGTTGATCTGGAACTGGCAGGCTTAACTGTGCAAGCTGCCCCTGAAGTAAACCGAGCTTTTGCTGGCTTTGCCGGATGGCGTTGCTTTTCTCCGTCAGATCGGAAATGACCTTTTCCATGTTCTGAATCTGCGGCGCGAAGAAAGCGAACATTTTCTCGTCCGAGCTCAAGATGTCATAGATATCTTTAAACGGATCTTTGATCATTTTACCAAGCGATTCTTTCGCCTCGCTGATTTCCCGCTCATGCTCATGCGCTTTATACGCATCCCAGAGATCGGAACCGATAGTAAATACGGCACCCGCAGGGCCAGCCCATTTAGCAATGCCTCCAGCCAGTTTGGTTGCCTGCCAAGGCTTAAACGTATAGACATAACCGGTTAATTGCCCAATGGTGTCACGCGCGGCAAAAATGGTAGTTTTGATCGTCGCTGGACTAATTTTAGACACACCTTTAAAGGCTCCGCCGAGGGATTTAAACGCACCTTCACCGAGGTTGCTTAAGAAACTTTCACTGGAGTTCAGTTGGCGGGTAATGTCGTCCGACAGACGCTGCGTCACCGCGGTAGACTGGTTAAAAAAGCGATCTACCGCTATCTTAATACGCAGGTGGAGCTTATAGCCTACGCCCTCTTCGGTATACCCTAGTTCGTCATCCATAAAGGGGCGAATATCCTCCAGTTCCAGCGGACGCAACTGGCTCATTAGCTGGTTTTCCATCAACCTTAATTCTTCATACAGTTCACCTGCCAGGCGCTTAACCTCTGTACGGCTCTGGGTGATATCGTTTCTGAAGCGTAACGCATCTTCGTCATTTTTCTCGACGAACGTATTCAGTTCGTTGAGCTGCTGTCTAGCCTGCGTTACGCGCTGGTTAACAATATCTTTCACCACATCCATGCCGGTTTTCGCCAGTAGCACCCCGGGGACATTGGTTTTCAGAATATCTGCGGCTGTATTTTTGAGATCGTTAATACGTGAACGGCTCTCATAATGCTCTGGTTTGTTAAACCAAAAAGGCAGACCGCGGCCATTCGGGTTAGAGGCAATACAGACGATATTGAGTTGATCGAGTTCCGCTGCGTTCAGGTTAGCGGCACGCTGCAATTTTCCTTTGAGATTTTCTTTTTTTATCGCCGCCTGCTCGTCAAACAGTGCCTGATCGGTCAAATCGGTGACTTCATCCATTTTGTTGATGATGAAGACGGTTGACGAAAGCTTGTTAAGATCGCGCAGTATCCATTTAGCAACGCTGCTGTGGCTCTCTTTCAACGGATTGGTAGCGTCAACAACATAAAAAATAAGATGCGCTTCGGAAATATAACGTTTAGTGAGATCTTCATACATCACCTGTTTACCGTCGATTTCACGCTCTTTGTCGCCAAATAGTCCCGGCGTATCCACTATTTCACACTGGCCAGGCAGCCCTTCCGGTTTGTAAATACTAAGCCGATCGGAAGACTCGTCCATTGAGATGTTCATATCTTCCATGATCTTACCGAGCCAGGCAGCGATAACGCTGGTTTTTCCATCGGAAAATGCCCCCAGCAGGGCGATGCGCAGAACGTCAGATTCAACGGAAGCAATAGCAGACGAGATTTTTTGCAGATCGTCGCCGACGTCCATCTCCATCTCACCAAGAGTTTCCAGCATGCCGCGCAGTTTTAGCAGCGAGCCAATTGCAGCCTGCTTCTCAATACTGAACTGTTTGAATTGTTCCATAAGGCATCTTCTCCAGTTGATTTTTTAGTTTTGTGATTCGCGTGATTTGCTCTTCGAAAATCGAAATTGGCCGCTGCAATGCCGTGTGCATCTCGTTCACTTTCTGTAGCAGGCTGCCCTGAAGCTCTTTTTCAATAGCCTCAACCAACTTGCTGGCTTCATCATCGACGCCATGTAATGCCTTATCCCTCGCACTTTCCAGCCTGTCGCGAACTTTTCCCTGAGCTTTGCGAATTTTTGAAGACTTACTGGTAAAAAATCCGACAACAGTCATGACCACGCCAACCAGCGCCCCTGCGATAGCACCGATGGCCGTACCAATGACGGGAAATGCGCTGCCGATCGTACCGCCAGTTAACGCATAACTGCCAATTTTAAAGGCCATTGAGCCGAAATCACCTAACCCAAGGTCATAGCCCAGTTCAATATCGCTGCCAAAATCGAACCCACCATGACGATCAAAACTGACGCGTTGCTGAAACTCGACATGCTTAATATCTTCCAGCAGACGAGTAACCGCCTGAAGCATCTGCTCCTGCAACGCCTTAACCCCCTCCTCGGTATCCTCCAGCATCAGTTGTTCGACGTGGGTACGTCGCGTTTTAAATTCCTGATTAATACGCCGGGAGATCGCATCGCTATCACCAAAATCGTCTTCAACAATATCGTCGCTTTTATCCATCAACTCATTAAAAAAGGTGTTCCAACGGTTACGACGATTGTTCACAATTCGGCGCTCAAACGTGGCAATCGCGTTTCTGAACGCTACATGGCATTTTTCAAATTCCGGTTCTGTATTTTTCAGGAACGCTCGATGGCTGGCGAGTTGTTCCACGAGAACCTGCAAATACTGGCCAAGCGACTCACGCACTTTACCTTTGTTGCTCTCGACAATATCTTCTCGAAAGGTGGCAACCTTACCTCTAATAACGTGCGCAACCGCGTTCACCTGGCTGAAATCCAACATCTCTTGACGGCTGGGGAAATGCTTAAAATAGCGCTTCTGCTGTGCAGCGAGATTATGATCCCGAGAGGGATGAATGGTGGTACTCAGCGTAACGTCATCATAAGCCAGCGCGGAGAAAGCCATCAGCCCCTGGACACAATTTCCGGGCAGCAGCACGTCCGGCCCCAACACTGGCGCAAGCACGCCAAGGGTTTGTTGCAACGCTTCTCCAGCTCCGCCCTGTTGCGTGAGATCCTGTCGATCCTCCTCAAACTCATAGGCATCGGCAAAACCGCGTACGTTTACAAGCGGATAAACCTGCGTGCCGTATTCAAGGTAGGACTTTATCTTTTCGGCGGTGGCCGTTTCCGGCTTTTTGTTGGTCCCATTGACGTAAACCACCATGTGCGCTTCAGCAATGGCTTCTTTTACTTGATGCACATAGCGCGATTCATTCCCCTCAATGCCCGGCACGTCTACCAGTTGAAAGGTTTTATCGTCAATATGTAAGGTATAACGAGTATTCCCTTTGGTAAAATCTGCCTCGCCAGTACCAATAATTAACCCATCTACTCGATTTGCCGTGTTTTTTAATTTCTCGGCCTTAATGACCGACTGAATAAGGCGCGACAGGTTTTTTTCCAGTACACCTTGAATATTGAGCGATGATTTCCTTTCCATTTGCCTGGAGGTGGCAGCATTTTCAGCAATATCATCCTGAAGGTACAATGCATCGCTCATTCTCATTGCCCCGCCAGCATGTTAACCAATATCACCGCGCCAGAACCGATAGCAAGGCCAGCAATCGCAGTCATAAGCAGCGTTAAACGAGCTTTTGCACTGGTTTGTCTCTGCAAAATGTTCAAGCGCGATTGGCTCTCATTTTGTTCAAGTTGCAGACGCGCTTTACTCTCCTCGCCTTCTATTTTCAGACGCAGGGTACTTTCATTGTCGATTATTTGCGTTAGACGCATTACGGAGAAACTGATATCGGTGATTTTACTCACTACATCGGAATAAACCTCCCCTAAATTAGAACGCAACTGCTCTAAGGTTTCACGTAGTTCCTGCTCGGCTTTATCCAGGTCGTTGTGGTTTTTTTGCAGTAACTGTCGGCGGGATTCTTCATCAAATAAAATACGAAGGGACTCGATAATCGTGCTTTTACCTGCATTGGTTTCGCCAAAGAACGCAAGGGTGAACTTATCCCACTCGGCATGTTTTTCTAAATAAGATAGTTTCTGATTGAAATTCTCCTGCAAAATTTGCAGTTTCTCAGTCATTGCGTTCATGTGCTGTTTACCGTCTTCATTCTCAACATTAAGCTTGGCAATATCGGCCAGCGTTTGCTGAATATTTCGTGAAACATCGGTATAGAGGCGGTTAAAGTCTTCTGCAGTATTCATTTTTTCTCTCATTAGCGTAAAACAGTGGTCGGTTCACTTTCAGCATGAGTTGCCGCACGCGCACAGAAGTCAGTACTGAACGCCTCCTTCAGCGAAATCGGGGACAATATGCGAATATCGGGTAACCAGTAGCGTAGCCAGCGAAATAGTGTGTGCTTATCGCTAATCTCGGTGATAAGCGTCAGACTTCCGTCCGGGTGAATTTGCACGACGCGCTGCTCAGGGAAAAGTGGGCGTCGGGTGACATACGTGGCTGCATGAGCGGAAACCCACAACGTGGCTTCAAGACGCTTGCCAAAGCGAATGCCGATGGTTTCATTGAGTTCCTGTATCACTGCAGGGTTCGTACAAAAAGATTTATCCGTCACAGTTGGTCGTTCAATGCGAGCCAGCTCGAACGCTTTCAGGAGCCCCTCATCTACTGCGGCTAGGTACCATAGCCCATAGTGGTTAATCAGGCGGTAGGGTTGAATGACACGGGATTTACCGCGATAGTCGCAGGTTATTGTGTGGCAGGCGGTAATGGCTTTATCAAGCGTATTCATTAGTTCGCCAAACTGGCGATTATCCCGGCCTCCTGCCCCGTGAATAGTGATATTTTCGCCTTTTTTCATTTGGTTACGTAGCGATCGCCCATCGTTATGAGGAAAGAGGTGGGCAACGCCAGCAAAGCTGGCAAACTCGGCGAGGTGGCCAGTATGCAATGCGGGAAGCAAATGTCCGCTGAGTTTGTAGCGCCCGACTGAGACTTCCTCCAAAAGATGCGACAACCTGGCTAAATCACGGTACGCCGTGCGCTCCGTTACACCAAATTTCTCACAGAGCCATGATCTATCGATCACCTTTCCCTGATATAAAGCACCAAACGTTTCACACAGACGTTCGATAAGTAGCTCGTATTTTTTGCTCGTGTTGTCTTTCATTATTTGTCCAAGAAAAAGCCGTCTCAAAAGACATTAACAAGCGTCACAGGGGGTTATTTTTCCACTGCTCAATTTTTTCAAATTTATTGCCAGTAATAGTTAACGGCTAAAAAATCGGAAACTAAAATCTTAACGCCTACAAATTCCGACGTCTGACCAGAAATATAATATCACTCACTGACAGCTTGTGTCAGATAGGGAAAATTATACCGCCACAGGAAAAATAATTGATCTGATGACGACAAGCCAACGTGCACTGCAAGCACATACTAGAGTTTATCTTTTGGCTTGGCAGTCTCGACCTGTCTGGCATTGAGCTTCATCTGGGGGTATCTCCTTTAGACCGAACAGCGAATACCCCCATTGATACCCCCAACTCAGTGTAGATTTCTGTGAACGTGAGTAGACGAGCAGAGACAATAAGGGCCATGAAACCGCGTATTATAAGGGTTTAAAGGATGTTTGAGTAGACTTAGGGAGACGTTAAAATAGGTAGGATGGTGCCGATAATAGGAGTCGAACCTACGACCTTCGCATTACGAACTCAATAGACTGATGTTTCCCTCTGTTTTCCCTGTTTAAATATTGATATTTTATTTTTTAAAATCAAATAATTAATCAATATTTAGGTTTCCACTCGTTCGCTGTCGTTTCCCCTGATATCATGCTAAGTGTGTACCCGAGAGTGTACCCCAGAAAGGACCTATTATGGCAATCATCATCACTCAGGATCGACAGTTAGCATCCCTTTCAGTCACTGAAGAAGAAAAAGAAAATGTTGTCTCAGTCAAATCAAAAGCGGGCGGAGGCCTCTACATTCGTGTTCGTCATGGCAGCGAAAGTAAAAGCTGGATCTATCGTTACAGGATCGCTCAAAAGCAAATCAAGCTGACATTGGGTAGCTACCCAGCTATGGGTCTGGCTCAGGCTCGCCAAGCCCATGCTGAAGCCGCTGAGTTAGTAAAAAAAGGCATTGATCCCCGTTACGCCAGAAAAAATGAGAAGCAGCAAAACGAGAAAATGCCTATATTCGCTGACTTGTGGCAAAACTGGTTGGCATTCAGAGCAGAGAGCAAACCCATCAGTACTCGTACCATTACCGACTATGAAGGCACCTATCGCCGCCATCTTGAAAAAGCGTTGGGTAATATGCGTGTTAACGATCTTTCACGTTCTGTCATTTTCGAGCATCTCAGTCGCGTGAGAAAGGACAGTGTAGAAGGGGTTCGCAAAGGGCTAATCATCCTGAATCTGACCCTTGATCATGCCACGTTGCAAGGACTAATTGAGCACAACCCCGCTCGTTTGCTCAAACCGGCCATGTTTGGTGCATCAATGGGTAAACCGCGTGAGCGTTGGTTACCGCAAGATGAACTCCATATGCTTTGGAAAGCGCTGAATGAAGCCTCTGTTGGCGGAGGTTCCGTTGCTGCGGGTGGTCGCGGGATAGCATCCAGCGTGGTGATGTCATTATCAGTGGCGAATGCACTTCGTCTGATTATATTCACCGGTGTTCGTCGGTCAGAAGCAGCAGAAATGCGCTGGGATCAAATCAACGGTGATCGTTGGACTATTCCAGCTACAAAAAATGGCAAAAGTCATATTGTCACACTACATCCCCGCGCCCTATCCCTCATTCAAGAACAGCGCGTGATCGCTGAAGGGGCTTATGTTTTCGGCTCCACCAGCAAGCCCGGATTTCCTATCACCGGTGATGCATTGACGCGTGCTCTGGAGCGAGTGAGATCTAAATATCTCGCGGAACTTGCGCCCTTCTCTCCCCATGACTTACGTCGCAGCGTTGCCACGGGCTGTGCGGAATATCTGGATGCACCAGAGCGCCTGATCGAACTTCTGCTGAATCACGTTCCTAAAGATCGATTAATCCGTACTTATCAAGTTGGGCAACAAGCGGACAAACTGAAAAAGCTATTTCTACGCTGGGGTGATTTTATTCAACAGGAAATCATTAACATACCCGCATCAATGCCAGATAATGTCGTTAAAGTTCAGTTCGGTGGTAAGTAAAAAAATAAGGACGCACGGCTCTTAGTTCCTTGAACAGCAAGAGCCATGCGAGTATTTAAGCAAAGACTAAATCTAAGCAACGGTAGAGGTTAACCACCCCTTGCGATGCAACGTATCTACCGCTAAGGATATCTGACGCGGTGTAAACTGCCGCTTTCTCTCATTCCAGGCATAGATAAAATCAGTAACGTCTTCAGGGGACGTCAATGATTCATATTGCATTGTCCAGTGAACCGTTGAAAGTAGTTCCAGACCAAAAGGCGACTCAAAACCTTCCACCAAATCCGAGACTTTCTGAAAGCGGCGGTAAGTCTCTTCCTGCTGTTCAAGAAACGTTTTTGCCTCTTCTGCCACGCCGGGAACCAGCGAGAGCTGCTTATCAGGCATATCACCGCCATCTGAATACCCAGAGATCATATGCCCTTCAATCGCGTTAAGCACATGCCGAAGGTTTTCCGCATAAGGCCCATAATGTGCTTTCTGGTATTTAAGGCGTAACGGTTCTCCAGATTCCTGCATGAAATACATCAGCTTATGTAATTCGAGCAAAGAGATGAACGGATCTAACAATCCATTAAGATAACGCTGCATCAGTTCAACCAATGCAGCCCGCCCTGCCGTCATCTTTGGCACTTCTGTTTTATGAACCATACGTTCCGATGACGGTGCGCCGCTGGGATCGTAAATCGCAATCTGTACGGATTCAAGCGGTTGAACCGCTGACTCAATCAAGGGCTTAACATCTTGCCAGTCCAGACCGCCTAAGCCACTCCCCAATGGAGGGATGGCAATAGAGCGAATATCATGTTGTCGGATCACTGCGACCAGATCGTCCAACCCGGCAATGATATCTTCAAGGCGACTTTTTCCTTTCCAGTGACGTTTGGTCGGAAAGTTAATGATATAACGCGGGTTGGTTAACTGCCCGGTCTCAAAGACGAACATTTTGCCAGGCACCACTTGTTCTGCTTTGCAAGAGGCCGCATAGGCTTTGAAGTTATCCGGGTAGGCATTTTTAAATTGCAATGCAATGCCCCGCCCCATTACGCCGACGCAATTCACGGTATTGATGATGGCCTCAGTCTCTGCCTGGAGGATGTCACCCTGTCTGTATTCAATCATTATGAAATCCTCATCAGTAGTACCATTCTCGTTTCACCTCAACAGGGGGACGGTGCCCGCCAAGCGGGATCATGTTAGCAACCTGCTGATAAATCAAAGGTGAATGAACACCGATGCGCTCAATTAAATGCCAGGGGAAACAGCGCTCAATTAAAAATTCAGCCTGTTTCGCCTCTTTAGTTCCATTGCCACCGCTCCACTGATTACTTTGTATCGCGTCCCAATTCAACTCTCCAAGTTGGGATTGTTGACAACGATCTTCGAAGTAAAGTGAACCGGCATTAGATAACGTAAACGCCCAGCGTTGACGATGTTGCTCCGCCCATGCCATGGTTGTATAGAGGTCAGCTTCAAGATGCAAAATAGGCTCTTGACCACCACGGTATGCCAACTCTGGATGATTGGACCTGTATATCAGGTATAGCATGACAGAGCGGGGACAAAAATAAAAAGGCACACATTGTCCCACATACAGATTGGGATGGTTTGTGAGCGTCAACTCATGGAGCCGACGCTGTTTAATGCTACTCATACCTATCATTGTACCGGCACCATGACGAACCGAGATTTGCTCGTCAGACAACAACCCTTCGGCAATGATCGAACGAAGTCGATCAATGTGAAGGATGTGGTAAATCTTGGGACGTTCAGGGATCGGCATACAAACCAGCTCCTTTTAGCAATCCAATGCTAATCTGCCGCAATAATAACAAATTTTGGGGGAGGAAATAGGCATGAATACCACGCTTACCAGAAAGGCAGTGACTACCTTGCCGCCAACATCCCTGGATAATGTTTGGCAATAATATCGTTCATCTGATCGATCAGGTCAGGGCGTTTAAAGGTGAGATGCCCGGTGCCTTTCTGAAAGTAACGCACACTAAAATAGTCATCTTCATATTCCTGCTGATGGGGATTATCGCGGATATGGTCCATCAACCGGATGGTAACATCGCCTCGATTGTCGGGGATCGATTTACCATCCAGCAGGTACAGCATTCTTTCCAAATCAGCTAGTTGATCGCGTCGCCAGCCCCAGTTCAGACCAAAACCCCAACGGTTGTAGGTCACCAGATTGCTGATGATGATTTTCTTGCCGAAGTAACAAGGGTGATTGGTTTTGTAATCCCACGATAGCCCTTTAAACACATTGATCACCCCGCGCTCGAATACCTCCCTCTTGCTCTGGTGAAGTTGCTCAAATGTACTGAGGATATTGGCTTCGCTGATTGCCGGTAGCTCACCCTCATCCAGATTCTTGTGCCACTGGCTGCGGGCTTCAGCGTCCATCAGCGACAGCATGCCGGATTTCAGCATCAGATCACGCCAGATATTGCGATCCAACGTGCGTGTGATGGCGGGCATCGCCTTGTCAGGCGTTTCTGTTAGCCAGCAATCGTAACGGTGCCCTTGTTTTAATGCCCAGTCCTCAGCGGTGCCGCCGCCGATAGTCGCCGTGAGTGTTGAAATCGCCTGTAACTGTTTGAGGTGTTGTTCTATCTGTTGCAGCGCGGTATCACGTCCGGTGACGATGCGTTCGATATCGGTCGAGCAAATCAGTTCGGTGTGTTCGGTTAACACCTCAGGTTCAGTTTGCATCATTTATAGTCCATAGATAAAAGCAAATGCGCCAGCCGGTAAGGGCTGGCGCATTATGCATTGGGGAGAAAGATAAACAGGTTTGGTGCGATGTGACTGGAAAGCAGCTCGCAATCTTTATGCTTTGAGCAAGCCGGTAGCACGTCTGGCGCGAAGGATATCGACAGTAGTGAGAAACGGTGATTGCTCCTGCCAGTTAAAACCGTTGCGATCGATACGTACCAGTTCGTAACGCTCTACCAGGAAATTCACGGCATTGACCAACGTGACGCCAGCATCGATATGCGCTTGAATCACGTTTTCCTCGCAGAACGGTGTGTCATTGAGCGTGAGTCCGTAGTGCTTTTCCAGCAGATAGGTCAGCAGTTGCTGCCAGACGGCTATGGGTAACGGGCAGGATTGTTCCTCCCGAGGCGGGATTGCAGGTGATGTTTGCATGGGAATACACTCTACAGGTTAAGTCGATAAAATCAGGGAAATGTTCAGGATAGAGAAAGGATCGTTGTTTATTCTGTTGCCGCAGAAGGGGGATAAATAACAATATATACGTAGCCAACGCTGCCCAGTGTATCGGCTTCACAGGTCCATTCGTTGCAATGCAACGTGACACAACCCTGCTGGCGAGGATTTAGCTCACCCGTTCTCATTTTTTATTCCAACTGTTTAATCAACTCAGGGAAACAGCTTTCCAAACTACGGGCTTCTGTTTTGCTGAACGCACCGACAACGCTGGCCCGGTCTGCCAGATAATGCAGACGGTTACCTTCCTGCACCAGTCTGGCTCCGAATCGCGGCGTAACGGAACATTTTAATCCCCATTCCGGGGTATCCGATGATTGCATAATGGTTTCCTTATAAAAACGCGGTGGTCAATGCGGTCATCACAGCCAGCCGCGTTCAGCGAACGACACTACCTCAGCGCCGCCGACAACCAGATGATCGAGGACTCTGACGTCGAGTTGTGACAGTGAGTCCTTCAGCTTGTCGGTGATATGGCGGTCAGCCTGACTCGGCTCGGCACAGCCGGAAGGATGATTGTGTGCCAGTATCACGGCGGCGGCGTTATGACGTAGTGAAGCTTTGAGGATTTCACGCGGATGCACTTCGGTGCTGTTGATGCCACCCAGCGCGATAATTTCCTTTTCTATCAGGCGATGCTGGTTATCCAGATACAGCACCATAAAGACCTCGCGCTCCAGGCTACTGAGCTCTAGCATTAACCAGCTTTTGGTGTCCTCCGAGGTTTTGAACTGCCGCGCATTTTTACGCACGCGCTTTTCCAACAGGCACAACGCCATCTGAATGATGCGCTGTTCTCGACTTGGCATTGGTGGGGAAGATAAAAGGGATGACATGATATTGATTCCTTAATAAATAAAACGCCCCCGCTGCGTGAGCAACAGGGGCGGGAATGGACTAACGTTGAGTAGTTAACGCTATCACTAGCGTCGGGAAAACCAGCGCAGTACTTTGGCGAATACGGTTACACCGATAAACAGTCCTATCGGGATACCCAGAAACGGTGTCAGCACCACGCTGGCAACGCCTGCGGTTCCGCTGCCGGTGAGCAATCCTGCAACGGTGGCGATAACCAGACCAATTAGGCTGTCCGAAATGCCGGTTTTACTTAACACAATGACAACCACGACAATAACGATGATGGCAATAATGGGCATGGGTTACCTCTCCCGATTATTCCCGGTGTGTTGTGACGCACGACGCGATATCAGCCAGCACCTTCTGTACGTTTTTCTGCCTGGGCTCCCAAGTTCCTACATGTCGGTCATTAAGATAAACGTCAAACTGCGTTGCGCTGCCAATCGCCTCAATAAACGCGAACCAGGCATTATCGGCATTGCGCCATCCTAACGAGGACGGAATACCGTACTGCTGGTCATCAATAACGACGACGATAGACACCTCGGTGGAAAAATGGGAATCGACACCCTGACCACCTACGGGGGACACCGCCACGCTGTGTTGCAGCGTGTTGTCTTCGTCAGGGTTGCCGGTGCAGTTAACGGTAAAGACACTGCCTGCGGTATTGGCTATCCGATATTCGGTGACACCCTGACCAGAATCGGCACTCCACAGGTTCGGTACGGCCTGTGCGGATAACGGCAACAACAGTGCGCCAGCGAGCAGAAGTGAATGAATGTGTTTCATGCGGGTTCCTCTGTGTGAATGGACACGTCTCAGGGTCAGTAGCCGTAACGGCGGTGGTGCTCTTTGTTGAAGCCGTCTGCCAGCCATTTACCCAGTTTCTGCTCCTGCTCACGTTTCTGTGCCTTAATTTCCGCCATCTTTTTCTGGTCGATGCACTTTTCTGGAATGCTCAGCAATAACGTCGGCTGCTCGGGCTTGCCGTCGGCAAAATTGGCGTTGAAATAGACCTTTGTGTCGGTAATTTCATAGGTACAGTTGCTGGTTTTGTTACCACGATAGACCACCTCCAGGTCACCTGATGTTTTTGACCGCGTACTCATATTTACCCGAGAAAGGGTTTTGGCCTTTTTATTCGCCAGAAACAGTGGCCCGTATCCATCTCTGACAAAAAACTGCTCAGTCCAGGGATAGTTAAAAATCGTTCTGCCTTTATAGGTCATGCGGATTAACTGGTCATCACTCAGCCCATCAGGGTTGGTCCAGCCAAGCCTTTTGAAGGTAAGCCAGGTGACCTGAGCAGGAAGCTCGGTTTCTGCCTGAGCGGAGAAGGTTGCCAGTAGCCCGATTATCAGCCATCCCCGTTTGCCCGGAAGGTAGGTAAACATCATCGTATCCTTTATGTTGAAGTCATTATGAAAATCGTCCAGGCAGAACGGTGTCTGCCTGTGACGTCTGGTGTGGCTCTTTACTGAACTGTCCGGTAACGGCCTCTGCGTGCCGCTACGGGTACTGTCCTTTTTTATCCGTCTTTCTGGTTTTCTCTGGTGTTGGCATCGCGTCCCTGACTTATGTGGCCGGAGACGTGCCGAAGGTGGTGAGTACATCGTGAATAAAGCGAAAGTGCGGCAATGCCGTGATGAAGCCGGATTGTGTGGTCAGGTGGCAGATATCATCGCGGCGCTGGAATGACTCGGTGGAAACCGTCACGCCGTGAATCTCGTGCAGCGGCAGGACCAGAAGATGTCCCAGCGATTCGGCCACCAGATACCATTCGCCATACAGGCAGATAAGCCGGTAAGGAGATAACCCGTCATAACGCTGACCGTCAGCCAGAATCGTGACGCGTAGCTGCTCGCCAATCGCTCTGGTCAGACGGTAAAAATGCCCCGGCAGCGTCGGTGTACCACGCAAGGGCGGATGCCAGACCAGACAGGGCGCGTCCTCACCGCTGTCCAGCAGAGTATTAACCAGCCGGTTATCCAGGCCGGGAAACACGTTTCCCATCCCGGTCTGCCGGACAAACATCAACACATCCTGCCCATGCCGTGCCGGGTTGTGGTGCTCCGGCAAACGGCAAAGACCGTTGCGGTATTCCAGGTCGAGATACATCAGCCGTTCACGGAAATCTCGCCGTAAGGTACGAGTAGAGACGCCGAACTCTGCCGCCAGTTTTCTGACGCTCAGTGTTTCGCCCGCCAGTAATCGGCTGATTATCAATGACAGCCTGACGGCCAGCCGGTCATATCGGCGGTCAGCCTGTGTCATGGTGCAGCCTCCTGAGGCAGTTAACGGAATGAAAGTCCTGTGATTACTTTAAAGAGGGGCGTGGTCAGGGTATGGACACTATGAAAAATATTTTTATTTTCAGTAAGAAAGCCGATGGGATGCGGCCTGAGAGGCGATTGAGGTAAACAGGCTATGGGGGCAAACGCTAACGGTCGGACATACCCTGTCCATGTGGTTACAGTGTGATAACACTTGGCACATCACTCACTGGCATGTCGCCAGCATGGTTTCCGCCATCACCCACAGCGCACGGTTGAGCTTGATATCGCCATCAATCCCTTTGACGGCACGTGTCCGGGCCTGCCTGCCCTGCACGGAGCGACCGGTCAACCCGCCTTTTATCAGGTTCTCCTGTACCCGTTGATAGGTGGTCCACAGGTCGTTGGATTCATCCTGCCAGCGGCGTGGAGCCAGTATCTGAGCCGCTGTGACCGGCTGGTGGTCTTCGCCAAAGCGGTAGCTCAGTGCCGCCTTTGCCAGCGCCACCTGAGCAGGTGGCGGCAACAACAGTGACTGCATGGCATCCCGCTTCTCATCGATACGCTCAAAGGTATCCAGCACCTCATAAGCCCCTTCAATCACCCGCTCAACCACATCACCTTTATGTGGCACCCGAATCTCACCTAACGATTCACCACAAATCAGGCCGTTCTGGCACACACTGCGAAACAGCCCCGGCAGCATCTGATACGAACTTGAGCCATCATGACTGTTCAGCAAGATAATCTCTGGCACCTGCTGGCCGGTGATTTGTCCTTCACGACGCAGGCGTAACATGTGTTTGGTGTGCTCGCGTTTGCCAATATCCCTGACGCGGGTCTGGCAGGCAAAGAAGGGCTGGAACCCTTCACGTTGCAGACTATCCAGCAGGGTAATGGTCGGGATACAGGTGTAGCGTTCACTGCGCGACGCATGCTTGTCCTCACTAAACACGCTGGGGACCACGCGGAACAGTTCATCGCGAGTTAACGGTCGGTCACGACGGATAACATTGGCAGCACCAAAGCGGGAAGCTAAACGAATCATAGGAATTTCCTCAGAAAAAGAATAAACAAAAACCCTGCCGCAAAAGCGACAGGGCCAAGGGAACAACGGATAAGGAGCTAAGTATTCAGAAGAAGAAATTCCAGACGGCACTTGCGACCGATACCACGGTGTCACGTACAGCCTGAATAATTGTCCGAACTGGGCTCGGTATCAGCGGCATGGAACTTACTGTATCCAGTACCGAACCGACCATTTCACCAAAATCGTCACAGGCTTTTTTATTAACGGCATCGGTACGAAGCTGCGCACTGAGCTGTACCACCACCAGGCTGCTCGCCTCGCGCGGCAGGCAACGAATCATCCGCTCAGCCATCACCCGCAGCCCCCAATGCAAACGAGCTGATACGGCACACACTGGATGCACTGGCTGAAACAGCTCATCTAACAGGCAGATTTTGCGGCTGATATTCAGCTTCTGCTCCGTGGACAGTGTATTGCCGCCGCATGTGGGCTCAGCTTTATCTGACTGGCTAATAACAAATAGCACCTTATGCCGATAATCCTCACCTATCACCTGACGGTAAAAATGTTCATCCACGGCCAAAGCCCGGTCATCAGCCTTAATTAGCCATAGCACCAGGTCGAGACGGGGAATCTCCTGACGGTACAGCGTAGCATATTCCGCATCACGGCTTCCGCTTTCTCCAACACCAGGCAGATCCACAATTGTCATAAAGCGATCACCAACTTGCAGGCGAAAGCGCAAAGGTTCACGGGTGCAGGCCGCGACATCGCTGACTGGCGATACTTCGCCGACAAACAAAGCGTTGCAAAGGCTACTCTTTCCCGCCCCGGTTTTACCCATAATGCCGATCACTGGCTCGTAGTCGGTTAACTGGTTTATTTGCTGCAGAATCCGCTCTGATGCCCACTGTGGCAGACCAGAAAGCGATTGGTGGAACGACTTCAAACCTTCAGAATTGTTCATTAGCTACTCCTCTGAAAAATTATACAAAAACGGCAGAATCGTAAGATTCTGCCGTTAATCGGGTATGTTCAGAAGAATGATATATATCTGAAAATAATTTGAATTAAGGTAAGTGACGAGCCACTGCCCGCCTGTGATCCCGGTCCCTGAGTCGTTAGGTTGTTCTGGTATCCCTCATCCCCAGACCAGAACAGAACAGAACAGAACAGAACAGAACAGAACAGAACAGTGGATAAGAGCAAATTACCTGAGGGGGCGATAGAGCATTGGGCAGCAAGGTTTCATAGTTGGATGGCATCAATCTAACGGTATAGAAACATCAGCGAATACGATGGCCGTCTACGTTTGAGACATCATTTCTTGCTGTTACATAAGCATTAATGCAAGATTATCATCAAATTGATGACAATCAGAGCGCTTTATGGATTACCGTATTCATTTTTCATTTTCCTATATAGTGATGATTCATGCCTAGCTCCCCTTCTAAGCGGCTTGAGGACTTGAGTGTGGCCCTGCGAGAGCGGCTGGCCTACATCGATTTTCGGCTCTACTTCTTCGGTGAGATCGGTCGCCCAGATCTGATTGAGCGCTTCGGTGTGGCTCCAGCAGGGGCGACGCGCGATTTGGCTTTGTACCGGGAAATCGTGCCGCATAACATCACCTTCGATGGTAGCAACAAGATCTATCGCATCGGGCAGGCGTTTTCCCCGTTGTTCAAACACGCATCGCAGCGTGTTCTGTCGGCGCTGGCTCTCGGCTTTGGCGATGGCGTGAACGGCTCAATGCAGGCGCTGCTACCATGTGAATCCCCCGCAGCCCTGTGCATCCCCAAGATGGATGTGTTAGCAGCGATTTGCCGAGCCATCCACGCCAAGCGACCTGTCGCCATACGTTACCACTCGATGAGCGGCGGTGAGTCCGAGCGGGTAATTGTGCCCTTTGCCTTGGTTGATACCGGCCTGCGCTGGCACGTCCGGGCCTTTGATCGCAAGAGTAGAGAGTTTCGGGATTTCGTCGTCACCCGCATCGAAGCACCAACATTGCTCGACGAGGAGCCACAGGCCAACGAACGACAGGATAACGACATCCAGTGGACGCGCATCGTTGAGCTGGATTTAGTGCCGCATCCTAGCATTGAGCGGCCCGATATTATCAAGATGGACTACGGGATGACAGATGGTTCGATCAGAATGCACGTTCGCGCTGCGGTGGTGGGCTATATGTTGCAGCGCTGGCGGGTAGACTGCTCACCCGATCATTGCCTTCGTGGACCGGAGTACCGGTTATGGCTCAAAGATCATCTCGCAATTTACGGCGTAAAAAATGCCTTACTGGCACCAAGCTATAGCGCCACTAAGAAGGCTGACTATTAATGGAACTGATCGACAATATCAACCGCCTGCTCGGAGACGACCTAAAGCAGACGCTCAAACCTGGTGCTCGCCTGAAGATCGCCGCCTCCTGCTTTTCGATGTACGCGTTCGAAGCGCTCAAAGCAGAGCTGGAAAAAATCGACGAGCTGCAATTCATCTTTACCTCGCCGACGTTTACCGCTAACGAGGTTACCGACAAGATTCGCAAGGAACGCAGAGAATTCCACATACCGAAGGCTGACCGCGAATGGAGCTTGTACGGGAGTGAGTTCGAAATTCAGCTGCGTAACAAACTGACCCAGCGCGCAATTGCAAAAGAGTGCGCGGACTGGATGCGGCGCAAGGCAACATTCAAGTCCAATCGCAGCAAGGCACCGATGCAGCAGTTTACTTGCATTCAGGCTGCTGCCGCAGATACAGCTTACATGCCACTGCACGGCTTTACCGCCGTCGATCTCGGCTACCAGCAGGGCAACGCTGTCTCCAACTTCGTCAACAAGATGGACGAGCCGACATTTACGGCGACCTACCTCAGTCTGTTTAACCAGATCTGGCAGGACCCCGAGAAGCTGGAGGATGTAACGGCGCAGATCTGCGACCACATTGCGTCCGTCTACCAGGAAAACTCGCCCGAGAGCATCTACTTCCTGATGCTCTACAATATCTTCAATGAGTTTCTGGACGACATCAACGAGGATGTCCTGCCGAATGACCGCACTGGCTATCAAGACACGCTCATCTGGAACAAACTCTTCAATTACCAGAAAGATGCTGCCACCGGGATCATCAACAAACTTGAGAGCTATAGCGGCTGCATCCTGGCCGACAGCGTGGGCTTGGGCAAAACTTTCACCGCGCTGGCCGTCGTAAAGTATTACGAACTGCGCAATAAGTCAGTTCTGGTGTTATGCCCCAAGAAACTTGCTGACAACTGGCTGAACTATAACCGCAACCTCAAGACCAACATATTTGCTCGCGACCGGTTCAACTACGACGTGCTTTGCCATACTGACCTCAGCCGTACGAGCGGCGAGTCGTTTGGTATACCGTTGAATCGCATCAACTGGGGTAATTACGACCTCGTCGTCATCGACGAGTCGCACAACTTCCGCAACAATGACGCCTATAAGGACAAGGAAACCCGCTACCAGAAGCTGATGAACAAGGTCATCAAGGAGGGCGTGAAAACCAAGGTATTGATGCTTTCGGCCACCCCGGTGAACAACCGCTTCAATGACCTGCGCAACCAACTAGCACTGGCCTACGAAGGCGATTCTGAAAATCTCAGCAAGAAGCTGCGTACCGGCAAGACGGTAGAGGAGATTTTCCGTGGTGCGCAGGCCAGCTTTAATGCATGGGCAAAGCTTCCATCGGAAGAGCGCACAGCGCGGGCCATCCTGGATTCGTTGGACTTCGACTTCTTCGAATTGCTCGACAGCGTCACCATCGCACGTTCGCGCAAGCATATTCAGACCTTCTACGACACTAAGGAAATCGGCCAATTCCCCGAGCGGCGTAAGCCTTTGTCTTTCCACAGTCCGCTCACACAGCGAAAGGATGTGATGAGCTTCAACGAGATCTTCGAACAGTTGTCATTGCTCAAGCTCGCCGTTTACGCCCCGATCAGCTACATCCTGCCCAGTCGGCTCAAGAAGTACGAGGAGATGTATGACACCCAGGTCGCAGGCAAAGGCAAGCTTAAGCAAGTCGACCGCGAAAAGAGCCTGCAGGCATTGATGACCACCAACCTGCTCAAACGCCTGGAAAGCTCAATTGAGTCCTTCCGCTTGACGCTCCAGTCCCTGCGCGCAAACCACATGAATACTCTGGGTAAGATCAGCACTTTCAATCAGTCTGGCGACCTCAGTGGCATTGATAGCAGAATAAATGACCTGACCGACCAGTTAGAGAACCTCGACGCGGACGACGACCTGCAAAACAATGGCGACAGCGAGATCGGTGGCAAGGTCAAAATCAGCCTCGCCGATATGGACCTGCCTTCTTGGGAGCACGAGTTGAAGGTCGATCTGAAAATCATTGATGCCTTGCTGACGTCGATGAACAAGATCACGGCTGCCGATGATGCCAAACTGCAGCATCTCAAGACACTGGTTCTGGAGAAGATCGCAGCACCGCTGAATCCCGGCAACAAGAAGGTGCTAATCTTCACCGCCTTCGCCGACACAGCTGACTATCTGTATGCCAATTTGGCTCCGGAATTGCTGGCTACACAGACCTTGCACAGTGCAAAAGTCACCG
Source organism: Pectobacterium sp. IFB5596 (assembly GCF_021432585.1). Classification (NCBI taxonomy): domain Bacteria; kingdom Pseudomonadati; phylum Pseudomonadota; class Gammaproteobacteria; order Enterobacterales; family Pectobacteriaceae; genus Pectobacterium; species Pectobacterium sp. IFB5596. Next base: position 83,338 of record NZ_LXFY01000003.1, read on the forward strand.
GCAAAGGGGCACCGAAGAGCACGCTCAAGAAGAGCTATGACTTCCAGGAACTGCTCACCCTCTTCTCGCCGCGCTCGAAGGAGAAAGCCATCGTGCTGCCAAATGAGGAGGCAGAGATAGATGTGTTGATCGGCACCGATTGTATCTCTGAAGGCCAGAACCTGCAGGACTGCGACTACCTCATCAACTACGATATCCACTGGAACCCCGTGCGCATCATCCAGCGCTTCGGCCGTGTGGATCGCATCGGCTCACCCAACAGCAGCATCCAACTGGTTAACTACTGGCCAGACATCTCTCTCGACGAATACATCAACCTGAAGGAACGGGTTGAGAGCCGAATGATGATTGCCGATGTTACAGCCACCGGTGACGACAATGTGCTGAGCGCCCAAGCCAACGATGTATCTTATCGCAAAGAGCAATTGCGACGTTTGCAAGAGGAAGTGATTGAGCTGGAAGACCTGAAAATCGGAGTGTCGATTACTGATCTCGGGCTCAATGACTTCCGAATGGACTTGCTCAACTATGTGAAGGCCAATGGCGAATTGAGCAACGTGCCAAGTGGGATGCACGCCGTAGTGCCTGCCAAGCCGGAGATGGGCCTACGCCCGGGTGTGATCTTCACGCTACGCAACCGGAATCCAAACGTCAACGTCAGTCAGCACAACCGCCTGCACCCTTATTACCTCGTCTACATTAATCGCGAGGGGGAAGTCATTCACGATCACACCGAAGTCAAACGTTTGCTGGATCTGGTTCGCACCTGCTGTAAGGGACAAGCCCAGCCTATTACAGATGCCTGTCTCCTGTTCAATAAGGAAACGGCCGATGGCCGCAAGATGCAGATGTATTCGGACCTGCTTGGCAAGGCCATCCGCTCAATGATCGAGGTGAAGGAAGAGAAAGATCTGGACAGCCTCTTCTGCAGCGGAAAGACCACCGCGTTGGTCAATACTATCGTCGGACTGGACGACTTCGAACTGATTACCTTCCTCGTGATTCAGGAGGCCGGATGAGTCAGTCTGCGCGATTTGAGTCGAATACCGCCTTCATTAACTATCCGAAGCAGGCTGTCTTTGGTCGTACCCTGCCAAAGAATAAGATCTACGAACACAGCGGCGCTAATACAAGGCTGAAGGACTTGTTCGTCGAGCAGGTGGAGCAAATCGTCTGGCAATACAAGTTGGCCCCAGAAACGATCAACCTGCCCGCCAGGCCGGGAGTACCAGAGCTTCAGATTTTCTCAATTCAGCTCAAGACATCGGGGCTGAATCTGGACGTTTTGCGTTGCATCGATGGCGCGGTGCAGTTTCCCGTCATCTTCGAGCTGAGCTTTGATGAGCGAACAAAGGTGATCGCTGCATACAAACGCCCCAATGAGTCAGACGCCAGTCGTTGGGTCTTGAGTGACTACTTTGCCACAGCCTGGTTGTCGAGTGACTATGAGCGCGCCGCCATGCCCTTAGCACTCGACCTGGGCAGCTTGTATGAGCAGGTGCTTCACCGTCTGATCCCCACGCCTGCGCGCCCACAAGAAACTCTCGCTGACTTGGTTTCACGCGTGGAACTGGTTGCAGCCAAGGAGCGTGAGGTTGAGAAAGCTGCCAGCAGACTTGCCAAAGAAAAACAATTCAACCGCAAAGTAGAGCTCAACGCGCACTTGCGGCGGCTCAAAAATGAACTTGAAGAATTGACTGGGAGAGAGAGTGCATGACGCAAAGCCTGAATGAAGAGTCAAGGAAACACATTGAGCAATTCGCTGATGAAGCGTTGGCGCAACTCGAAAGCATCGCTGAAACTGCCAAGGGTAAACTGTACGATGGGCGGACACTTGGTTCCGATGCGCTGGCAAACATCAACACAATGACGTCCAGTTCAGCCATACAAAGGCTGGATAAGATCGGTCAGGAGAACCGTGAAAGCTATCAGGTACTAGTGGCGGAGCCTGCCATCGCTCGTGTTGTGGTGGTCGATGAAGAGGGTGAAGAGAAAACCTACTACATCTGCCGCACGACGCCGGTATCGGGCTTCCCCAATTTGGCCAGCTACCGCGCACCGGTTGGACGCTTGGCCTCGTTGGCAATAGGCACAGAGTTCACGCTTCCCAATGGAACCGTCGTTGAGGTTCTTGAGCGAGCCCAGCTTCGGCCCAATGCGCTTGCCGGTGGGTGGGATTCACGCGACACCGTAGTTGAAGCCGAGCACTTTGGGCCGTTCACTATCGAGTCGCTGCGTGCGCTGCTGACTGAGGTTGCGGGAGAAGAAGTCACCGAAGACATTCTTGGCCAATTGCTGGCCGAGGAGTCAGTCAAGGCCAACATCATCGACGGTGTTCGCCGCAGCGTCATCACCAAGATGGGACTGCGTGATCAGCCTATCCTCGATCAATATCAAGATGAGATTTTCCGTCGCCCTATCGACAATCGTCTTTTGATCCTGGGCCCGCCAGGTACAGGCAAGACGACCACCCTGATCCGCCGCCTCGGCCAAAAACTCGACACCGCCTACCTGGATGAAGGTGAACAACGTCTGGTTGAAACAATCGCTTCAGCCCAAGGCATCGCGCACGCCAACAGCTGGCTGATGTTTACGCCCACGGAATTGCTCAAGCAGTACCTCAAGGAGGCTTTTGCGCGTGAAGGTGTTCCCGCCTCGGATCAGCGCATCAGAACGTGGCAAGACTATCGACGCGAGCTGGCCCGAAACGCATTCGGCGTCCTCAGAACGGCTTCAGGTGGAGGTACCTTCGTCCTGAAAGACGTACTGACCAACCTGACCAATGCCGCACTAGAGCTCCCCATTCAATGGTTTGAAGATTTCGATGCATGGCAGCGCAAGGCCTACGTGCAGGAGCTGCGTGAAGCCGCAGCCCAGCTCCACGATGCCAAAGCTCCCGAAGCCCTAAGTCTTGGTGCACGACTGCAAGACATCTTGTCGCGGGCGGCCGATGGTGCACTGGTGGCGATGTTTGGCTCGCTGGCGGTAGAGATTGTCAAGGTGCAGACACTCGTCAGTAGCCTGAAGGAAGGCTCGGACGCCAAGATCAAAGGTGCACTCAACCTGCAGCTCAACCGCAACCGAGCTTTTCTGGATGAGTTGGCCAGCGTGATCGACAGCCTGCAACAAGCGCAAGCGACTGAAACGGACGACCAGGATGACCCAGATGCCGATGAAGACGAAGACTCCACGGTACCATCTCGCACACGCTATGTCGCCGCACTTAATGCCTACATGCAAGCGGTACGTGCCCAAGCTCGGGCGGCAGCATCCAAACGCACAGTCAGCAAAGCCTCTCGCAACGGCAAGATCATCGAGTGGTTGGGGGATCGTGGCTTGACAGAAGCGGATCGCGTTGAGGTGGGAGCCAGCCTTCTGGTGCAGGCCGGTGCACGCCGCTTCGTTAATCCGGTGAAGCGCTACCTCGACGGCATCCCGAAGCGCTATCGAGCATTCAGGCGCGAACGCCAACCGGCAAACATCTGGTATCGCCACGAAGACTTTGAGGCGCGCGACATCCATCCCTTGGAGTTGGACATCGTACTGCTCGCGATCTTGCGCGCCGCAGGCGACTTGCTCAGTCGGCCCAACGTTCAGCGCGACATTAATAGCCCCGCCTGGTCATCGCTCCAGCCCATCCTCGGGCATTACTGCAACCAGGTCTTGGTGGATGAAGCCACAGACTTCTCACCCATCCAGCTCGCGAGCATGGCGGCGCTGGCGCATCCACGACTGCGCTCATTCTTTGCCTGTGGTGACTTTAATCAGCGCTTGACCACCTGGGGTGCACGCACTGTCGACGACTTGAAGTGGGTCTTTGAGGATTTCGACATCAAGGAGATCACGGTCTCCTACCGACAGAGCAAGCAACTGAACGATCTGGCACGCGACATGATCCACGTCGTCGGTGGTACTGAGCAAAACACCAGCTTGCCTGCGCATATGGACAGCATGGGCGTTGCGCCAGCCTTGTTGGAGCACGCGACCAACGCAGAAACCATTGTCGGTTGGCTGGCAGATCGCATTCGCGAGATTGAGCGCTTTGTCGGTCAGTTCCCATCCACCGCCATTTTTGTGAACACCGAGGACGATGTCGCTCCGGTGGCCGACGCGTTGAACGCCACTCTGGCCGATCACAACATCCAAGTCATCGCCTGCCGAGAGGGCCAGGCAGTGGGGCAGGAAAGCAACGTGCGCGTGTTCGACATCCAGCACATCAAAGGCCTTGAGTTCGAGGCGGTATTCTTTGTCAGCATTGACCAGCTCGCCACGCTGCATCCGGCGCTGTTCGACAAATACTTGTACGTCGGCACCACTCGCGCGGCCACCTACCTGGGCGTGACCTGCCAGGGCAGCTTGCCATCCGCCATCGAAAGTCTACGCCCGCACTTTTGCCAGGACTGGCAACAAGGCGACTGATCATACCAATACGAATTTGAATTGTGAGCCGCTATGTATTTTCAATAAAAAGCATAGCGACCAGAGGAAAAGAACATGGAAAAGCTAAAAATGCATTCACCCAATCTCACACAGGACAACATCGCTCGCATTCGCGATCTGTTTCCTGGCTGCGTCACCGAAGCCAAGGGCGAGGACGGCAGCGTGAAGCTGGCGGTAGATTTTGACCAATTGCGGCAGGAACTAGCCGATTCGATTGTCGAGGGGCCACAAGAACGCTACCACCTGAGCTGGCCTGGCAAGAGTGAGGCATTGCTGACGGCCAATGCGCCGATTGCCAAGACACTGCGCCCGGTGCGTGAGGAAAGTGTGGACTTCGATACGACGAAGAACCTGTTCATTGAGGGAGACAACCTTGATGCACTGAAGTTGCTGCAGGAAAGCTATCTCGGCAAAGTCAAGTTGATCTACATCGACCCCCCCTATAACACAGGTTCCGATCTTATCTATGAAGATGACTTTTCCGAATCGGCAGAGGGATATTTCCGAAAGTCCTTGCAGATCGATGAGTCTGGGAATCGCATGATTGTAAATGCCGAGTCGAGTGGAAAATTTCACTCAAAATGGTTGTCGATGTTGTATCCGCGGTTGCGTCTGGCGCGCAATCTTCTTGCTGACGACGGAGCAATTTGTATTTCCATCAGCGATATCGAACTGAAGAACACGTTGGCGCTATGCAACGAAGTCTTTGGCGAGCAGAATTATGTCAATACCATCAGTGTCATGGCCAAGGTGTCCGCAGGAGCCTCTGGAGGGGGAGAGGATAAGCGGCTAAAGAAAAATATCGAGTATATAATCATATACGCCAAGTCACTAGGTTCCTTCAATCCGCTGTCGCATCTATATACAGAACGGCCGTTGACCGATGTCATTAAGGAAATGCGTGACGCTGGTGAAAGCTGGAAGTATACGAGCATTCTTCTTGGGGCTGGTGAACGGACATTCTTTGGCGAAGTGAAGGATGGCGACGGCAATGCCATCAAGATTTACAAGCGAAAGGGTGTTGAGCGGACGACGATCAGTAAGGTGTGCAAGAACGAAGGTCTTACCGAAGCGGAGGCGTATCAGAAATACTTCAAGCAGATTTTCTCGGATACCAATGCCCAGACTAGCATCCGCACCCGTGTGATCGATGCAGTGGGGAGCCTCGACGATAGTGAGCTCCTTGAAGTTGAATATGTTCCACGCTCTGGACGAGACAAGGGGGTAAAGGTAACACACGCATATATTAGCCCATCCGTGCGCAGGGTCATCTGGCTTCATGACGTGGCTGACGCCAGCGGTGACAAGATCATCAAGAAAGAGAAACTCGGCACATTTTGGGATAATTTTGACTACAACAATGTGGGCAAGGAAGGAGGGATTCCTTTTCCGGATGGCAAGAAGCCGGTACATTTACTTCGCACTTGCATTGATCTCTATAACGGGCGAGAGGGAATCTTCATGGACTTCTTCTCCGGCTCCGGTTCGCTGGCCCATGCAGTGATGCTCGCTAATGCGAGGGACACGGGAAAACGCCGCTTCATAGCGGTGCAAGTCAACGAGCTGATCGACGTGAAAAACAAGAAGTATGAGTCCGTCATCGAGTTCTGCCGGAGTGAAGGTATTCCGCTTTCTATCGCCGAGATTTCCAAGGAACGAATTCGGCGTTCTGGGGTTATGGCTCAGCAGGAATTCGGTGCGCTAGCTAGCGGCGACAGACCGGACGTTGGCTTTCGAGTCTTTAAAATTGATGCGTCCAACATGGCGGACGTCTACTACACCCCTGACGCGCTCGACAAAGCCAAGTTCGATCTGTTCGTCGACAACATCAAACCTGACCGCGCGCCTGAGGATCTGCTGTTCCAGGTAATGCTGGACTGGGGGGTCGATCTGGCTCTACCTATCTCCAAGCAGTCCATTCAAGGCAAGGACGTGTTCTTTGTCGATGGCAATGTGCTGGCCGCCTGCTTCGACGCCAGCGGCAGCATCGACGAAGCCTTCGTGAAGGAACTGGCTAAGCAGCAGCCGCTACGCGTGGTATTCCGCGACGCGGGCTACAAGAACAGCGCGGTCAAAATCAACGTCGAGCAGATTTTCAAGCTCGTATCGGCCGCCACCGAAGTGAAATGCATCTGAGGGGAATGTGATGAAACTTAAATTCAAGCATCAGCCCTATCAGGCTGCCGCCGTGCAGGCGGTCGTAGATATTTTTCAGGGGCAGCCACCAGCTTCTGATGCGGCCATGAGCTATCGCCTTGATCCTGGTAATACTAAAAACGGCATGGGAGATCTGTTTGCGGTAGATACCGGTTTTAAAAATGCTGAGCTAACCCTCGGTGAGGTTGCCTTGCTTGATAACATCCAACAGGCGCAGCGCCAGCAAAACCTGCCGTTGTCGGAGAGCTTGGTTAAGAACAAGGTCGCCAGGCTAAATCTTGATATCGAGATGGAAACGGGGACTGGCAAGACCTATTGCTACATCAAGACGATCTTCGAACTGAACAAACAGTACGGCTGGAGCAAGTTCGTCATAGTGGTACCGAGCATTGCAATCCGCGAGGGCGTGGCCAAGTCGTTCGATATCACGGCCGAGCACTTTCAGGAGATCTACCACAAGAAGGCGCGCTTCTTTATTTACAACTCTAAGCAGTTGCACCATCTGGAGAGCTTCTCCTCCGATGCCGGTATCAATGTCATGGTGATCAACGTACAAGCGTTTAACGCCACCGGCAAAGATAACCGCCGCATCTATGAAACGCTCGATGATTTTCAGTCACGTCGCCCGATCGATGTGATCAGCGCAAACCGCCCCATCTTGATCCTCGATGAGCCGCAACGGATGGAGGGGGGCAAGACGCTGGATTCCCTGGCGAATTTCAACCCGTTGATGGTATTGCGTTATTCCGCTACCCACAAGACAGCACACAACAAGATCCACCGCCTGGATGCGCTCGATGCCTACAACCAGAAGCTGGTGAAGAAGATTGAGGTGCGCGGGATCTCGGTGAAGGGACTAGCGGGAACCAACGCCTATCTCTATTTACAAGCCATCGAAATCTCAAACAAAAAACCGCCAGTCGCGGTTGTGGAGTTTGAACAGAAACTCAGTGGAGGAAACATCAAGCGCGTCACTCGCAAACTGGGCAAGGGTGACAATCTGTTTGTACTATCGAATGAGCTGGATCAATACCGCGATGGGTTTGTGGTATCGGACATCAATGCCAATACGGACACCTTCAGCTTTACCAATGGTGTAGAACTGACGGTGGGTGATGCGACTGGTGATGTTTCCGAGATAGCGCTGCGCCGCATTCAGATCCGTGAGACGATCAAGGCGCACTTTGATAAGGAGATGGAACTCTTCGATAAAGGGGTGAAGGTTCTCTCGTTGTTCTTCATCGACGAAGTAGCCAGGTACCGGGACTACTCTGCTGCCGATGAAAAAGGCGAGTACGCGAAAATGTTTGAAGAGGAGTACGCCAAGCATCTTCAAGAAGCCTTTGATAATGGGTTTATGGAGGGGGATGCGCCTTATGCTAAATATCTACGCCGCATTGCGGCCGATAAGACGCACAGCGGCTACTTTTCCATCGACAAAAAGAGCAAGCGCCTCACCGATCCCAAGGTCGCTGCGCGCGGTGAAAATGCGGGCTTGTCGGATGATGTAGATGCCTATGATCTGATCCTCAAAGACAAGGAACGGTTATTATCACTAGCTGAGCCGGTGCGTTTTATCTTCTCACACTCGGCCTTGCGTGAGGGCTGGGATAACCCGAACGTGTTTGTTATCTGCACGCTCAAGCATAGTGATAACACCATTTCACGCCGCCAAGAGGTCGGGCGCGGCCTGCGTTTGTCCGTTAATCAAAATGGTGATCGCATGGATCACCCGTCCATTGTTCATGACATTAACGTACTGACAGTCGTGGCCAGCGAAAGTTACAAGGACTTCGTGGCCGCCTTGCAGAAGGACATTAGCGAGTCCTTGTCAGCTCGTCCGCGTGTGGCGGACAAGGCCTACTTCACGGGCAAGATGCTGAACACGAAGGAAGGCCCGATTACGGTATCGGACGACCAGGCCACGGACATCGAGTTTTATCTGATCCAGAACGGCTACGTCGATAAGAAACGCAATATCACGGAGAAGTACCATCAAGCTAAGAAAGACAGCACGCTGGAGGCATTGCCGGATGAACTGCAGCCCTATGCAGAGCAGATATTTCAGCTGATTGATAGCGTATTCAGCGAAAGCCAACTCATGCAGATAGACGATGGTCGCAAGCCCAAAAGACTGCAGACCAACGCCAACTTTGAAAAGCAGGAGTTCAAGGCGCTGTGGGGGCGAATCAATCGCAAAGCTACCTACAGCGTACTGTTTGATGATGTTGAGCTAGTGAACAATGCGATCAAGGCGCTCAATGATAAGAATGCTGGGTTACGAGTAACGCCGTTACAATACACCATTCACCGTGGCGAGCAGGCTGATACGGCAACTTACGATGACCTCAAAAAGGGTAACGCCTTCGAGCTGAAAGCTACCGAAACAGAATCGCACACCGCCTCCATCCACTCCGCTGTGCAGTACGACTTGATTGGTAAGTTATCAGAGGGGACTTTGCTTACAAGACGAACCGTTGCCGAAATTCTAAAAGGTCTCAATGCTGACGTCTTCGCGCAATTCAAGAGCAACCCGGAAAGTTTCATTGCCGAAGCCATTCGCTTGGTCAACGAACAAAAGGCCAATGTCATCATCGAGCATCTGGCCTATGACACGCTAGAAGACAAGTTTGATTTGGACATCTTTACCACGGGACAGAGCAAACAGGATCTTAGTAAGGCTGGGAATAAACTGCAAAATCACATCTATGACTATGTGCTTACCGACTCCGCGGTTGAGCGCAAGTTCGTAGAAGAGCTGGATACCAGCAAGGATGTGGTGGTATATGCCAAGTTGCCACGTGGTTTTCTGATCCCAACCCCTGTCGGCGATTACAACCCCGACTGGGCCATTTCCTTCAAAGAAGGCTCGGTCAAGCATGTGTATTTCGTTGCTGAGACCAAGGGCTCGATGTCGTCAATGGATTTACGGCCTATTGAAGCCACCAAGATTAGATGTGCCCGTAAGTTCTTTGATGAGATCAACAGTAAGTTTGCCCCAGAAAACGTGAAGTATGACGTAGTGGATAGCTTCGGTAAGCTGATGGAAGTAGTGAAGTAAGACACTAAAGATTGGCCATGTGGTGGTGAGATTATCGCGTACACAAATTACCACCTATGCACATGGCCACATCTGAGCTTTCATCCGGCATCTATTGTTTGCGTTTGTAATACGGCGTTAGTTCTCATCTGAGAACGGCCGAGTAATGCTTTGAGGTAAGCTACTTTAGCTACGATTAGCTTATCTGAGCGCGCGAAGCAGGTCACCCGCCAGATAGAGCACCATATGTAGTCGAACTGATACTGAAACAGGCTGAAATTGTTTCGAATAACTAAACGGTTTGAAGTCAATAATGAAAGGAAATGGTGAATTTCCCTTTTCTAGCTAAATAACTTCTCGCATTAATGTTCCACTTATCATTGCTCGGAGCAAGAGCTGGCGGGATGTTATCTCTCACAAGTGTAGAGCTATTATGAGAAACCATTTAGTTATGCCATCAATATTCAGCAATCTTATCGTAAGCAACTTCAGGAGTTAGGATTCTTGGACCAGGGAAAAGGTAACTATTTCCTACCTGTCACGATTGAACCTCATTTACTTACTGAATATTAAAATGAGTATGATAAATTTCCTTTGGAATATGAATTATTTTCTTCACCTCAAGAAACGATTGAAACAATATTGCACCGTTGGTGACAGATGCTATTTCTCTTCTGAGGGGAAAACCTCCACAGATGAATTAGTCGGCTAAATCGCCATCTACTTTAGCTTGGCCTTTCTCGCATAAGAAAGGCCAATACTGTAAAAATAAATTATCTTAGACTACAACCAAAACTACGTTCGCCTTCACCAAAAATTTTACTTTTAACTTTTGTGAGATAATCAATCCGGTTCAGTAAGTCACCGGGATAAATGTCGTTAAGAATATCATCACGATGCAGGACATATTTACCCTTAGAAGGGTACTGCACCAGATGCTGTCCCTCTTCGGGAGTCAGACCTAATGCGCTGCACCATGCCGAGGTAATCATGGTTCTTAACGTATCTTCATCCAGATTGAAATCCCCCAAGTGATAGTAAGCATCCTTATTAAGAAACAGGAATACGTGAAAATGACGTTTACCATTCTGGGTAAATTCCCGTACCCATGCATAGCGGAGCGTATTCGGGTGTACCCGTTTGTCTTCTTTACGTTTGCGCTGTTCATCTGCTGCCAGTTTGGCTTTTAGGGAATTAGTAAATCTTGATATAGCACCTGAATCAGTATTAGCGAAACAGGAAATGGTATCACCATTGTCCAGAATAACTGGGTCATGAAGATCCACCCGTAAAACCAATGTTCTAGGGTGTTCTTTAACGGCGTTATTAATAACGCCGATGATCTTACTTTTGTATGATGTAACATGGCCTCCATATTCGCTATGGTAGATATTCATAATGATTTTTTCCTCAATGGATAGCAGTCATCACATTACTGGAAATGGCCTATTAGTGTGATAGATACCCATACACTCTTAGTGAGACAATATATAATAACTATCCGACAGTTGATTTCATAAAAAGAATAGCCACAGCCTGTGATGACTGACTTAAATTTACTCTATAATTAGTTTAAATAATTACTACTTAACAAAGAGATTATTCTTTAGTTAGCCATGATCTATCTATAACCTAAGATTATCAATAGGCTTTATAAAAAGGGTTTTCCCCCTTTTCTCTGTGTCTATTCTGTTTTGCGAGTAAAGCGTGCTCAGTAGTTCATTCACTTTACTTCGATTCCTGAACCGGTTCGGACCATATTGCAGGATGGTTGTTTTCCTGATATATGGCACCACACATCTATGGCAATAGTCTTTTATCCACCAGTAAAGCTCATCGGCATCTGAACCCAGTAGAGTCAGCTCCTGAGGTTTAGAAAACAATCTCACATATTCATCTACGAACCATAAATTTATCTTCACAGCTGCGTTTGTTGCCGCAAGAGAAATATTATCTTTATCACCATTAAAATAGTGTATTAGTGCAGCAATTCTCGCCGTATTTTCTGCCACTTTGGATGCGTAATCCTTAAAATCAGATAAGTTACCAAACCAACCCATGTCGGATTCAACATCATTATAAAATTTAATCCATCGTTGCTCTGCGTCGGGAGTAAAATGCAGGCAGATTCTTTCATTTTCGACATTTCTATCGATACTATCGTGAACGATCTCCAGCAATCGATTATGGAATATCGGAAGGTGTTCACTTGAGCTAACCGGACTAGTAATTTTCCTGGAGCCCTGTGTTGAATCTGGCTGGCAAATTAGGCAGCGAGCGAAAAATCCGATGCCTTTCGCTGTATCACCTTTACGCTCCAGATATCCCTTAAAAACATCCGGTTGCACCATCAAAGATAAAGTCAATCTGGCATCTTTAATCAACCGCTCTGGTGAGATTTTTCTTTCCACTGAGAACGTTGAGCCATCCCACATTTTGTTAATGAATGGTAGTTCATTCAGCGTGTAACCATTAAATATAGTGCCAGCCTCATCAGACATGATACCAACTGCTCGCCAGTCTCCACAGAGATAGTCTTTAATCGCCGCTGGAGTGGCATCATTGAACATTAGCTTATACCTGGTTGGCCCAGCAGGATGAGTCGCCAATAGATCTTTTAGCCGTTCATTCGTTGCGGAGGAATCTTTGTTAAGGCGAACATCAGATTTCAGTTTTGATATCAAAGCTTTTTTTTCTGCATTAAAAACGACTTCATCATTTCGCCAAGTCTCAAACTCCTGCGTATATTTTACAAACAGTTTCTCTTCCAATTGGTACAGTGGCTTCATCAGTAATTTATCCACTGTACTTTTTCGTTCCCCTGATTCTGCCAGCGTCAGTAGAAAAAGAGATGCCGGACCACGTAAATCGCGAGGTCTACACACATCAATCCTGTTCTGACATGCAAGGGAAATAGCCCCAAGAACAGATGCAGCAATCAAAGACAGCGGTGCCTGTGTATGTTGCCCAACTTCATAAATTGTATTTCTAATGACTGATGGAAATACATTCACAGGGAAAGGATGTTCATCGAACATAAAGCACCTCATAATCAGTTTAACGTTGAAAATGCTCCACCTTAGTAGCTATTCCGCTATTTTTAGCAGAAATAGCAAGATGAGCACCCAGTAATAAAATTTATTAACGCTCATTGATCCAACAAAGAAGGTCACTTAATAACCAAGCGCAGGATTTCAACCCTATCGACTTACGCTGTGGGAAAAGACCAACTCTCTCCAGCTTCCAAGCCGTGGAGCGAGACACTGATGTGATATGCTGACGCTCTCTTTCACGAACCAATCGATCACAAGGCTCGCCGTAGTCCTGCAAGATTTTTGATCGCTGTATGGGGGTCGGTGGGGTAAATAATGTATTCATTTTGCCTCCTTCGTTTTGGTTGAAGAAGGATGAATCAAGACAAGAAGAAAAAAAAGAAGGAGACCTCTTGCTAAGAGCTTATTAAGCTCTTAGCAAGAGGTGAGCAAATAACAGTCACAGCTTAATGATTCAACCAAACAGACACCTCTTTCGGAGTAAATTCTATGTCGAAATGGTAAGGGGCTGAATTAGCAATTAATGTTAGATGACTAGCTATTACATTATTACTCCCTGTGATTTTTTTCTCTTTTAAGTACGTACTTAACAATACGCTAATTATTTCATTATTCCTTGATGAGTCTCTAAAGGGTTTACTTCTCTCTTTTGGTCGTTTTTCAGACCACTCTTTTACAGTTGTTTGATTGATTGAAATTCCGTTGCTTTTAAAAAGAACCGTAAGTTTATAATAAACAACAACTCCATTGCGGCTAAAAATCTCATTAATCAACATGTAAATAACATATCTACTATTAGGTGGAAAATAAACCTCATCCTTAATTATTTTTTCTTTTTTAATAAAACCTATTGAGTCAATATTATTAACATTTTCACCACCTAATTTCTTATGACTATCAATGATAGAGCTTACAATATCACTTTCTAAAAACATGTTGCCCACACCAATTTTCACTGGGGTATCAAAAATCAAATAACTATATTTATCATTTTTAAAAGCAGAGACAAATACAGCTCCAGCTTTATTTTTTAACTCATCAAAGTTCTTACTGTCTGACAACAAATAATAACCCCGACCAAAATGTGTAGTTTTGGTCGGCTTTAAATACCAATATCCGTAAGCCCTTCCCTCATACATAATCTCATCATATCCTTTAAAGAAAGGACCAGTCCAATCCACCTTATATTCCGACCTAAAATGATCATCTAATGGCTGTTCAGGGATAAATGAAAGCTGTTTTTGAAGTGGACTATTTATACCCTGAAATATATCAGTTTTACAATTTAAATGAAATTTAGCATCATGAAATATGAAATCTTTGCTTTTCCTCTCATAATCCAGAGCATGTCTCATTGTACATAACTCACCATCGAAATGAGTAAAGATGCAAAATTTCCCCATCATCCATTCACTAATAATAAATTCGATATCTATATCATACTGACTAATAATTTCTGATATAGAGCAGACCTTTTTCATCAAAATCCCCAATGCGTGATTATCAATTATTTAAATTTATAGGTATTACAATGAGTTGTAAATATAAAAGTTTAATTCTCACACGACAATATCTTAAACATCAATATATCGGATAACCACATCGGCGAAACAACAGTCTAACAACAACTACACGCAACTCCATCAGACTTATGTAAGACCCACAAGCCCCCTACCGGCATGAAGGATAGATCGCCCCACAAAATGACAGATCCAGACGCGTTAGACGCTACACAGCAAGCATCGCAAAATGAGATGGAGGGAATTTCGTAAAAACACCACAGAGATGATCTATACATTGTAACTTGTGTACCCGAGAGTGTACCCAAGAGCAAAAAATGAAGATATTAGAGAGAGAGAATTCTGTAAATCATTGATTTTATGGTGCCGATAATAGGAGTCGAACCTACGACCTTCGCATTACGAATGCGCTGCTCTACCAACTGAGCTATATCGGCGTTGAGAATCGTCGCGACGAGAGCCTGACGTGAACTACGGGATGACAAACTAGTGAAATCAGCATCTCAAGTCAAGTGGCTGACGCTCGCCTGCTGGTTTTATCGTCGCTTGATGAAAAATAAAGACTTTTTAATAAGTAACCAAACTAATAACAGCCAATGATATAACTTTCAGGCTTAACACATTAGGATTGCGTTACACAAGATGAGCTATCGGTCACGTAGGGTCACGTCGTTTTCAGGTCCTCAAGCCCATACCTTGAGGACGATTGGGTATATCGAATAGAATAATTAGGTAGAATATAAATAGAAATAAAAAATTAACATTGATAAATAATAACCACTATTTATTACTCATCACATTACGTCCTCAATTTAAAATTCATTTTGCGTTATGTTTACTATTTTAGTGCCTTTAACTTTAATTAGTCATTAGGACATAAATACTAAGGCAATAGGAAACATTATCGATAAAAAAAACCATCGAACACTCTACTCATCTTTGGAGGTAAAAAACGAATTAACCAATGATAGAAAAATAACCCATTTAAATAAATAATAGCAAGTTAATCAATTCAAATTAAAGTATTTAGGCATGGAGAATATATGGTGCATAAAAAATTACTTCTCAGCGCGACGGCTTTACTATTCAGCATTTATTTCCCCCACGTCGAAGCTCAAGATGGAAACAATAAGCAGCAAGAGAATGCATTCATGAACCCTCCTGTACTGGCTGAGTCTTCAACAATGCCGTCAGGAACGCTTTACCAAAGGAAAACCAACGAACCAGCTCAATCTCATGTTGGCCGAGAGCGGGCTTTAGATTTGAAAGTGCAATATACCGAAGGACTCATTCGTAACCCAGCACAAGGTCATCCAGATAAAGTACGCTTACGTAGTTATAGTGGCACCAATGTCGACCCTTACCACCCTTTTATAGCCCCAACCATTGAAGCCACGCCGGGTGATACCATCAGAATAAGGCTCGATAATCAACTTCCCGCTGAGCCTGAATGTGCCCAAAAAACGAAAGATATTAATATCCCGCACTGCTTTAACCATACCAATCTACATGGCCACGGGCTTTGGATCAGCCCAACGGGAAATAGCGATAATGTTTTGTTATCGATTAACCCAGGTATGAAATTCGAGTATGAATATAATATCCCCAGCGATCACCCAGCCGGAACATTTTGGTACCATCCACACAACCATGGTTCAACGGCAATTCAGGTTGGCAGCGGTATGGCCGGTGCGCTTGTGATTCGAGGGGATCGTATGCCCACCGAGGCCTCAAACGGCGATATCGATACGTTGCTTAAGACTGAGGACGGCAAGCCCTTCCCTGAACGCCTCTTAGTCTTTGAACAAATTCCCTATGCCTGTCTCAAAGAGGGCAAGCTGAAGAAAAAATCAGATGATTCAATTGATTGGTCATGTGCCCCTGGAGAAGTTGGTGAGGTAGTGTCTTACGAACAATTCAAACCAGGCTCATGGGATGACTCAGGACGTTTTACTACTGTCAACGGCCGGGTAAGGCCTGTTTTTGCCAATGCTAAGGCGGGTCAGATTGAACGCTGGCGCTTGGTGCATGCCGGGGTGCGTGAGACGATAAAAGTAGAATTTCGCAAGCTCGATACCCGTGATTTTTTCTCTCGGGAGAAAACGCTTGATGCAGAAAATCAGGATCGATTTGTACGAGAACTCTGCACAGGCTCACCGGTTCCTTATGCTGTCATCGCCGCTGACGGGTTGACGATGCCTCAAGCACAGGTACAAACCAATATCACACTGCAACCCGGATATCGTCATGATCTACTGGTCAATTTCCCCGAAGACGGCCTCTATTGTATTGTCAATCCACCAGTAAAAGCCGCGGATAACGTCTCGCGCGAAGACAAAGTACGATCGGTTTTGGGTTTTGTCAGAGTTAAAGGCGGGCAGTCGATAGCAGACCCTATCGCATCAACCACTCAGCAATTAATCACGCAAGCACAAAAAACCTATCAGCCGGCCAAACTGGCTAAAGAAATCATCAGTAGTTTGGAAGATGGGCTCAAACTGACCAAATTCATTCCCCATCCGCCTATCACAGATAAAGAAGTCAGCCATGTTCCGCCGCAGGAGTTGGTGTTTTACATTGATGTCACGAAAAAGCCCCCAACGTTTGAGGTGGGTAACTCATTTTCTGTGGTAAAAAATAGCGATGGTTCCTACAGTCCTAAGGGCGCTGCCCCCTATTCCCCGACCCAGATAGATCGCCCATTAGTGCTAGGAACCGCTCAAGAGTGGCAATTACAATCCTATTTTGTCAGCCATCCTTTCCATATCCATGTTAATCCCTTCGAAATTATTCAGGTCCTCGATCCGGATGGTAATGACGTAAGCTTGCCGGGCGCAAAGGAATCGGATGGCAGTATCTCGCAATATGCCGGTCTGAAAGGTGTGTGGAAGGACACTCTATGGATAAAAAGCAATATAGATGGAGCCTTGGAATCCACTGATGCGCCAAAAGGCACGTACAAAATATCTATTCGTACACGCTATGAACGCTATATCGGCGAGTTTGTACTGCACTGCCATATCCTGGATCATGAAGATCAAGGCATGATGCAAAATGTCGTGATTGGGCTTTCTGATGGTGGAGGTGGGATGGCACAAGGTCACCATTAATAGGCAACCTTAGCGTTTTTAATAAATAAATTACTGTAAACAAGGGGCTCACAGCTTGTCTTCCTGACTCACCGCGAGCTCCCTTCGACTAGCTCAACCTCATGGCTGAAAAATCAACTTTACACACGAATCAAATCG
Source organism: Pectobacterium sp. IFB5596 (assembly GCF_021432585.1). Taxonomy (NCBI): domain Bacteria; kingdom Pseudomonadati; phylum Pseudomonadota; class Gammaproteobacteria; order Enterobacterales; family Pectobacteriaceae; genus Pectobacterium; species Pectobacterium sp. IFB5596. Next base: position 100,796 of record NZ_LXFY01000003.1, read on the forward strand.
TCGCCATAGCCAATCCATTTATAGGTGGTTAGCGCTTCCAATCCCATTGGGCCACGAGCGTGCAGCTTCTGGGTACTGACCGCCACTTCCGCACCCAAACCAAACTGGCCACCGTCGGTGAAGCGTGTACTGGCATTGACGTACACTGCCGAGGAATCCACCTCACGCACGAAGCGTTCTGCGTTGCTTAAAGAGCGAGTCAGAATGGCATCGGAATGCTGCGTGCCATGCTCACGAATATGCGCAACCGCTGCATCCAGATCGTCCACGAGTGTGACATTCAGGTCGTTAGAGAGCCATTCGTCATTGTAGTTGGCCTCTTCCACTGCGACGACGTTGGCAGGGCCACCAGCCAGATAAGGCATTGCTGTAGGGCTGGCGTGTAACGCGACACCCGACGCCGCCATTTTTTTGCTCAGTTCCGGCAGGAAACGGTCGGCAATGTTCCGATTGACCAACAGCGTTTCCAGGCTGTTACAGGCGCTAGGTCGCTGCACTTTCGCACTTTCAATAACCGTCAGTGCCTTGTCGAAATCTATGCTGTCATCAGCATAGATATGACACACTCCAATACCCCCAGTGATCACCGGAATCGTCGATTGTTCACGACACAGCTTATGCAAGCCAGCACCACCACGTGGAATCAGCATATCCACGTAGCGATCCAATTTCAGCAACTGATTAACCAATTCTCGATCCGGGCTTTCAATCGCCTGCACCGCAGCGGCAGGCAGGCCGCACTGCGACAGCGCCTGCTGAATCACTTTTACCGTCGCTGCATTAGTGCGGTACGTCTCTTTGCCACCGCGCAGAATCACCGCGTTACCGGTTTTCAGGCACAGGGAAGCCACATCAATAGTGACATTCGGGCGCGCTTCATAAATCACACCGACTACGCCCAACGGCACGCGGCGACGCTCCAGCTTAAGCCCGTTATCCAGCATACTGCCGTCAATTACCTGCCCTACCGGATCGGTCAGACGGCATACCTGACGCACATCGCTGGCAATCGCACTCAACCTTTCCTGCGTTAAGAGCAGACGATCCAGTAACGCCTCGCTCATACCATTTTGGCGCGCATCGGCTAAATCCAGTGCGTTAGCTGCCAGAATCGCCGCGCTCTCAGCTTCCAGCAAATCCGCAATCGTCAGCAGCGCACGATCTTTCTGCGCTGTGCTCAAGACCGCCAACTGATAAGAGGCCGCTTTTGCCGCTTTACCCATTTGTTCAAGCATCGCGAACTCCTTAATTGATAATCATGTCGTCGCGGTGGATAGCTACCGGACCATATTCATAGCCAAGAATCTCGGCAATCTGTTGAGAATGATGCCCGGCAATCATACGCAGCGCATCGCTGTTATAGCGCGTCACGGCATGCGCTACATCGCGGCCCGCCAGACTGCGAACGCGGATCACTTCACCACGAGAGAAATTGCCTTCCACCGTGCGAATACCTTTAGGCAGCAGCGAACTACCGCGTTCAAGGATCGCCGAGAGCGCGCCGTCGTCGACGGTAATTTCTCCCGCTGGGGGCGCACCGAAAATCCAATGTTTACGACTTTCCAGCGGCGCATCAAGTGCATGAAAACGCGTTCCAACCGAAATATCGGCAATCACATCACCGATCACGCCCGGCTTGCTGCCTGCGGCTATCACCACATCGATACCGGCACGGCAGGCCACATCGGCAGCCTGCAATTTGGTCGACATCCCGCCCGTTCCGAGACCAGACACGCTATCCCCTGCGATGCTGCGCAGTGCATCGTTGATACCGGTCACTTCACGGATCAGCTCAGCATCAGGATTATTACGCGGATCGGCAGTAAACAGCCCGGCCTGATCGGTCAGCAGCAGCAGCTTATCCGCATCGGCCAGAATCGCCGCCAGCGCAGACAGATTGTCGTTGTCACCGACTTTGATCTCAGCGGTAGCAACCGCGTCATTTTCATTAATCACCGGAACAATACTGTTATCCAGCAGCGCCCGCATGGTATCGCGCGCATTGAGGAAACGTTCACGATCTTCCATATCGGCACGTGTCAGCAGCATTTGCCCAACGTGAATGCCGTAAATGGAAAACAGCTGTTCCCACAGTTGAATCAGGCGGCTTTGCCCCACGGCGGCCAGCAGTTGTTTAGTCGCGATGGTGGCCGGGAGTTCGGGGTAACCCAAATGTTCGCGTCCGGCGGCAATCGCCCCCGAAGTAACAATAACAATTCGATGCCCTGCCGCATGTTGCTGCGCACACTGGCGCACCAGTTCAACGATATGGGCACGATTAAGACGACGCGAACCGCCGGTTAGCACGCTGGTGCCCAGTTTCACAACCAAAGTCTGGCTGCCGCTCATAATTTCTCTGCCGTTAGATGTCAAAAAATAAGAATAAGAAAAACGTTGTAGCAGGACAGACGCGTTATGCCAACAGGCACAACGCGAAAACCTGTGAATAAATCGGGGAACGTCAAGGAAGCATCACGGTCGTGCGGTAAGCGTACAGGCGGGTTCCAGCGAGTGCAGCAGTTTCTCCAGTCGGACATGAAAAGCCTGTTTGGCATTTTCCACCTGTTCCATCACAGCGTTGTCCTTAATTTTTTCCTCACGCCAGTTGCCGTGTTTATCAAACAGACCGTAGTGATACTTATAGGCAAAGGCTTGGCCGGTATCCTCCAGGTTTAGCCACCAGCCCCAGAACTCACGCGCTTCCGGTACAGGTTTGATGTTGACGCAAACCGCCAGACAATCAAAGAAGAACGCGCTATCCTCGCACTGCGCTTCACGTATATAAGGCCCCAACGCCGTAAAATTTTTCATGAGTCGGCTTTTGGAATGTCCACTCGGTAACATCATCTGCGATCTCCTTTGGTTGAACTTTCTTTTTAGCAGAGAATGGCAATTTATCAACCACCTGAGATCAGGTTACCGTTCGGTGTTAGACTTTTCTGCCTCTGCGCCAGCATGCTTCCATACTTCTGGTTTACGCTACACGGAAAGGTATGAAAGCCCTGTCTCAGCGTGTGGTGTAGGTAATGCCAACAGCGCGGATATCATTACGCTTATGCCTTCGGATTTGCGCCATATTGCAGTAACACCTTAAGACGTAATTGACACTCGGTTATCTCATTGATTTTTATCGTCAGTAGTTATGTACTCCAGAATGAGCACTGATAGTCAAGATCACTGGGAGAATGTTTTACAAGTTCACATAACAGCCTGTACAGATGCTCAAATGACCAACAACGGGAACGTCCTTACGGTAAAGATTTCAGGCTTGCAACAAGAATGTAATGTAAATTAGTTACTTCAACGTCCCACAGATGAACAGGCACAGTAGAGTGTTCTGGCGACATAGCTGGCGCGGCCATACCAGCGCAGCACGAGTGGTCAGTCTGCAGGCATAATTCTTATCGTGCGTTTTATGAATTTTTTCTGCATCAGACGTCGTTCTATTCGTAGAATCGGTGCTATGATCGGCATCACTCAGTCTGATTGGTGATGTTTGGCGATTGATCAGATCGTACAATTCGGACTGAGTTCACTTTAAGAAACCCACTCTTTTTTCGTTATTTATTACTGAAAAAACCATATATTGTTAACTGATTTATCTTTGTTATTTACTTTATAAAAAAAGACATTTTTTATAATTAAGAAATAGGAATTCATCATGATTGAATCACTGAAGTGCTTTGCTTCTTCTTCAACTAACCTCGGAAGTTTTGTTGCTGGCCTTTCAGTTTTTATCATTAGCAGCCTTATAGTATTTTTGGTTAAAGATGTATTTAAAAAACCACCATCATTTTCTGGTGTTTTTTATCTTAAAACAACCACAATAAATTCAACTGTGGGAGATTACAAAGAGCTGTCTTCTTTTTTTGTACTCACGTTAATTAATGAATCAGTGACAAAAGCAATAGGGAAGATAGAAAAAACCCATGATATAGATAAAAATAACGTTCGCAGAAAATACATAGGTAGAGATAGGAATGTTGGTGACGTTTTATTAACAATAGAAAGATATTATTTTATATTCAATAAAATGAACATACATATTTCTTTAAAAGGTGACCCGAATGGAGCTCAAAGACCATCATCATTAGTTGTTACTTTGAATAGAGCTAAACTTAAAACTGATGGTGTTTTTTTAACAACAGCAGCAGATGCTAATGGAACGGCCGCATTCCAAAATAAAGGCTTTTAATAAAAAAATGAAAATGTTGTTAACAATACTTACAATCCCTCATTTCATTGCCTGTATAGTCTTATATTTCAATAATAATATCATTAGGGATTTAGCCAAATGCGTTGATTACATAAATAATGAGAAGAAATATTTTTCAACGATAGATGATTACTATTATTATATTCTAGTCGCAGCTGAAGATCATCGGAGTTCCATTCACTATGGTCTAGATCCAATAGCCATCATCAGATGTGTGTATCTAAAATTAACTAAAAAAATAACCCAAGGGGGGAGCACAATAGAACAACAATTAGTTAGAACCCTAACAGGAAGGTATGAGCGGACCTTTCGGCGAAAGATAAGAGAGCAGGTTATTTCTATTTTGCTAAACATTAAGATAAAAAACAAGAAAGAGGTAGGGAAAGCCTATTTACACTGTGCGTATTTTGGTTATAGTAAAATTGGTTTTTTCAGTTTATCAAATATTGATAAAGAAGATGCAAGTGAATTAATAGCAAGATTGAAATACCCCACTAAAAAAAACGAAAACCCGAAAGAAAGTAATAAAATAATCAAAAGGAAAAAACACATTGATAATATATTAAAAAAATCACACATACTAAAAAAACACCTAATGGTAGTAAAACTAGCGAAGGTACTTTTGTCAAAGGTTAAATTATGATGCGACATTGCATGTTTTTCATCAGTCTAAGATTTTATTTTTTAACAAGATGGGATCTTATAAGTTCCAGTATATTATTACAATATATTTTCATCAAAATAGAGCAACTCACCAATCTGAGTTTTCCATCGTATAAATAGATATATCTAATACTGCCACATTTTTCCAGCACATGTGTATCTCCGAAGATTTTGTAAATGTAAGCATACCCGTTTTCGTTTCACACATTTTTTGAGATTTCCAGATTTTCAGCCATCAGTAGATATTCTTCCGGTGTCAGGTTATTCAGTGATTCACGGGACGTTCGCTTTTATATTTGTGCAGAAAAGATTCTGTCATTTACCTAACGTCATTCAGTATTCCGAACAACAGATATCATGCAGACTTTGCTGCTTGGCGAAACCCTATTCCCCACATCATTGCATTCCTCAACGATCGCCCAAACGGGTAAAATTATGGTTCAACCCTTAATACAGTATGACAATTCACGTTTATCCCCTTTTCCACCAGCGCTTACCTGAAAAGGAGTTGCCGAGCGGCACCGGATACTCAATACTCTGCTATCTTCGTTTTCGTTAATTGATAAGTGATGCCCATGCCTCATTGTATCGCCGAACATTCGTCAGACATTGATGTAAATGCCCTGCTGCCTGCGATCTATCACGGCGCGCTCGAATCCGGTTTGTTTGAAAGTGACGGCAGTGACATCAAAGTCAGATCCATTGCTTACGAGCAATATACGACAGGTGGCGAACGAGCCAGCTTCATTCACGTAGCGATCAAGGTGCTTTCTGGGCGGACGGGAGAGCAGAAAAGTAAACTTTCCGATCGGGTTCTTCATAAGATCGAAGCGCTTGGGTTGAAAAATTTATCGGTTACCATTGAAGTAATTGATATGGAAAGGCTTTGTTATGCCAAAAAGATCCTGTGATCGACGGTCGTCATCTGGCAGGAGCGACGGTCTGTGTGGCGAAGATTCGCCTGTACAGACCGTGCATTACGACTGATTGACTACACTTTATCCTGCAACCATCTGCTAATTTGCCGTAATGCACGATCGAAATTCTGGTACACCGGCGAGAAATTAACGGGCAGTAGTTTCCCTTGCGCAGACGAGTTCACAATCAGGCTGGCTTCCTCTTTTGGGCATAGCAGATCGTTATCCCAGTAGCCTGCCAGCATCGGCGTCGGGCAGCGGCGTCCTAACAGTCCCTGTGTTTTCAGCGAATAGCGCCCCAGCTCAGTTTTCAGCGACGCATCCGTCGAATACGGCATACCCAGCCGACTCGCCAGTACATCCATAAACATATCCGGCACTTGCTGCTGACGAGTAGGATCGCTTAACAGATGATGCACCACCGGGCCGAGACAGGCTACGCCGCGTAGTCGCTGTGATTCCAGATAAGCCAGCCGAACGGCAATATTGGCACCAAAGCGGAAGCCAAATGCAGCAACACGGGTGTGATCGATCCACGGGACATCCGGCAGCGCGCGTAAAACCTGCTGATGCAGAAAACTGGCATCCTGAGTCAACTTCCAGCGGGAAGAAAATCCAACGGAGGGAACATCAATCGTCAACATCGCCATGCCCGCTGGCGCAAGATAGTCCTGAAACAGGCGATGATAATCACTCTGCAACATTTCCAGACTGCCGCACATAAGGACGGTAGGGAAAGGAGCCTTACCCTGCGATGGCATATGCAAAAAGCCAGTCAGCGTGCCGCCGCCCGTAATCGGGAAAGTCAGTTCCCGGAGTTCATAAGGCAGGTATTTTGCGGCTTCTTCATAAGCGCGATTTGCCAGCGTTTGCGCCTGTTCCGCCAGCTCATCGCCTTTAATATGCGGATAGGCGGCAATGCTGTAGAGATTGGCAGCATTCAGCCAGAACTGCCCGGTTTGTGCGTCAATCCCACTCTCGATTGCCCGCTGCTGCCAGTCTGCGCCCTGCTTCGCCCATTCATAAATCCAGTTACCGCCTCGGTAACCGATCACCGTGTCGAGCAACTGCTCGTTGCTTCTGTCAGCCTTACTGGCAGCAATACGTGACAGCACGTCTTCGATTTCCCACGGATCGACACCACGCCAAATCCACATCAGCCGGTTAATCATCCGATACCAGCTGCGGGTTTTTTCCCCTTCCAGCGTAGAATGCAGCCCCTGCACGTCCTGACTATTCCGCGTGCGTCTGACTAACGTCGAGGTTTCTGGATGTTTGAAAGAGGGTTTGAATAGCGTTTCAGACAGGTTAGCTTGCGCCACAGCAGCCTCCATTAATGTAAACCGCTGTTAGCGGACATCAGACGACGTCTTCGTCATCCGCTAAAGTGTAACGAACTCAGGCCACGGAAGACAAATGCCAACGGCAGAAACACACGATCGGATCAAGCCTTGCACCGATCTCGATAGCGTAGAAACAACAATGCCCGGCTAAACCGGGCATTGATGGGAATCGATATTCGTTCTGGCGATTAACGGCCAGACAAAGGCGGAACAAACACCACGCCCATATCCCACGGCTGTTCAATCCAGGTATCCTGCGGAATATCAATCACATAGTCATCGACCAGCGGTTGACCAGCAGGTTTGGCGAAAATGGTCACAAAGTGCGCTTTCGGGTACATATCACGAATCGCCTTTGCGGTACCGCCAGTATCAACCAGATCGTCAACCACGATAAATCCTTCGCCATCTCCCTCGGCACGCTTGATCACTTTCATTTCGCGCTGGTTGTCATGGTCATAACTGGAGATGCAAACCGTATCAACGTGACGAATGCCAAGCTCACGCGCCAGCAGCGCGCCAGGAACCAAACCACCGCGACTGACGGCAATGATGCCTTTCCATTGATCGGCTGGCAGTAAACGCTGTGCCAGTTTGCGGGCATGAATTTGCAACATATCCCAAGTTACGACGTACTTTTCGCTCATAAAATATATCCCAGCCGAATAAAAACCGGCTTAAGTTGAGTCTGAGGGGGGAAAAAGGTTGCGCGAGATTATAGATAGCCAACAACATAAAAACCAGTTTTTCTCAACGTGAGAACTGAGTTTTTCCTGATAACCTGCGCCCTGCCAAGCCTACAGATTCATATTGCAGCAGGAAAAATAAGCGGGGACGACGGCAATTTCCCCTGCTTTGATGGAAAATGATATTCTGTTGCGACACGCCATGTTACGTGGCTAACCACGATTAACTTTTAACCGACAACCCTTATATACTCTAAATAATTCGAGTTTCAGGAAGGCGGCAAGCGAAGGAATCCCGATGAGCTTACTCGGGTAAGTGATTCGGGTGACTGAACGCAGCCAACGCACATGCAACTTGAAGTATGACGAGTATAGGCGGGTGCTAAAAAGGAGACTGCAATAGTGTCTGAATTGTCTCAACTTTCCCCCCAGCCGCTGTGGGATATTTTCGCTAAAATCTGTTCTATCCCGCATCCTTCTTATCATGAAGAAGCATTGGCCGCGCACATTCTGGAATGGGCTAAAGAGAAAGGCATCTATACCGAGCGCGATCAGGTCGGCAACATTCTGCTGCGCAAAGCGGCAACCGCAGGCATGGAAAATCGCAAACCTGTCGTGTTGCAGGCACATCTGGACATGGTGCCGCAGAAAAACAACGACACCGTACACGATTTCACTACCGATCCGATCCAGCCTTACGTTGACGGTGAATGGCTGAAAGCGCGCGGCACCACGCTGGGCGCGGATAACGGTATCGGTATGGCTTCTGCGCTGGCAGTGCTGGCCGATCCGAACGTCGAGCACGGCCCACTAGAAGTGCTGCTGACCATGACGGAAGAAGCCGGTATGGATGGTGCGTTTGGTCTGCAACCTAACTGGCTTCAGGGTGAAATCCTGATCAATACCGACTCAGAAGAAGAAGGCGAGATCTACATGGGTTGCGCGGGCGGTATTGATTTCATTACCCGCCTTCCGCTGGAGCGCGAACTGCCACCTGCCGGTTACCACACGCTGAAGCTGACGATTAAAGGATTGAAAGGCGGCCATTCCGGTTGCGACATCCATCTGGGACTGGGAAACGCCAACAAGCTGCTGGCACGTTTCCTGTTCGAGCAAGCGAAGGCACTGGATATCCGCATTCTCGATCTGAACGGCGGTACGCTGCGTAACGCGATTCCGCGTGAAGCTTTCGCCACGCTGTCACTGCCTGCTGCTAACGTCGAACAGTTGAAAGCGCTGAGCCAGGACTATCTGGCCGTGCTGAAAAATGAACTGTCCGCCGTTGAGAAAAACGTAACCGTTCTGGTGGAAGCCAGCGACAGCAATGAGCATCCGCTGACGCAAGACAGCCGCGATCGCCTGCTGGCACTGCTCAACGCCACGCCAAACGGCGTGATCCGCATGAGCGACGAAGTCAAAGGCGTGGTGGAAACGTCGCTGAACCTCGGTGTTGTTACGATGGAAGACGACCACGCGGAAATTATCTGCCTGATTCGTTCACTGATCGACAGCGGCAAAGATGCCGTAGTGGGTACGCTGACGGCGTTGGGCGAATTGGCTGGCGCAAAAACGTCGCCAAAAGGTGGCTATCCAGGCTGGCAGCCGGATGCGCATTCACCGGTCATGGCGCTGGTTCGCGAAACCTATCAGAAGCTGTTCAACAAGACGCCGAACATCATGGTGATCCACGCAGGTCTGGAATGTGGTCTGTTCAAGAAACCGTATCCGGACATGGATATGGTTTCCATTGGGCCAACCATCACCGGACCGCACTCGCCGGATGAACAAGTTCACATCGGCAGCGTGGATCTGTACTGGAAATTGCTGACAGAATTGCTGAAAGCGATTCCGCCACGCGCCTAATCGTATTGCTGTAAAAACAAGGCGACGGATATCCGTCGCCTTTTTATTCCCAGCCAGCTCCTGCTATCCCCAATCAAATACCAACTGTCGCTCAATTTGTGGGTCGAGCAGCGTCACATGTAGCCCTACCAGACGAACACCTCGGGATTTACGCCGTTCCTGCCAGGTTTGTTGCGCCAGCTTCAACAGATCCTGTTTATTCAACATCGGCCACACATGTTCCTGTGTCGTTTGCTGAAAATCATCAAACTTGAGTTTGACGCCCTGACGCGCAATATGCAGATCGGGCTTTACCCGTTTCAAACGGACTTCCAATTCCTGATAAAGCTGTTCGATCAGGTTTTCACACTGTCCCCAGTCGTGGATATCCTGCGCCAGCGTCTTTTCCACCCCGACCGACTTCCTCAGCCGATCGGGTGAAATCTGCCGCTCATCGATCCCTTGACATCGTTCCCACAGCACGCGGCCAAATTTGCCAAACTCTTTGAGCAGATCTGCCAGCGCATACCCTCGAACATCTGCACAGGTATGCAGGCCTCGCTCTTCCAGCCGTTTCCCTGTCACTTTTCCGACGCCAGGAATCTTTTCCAACGGCAGCGTAAGCAGGAAATCATCAACCTGCTCCGGTGTAATCACATATTGTCCATTCGGCTTATTTAACTCAGACGCGACCTTCGCTAGAAACTTGATCGGTGCAATGCCCGCCGAAGCAGTGAGATTCAGTTCATTCACGATCGTTAGACGAATTTCTTCGGCAATGCGCGTCGCCGAACCGTTGCAGTGCGGGCTGTCAGTAACGTCCAGATAAGCTTCATCCAGAGAAAGCGGTTCGATCAGTGAAGTGTAGCGGGCGAAGATCTCTCTGATTTGACGCGAAGTAGACTTATACACCTCCATGCGCCCCGGTAACAACGTGAGTTGCGGACACAGGCGCAAGGCAGTTGCTGTCGCCATCGCACTGCGGACGCCGTAGCGTCTGGCAGGATAGTTAGCGGTACTAATCACACCACGTCGATCGGCGCTTCCACCAATCGCCAGAGGAATATCGCGCAGGCGCGGGTTATCACGCATCTCAATTGCTGCGTAGAAGCAGTCCATATCAACATGAATGATTTTGCGCATACTGGCCTCCGACAATACTGTACAAATATACAGATCAAAGCCAGTATAGACAAGCGACACGATGCTTACATGGTTACTGCACGATAAGCATAACCAGCTTAACTTCACCATGTCCGGCAGGATGGAAAGTCTGTTGATGATAGGCCACATCGCCAAGTAAAGGATGATGAAAACGTCGCTCGCCGCCTTCACGGGCGGTAACTGCCTGCTGCGACCACCAGAGGTTGAACTCGCGGCTTTCTTCACACAGCGCCATCACGATTTGCCGAACGGACTCGGTAGGCGCGTAATGACTTGATTCTGCACGAAACTCAGCCACAACACGCTTGGCTCGTTCCGGCCAGTCCACCACCAGCGATCGTGCCAATGGATTAAGAAACATGAAGCGCAGCAAATTTGGCTCTGGATCGCTTTCCAGCCATCCGGCAAACAGCTGTTCCGACGGCGCATTCCACGCCAGCATATTCCAGCAGCCATCCAGAAGATATGCCGGGCAAGCGATATGACGCAGGCTGGCAGTAACCTGTTCATCCAACGATGTGGCCCGATTCTGCTTCTGGGGGTCCTTCACACCAGCAAGGCTAAAAAGGTAGTCACGTTCGGCGGGTTCCAGTTTTAACGCCTGCGATAAACGAGTCAACGCGGATGCCGAAGCAGACACATCACGCCCCTGTTCAATCCAGGTATACCAGGTGGTGCTGATTCGGGCGATTTGCGCCAATTCTTCGCGACGTAATCCACTGGTGCGCCGCCGCCCAGAGGCAGGCAGCCCGACCATTTCCGGCGTAGTTCGCTCACGCAACGCCCGTAAGAAAGCCCCCAGCGCTTTTGGGCCGCTCAGAGAATTGGCAGACATAAACGTATTTGCAGACATCAGTCAGGCATCCTTTTCATCCCGCTCGTATAGGCAGATTACGGTGACAACAGCATCAATAAAAACTGTGCTAATCAAACAGGGAGTATTTTATACCCGTATAAATGCTCATATTGTACCCGTATTTTTCTCTCATTATAGTGTTCTCAGACCAAGGTCTTCTTTATTGGCAGGCGCGCCGCCGTTTAACCATTCAGAGAAAGCGAGAGCAATAATGAAAGAACAACAGAATCATAATCATCGCGTAGAACACCAATTCGGCTCACAGGCGCAGAACTACCTGACCAGCACGGTGCATGCGCAGGGCAAAGATTTAATTCAACTGGCCGCCTTATTAGCCCCTTTCCCACAAGCGCAGGTGATCGATATCGGCTGCGGGGCAGGACATGCCAGCTTCGCCGCCGCACAGGCCGTCGCAGAGGTTGTCGCCTATGACCTGTCATCTCAAATGTTGGATGTGGTAAGTCAGGCCGCTGTGCAAAAAGGGCTGAAGAATATCCGTGTTCAACAAGGCGTAGCCGAATCTTTACCGTTCGATAATGGCAGCGCAGACATCATCATCAGCCGCTATTCGGCCCATCACTGGCATGATGTCGGGCAGGCGCTGCGGGAAATGCGACGCGTCCTGAAGCCAGGCGGTCGCGTGATCATGATGGACGTCGTTTCGCCCGGTCATCCGTTGTTGGACATCTATTTGCAGACGGTAGAGAAGCTGCGCGACACCTCACACGTGCGTAATTACGCGCCAGGAGAATGGCTGAGTCTGTTTACAGAAGCAGGGTTTATCGTACGTAACGTCACCAGCGACAGGTTGACGCTGGAATTCAGCAGTTGGATCGCCCGTATGCGCACGCCAGAACATTTCGCTATCGCCATCCGTGAACTGCAAAAAACGCTGGCGGACGAGGTAGTGCAACATTTTGAGGTACAGGCCGACGGTTCCTTTGTCACCGACATTATGATGATAGAAGCTACCTGCGCCTGACGCGTTCTCTCCCGCAATGAACGACGTCAAATTGAGCGGCCCGCATCCTTTCGGGCCGTTTTTTGTAAATGTTATTTCCTGGCGCTTTTCAACGCTTGATTAATATGAAACCAATGATAATGTGATTTCGTTTTCATCGTTATCTATTCAACGACGAAGAAATATATACCGATAACGGCTGTCCCAGCGCTTTCGCTAAAACACCAGTAGCGCGACGCGGATGCCGCGTGTAGCAGGCAATTTTATTATCAGGAACCATAATGCAAAAAATCGCGCTGTCGTTTGCGATGTTGTTTTTTTTGCCTTCTCTTGTTGTTACCAGCGCCGCCAGCGAGACTTCGCCGCCGTTAGCGCCGATAGCAAAAGAATTAAAACAGCAATTATTAGGCTCTCCGATCTATATTCAGATCTTTAAAGAAGAGCGAATATTCGAACTTTATGCAAAAGTCGGCAACGAATATCGTTTATTGGAACAATATCCCATTTGTAAATATTCGGGCGGATTAGGGCCAAAACGCGTTGAAGGCGATTTAAAAAGCCCAGAGGGTTTCTATCAGGTCGACTTACGCCAGCTCAAGCCTGACAGCCACTATTACCGCGCGATCAATATCGGTTTCCCTAACGACTATGATAAATCACAGGGATATTCTGGCCGCTATTTAATGATCCACGGCGAATGCGTGTCGGTTGGCTGCTATGCCATGACCAACACCTATATGGATGAGATTTATCGCTATGCCGAAGCGGCGCTACGCAACGGGCAGGCGAAAATTGATATCGCGATCTACCCGTTCCGCATGACGGAACAGAACATGCAGCGCCACCGTAATTCCACCTACGCCAGCTTCTGGAAACAGCTTCAGCCGGGGTACGCTTATTTTAATCAGCACAATCAGCCACCGGCCATCACGGTTTTTAACGGACAATACGTCGTTAATCCACCGCTGATGACCAGCCAGCCGACCTTAAAGTATGCGCTCGCCGAAACAAAATAGAACGAATTCACCTGGCATGATCTGATGCCAGGTTTCGTTGCCCGTAAGCGGCTGCGTCGCCAGCACGGTAACAACATCATTGGGTGTTGTCTGCTGTTGGAAATCAATCTCTACATCCTGATCCAACAACGTCGCTTTACCAAACGGCGCACGGCGGGTAATCCAGTAGAGTTTGGTCGAGCAATACCCCATCACAAAGCGCCCGTCCGACAACAGCATGTTAAACACGCCTTTCTCCCGCAGGACATCCGCTTGTTTAGCGATATAGCGGAACACCGCAGGCCAGTTACCCGGCGTGCGCGGATAGCGCTCGGACAGCTGGGACAGCAGCCAGCAGAAAGCAAATTCGCTGTCCGTCTGCCCAACTGGGCGAAACATCCCCGTTTTCAGAGTGTTATAACCTTTCAACTGCCCGTTGTGGGCATACGTCCAGTTCCGTCCCCAAAGTTCGCGGGTAAAAGGGTGGGTATTTTCCAGCGCAACCGCGCCGCGATTCGCCTGCCGAATGTGTGAAATTACCGCACACGATTTTATCGGGTAATCCTGCACCAGCCGGGCAATCGGCGAGTTATAGCTTGGCAGCGGATCTTTGAACGTACGACAACCGTTCCCTTCATAAAAGGTGATTCCCCAGCCATCCCGGTGCGGCCCGGTGTTCCCACCGCGTTGTATCAGCCCGGTAAAGCTAAAGCAGATATCCGTCGGTACATTCGCGCTCATCCCCAGCAGTTCACACATCTGACTTCCTACCCTTCCCTTCCTGCCCTTTTAGAGCGTATTAATGCGGCTTACTGATCCGCCATCTCTTTTTCGATCAATTGAATCAGGATGTGAATCGCTTTGATATGGATTTCCTGAATACGGTCGGCATAGCCAAAGTGCGGAACACGAATTTCCACATCGGCCGATCCCGCCATTTTACCGCCGTCTTTCCCGGTCAGCGTAATGACCTTCATGCCTTTCGCTTTTGCCGCCGCAATCGCTTTAATAATATTGCCAGAATTACCGGAAGTGGAAATACCCAGCAGCACATCGCCTTCACGCCCCAGTGATTCAACGTAGCGGGAGAAGACAAAATCGTAGCCAAAATCGTTGCTGACACAGGATAAGTGGCTTGGATCGGAAATCGCAATGGCCGGATAGCCCGGACGGTTCTCGCGATAGCGCCCCGTCAGCTCTTCGGCAAAGTGCATAGCATCACAATGCGAGCCACCGTTACCGCAGGAAATCACTTTACCACCCGCTTTAAACGCGTTAGCCAGCAGTACCGCAGCGTTTTGAATCGACTGAATGTTTGCATCATCACTCAAGAAATTATTCAGTGTTTCTGCTGCTTCTTTCAGTTCACTACGGATTAAATCCTGATACATGGAATCCTCTCATTTTGTCCGGTGACAGTATCATCTTCTGCCATGCAGTGTAGCGGATCGTACCAACAGCGAGAAGCGCGTAATCGCGGGATCGAGAGGAACGCTGATGCCCGTCAGAAAACTCGCGACAGCCGCTTGGTTTGTGAAGTGAGTTGTAATTATGATGTAAACAAATTGATAAAAATAATCAGATAAACTACAACGAATATAAGCAACAGGTCAGACCTCTTATGACATTGGCCTATTACGCCTTATTTCACTGATGAAATCGTTCTCGCTTTCCACCGTCGTAAACACGTGGCTAAGGGGGAAAAATCCTTAATTCGATCACTATGCTGGAGACACGTTATGGTTGCTGTCAGTATCCTCCTCCTACTGATTATCATCGGCGCGATGTTTTACCATCGACTCAGTCTGCTGCTCAGCAGCGCCATCCTACTGGCCTACTTCGCGGCCATGTCCGCCATGTTGCTGTGGCCCGTCTGGCTGATGATTCCGCTCGTGATTCTGCTGATTCCGATTACGGTTCCTTCCCTGCGTCAAAAGCTGGTTTCCGCTTCCGCCCTACGCATGTTCCAGAAGGTCATGCCGCCAATGTCGAACACGGAAAAAGAAGCGATCGATGCCGGGACAACCTGGTGGGAAGGCGATCTGTTTCGCGGTGCGCCGGACTGGAAAAAACTGCATAACTACCCGCGTCCGCAACTGACCGCTGAAGAACAAGCATTTATCGACGGGCCAGTTGAAGAAGCCTGTCGGATGGCAAACGACTTTGAAATCACCCATGAACGTGCGGATATTCCACCGGAACTGTGGGCATTTTTAAAAGAACATCGTTTCTTCGCCATGATCATTAAAAAGCAATATGGCGGTCTGGAATTCTCCGCTTATGCACAAGCGCAGGTGCTGCAAAAACTGGCGGGCGTCTCCAGTATTGTGGCGATCACCGTCGGCGTTCCCAACTCACTCGGCCCCGGTGAACTGCTGCAACACTACGGGACAGAAGCGCAAAAAGATCACTACCTGCCACGTCTGGCACGCGGTCAGGAAGTTCCCTGTTTTGCACTGACCAGCCCGGAAGCCGGTTCTGATGCAGGTTCAATCCCCGATACGGGTATTGTTTGCTATGGCAACTGGCACGGGGAACAGGTCGTGGGCATGCGTCTGACCTGGAATAAACGCTATATCACACTCGCCCCCGTCGCTACCGTACTCGGGCTGGCCTTTAAGCTGTACGATCCCGATCACCTGCTAGGCGATGAGGATGACGTAGGCATTACCTGTGCGTTAATTCCGACGGATACCGACGGCGTTAAAATCGGCCGCCGCCATTTCCCGCTGAACGTGCCGTTCCAAAACGGCCCAACGCAGGGTGAGAACATCTTTGTTCCACTGGATTACATCATCGGTGGGGCGAAGATGGCGGGTCAGGGCTGGCGTATGCTGATGGAATGCCTGTCAGTCGGGCGCGGCATTACGCTGCCGTCTAATTCCACCGGCGGGCTGAAATCGATTGCCCTCGGTATTGGTGCTTACGCGCACATCCGCCGCCAGTTCAAAATCTCTATCGGTAAGATGGAAGGCATCGAAGAGCCGCTGGCACGCATCGCGGGAAATGCTTATGTGATGGACGCCGCCGCAACACTGATTACCAGCGGCATTATGCAGGGTGAAAAACCGGCGGTGCTCTCTGCTATCGTCAAATATCACTGTACCCACCGCGGCCAGCGCAGCGTGCTGGATGCGATGGATATTGCTGGGGGCAAAGGTATCTGTCTTGGCCCGTCCAACTTCCTGGCACGCAGCTATCAGGGTGCACCGATAGCCATCACCGTGGAAGGAGCCAATATCCTGACGCGTAGCATGATTATCTTCGGGCAAGGCGCCATTCGCTGTCATCCTTATGTACTGGAAGAGATGGCAGCCGCGCAGGCCAACGATGTGTCACGTTTTGACCGTGCGCTGGTTGGGCACATTGGTCACGTCGGCAGTAACAAAGTGCGCAGCTTCTGGCTTGGCCTGACCAACGGCCTTCTAAGCCGTGCGCCAGTGAACGACAAAACGCGTCATTACTATCAGCAGCTCAACCGACTCAGTGCGAATTTGGCGCTGCTGGCGGATGTGTCGATGGCCGTGCTGGGCGGTAGTCTGAAACGTCGCGAGCGCATCTCGGCGCGTCTGGGGGATATTCTCAGCCAGCTCTACCTGGCTTCCGCTACGCTGAAACGCTATGAGGATGAAGGACGCCAGAAAGCGGATCTCCCGCTGGTGCACTGGGGCGTGCAGGACAGTCTACATCAGGCTGAGCAGGCGCTGGACGATCTGCTGCGTAACTTCCCAAACCGCGTCGTGGCAGGTCTGTTGACTTTCATCATCTTCCCGCTGGGACGGCGTTGCGCTGCGCCGTCCGACCAGCTCGATCATGAGGTCGCCAAGATTTTGCAAACGCCGTCAGAAACACGTAGTCGCCTGGGGCGTGGGCAATATCTGGTTGCCAGCGAACATAACCCTGTCGGGCTGATGGAAGAAGCGTTGTTGGATATCATCGCCGCCGAGCCAATTTACCAACGTCTGTCGAAAGCCAGCGATAAACCGCTGTCATTCATACGATTGGATCAGTTGGCAGAGCAAGCGCTGGTGGAAGGTCAGATTACCGCGGAAGAGGCGAATATTCTGACCAAAGCCGAAGCCAGCCGCTTGCGCTCTATCAACGTGGACGACTTTGCGTTCGATGCACTGGCCGCCAATAAGCCCGCGCCCATACCGCAACCGGAAAGAAAAACCGAAGCAGCATAACAGCCTTATTTGCGAAATAGGAACGGTGATAATGGAATAGAAGAGTAAAGCGTCCGCGCCAGGGACAAAAACGTCAGGAACGTTTTTGAACGTCGCTTGCAACGGCCCTGAAAGGGGGAATCTCAGGGATGAGATTCCTATCTGCGCGGCTCGAGCTTACAGGGATGTACTCGCAGCGTCTTTACGATCTATCCATTATCACCGCTCAACAAGCTTTGTCAGTAAACCCAGCTCGGTTATACCGGCCTGTTCTTTCCTTTAAAGGCACATCAGTTGTAAAATCCACATCATCTTTCCTTCTGAATGAAACCCGACACATGGCTTACATCCCCAAGAACTACGCCAGACTTGAAAGCGGCTACCGCGAAAAAGCGCTCAAGCTTTTCCCGTGGGTATGTGGTCGTTGTTCACGCGAATTCGTCTATTCCAACTTGCGTGAATTAACCGTTCACCACATCGATCACGATCACAGTAATAACCCGGAAGACGGCAGTAACTGGGAAATGCTGTGTCTCTACTGCCACGACCACGAGCATTCGAAATATACCGATGCAGATATGTACGGCTCGACCGTCGTTGCAGGTGAAGATGCGCAGAAGGATGTTGGTGTTGCCACGCATAACCCTTTCGCGAATTTGCAGGCCATGATGAATAAAGGGAAGAAATAGAAGTAACAAATCATCGAATTGCCGCTCCCATCCGGTTCATTGACGGGAGCGGATCTTGAAATTGTGTGGCTAATTAAGCACCGCTCTGCCGTACACGCGCCAGTAGCGCATCCACATCAGCAATATGCGGAGCGGCCAGCACCAACGTCC
Organism: Pectobacterium sp. IFB5596; assembly: GCF_021432585.1. Classification (NCBI taxonomy): domain Bacteria; kingdom Pseudomonadati; phylum Pseudomonadota; class Gammaproteobacteria; order Enterobacterales; family Pectobacteriaceae; genus Pectobacterium; species Pectobacterium sp. IFB5596. The sequence goes on from NZ_LXFY01000003.1 coordinate 119,444, forward strand.
TGCCCAGCGAAATCGCATGACGCTGACATGCCAGACGCGCTTCCGTCTCCTGAATGCTGTCCAAATCGGCGACATGTGCCAATCCTATCGTGCGGCGAATCAATTCAGTTCCACAGTAACCGATAGCATCCCGCCAAACCTGCTGCAAAAACAACGCGGCATAGCCCGACTCCGCCAGTGACGGATCGCGACTGTCATCTTCGCTTAATGCCAAGAAACGGGCGGAAAAGGTCTGCCACAGCGTACGAATATCTTCAAGACGCCGTTCACGCCCTGCCGCCGCCTCACGCGGAGCCAACAGCCCCGGCAGGCCGCAATAATTCAGCAGCAAGTTGCCGACAGCGGTGCCGACGTCAAACCCCATCGGTCCGTAGAAACCGAATTCAGCATCAATCGCCTTCAGGCGCCCTTCTGCCACAAAGATCGACCCGCTGTGAATGTCACCATGCAACAGCGCCTCGGCTTTGCTCAGAAAGCGGTGCTTCAGCCCAGCGACCGCCAGCTTCAGCGCTTTATCGTCACGCAATGCCTGCACATCCTGCGTCAACGCCGCATCAAACTGGTTTCTTTCGTGGTCGATATAAGGGTCGGTAAAAAACAGGTCTTCGGTAATCTGACACAGTTCAGGGTTGGTAAACTGGCTTACCGCCGCTTTCTTCTCATGCGGGTGCTGATAGAAATCAGAAGTATGGAATAACGTTTGTGCCAGATATTCCCCTAGCTGCGCTGCGGCCTGAGGATAATCCTCACCGTTCACCAGCTCGCTGCGCCAGATGCGATGATCGGAAAGATCTTCCTGCACCATCACCGCCAGTTCGGGATCGTGGTACAGCACGGCCACGGTATGCTGAGGACAAAAACGGGCGTGCGTCAGCAAGGTCTCAGCTTCAATACGGGCGCGATCGAGCGTCAGCGGCCAGGATTCCCCGACGCAACGCACATAGGGCAGCGCCTGTTTAACAATCACCCGACTGACGCCCGTTTCATCTTTAATTTTAAACACCAGATTCAGATTGCCATCGCCGATCTCTTCTGCGGCTACCAGCGTTTGCGGCTGACTGACACCGCCGTACTGACGGGCATATGCAACAGCGTTATCCGCCGTAAAAGTGCGGTAAAGTGACATTCCAACTCCTCGCTATTCTGAAATCAAACTTATTCTGGAATCAAAACCATTCTGAAATTAAAACTATTCTTAAATTAAAATGTTTCTGGAATTTAAAATACGGACATAAAAACGTTCGGACGTCTATACATCTATTAGGCATCTTGGCAGAATACGAATATCGATGCAACATGGATTTAACGACCTATGCAGACACTTAACACAACGAGCCTGAAAATCGTTGATAACCAATTGTGGATACTTGACCAGCAGGCGCTACCGCAAGAGAAACGCTGGAGCCCTTGCCCGGATGTCGCATCACTGGTTGAGCATATCCAGACGCTACGAGTACGCGGCGCGCCACTCATCGGCCTGTCAGCCAGCCTGCTGCTCGCGCTGCTGGCAGAGAAAGGATTATCACAGGCTGAACTGGCACTGGCGCTGGAGACGCTGCGGGCATCGCGTCCTACCGCCGTCAACCTGATGAACAATTTGGATCGCATGAAACTGGCGCTGGCACAGCCACAGTTTGTCGCAGCGCTGGTGCAGGAAGCCCTACGCTTAGTAGAGGAAGATCGTGCGCTGTGTGAACGCATCGCCGATCATGGCGCGGCGTTAGTGAAGCCAAATAGCCGCTTGCTAACCCACTGCAATACCGGCGGGCTGGCAACCGCAGGCATCGGCACCGCCATCGGCGTACTGCTGCGTGCACACCAGCAGGGGAAGGTCACGCAGGTGTGGGTCGATGAGACCCGCCCGCTATTACAGGGCGGACGCCTCACAGCCTGGGAGCTAGGCGAGCTGGGTATTCCCTATCATCTGATTTGTGATTCGATGGCCGCCAGCCTGATGGCACAGGGTCAGGTCGATGCAATTTGGGTCGGTGCCGACCGTATCGCGGCCAACGGCGATGTCGCCAATAAGATCGGCACCTACAGTCTGGCAGTGCTCGCGCACTATCACCAGATTCCGTTTTACGTCGCGGCACCGCACACCACGCACGATCCGGCATGCCTAGATGGTCGGGCAATTCCTATCGAACAACGCGCCGCAGCAGAGGTTACCGGAGTTTCCGGCAGCTTCGGCCATTGCCAGTGGGCACCGCAGAACGCTGCCGTCTACAACCCGGCGTTTGATGTCACCCCTGCCGCACTAATCAGCGGCTGGGTACTCGACACTGGCATAATCACCCCACAGGACGTTAAAGAAGGGATATTTCAGAACACACTGAAATAGAAAAATACATTTCAGTCATGTGGCTCTCCTCGGCGTAACTATTCTGTGGGTGAAACAAAGGTCTGTGAGTGAAACAAAGGCCGAGGAGATAATGGGCGTCTGAATGAGCCGCACGGACGCGGCGCAACCAATTCTCCAATATTACCCGGTCTCCACTACTCATTCTGACTTTTAACGTCCAGGTTATCGGCCCCATATAAAATAAATAAGCTAAAACACACGATGGCAGTCACGGTAGTAAAACCAGTCATACCTTTAGGATACCGCTCCTGAGAGGCGATCAAAATTTTCATTATGTATCAGATTAAAACCATTAAAGGCATTCCTTTCTTATTATTATGCTTATGATTATATGAATGTTTTATAAATTTACATGAGTCATCGGTTACCCCCTATTAATACAGAATATGAATATATAACAGAAACAACAATATAAATAAATCATTGCTATTTAGCTTTATTATTCATCAAAAATGACTATTGTTAATTGAGAAACTTTCTCACTCCATAGCCAACAGAGGAATTAACTCATGCCAATTTTTAAACGTTCAGTCTTGATTAACACTGTAGATTCCAAGCCGACAACCATGAACGCTAAACGTGTAACATGGGGACTATGCCTTATTGCTGCAAGTGCTTTGCTTTCGTCCAATACATACGCAGCGAAAATTCCCGATTGCGGTAAAAATGCGCCGAGCAAGACTCTGCCTACTCCACAAAATAGTGAATATGACGCTTACCGGAACGCGAAGATTAGTGCGGTAGATAAGAATGCAAATAATAAAATATTTAATAATAATGAAAAAATTCTTCCCGCGGCTGGAAAAAACGAAGTTTACTATGAATATTATTTAGGTTATGACGGTACTGGCGGGGCAGGTTCGCATCGTGCAGTACTGCTTGTGAGTATTCCAACAGGGAAACACAAAGTGTTGCAAAGTTATTATACGCAGGATCACTATAAAACGTTCTGCTCACTTCCATAATTAAGAAAACGGTAGATAAAATCACTTCCACATTACATTCTTAGCACCTAATTTCATATTTAAAAAAGCTAATAATTAATTATAAAAAAACATCACTTGCAATCCTTTAGGTTGAAAGAGGAATAGTAAAGCAAGTACTCATCGATGGTATTTATAATTAGAGTAATTACGAAAATAAATTAGATGGTGAGTTAAATATCGATGTAATCGTTTGATGACAGGGAATTCCCTGTCATCAAACTCAACTCATCATACTTCGATTCGCGTGTGCGCTGGCAGGAGCCAAATACCCGTGTATTAACGCTCCAATTTCGGATAGGCATCCGCGATCTTATCGCCGGTAAAATGGGCGATCCAGCCTTCTGGATTATCGAACAGACGGATAGCGGTGAAATGCGGTTCCGGCCCCATATCAAACCAGTGCGCCGTGCCAGCCGGTACAGATAGCAGATCGTTCTTCTCACACAAAATCTGATAAATCTTGCCGTTCAGATGCAGACAGAACAGCCCCGCGCCCTCGACAAAAAAGCGCACTTCATCTTCATGGTGAACATGCTCGGATAAAAACTTGGTGCGTAGCTCCGCGCGCTGCGGATTGTCCGAACGCATGCTGATAACATCCCAGCTCTGATAACCTTTTTCTGCCACCAGCTTATCGATTTCATGCTGATAGGCAGACAGCACTTCCTCAGACGACGGCGCGTCGCTCAGTTTCTGGCTGGCTTCCCAGCGCTCAAAACGTACGCCGATGTCGTTCAGCTGTTTCTGAATCGCCTCGGCATCCTGACTTTGCCAAATCGGCTGGCTTGCATCGCTGTCGCTAAAAATGGTTAATCCACTCATTGGGCGTACTCCGGTAAGTCGATCTGGTCAAAACATGCCACCTGACGGTGACGGCTTACGCTATCCGCATCATCGCGAATAAGCTGGCAGGTATGCCAGCCGGCTTCCTGCGCGGCATCCAGCTCCTGACGAATGTCCGACAGGAACAACAGTTGCTCAGCAGGCAGTCCGATGGCTTGCGCAATGGTGCGATAAGAATTCGTCTCTCGCTTCGCGCCGACGCGAGTATCGAAATAGTCGCTAAACAGCACTCGCAGGTCACCCGCGTTGCTGTAACCGAACAATAGTTGCTGCGCTTCCACCGAGCCTGACGAGTACACATACAGACGAAGACCTTGCTGCTGCCACGCAGCGAGCTGCTCTGCCACTTCAGGGTACAGGTGCCCCTGAAAATCGCCATTACGATAACCCGCGCGCCAGATAATGCCTTGTAGTTGCTTCAGCGCGGTGGATTTACGATCTTCATCCATAAACTGGTGCAACGCGGCAATCAGCACGTCGCTATCCGCATCGGGTTGACCCAGTTCCTGACGCAAGGCGTTCAGTGCCTGTGCGATCTCAGGATCGCTACCGTGTTGCCGCACCGTGTCGGCCAGCCGCTCGCGGGCATAAGGAAACAGCACACGATGGACAAAACGGATGTCGCTGGTAGTCCCTTCAATATCCGTCACAATCGCATTAATCATGCTTTCGCCTCCAACAGTCGGCGCTGCAACTCACACTGAAACAGGAACTCTAATCCTTCAAGGTGGCGACGCGCTTCTTTCACCGTCGCCCCCCAACAGTAAAGGCCGTGGCCGCGCACCAGAAAGCCGTAGCGGAGCGGCGTGTGGCTGGCGTACTCGGTTACCCGCTGCGCCAGCGCCGGAATATCCTGATCGTTATCGAAAATCGGGATCGCCACACGATCCAAATGGGTAGTTTGCCCCGCCAGCGATTTTTGCATTTCGTAGCCGTGCAGCACCAGTTCCGCGCCCTTCTCTACCCGAGACAGTACCGTGGCATTCACCGAGTGCGTGTGCAGCACCGCGCCGATAGTCGGCTCGCGGCGGTAGAGCAGCGTGTGTAGCCCGGTTTCTGCCGACGGCGTACGGCCGCTCGGCACATGGTTTGTGGCAATCTCCACCAGAAGGAAATCCTCTGCCTGAAGGCTGCCTTTATCTTTACCCGATTCGGTAATCAGGCACTGCGCGTCATCAAGGCGTACGGACATATTGCCGCCCGTCGCCGGACACCAGCCTTTTTCGCCGATCCAGTGGCAGGCTGCAAGCAGCGCCGTCAATTGTTGATTTTCAGTCATGAGGCTTCCCGTTTTTGGTTCATTTTTCTCGCTACTTTTCTGGATGCTTTTTGGCGATTTAGATGCTTTTGTTATGGCTTAGTACATAAAAGCATTTAGCCGTTTAAACGTCCAAGCGTCTTGATTGCCAAATACTAACAGCATGTTATATTACCAAGCAATACAGGCTTGCAGGAGTCCTATCCGTTATGAGCGCCGCTCTGATCCCCGACAGTAAACTGCCTTCGCTGGGCACCACCATTTTTACCCAGATGAGTGCGCTGGCCCAACAGTATCAGGCCATCAATCTATCACAAGGTTTCCCTGATTTTGACGGCCCGGATTATTTACAACAGCGGCTGGCGTATCACGTCAGTCAGGGCGCAAACCAATACGCACCGATGACGGGCGTCGCGCCGCTGCGTCAGGCCATTGCCGAAAAAACGGAAGAACTGTACGGCTGGCGGCCGGATGCCGACAGCGAAGTGACCGTCACCGCAGGGGCAACCGAAGCGCTATTTGCCGCCATTGCCGCGCTAGTGCGCCCCGGCGACGAAGTGATTTGTTTCGATCCTAGCTATGACAGCTACGCGCCTGCCGTTACGCTGGCAGGAGGCGTGCTCAAGCGCATCGCCTTGCAGCCGCCTGCGTTTCGCGTCGACTGGTCGCACTTTGCCAATTTGCTGAGCGATCGTACCCGGCTGGTCATTCTGAATACGCCGCATAATCCGTCTGCCACCGTCTGGCAGAAGGCGGATTTCGAGCAACTGTGGCAGGCGATTGCCGCACGTAACATCTTCGTGTTGAGTGATGAAGTCTACGAGCATATCTGCTTTGATAGTGAAGGACACGCCAGCGTGCTGGCACATCCGTCGCTGCGTCAACGCGCGATTGCCGTTTCCTCGTTTGGCAAAACCTTCCACATGACCGGCTGGAAAGTCGGTTACTGCGTTGCGCCAGCGGTGCTGAGTGCTGAAGTCCGTAAGGTGCACCAGTATCTGACGTTCTCCGTGAATACGCCCGCCCAGTTTGCCATTGCCGATATGCTGCGTGAACAGCCGCAACACTGGCGTGAACTGCCCGATTTTTACCGTGCACGCCGCGATCGCTTTATCAAAGCGCTGGCAGGGAGTCGTTTCGAGATTCTGCCCTGTGAAGGCACCTATTTCTTGCTGGCGGACTATCGGGCGATTTCCGATCTGGACGATGTCAGCTTCTGCCGCTGGCTGACCGAACACGTTGGCGTCGCCGCCATTCCGCTCTCCGTCTTTTGCGCCGATCCGTTCCCACACACGTTGATTCGACTATGCTTTGCTAAACAGGAAGCAACGTTGGATGCCGCTGCGGAGCGTTTATGTCGACTTTAAAGATTTCATTACTGCAACAGCCGCTGGTCTGGCGCGATGGGGAAGCCAATCTGTGCCACTTCGATACCTTGTTGGCTGAGATAAACGGACGCGATCTGATTGTCCTGCCGGAGATGTTCACCACCGGCTTTGCGATGGAAGCCGCCAAAGGCAGCCTGGAACAATCAGCCGTCGAGGCGTGGCTGCATCAATGGGCGAAAAAGACCAATGCGCTAATCGGCGGCAGCGTCGCGGTAAATACGCCAAAAGGCGCGGTGAACCGCTTCCTGTTAGTCGATCCACACGGCGAGGTGTATCACTACGATAAACGCCACCTGTTCCGCATGGCGGATGAGCACCACCACTATCAGGCTGGAACGGAGCGAATGACTCTTGAGTGGCGCGGCTGGCGCATCTGCCCGATGATCTGCTATGACCTGCGTTTCCCGGTATGGTCGCGCAATCGACAGGATTACGATCTGGCGCTATATGTCGCCAACTGGCCAGCACCACGAGCAGCACACTGGCAAACGCTGCTGGCCGCACGCGCCATTGAGAATCAGGCCTACGTGGCAGGCTGCAACCGCGTCGGCACCGACGGCAACGGCCACAGCTACCGCGGCGATAGCCTGATTATTAATGCTCAAGGGGAAATTCTGGCCTCTGCCGCTCCCAACCAGCCCGCCCGACTGGACGCCGAGCTATCGCTGGAAGCGCTGCAAAGCTACCGGGAATCCTTCCCCGCCTGGCGCGACGCCGATCGGTTTACGCTCTAGTGGCTGTAGCTGTCGTTACTGTGCAGAGGCGTGATGGAACACCATCTGATAAAACGCCCGTAGCGCCAGCGCTACATCTGCCGCGATAACAGATTCGTCGGGATGATGGCTGATGCCACCGCGACAGCGGACAAACAGCATCGCTACCGGCCAGCGTTCGGCAATGGCGATGGCATCGTGCCCTGCGCCGCTCGGCAATAGCAACGTTTTCCCCTGCACCTGCATCACCGCCTCGTTTAATGCCGACTGCAACGCGGGATCGCAGCGGGTTGCCGCAATACGATAATACTCTTCGGCGCTGAACTGGCAGCGGCGCTGGTGCGCGATAGCCTGTGCCAGCGTCAGGAGTTTTTGTAGCAATGCATCCAGCGGCGCATCCTCCGGTCCGCGAATATCCAGCGTCATCTTTACTTCACCGGGGATCACGTTCGCCGCCCCCGGTAAACACTGCAACGACCCAAACGTAGCGACCAGATGAGGATCGCTTTCCCGCGTCATCCGTTCTGCCTGCGCCATCCAGTCAGCGGCCGCTGCCAGCGCATCCTGCCGCTGCGTCATCGGCACCGTGCCCGCATGCCCCGCCAGACCGAGAAACGTGCAGTTGAGCCGCCGCGCCCCGTTGATTGCCGTAACCACGCCCAGTGCCAAATCCTGCTGCTCCAGACACGGCCCCTGCTCGATGTGCAATTCCAGATAGGCGACGATGTCACTGACCGGACGTGCTGCGTGCGCCACCTCAAGCGGATCGAGCCCCGCAATAGTCAACGCCTGCGCCACACTGGTGCCCTCGGCATCCTCGCATGCCAGCCAGTTTTCCGGCCAGGTACCTGTCAAACCTCGGCTTCCCAGCAGGGTAATGCCAAAACGAGTACCTTCTTCATCACCGAAGCCGACGATCTCCAGCGCCACGGGCAATCGGATTCCCTGCTGATGAAACGTACGTACCACTTCAATCGCCGTTAATACGCCCAGCATGCCGTCGTAGCGTCCGGCATTCCGCACCGTGTCCAGATGCGAACCCAGCAGCAGCGCCGGTGCATCCGGCGTTAGCCCGTCATAGCGACCGCAAATATTGCCCACGCTATCCTGCCAGACGTTCATCCCCGCTTCGCGCATCCACTCCCCCACCAGCCTATTGGCGCGCAGGTGTTCTAGCGACAGATAGACGCGGGTCAGTTGGCCGGGCGTTTCGCTAATTTCAGCCAGCGAATCGCAGCGCGACATAATCTGTTCAGCGGCAGTCTGTGCAGCAGCGAGCGACAGTAAAGGTTCACTCATGCACGATCCTCATTTACCGCGTAGCTGTTCCAGGCAGCCTGCAAGGCCTCACCTTGCACTGTCTTGAATCCAAGACGATTCAGTACCGCCTCCAACGCCGTTAATGTTTGCATCACGCAGTCTTTACGTGCGTTGTAACCCATGGTGCCGATGCGCCAGATTTTACCCTGAAGCGGACCGAACGAGGTGCCGATCTCAATCGCGAAATCTTCCAACAGCAGCTTACGCACCTGCTCGCCGTGAATACCGTCAGGAATCACCACGCCCAGTACGTTATTCATTTTGTGGTTGAGATCGCCAAAGGTTTCCAGTCCCATTCCCTGAATTCCCGCCACCAGCGCATTACCGTGCAGCGCATGGCGAGTAATACTGCGATCCAACCCTTCTTCGAGGATCACCCGCGCGCACTCGCGGGCGGCGAACAACATGCTCGTCGCTTCAGTGTGGTGGTTCAGGCGCTCCGGCCCCCAGTAATCCATCACCATTCCAAGATCGAAATAGTTGGAATAGATCATCTCATCGTCGCCGTCCTGATGTGCGTCGGTTCTGATCCCCTGTTCGACGCATTTACGGCGACGGATCACCGCTTCCATCTGCGGGCTTAGCGTGATCGGTGAACTGCCAGACGGCCCGCCCAGACATTTCTGTAATCCGGCGGAAACGGCATCCAAACCCCATTTATCGGTTTCCAGCGGATTACCGCCGAAAGACGCCGTGGCATCGGTGTAGAACAGCACGCCGTGGCGGCGGCAAATCTCACCCAGTTCCTCCAGCGGTTGCAGCATGGTCGTGGACGTGTCGCCCTGCACCGTCAGCAACAGACGCGGACGCACCGTTTTGATCGCCTCTTCGATCTGGTCAGGTGAGAACACCTCCCCCCACGGCACGTCGATAGTATGAACCTCGGCACGACAGCGGCGGGCAATCTCACACAGCAAATGACCAAAACGACCAAACACCGGTACCAGCACCTTATCGCCAGGGCGGATCGCCGACAGTAGGATCGCTTCGATACCCGCACGCGAGGTGCCGTCCACCAGCATCGTCCAGCGGTTTTCCGTGCGGAAAAGCTGACGATAGAGCGCCATAACCTGATTCATATAATGGGTCATCGCGGGGTCATATTGACCAACCAACTGGCTGGCCATGGCCCGTAATACGCGCGGATCGGCATTGATCGGCCCCGGTCCCATCAGTAAACGATGAGGGGGATTAATTTGCGCGTACAGTTCGCTGCTCATGGTTATTGCTCCAGACTTTGATTTCGACTTACACACTCGGAAAGCGTCATTACGCTTCCGATAATCCTCGGACCGAGGCGATAAACTGTTTCAGTTCGCGGGTCTGCGGGTTAGCGAACAGCGTTTTGCTGTCACCCTGCTCCCAGACCGTCCCCTGATGCATAAACACCACGCGGTCACCTACTTCACGGGCAAAATTCATTTCATGCGTCACCAGAATCAACGTCATACCTTCTGCGGCAAGCTGTTCCAGCACCTTCAACACTTCACCGACGAGTTCAGGATCGAGTGCCGACGTAATTTCGTCACACAGCAGGACTTTTGGGTTCATCGCTAATGCACGGGCAATGGCGACTCGCTGCTGCTGACCGCCCGACAGATTGGCGGGATAATAATGAAGGCGTTCGCCCAAACCGACCTTGTTGAGCATCTGTTCGCCCAACGCCTGACACTCCGCCGCACTTTTACCCAGCACGCGGCGCGGTGCCAACATCACGTTTTCCAGCGCCGTCATGTGCGGAAACAGATTGAAATTCTGGAACACCATCCCGACCGAGCGGCTGATTTCCCGCGCCTGCGAATCCCTGTCGGTGACGGTCATCCCGCCCAGCTTGATGCTGCCGTCCTGATACCCTTCCAGACCGTTCATACAGCGCAGTAATGTGCTCTTACCCGAGCCGCTGCGCCCGATGATCGAAATGACTTCGCCCATTTCAATATCCAGATCCACCCCTTTCAGGACATGGTTCTGGCCGTAATATTTTTGAACCTGATTAATGGTGATGAGCGGCATTGAATTTCTTCTCCAGATAGCGGCTGTAGTAAGAGAGCGGATAGCACATCAGGAAATAGCCCAGCGCCACCAATCCGAACACTTTAAACGGCTGATAGGTCACGTTATTCAACATGGTTCCCGCTTTGGTCAGTTCGATAAATCCGATGATCGACGCCAGCGCAGTGCCTTTGATCACCTGCACAGAGAACCCAACGGTAGGCGCGATGGCGATACGCATCGCCTGCGGTGCAATCACCCGATAGAGCGTCTGACCGAAATCCAGTCCGAGACAGCGTGAAGCTTCCCACTGCCCTTTCGGCAAGGCTTCCACGCTGCCGCACCAGATATCCACCAGAAAGGCGCTGGTAAACAGCGTCAGCGCGAGTGCCGCCGCCGTCCACGGACTGACATCAATACCGAACAGCGCCAGACCGAAGAACGCCAGAAACAGCTGCATCAACAGCGGTGTACCCTGAAAGAGCTCGGAATACAGATGGACAAAGCGCGTCGCCCATTTGCGTTTGGTCAACCGTAGTAGCATGAGCGGAAACGTCACCAGCGCCCCGCCGATGAAGGCCGTCAGCGACAACAGCAGCGTCCAACGCGCCGCCAGCAACAGGTTGCGCACAATATCCCAGTCGGTAAATGTCATGATTGCTGACTCCCTAAGAAACGCCGGCCCGCCAGCAGTAAGAGTTGCCGCATCAGAACAGACAGCACGAGGTAACACAGCGTGGTCGCCAGATACACTTCAAAGCTCAGGAACGTACGGGACTGAATCAGGTTAGCGGCGAAGGTCAGTTCCTCGTAGGAAACCTGCGACACCACCGACGATCCCAGCATGACGATGATGCACTGGCTGACCAGCGCTGGATAAATCCGCTGGAGCGCGGGCGGCAAAATCACGCGCAGAAAAGTCTGCACTCGCGTCAGCCCCAGTACGCGAGCGGCTTCCCACTGGCCTTTCGGCGTAACCTGAATCCCCGCACGGATAATCTCCGTGCTGTATGCGCCAAGATTAATCAACATCGCTAACAGCGCAGCCTCCCCGGCCGTCAGCTTCCAACCCAGACTCGGCAAACCGAAGACGATAAAGAACAGTTGAACCACAAACGGCGTATTGCGGATCAGCTCGACGTAGAGCCCCCATAGCCGACTCAGCAGTGTGGGCTTGCCGCTACGCAAGGCCGCACCACAGATACCGATGGCGATGCCGCCAAGGGTTGCCATTACTGTCAGCTCAATGGTGACCCACAGCCCCGCCAGCAGCTCAGGCCAGAACGGCAACAGTGCGGAAAAATTAAGCTGATAGGTCATGGCGCGCTCCCGTTACGCTTTGATGCTGGCTGGCAGTGGTGCTTTCAGCCATTTTTCCGATAGGCTATTAAGCGTATCGTCTTTCAGCGCCTGTTCGATCAACGCATCGACTTTCGCTTTCAGCGCAGGCTCATCTTTCTTCAGCCCGATGTAGCACGGCGAATCTTTCAGCATAAACTTCGCGACAGGGGCTTTCGTTGGGTTCTGCTCGGTGATAGCGGCGACAACCAAATTGCCCGTGGCAACAAACTCCACTTGCCCTGACAGATACGCCGACAGCGTGGTGTTGTTATCCTCGTAGCGCTTAATCTGTGCGGCCTTCGGTGCCGTTTCCGTCAGAACCATATCTTCCACCGCACCACGCGTGACGCCAATGCTCTTCCCTTCCAGCGCTTCTGACGAGGCTAACGCGCTGTCTTTCGGTCCAAATACGCCCAGAAAGAACGGCGCATAAGCGCGACTAAAATCGATCACTTTTTCACGCTCGGCGTTTTTGCCCAAGCTGGAGATCACCAGATCGACCTTGTTGGTTTGCAGATACGGCACGCGGTTGGCGCTGGTTACCGGAACGAGTTGCAACTTTAGTTTCATCTCTTTCGCCAGATAACGGGCGATATCGATATCGTAACCCTGCGGTTGCAGATCGGTGCCTACCGATCCAAACGGTGGGAAATCCTGCGGCACCGCGACGCGCAGCACACCGCGTTTCTCGATATCCTGCAACTGATCGGCCATCGCGTTACCGGCCTGAACCAGTAACATTGCCGCGCCCATCACCGCCAGTAACCCTTTTTTGATGCCCAGTTTATTGATCAACATCGTCTCTGCCCCCGGTTAGTGTAATTGAAACGAAAGGTTCTTTAAAAACAAATACTGAAACTATCGTTACAAATACTAAGCAAGGAGCATGCCAGATTACGCGGGTACCCTTGACGATGAGGAACAACGTAGAAGGTCAGGGAATTGTGCTGAAATATGGCATAGCTGTAGATATGGAATATTGGTGAACAGTTTCGGGCGTGATACTCAGGAGTTAACCTTGTGGTTTTATGCCTTATTCGCGTAAAAAATTGCGCAGAGGTGAGCATGACCGCCGGATGAGCGGCATGGACGCCGCGAAAGTCAGCGCCGCGTCGGGAGCGCGTCGCTGGCGGTCCGTGTTGCGGGCATGAACACCGAAGGTACCGCGAAGCGGCGCAATTCCGCGAAAAAAGCCTGGGTTCATAGGGCAAGCGGCGTTTGAGCTGCCCTATGTCGGGCGTGGCGCTATGTCACAAAAATAATCCAGTGCTATCACGCCCGAAACAATCCGCGTGACTACATGACAGATAAGCGCATTAGGAATCTAAACACTCACTTTAACGCATTATTTTGGTGCAATAGCACCATCCCAACGCACCATTAGCGTTGCTCAAGCTCATCCAGTTCACCATAAAGATCCGCGATCTGGTGGATGCGCTGGCGTCCATCTCGCAGCATTTCATGCAATAACGCGTTGCTGATCACATTCACTAAACTCATCGCGGATGAATAACTATCAAATGCCGAGACGCTGTCCAGCGGGACGCACAACGACCAGCTTGCCAGTGATATCAGCGCACTGGTCTGCGGTTCACACAGCAGCAGCACGGGCACGCCGCGTTTTTGCAGTTGTACCAGCAACGGCTGAATCAGGCGTGGACGGCGGCGAAAGGCCACCACAATCACGACATCCTGCGCCGTGAGATCGACCAGCTCTTCGGATAGCGTCTGCCCCGGCTGCGCCAATAGCGTGACCTGTTGGCGAATCTGAAGCAGCTGTTGGCGCAGATGAAGCGCGACCGGATAGCTGTTGCGTAGCCCAATCAGGCACAGGCGTTGCGCCTGCATCAACGCCTGAATCACCGCGCCAAACTGTACGGGGTCAATCTGGTTTATCCACTGCGTCAGGTTCGCCATTTCCTGTTTGTAATGCCGTGCCAGCAGCGTATTCCCCTGCACCGCATCACGGTTATCCGCCAGCGGCATGCCACTCTGGCGCAACGTTCTCAGTTCATCGCGCATATCACGGTAACTGGGGTAGCCCAGCCGTTTGAACAAGCGGCTGACGGTCGCTTTGGAGGTGCCACTCAGCCGCGCCAGCTCGGCGCTGTTATAGCTGATCAGATCGTCAAAGTGATCGAAGATGAAATCTGCGACGCGCTGTTCCTGCGGTGAAAGCTCGCTATAGCGATCCCGTAATCGTTCATCTATCTGCATCATCGTCTCTCGTCCATTGCACATGCTGTAACGTTTGTTTCATTGCGCAGAACATAGCACAGGATTGTCAGGATGATATAGCCACGCCTTCCGGCACACATATGGACTTCCCATCGCACCGAAAAACTGGAACGCCGTTTGCTTATAGCTAGGGTTAATAGAGCAACTCACACTACCCTACATAAAAAGGAATATCGAAATGATGCAAAGTAATACCGCCCCGCTGGGCATGGCGGTGGCACCTCATCATTTAGCCAGCGCCAGCGCATTGGCCGTTCTGCGTGAAGGCGGGAATGCTATTGAAGCCATGGTCGCGGCGGCGGCAACCATTGCCGTGGCCTACCCACATATGAACGGGATCGGCGGTGACGGCTTCTGGCTGATTGTGCCACCGCGCGGTGAACCCGTTGCCATTGATGCCAGCGGCGCTGCGGGGTCGTTGGCATGCCGTGAACGCTATCGGGGTGAAAGCCGCATCCCGCATCGCGGCCCGAAAGCGGCGCTGACGGTCGCGGGCACCGTCGGTGGCTGGCAGGAAGCGTTAGCATTCTCTCAAGAACTAGGAGGAGAACCGTTGCCGCTCGCTCGCTTACTGTCTGACGCGATTCGCTATGCGGCCGACGGAATTCCCGTCACACAATCGCAGGAAGATGCGCTCACTCAGCGCTATCACGAACTGAGCGATTTTCCAGCCTTTAGCCAACTCTTTATGCCGCAGGGGAATATCCCGCGTGCAGGCAGCCGTTTCACGCAGTCCGATTTAGCCGATACCTTAACGACGCTGAGCATTGAAGGGCTGGACAGTTTTTATCGCGGCTCCGTCGCCGCCCGTCTCGCAGCACAGATGACGCTGCTCGGGATGCCGTTGACGGCTGACGATCTGGCGAACTACCGCGCCAAGCGAACAACGCCGCTGGTGTTGAAACACAGTAAAGGCGATATCTACAACCTCGCGCCGCCAACGCAGGGTCTGGTATCCCTCGCGATACTCGGCCTGACCGATCATTTAGAAATGGAAGATCTGAGCGATAGCCAGACGATCCACCGTATTGTCGAATCGACCAAGCTGGCATTTGGCCTGCGTGACCGCTTCATTACCGACCCCAAGCTGATGACGCAAAATGTTCAGGCGCTGCTGGAAAATGATGCGCTTGGAGCACTGGCGCGACAGGTCGATACGCGAAAAGCCGCATCGTGGGGAGAAGGCAAAGGCCCCGGCGATACCGTCTGGATGGGCGTATGCGACAGCAGCGGTCTGTGCGTCTCTTTCATTCAAAGCATTTACCATGAATTCGGCAGCGGTGTTGTACTACCGGGAACCGGCGTGCTCTGGCAAAACCGCGGTGCCTCGTTCAGTCTCGATCCTGCACACCTATTAGCGTTGGAGCCGGGCAAACAGCCTTTTCATACCCTAAACCCCGCCGCTGCACGTCTGTCCGACGGACGCACGATGGTCTACGGATCGATGGGCGGAGACGGACAACCGCAGACACAGGCGGCCATCTTTATCCGCCACGTCCAGCAAGGGCTGCCGCTGCAACAGGCGATTACCGCTCCACGCTGGCTACTGGGCCGCACCTGGGGACAGTCCTCCGACACGCTGAAGATCGAAGACCGCTTTAAACCCGCCACCGTGGATGCACTGCGTCAATTAGGCCATGACGTCGAGCTGTTGAGCAGCTTTAGCGAAACCGTCGGTCACGCGGGTGCCATTGTGCGTCACACCAACGGCATGCTGGAAGGCGCTTTCGATCCACGCAGCAACGGCAGTGCGGCAGGCTTCTAGCCCTACTTAACTCGGAGAAAACAGAATGACGATGATCGAACACGATGCGCTGGCAGCCTATCTGCAACAGATGGAAACGCTACTGGCGCTGCAACTTAGTCAGGAGCGGCGTCAGGAACTGTTAGTGCAATTCAGCCGCATCCATGCGATGGCACAGCCGTTGATGGCATTCCCGCTCGATGAACATCAGGAGATTGCTGGGGTGTATACGTTATGAGTTTATACGCCAAACGCACGTCCTCACCATTATCCATCCGGCAGATTCAGCAAGGCTTGCTGGCGGGAACGTTCTCCGCCAAAGAGCTTGCACAGCAGGCACTAGACGCGATTGGGCAGAACAACCCCACGATTAATGCCTATACCCATGTCACCAGCGAACGCATGTTGGCGGAAGCAGAGCGTATCGACGCATACCGCCAACGCGGAGAAGCCTTACCCGCGTTGGCCGGTGTGCCTTATGCCGTCAAGAACCTGTTTGATGTCAGCGGTGAAACCACGCTGGCGGGAGCCGAACTTCTCAGCCAACGCCCCGCCGCTGCGCAGGATGCCTTTGCCATCCGTCAGCTTGCCAGTCAAGGCGCACTGCTATCCGGCATGTTGAATATGGATGCCTATGCCTACGGCTTTACCACCGAAAACAGCCATTACGGCCCCACACGTAATCCGCTCGACACGCAGCGTATTGCCGGCGGGTCGTCTGGCGGATCGGCGGCAGCCGTCGCCGCAGGACTGGTTAACTTTACACTGGGCAGCGACACGAATGGCTCTATCCGCGTGCCGTCGTCGCTCTGCGGCATTTTCGGGCTGAAGCCGACATTTGGCCGTTTATCACGCCATGGTAGCCACCCGTTTGTCGCCAGCCTCGACCACATCGGCCCATTCGCACGTAGCGCAGACGATCTGGCATTAGTATTCGATGCCTTACAAGGTCGCGACGAACACGATCGTTTTCAGGCCAAGAGGGAAACGCAGCATACCGCCGCACAGTTGGAAGCAGGCAGCGACGGACTGCGCTATGCGGTGCTTGATGGTTACTTTTCCACATGGAGTAGCGAGGAGGCAAAAACCGCCGTCAGTCAGATCGCACAAGCGCTGGGCGCACAGAGCAGCCTGACACTCACCGATGCCGCACTGGCGCGCAGCGCTGCCTTTATTCTGTCGGCCAGCGAAGGCGGGAACCAGTATTTGCCTGACTTACGTACTCAACCTGAACGCTTCGAGCCACTATCACGCGAGCGGTTGCTGGCTGGCGCGATGATCCCCGCTGCCTGGTATGTACAGGCACAGCGCTTCCGTAACTATTTTCGTCACCAGACGCTGGCGCTGTTTGAACACACCGATCTGCTGATCGCCCCCGCAACCCCCTGCTCTGCCACGCTGATTGGTCAGGAAACCATGCGCATTAATGATACCGACCTGCCCGTACGCGCCAATATGGGCATGCTGACACAGCCAATCTCCTTCGTCGGACTACCGGTCGTGACGGTACCCGTGGCAACCGCCAGCGGCCTGCCGATAGGTATTCAGATTATTGCCGCGCCGTGGCGCGAGGATCTTTGTTTGCGGACGGCGTGGGCGCTTGAGCAGCAGGGCATAACTTATACCTTATGAGGAAAGAAAATATGTTGCCTGACGATATTAACCAGCCGGATGTGCTGGCCGATGTGACCGCCGCGTTCTATCGCTACGAAACGGCCTTAACCGGTAACGACATTGCGGTGCTGGATGCGCTGTTCTGGCACGATGAAAAACCGGTGCGCTACGGTGCGGGAGAAAATCTATATGGGATCGAGGAAATCCGTGCCTTTCGCCTCGCTCGCCCCTCTTCCGGTCTGGACAGAACCCTGCGTAATACGGTCATCACCACCTACGGCCATGATATGGCTGTCGCCAGTACCGAATTCACCCGCGCAGGCAGCACGAAGGTTGGCCGCCAAATGCAAACCTGGGTAAAAATGCCCGAAGGCTGGCGCATTGTCGCTGCCCACGTCAGCCTGATGAGCGAATGACAATAAAAGACACAAACGATCCGCATGTAGCGTTTGTGTCAGTTGTCAGCCATCGATTTATCTGCTTGTTTCGGTGCGTCTGAAGCCAAATAATATTTGCCATCAATAAGCACATATTCACCTGAAGCCAGCTTACGCTCGATCACCTCACGCGCCGCCATTTGCAGCTTTTTCCCCAAGGCGAAAAATGCCTGTTCCTGAAGACTTAACGTCGTAATATCGTGTGAGGATGACATAGCTTCTCCTATCTGAACCAAGTCGATTAAATGACTGCATACCTGGGATACGAATGTTAAATCTGCTTTTCCCTGCTAACCCCAGTAAACCATCATATAAATCCGTGAGATCAATTTTCCTTTTCCCCGAAAGGTCGGGGGCGGCGCACCAATAGTAAGCACCCGATTGGGAAACATTGTAGTGGTCAAAAATTGCTCTGGCAACCGACGTAATCACCTTTAGAATTTGCCCAGAATTGAGCTCAACATGCCGATAAGCTTCCAAATGCCCTTGATTCTCAACTTTATCAAAAGCAACCGTCCAAAGACCCGACTGGGGCATTTGAAAACCAGGTATGTTATGTTTCTCATCAATCCCTTTATTAAGCAATTCGTCCGCTGACTGGAGTTTCTGGAAACCAATGGCATAGACCATGCCACCAACGATAAACTGGCGTATAAGCAGCTCGCCATTCCCTGTATAGTCTTCGAAATCATGGTATTCCCAAGTGACCACGTTTAGCTTTTCCTTAGCAAAAATCAGATGGGCAGATAACCAAAATACCTTTCTTGTGACAATGTCCTTATTTCTCTTTCTGGTTTTGCTTCGCAATTTTTAAAAACACCCGAAATGCTCACTTACCTATGGTGTTATCCTCTAAACATGACAGATATATTATTCAGAACACTCTCATTTATTGGTGAGAATTAACACGATCATTTAACCCATTATATCTTTGCTATACTGTATAAAATACCGACAGATGACATAAGTAAAAAATGTACTTCCGCCGGTCTATTTTGGTGTCTATAAGCCAAAAATCGCGATTTATTTACCCTATTTTTCGATTAGTGAAATTCTCTATAAATCGCCGTTTATCCATAATCAGAAAAGGTTATATCACCCGTTAATTCAGAACGTAAAAACCAACAGCTAACACACTGTTATAAAAAGAATTACACCGTAAAACGAAAATCATAAAGATCACATAAATCATGAAAATAAGACAACAATAATAACGTTGATGATATCGACTATATTGGCCAAACGAGAAACATCCATGGGGCAATAAAGGGTTGTCTCAGAATCTGAGTATGGTAGGGTAGATTATGTTTAATCATTATCAGGGCTAGGTTATAGAATTATAAACGACACAGGAAAACAATAATTTCATGGCAATTAAACTTGAAGTAAAGAATCTTTATAAGATATTTGGCGAGCACCCAGACAGAGCATTTAAACTGATTGATAAAGGCCTGAGCAAAGATCAGGTATTTGAAAAAACAGGGCTTACTGTCGGGGTAAAAGATGCCAGTCTGGCCATTGAAGAAGGCGAGATATTTGTCATCATGGGATTATCCGGCTCCGGTAAATCCACCATGGTACGCCTTCTCAATCGTCTGATCGAACCCACTCGGGGTCAGGTACTGATCGACGGTGAAGATATCTCCAGAATATCTGATACCGCGCTGCGCGACGTGCGCCGCAAAAAGATCAGTATGGTGTTTCAATCCTTTGCGCTGATGCCGCATCTGAATATTCTTAACAATACCGCGTTTGGTATGGAACTGGCTGGCGTACCGAAAGCAGAGCGTGAGCAAAAAGCGCTGGATGCCTTGCAGCAGGTCGGGCTTGAAGCCTACGCGGCGTCTTACCCGGATGAACTATCCGGCGGGATGCGGCAGCGTGTCGGTCTGGCGCGTGCGTTAGCGAATGACCCCGATATCCTGTTGATGGATGAAGCATTCTCCGCGCTCGACCCGCTGATCCGTACTGAAATGCAGGATGAATTAGTTAAACTCCAGTCCCGTCATCAACGCACTATCGTCTTTATCTCGCACGATCTGGATGAAGCGATGCGCATCGGTGACCGGATTGCCATCATGCATGGCGGTGAAGTGATTCAGGTCGGTACGCCCGATGAGATCCTGAATAATCCAGCCAATGACTATGTGCGCACCTTTTTCCGCGGTGTCGATATCAGCCACGTGTTTAGCGCCAAAGATATCGCCCGTCGTCGCCCAGTCACCTTAATCCGTAAAACTCCCGGCGTGGGACCGCGTTCCGCGCTGAAAATCCTTCAGGACGAAGACCGTGATTACGGCTACGTACTGGAAGGGGGAAAACGCTTCATTGGCGTCGTGTCTATTGATTCACTGAAGCAGGCGCTGAAAGAACAGCAGCCGCTGGAACAGGCGTTACTGCCTGAACCTGCTCCCGTGCCCGCAGATATGTCACTCAACGAGCTGATTTCTCAGGTCGCACAGGCTCCCTGTGCCGTCCCTGTCGTCGGCGAAAACCATGAGTACATTGGCATCATTTCCAAAGGAATGTTGCTACAGGCGCTGGATAAGGAAGGAGTGACCAATGAGTAAATCAACCTCAAATCCGTGGGATACCACCACGGCACAACATCAGCCTGCCGAGCAAAACGCAACGCCTGAGCAGGGTAATAACACCGCGCAAAACGATCCGTGGGCAACCAGCTCGCAGAACGCGCCAGCCGATCACGGTGCTGATAGTGCTACGTCAGCACAGCACGGTTCGACGCCTGACAGCACATCGCAAAGCGATCCCTGGTCTACCGGCGCACCTGCTCAAGATGCACCGACTAACGGCAGCGACGCCTGGAGCAGCGCTCCAGCTCCCGATGGTTCAACCGATGCCGCTCATCAGGCTGCACAATCCGGCAGTGACTGGTTAAACAGCGCGGCTCCTGCGACACCCGAGCATTTCAACCTGCTCGATCCGTTTAAGGACACGCTGATCCCGCTGGACAGTTGGGTCACCCACGGCATCGACTGGGTTGTGCTGCACTTCAGACCGATCTTCCAGGGCATTCGCGTGCCGGTCGATTTTATTCTGGGCGGCTTCCAGCAATTTCTACTGGGGATGCCTGCGCCGATTGCCATTCTGGTGTTTTCACTGATTGCCTGGCAGATGTCCAGCCTCGGCATGGGCGTGGCAACCCTACTATCTCTGATTGCGATTGGCGCGATTGGTGCCTGGTCGCAGGCCATGATCACGCTGGCATTGGTACTGACCGCGCTGTTCTTCTGCGTACTCATCGGGCTCCCCATGGGGATCTGGCTGGCACGTAGCGAACGAGCCGCGAAGTTTATCCGACCGCTGCTCGATGCCATGCAAACCACGCCAGCGTTCGTCTATCTGGTGCCTATCGTCATGCTGTTCGGTATCGGTAACGTGCCGGGCGTCGTGGTGACGATAATCTTTGCCCTGCCGCCGATTATTCGCTTAACGATTCTGGGTATTCGCCAGGTGCCAGCAGACTTGATTGAAGCCGCAGAGTCATTCGGTGCCAGCCCGCGCCAGATGCTGTTTAAGGTTCAACTGCCGCTGGCCATGCCAACCATCATGGCCGGTGTTAACCAGACGCTGATGCTGGCGCTGTCGATGGTGGTTATCGCCTCGATGATCGCTGTCGGAGGTCTGGGTCAGATGGTACTGCGCGGTATTGGCCGTCTGGATATGGGTCTTGCTGCCGTCGGCGGCGTCGGGATTGTTATTCTGGCCATTATTCTTGACCGTCTTACCCAGTCTCTGGGGCGCGATCGCCGCAGCAAGGGCAACAAAAACTGGTACGCCAGCGGCCCAATTGGCCTGCTGACCCGTCCTTTCATCAAGCAGTAACGTTCGTCACGCTTGTCTGGCATACGTCAGGCAAGCGGCGACATTCACTATTCGTTTTATCAGCACTATTCATTTTATTAGCAACGCAAAAATATACCCTAAATAATTCGAGTTTCAGGACAAAACGTTAGCGTTTTGAACAATGCAAAGCGTTGGCCCGTAAGGGCGAGGCACACGCCAGTGTGCCGAGTATCGTAGCCAACGCACATGCAACTTGAAGTATGACGGGTATAAAAACAGAGGGAATCATGATGCGTAACACCAAACTTTGGGCCGCCGCCCTGACTACCGCACTGTTGAGTACACACGTTTACGCCGCCGACACCGCCCAACCCGGTAAAGGTATCTCCGTTATTCCAGTGCAAAGCACCATCTCCGAGGAAACGTTCCAGACGCTGTTGGTCAGCCGCGCGTTGGAAAAGCTCGGCTATGACGTGCAACCTCCGCGTGAAGTGGACTACAACGTCGCTTACACCTCGATCGCCTCTGGCGATGCGACGTTTATTGCAGTGAACTGGGACCCGCTGCACGCCGATCAATATAAAGCCGCCGGTGGAGACGAAAAATTTTACCGTCAGGGTGAATATGTCTCCGGCGCTGCACAGGGTTATCTGATCGATAAGAAAACAGCTGAGAAATACAAAATTACCAATATTGCGCAGCTAAAAGATCCGAAAATCGCCAAGCTGTTTGATACCAATGGTGACGGCAAAGCCGATCTGACGGGCTGTACGCCGGGCTGGGGATGTGAAGCCGCTATCAATCATCATCTTCCCGCCTATGGCTTAACCAACACGGTAGAGCATAATCAGGGTAACTATGCGGCGATGATTGCCGATACCATCACCCGTTATAAAGAAGGCAAGCCGATTCTTTACTACACCTGGACGCCGTATTGGGTGAGTGATGTGTTGGTGCCGGGACGTGACGTGGTGTGGTTGCAGGTGCCTTTTTCTTCTCAACCGGGTGAAATGAAGGATGTCAGCACCAAGCTGCCAAACGGTGCCGACTATGGCTTCCCGGTTAATACCATGAAGATTGCCGCGAACAAAGCATGGACCGAGAAAAACCCCGCAGCCGCGAAGCTATTCGCCATCATGAAGCTGCCGATCGCCGATGTGAATGCGCAGAATCTGCGTATGCATGAAGGTCAGGGTTCACAGAAAGATATCGAACGTCATGTTGATGGCTGGATTAAAGCTCACCAACAGCTGTTTGACGGCTGGGTGAAAACCGCTGCCGATGCCGCGAAATAATCACCAGTAGACGAGCGCCCCTTTCACAAAAAGGGGCGTTTTTTATTGATGAGCGGCAATTACGGCAGTTTAACGATTTCGACCCAATTCGCGCCTTTTCCAGTCGGATAGCGCCCTACTCGCACTAAATCCCCGTTATCCTGATTGATACGATACACTGACAGCGACGTCGATTTTTCACCGCTGGCAATAAGGAATTGCCCGCTTGGATCGATCTGAATACCGCGCGGCTGCGTTTCCGTCGGGTAGCGTGTAATGTATTTCAACTGACCCGTTTTCGGCTCAACCCGCAACAGCGTAATCGTGCTTTTGGTACGTTCCGATATGTACAGAAATTTTCCATTTGGCGTCAAACGCAAATCGGCGCTCCATATCTGCGGCCGACCATCGGCGTTATTTTTATCCGGCGCACTCGTTCCCGCTCTCATCCCAGCCTCAGCAGGAATGGTGTCGGTGTAATCCAACAGCGTAAGCTGCCCTGTCTTTTCATCCAGCGCCAAACGCGCGACTTTACCGGACAATTCGCTGCTCACGTAAAGCGTTTTATTATCGGGCGATAACACCAGATGACGTGGCCCATTTCCTTCGGGCAGTTTAATTTCTGCTGGCTCATTCGGCGTCAACGTTCCCGTTTTCGCATCAAACCGGAACTGCACAATTTGATCGCTGCCTAGATTGCTGGCAAAGACGAACCTATTTTTGCGATCGGCAATAATGCTGTGCGCTTTCTCCCCCGTTGACACCACCGTGACCGCACTCGCGTTCACCTTGCCCTCGTTATCGATACCATTAACCGCGATTTTATTGCCGCCGTAAGACGCACTGAACAACCATTTCCCCGTGAGATCCGTCGAAATGTAAGCCATGCTGTCCGGTAATTCTGCTTTGCCTAACGGGCTCAGCACACCACTCTTGGCGTTGATGTTATAGCTGACCGCCGAGTAAGGAATACCGCGCGTAGCAGCATAGAGGTGCGATTTATCTGGGCTAACGGCCAGCGGCATCACTTTCGCACCAGCGGCAGATTTCCCGATGGCGGTCAATTCGCCGCTTTGCATATTGAGCGTGTAGGCATCGATTGCGCCGTCACCAGCAGCAGAGACATAAACCGCCGTCACCGCCTGCGCGCTCATTGACCACAGCGCCGCTGCTGGCAGAAGTGCACATCCCATTAGCACCGCAATACTTTTTTTCTTAAACACCTGATAATGCTTAAACATACTGTCCCCTGTCGAAAGTGGTATGACGCTGGCGATAAGCTAAATCAATCTCATTAAAAACAAAACAAACTTAGTCAGCACAAAGATATGCTGGCATCTCATTAGGCTCTGCCGGATACTATCGTTTCTGTTCTTAACATTATATTAACGTTCCGAAACTATGCCTCTTCAGCAACACTCTGTATCTTCTCAGCCGCAATCGGGGCTCAGCCTGTCTTTGACCCTGATTATGTCTATCGCGACTGGCCTTGCTGTCGCCAGTAACTATTATGCCCAACCGCTGCTGGAGACGATTGCCAGAGTCTTTGCGCTTTCCGTTAATCAGGCGGGATTCATTGTCACCGCCGCGCAGTTGGGTTATGCCGTTGGCCTGCTGTTTTTGGTGCCATTAGGGGATATGTTTGAACGCCGAACGCTGATTGTCGGCATGACGCTACTCGCCGCAGGCGGGATGCTGATCACCGCTTCTGCGCCCACGCTCTGGATAATGATTGCTGGCACGGCGTTAACCGGCCTGTTCTCCGTTGTCGCGCAGTTGCTGGTTCCTCTTGCTGCCACGCTGGCAACGCCGGAAACACGCGGTAAAGTCGTTGGCACGATCATGAGTGGCCTGCTACTGGGGATTCTGCTAGCGCGTACCGTCGCGGGGGCGCTGGCTTCACTCGGTGACTGGCGTACCGTTTACTGGGTTGCCAGCACGCTGATGGTCATCATGGCGCTGATTCTGTGGCGGGCCTTGCCGCGTATTTCTCAACAAAATACGCTGAACTACCCGCAGTTACTGGTCTCCATATTCAGCCTGTTCTCTGCAAATCCGCTGCTGCGCACGCGTGCGATCCTTGGCTGCCTGTCCTTTGCCAACTTCAGCATCCTGTGGACGTCGATGGCATTCCTGCTGGCTTCACCGCCATATAGCTATTCCGAAGGTGTTATCGGCCTGTTCGGGCTGGTCGGTGCGGCAGGCGCCTTAGCAGCATCACGCGCAGGTCGTCTGGTCGATCAGGGCAAAGCCAAGCCGACCACCAGCATTGGAATCATCCTGCTTTTGCTCTCGTGGGGCTTTATTGCGCTCGGTATTCATTCCGTGGCGGCGCTGCTCATTGGTATCATCGTGCTGGATCTGGCAGTTCAGGGCGTGCACGTGACCAACCAGAGCGTGATCTACCGGATGATGCCCGAAGCACGTAACCGGCTGACGGCAGGCTATATGACCAGCTATTTCATCGGCGGCGCACTGGGATCGATCCTCTCAGCTTCGGCTTACCAGCAGTGGGGCTGGCTCGGCGTTTGTGCCGCTGGCAGTACTATTAGCCTGTTGAACCTGCTGGTGTGGTGGCGCAGTCATCATCACGAAACGCAGGAAGCGATGGCGGCACTGTAGCCGCACTTAATTCGCCACATTCCCGGTCGAAACCCTCTCATTTAAGCCAGTTTCCTCCGGGAAAGTTACGCCCGAGACTATTACACTAAAAATCATCACATCCGCTCCGCAATAGCGTGAAATTCTGGTAACGCTTTGCTAGTGTTACCGGTTAATTTCCTTTAAGTGCAAAAATTATCAGGCCAGTGAATACATTAACCACCGCGATATCGAAAAAACCGGCGTCTTTTAGCGAAGGCGTATTTGATAGTCTGCCAATTGTTATCGGCTACATGCCTGTAGCATTCGCGTTTGGCATGAATGCTGTCAAATTAGGGTTTACTCCGTTGGAAGGCATTTTCCTTTCGTGCATCATTTACGCTGGCGCCAGCCAGTTCGTCATCACCGCATTGCTCAGCGCAGGTATGTCCATCTGGGTAGCCGCGTTGACCGTCATGGCGATGGATGTTCGCCATGTGCTATATGGGCCCGCACTACGGCATCGCATTACACAGCGGCTGCCGACCCGGAAAACCGCACTGTGGGCTTTCGGCTTGACGGACGAAGTGTTTGCGGCTGCAGCCACTCGATTGGCGAAAGATAACCGACGTTGGTCAGAAGAGTGGATGATGGGCGTATCGCTTTTAGCCTGGCTCTCCTGGGTGCTCGGCACGGTGATCGGTGCCGTGTTTGGTAACGGCCCATTGGATAACTACCCTGCCGTCGAAGCCGCGCTGTCCTTCATGCTTCCCGCACTTTTCCTGAGTTTTTTGCTCGCCTCCTTTAAACGGAAACAGAGTCTGGTTGTAGCCTGCGCGCTAGGCGGCGCACTGCTTGGACTGCTGCTCTCCTCCATCCCGGCCGCAATACTGCTCGGTATCCTCAGCGGCTGTCTGGCGTCGCTGGTTAATACCGCTACACCGCAGGTGAACACATGAGTACAGAAGTCATTCTTATCGGGCTGATTGTGGGGTTAGTGAACTATCTCTTTCGTTATTTACCTCTGAGACTCAGCGCCTCACGCGCTTCCGGTTCGCTGCAACGCGGCAAAAAGGCTTTGTTGCTTGATAGCATCGGCATTGCTTCGATCTGTGCGCTGCTGATCGTTTCCAGCGTGCCGGATATTCTCGCGCATCACGAAAAGCTACTGCCAACATTGACGGGTTTTATTACGCTGACAGCCTGTTTTTATAAAACCCGTAGTATCGTTTTATCGACGCTACTGGGGGCGCTGTGCTACGGCATTGCTTTTAAACTGCTCTGAACACGCAGCGAAAATTATCAAATAAGATTTTGATTTAAATAAAGTAAGTGGCAAATAATCCTTAGCCTCGACTATTCTCCGCTTACTTTCTGTCACATAAATAAGCACAATTTCCCACCCGAATGCCGTTTACCCATTTAGTAACATTAGTTACTATGCATACCGTGATTAATGAGGTTTATATAAAAAATGGACAGTTCATTCACTCCTATAGAACAAATGCTCGATCTGCGTGCTTCACGCAAACCCGGTTTCCCACGTCAGGAAGTTTTATTACTGCGTCTATTCATGCATGTTCAAGGGAAAATCCTGGAACACAGAAACAGAATGCTGAAAGATCAAGGTATTAATGAAACCCTTTTTATGGCATTGCTGACGCTGGAATCCCAAGAATCTTACAGTATTCAGCCGTCCGAACTCAGTGCTGCGCTGGGGTCGTCACGCACGAATGCGACACGCATCGCTGACGATCTGGAAAAAAGAGGCTGGATAGAGCGACGCGAAAGCAATAGCGACAGGCGCTGCCTGCACCTCCATCTAACAGAAG
The DNA here is from genome assembly GCF_021432585.1 of Pectobacterium sp. IFB5596. Classification (NCBI taxonomy): domain Bacteria; kingdom Pseudomonadati; phylum Pseudomonadota; class Gammaproteobacteria; order Enterobacterales; family Pectobacteriaceae; genus Pectobacterium; species Pectobacterium sp. IFB5596. The sequence continues at coordinate 147,173 of NZ_LXFY01000003.1, forward strand.
AAGGCAAAGCCTTTCTTGGCCAACTGATTCCGCCACAGCATGACAGTCTCCATGTGCTTTGTTCAGCACTTGAATCCGGCGAGCAAAAGCAGCTTGAAACGCTGATGAGAAAGCTTCTGGTTCGGCTGGATGAAATGGACGATTTCGGCAACGTATAGCAGAAAAACAACAACAAAAATCATAACCAGCACCTTTTTCTTTCACCCGGAACGACCCGATGCCTAGGTATCGGGCAGGTGAATTTTGCTGCAAAAAATACACATGATCTTTCCGCAGCAGCAGCGTGCGACTTAGCGCAACAGCAATCTCACGCTTCGGTGGGGCCTCCCTCGGGCTGCGCAGCAATATGAATTCGCGACTATCGCCAGACGACGCTGTCTGGCGCAATGGCCGATACAAAGAAAATAAGAAGAGAGAGAACAGCATGAGTGAAAGTGTGGAAAATCAGGTGCCGCAGACGCCTCAAAGAAACAAGAAACAGCAGCGCAAGCGTGTGTTATCGCTGCTGACATTTATTTTCGTCGTGCTGGGCTGTGCCTGGCTGGTTTACTGGTTCCTGGTGCTCAGGCATCACCAAAGCACTGACGACGCCTACGTCGCAGGCAACCAGATTCAGATCATGGCGCAGGTTACGGGTAGCGTCACTCATGTGAACGTCGACAACACGGATTTTGTGAAGCAGGGACAGGTGTTAGTGGAGCTAGACCCCACCGATGCACAGCAAGCATTCGAGCGCGCAAAAACCGCATTGGCTAATAGCGTACGCCAAACGCATCAGCTAATTATCAACAGCAAACAATATCAGGCCAACATTGAACTGCGTCAGACTGAACTGAACAAAGCACAAAGCGACTTAAGCCGCCGTGAAGCACTGGGCAGCGCAAATGCTATCGGGCGTGAAGAAGTACAGCATGCTCGCGATGCCGTCGCAACCGCCAAAGCCGCGCTGGAAGTTGCCAGGCAACAATATCAAGCAAATCAGGCAATGATTCTGGATACGCCGCTTGAGAAGCAACCCGCTATACAGCAAGCTTCTGTAGAAATGCGCGATGCCTGGCTGGCGCTACAGCGCACCAAAATCGTCAGTCCGATTGACGGCTACATCTCACGCCGCAGCGTGCAGATTGGTGCCCGGATTTCCTCGGCCTCAGCATTGATGGCTGTGGTGCCCGCCAATCATCTGTGGATCGATGCTAACTTCAAAGAGACACAGTTAGCCAACATGCGCATCGGCCAACCCGCTACCGTGATCGCGGATATCTACGGTGACGATGTCGTGTATCAGGGAAAAGTGGTCGGCCTCGATATGGGGACCGGTAGCGCGTTTTCTCTGCTGCCAGCCCAGAACGCGACCGGAAACTGGATTAAAGTCGTCCAGCGCCTACCTGTGCGTATTGAGATCGATCCGAAGCAGGTCGCCGAGCATCCGTTACGTATCGGCCTGTCTGCTTTAGTGAATGTCGATACCGCCAATACCGAAGGCAGCGCGTTAGCAGAAACGTCACGCACCACACCAGCCTACCAAAGTGATGCGCTGACGTTGGATCTCACCCCCGTTAACCAAGACATTAGCGCCATTATTCAGGCGAATGCCGGTTAATCGACCAGGAGAGAAACGTGCAGAGAAAACCGCTTAAAGGCGCGAGTCTGGCCTGGATGACCGTTGCGCTGTCGCTGGCAACGTTCATGCAGGTACTGGACTCCACCATCGCCAACGTCGCTATTCCGACCATCGCCGGTAATCTGGGTGCGTCCAATTCACAGGGAACGTGGGTTATCACCTCGTTCGGGGTCGCTAACGCCATCTCTATTCCTATCACTGGCTGGCTAGCCAAGCGGTTCGGTGAAGTCCGCCTTTTTCTATGGTCAACCGCGCTCTTCGCCCTGACCTCCTGGCTGTGTGGTGTGTCCACCAGCCTGGAAATGCTGATTTTCGCCCGTGTATTACAGGGGATCGTTGCCGGGCCGCTGATCCCGCTGTCACAGAGTTTATTGTTAAGCAATTATCCCCCCGCGAAACGCAGCATCGCGCTGGCGCTGTGGTCAATGACCGTAGTCGTTGCGCCGATCTGTGGCCCCATTCTGGGCGGCTGGATTAGCGATAACTATCACTGGGGCTGGATATTCTTCATTAACGTCCCACTCGGTATCGCGGTGGTGTTTATCGCGCTGCAAACGCTGCGCGGGCGGGAAACCAAAACCGAGATCAGGCCTATCGATACCATCGGGCTGGCGTTGTTAGTTGTCGGCATCGGTAGCCTCCAGATGATGCTCGACCGCGGCAAAGAGCTGGACTGGTTTAACTCGACGGAAATCATCACCCTCACCGTGGTGGCGGTGATTGCGATCGCGTTCCTCATCGTCTGGGAACTGACAGACGACCACCCGGTGGTGGATTTGTCGCTGTTTAAATCGCGTAACTTCACCATTGGCTGTCTATGTATCAGCCTCGCCTATATGTTTTACTTCGGGGCGATCGTACTCTTGCCGCAGCTATTGCAGGAAGTGTATGGCTATACCGCCACCTGGGCTGGACTGGCATCCGCGCCCGTTGGGCTGATGCCAGTAGTGCTGTCGCCGATCATCGGTCGATTCGCACCGCGTCTGGATATGCGCAAACTGGTGACGTTCAGCTTTATTATGTACGCCGTCTGCTTCTACTGGCGTGCATATACCTTCGAGCCGGGCATGGATTTCGGCGCGTCAGCCTGGCCGCAGTTCGTGCAGGGGTTTGCCGTCGCCTGCTTCTTCATGCCGCTGACGACCATCACGCTGTCTGGCCTTCCGCCTGAACGTTTGGCTGCCGCATCAAGTCTGTCGAACTTTGCCCGAACGCTGGCAGGCTCGATCGGAACCTCACTGACCACCACGCTCTGGACGCAGCGGGAATCACTGCACCACGCGCACCTGACGGAATCGATCACACCGTATAATCCGATAGCGCAGGAAACGTACCAACAGCTTCAGGCAATGGGGATGAGCCAAACGCAGGCCTCGGCTTACATCGCAGAGCAGATTACGGCGCAGGGGCTGATTATCTCTGCCAACGAGATCTTCTGGGCTGCTGCGGGCGTATTTCTGGTGCTGCTGGTGCTGGTCTGGTTCGCTAAACCGCCTTTTACCACCGGTGGCGGAGGCGGTGGCGCGCACTAACCTATCAGAATCCCCCTCCCCTTTCGGCCAGTCATTGGCCGAAAGGGAACTCTCTTGCCACATCCTACCTTTCCCTGATTAATCGACTGTTTCCCCAATTGTTATAGCGCGATAGCGAATAAGGATTTACAGATTCGGGATAAACATATTTTCACATTCCGATTACAATGCGCCTCTTTTATTCGGGGATTGAGTGGTTCTTCTATGTCACAGGTTTTACATTTCATTTTGGCAACGACCGCCATTTTTTTACTGGCCTTACTCGTCAGTCACGACAGAAAACGCATCCGACTGCGTTTTATTGTGCAACTGCTGGTGATTGAAATTTTACTGGCCTATTTCCTTTTGCATTCCAGCATCGGGCTTAACGCGATTAGCTCCTTTGCCGGTTTGTTTGAAAAGCTATTATCTTTCGCCAACCAGGGGACCGATTTTGTGTTTGGCGGGATGAACGCACAGGGACTTTCCTTTATTTTCCTCAACGTACTCTGTCCTATCGTCTTTATTTCCGCGCTGATTGGAATTTTGCAGCACTGGCGCATTTTACCGCTAATCATCAAAGGCATCGGCACACTGCTGTCCAAAGTTAACGGAATGGGGAAACTGGAGTCATTTAACGCCGTGAGTACGTTGATGCTTGGGCAATCGGAGAACTTTATCGTCTATAAAGGCATCATCGCTGATATGTCACCACGGCGGATGTACACGATGGCCGCGACAGCGATGTCAACGGTTTCCATGTCAATCATCAGCGCCTACATGACTATGTTGGACGCTAAGTATGTCGTTGCAGCCCTGATTCTGAATATGTTCAGTACCTTTATTATTCTGTCGATCGTCAACCCTTACCAGCCTGACGACGAACCGGAACTGAAGCTGGAAAAGCTGCATGAAGACCAGAGCTTCTTTGAAATGCTGGGGGAATATATTCTTGCTGGTTTTAAAGTCGCGATGATTATTATGGCGATGTTAATCGGTTTTGTGGCCTTGATTGCCGCCGTTAATGCGCTGTTCAGCACCGTCTTCGGCATTAGTTTCCAGGCTATCATGGGCTATGTTTTTTCACCGCTGGCTTGGCTGATCGGCATTCCGTCTTCCGATATTCTGAATGCGGGCAGTATTATGGCAACCAAACTGGTGGCCAATGAATTCGTTGCCATGATTGAACTGAAGAAAATCGCGGCAGAGATGTCGCCACGCGGTCTGGGAATTCTGTCTGTCTTCCTGATTTCCTTCGCCAACTTTGCGTCAATCGGCATTATTGCAGGGGCCATCAAAGGGCTGAATGAAGCACAGGGCAACGTGGTATCGCGCTTCGGTCTGAAGCTGGTTTACGGTTCTACGCTGGTGAGCTTACTGTCTGCGGCAGTAGCGGGACTGGTGCTGTAGTCCTTTATCATAAATAGATAGGTTAAAAACCATCATACTAATGACAGAGTCACATATTAGGGGAAACACGGGGATGAGGTTCCCGCAGGGACGCCTCACCTCGTGGTAGCCCCGAGTATCTCGATCTCATCGCGATGGTTTTTGACAATATCATCAGCCCCTGAAAAGGGGCTGATGAAAAAATCAGAACGCGACGCAGACGGGTGCATCAATCCGCATGACGGATTCCTGCGCGAAACGTGATTTGTAGGTGGTACGCAGCGCTTCAATATCACGCTCTTTATCAGCGCCGTGAATCAACATCAGCGCCTTGCTGTTCTCTCTGGCAACCAGTCCATTGTTCCCCAACCATTGTCCTTTGGCATCAAACACCGTTAGCCCTTCTTTAAAGCGTGGCGTCACCTCACCGTCCAGGAATGCTTTCCACTCGGCATCAGAAATCACCGGGCCAGCAGGACGATTCAAACCAAAATACAGCGTAGTTTGTACCTGTTTGTCGCCAATCTGGCATACATCAGCGCTTGCTGCTGCGGCAACAGCAGTGGATGAACGTGGCAACGAACTGCAACCACTTGCCAGCAATGCACCCAACAGTAACGATATCGCGACAACTTTCTGCTTTTTCTGCTTCATCGATCGTTCTCTCATCAGTGGTGATGCCTTCTCAGAGGGGGATTGCCCTCTGAGAATCGGCACGTGATATCAGGCTTGGTTCTGCCGCCACCACTCGGACAGCAAAATGCCCGTTGCGACTGAAATGTTCAGGCTTTCAACCTTACCAGTACCGCCGATAGAGACTTTCACGTCCCCTTGTTGCCAAGCGCTATCCGACAGGCCATCACCTTCCTGACCCAGCACGATCACGGTTTTCGCCGGAAGCGTCGCTTTCGACAGTGCGGTCCCTTTATGGCTCGAGGTGGTCACGATGGTGTAGCCTGCGTGACGGAATTCAGCGAGTACAGACAGGAAATCGTCAGCGTTGATCGCTTTAACGTGTTCCGCACCGCCTTCTGCCGTGCGTACCGCCGCACCGGATTCCAGCAGTGCAGCATCCTGAACCAGCACGCCTTTCACACCGAAATGCGCGCAGCTACGCATAATACCGCCGAGGTTGTGCGGGTTACCCACATCTTCCAGCGCCAGCACACAGTCACTCTCGCCAACCGTTTTCAGATACTCTCGCACATCCAGTCCCTGACGCTTTTTAATCAGGAAACAGACGCCACCGTGGTGCTCAGTACCGGAAGCCTTAATCAGCTCTTCCTCTTCCACAACGTGATAAGCCTTGCGGTTTGCCGCCATCCAGCGCAGTGCATCGCGGAAACGCGGCGTCACTTCTTGCAGGAACCAGGCACGAACGATCACTTCAGAGCGGTTTTTAAACAGCGCCTGACAGGCATTTTCACCGTAGACACGCGTTTCTTCCTGACGCTGGCGACGCAGTTGCTCAGGATCGATCTGGCTCTTGCCAGTAATACCGCCATGATCCGGCGTATCGCTATCGCTTGGCGCACGAGACACGGTTTTCCACGGTGATTCATAACCCCCCGTATCTTCACCGCGCGGGCGACGAGGACGATCGCCGCTGCGTTCGTTACGATCTTTATTGCCCCATGGCGTTTTAGCACTGCTATCACCGTCGCGGGACGGGTTTTCCCGGGCATAACGCGGGTTAACATCACGCGGATGCTTCGGCTTTTCACGCTGATCGCGAGAGCCACCACCATCACGCCGATCGCCACGGCGATCTTTGTCAGCAGGGCGCTTGTTTTTATTCTCTTTCTCGCCCTCATCATCACTGCGGACGTACATCACACGGACTTTGCCGCTTTTACTATTGAATGAATCGCTCATTGTTCTCTCCACCTACGCGCTGGGCGCGAAGATTACCTTATGTACACCCGCTTAGCCACACGCTTGTGGTAAAAGAGCGCTAACAGTCAGAAGCTATTGTAGCTATTGGGCAAACCACGTTGTTGCCATAATGTCTCCCCACCATAATTTATTCACTCTTAAGCAACATGCCGTTGACGTTCCAATGCCGTATTACGCGCATTTTATCAGCGACATCTTTATTTTAGCCCTTTTATCTGAGGCACTGTTATGAATACGGTATGTGGATCTTGCCAAACAACCAATCGCCTGCCTGAAGCGCGTATTGATGACCATGCAAAATGTGGCCGTTGCGGAGAAACCTTATTCAGCGGTGACGTCATCAATGCGACAGAAACAACGCTCGATAAGCTGTTACAGGACGATCTTCCCGTTGTGGTCGATTTCTGGGCACCCTGGTGCAGCCCTTGCGTTAACTTTGCCCCTGTGTTTGAAAACGTCGCACAGGAGCGGAGCGGGAAAATCCGCTTTATTAAGGTCAATACTGAAGCCGAACCATCACTCAGCGCACGTTTCCGTATCCGCAGTATCCCTACACTCATGATCTTCAAACAGGGTCAGATGGTCGACATTCTCAACGGCGCGCTGCCGAAAGCGCAGTTTGAGGAGTGGTTGGATGAATCACTGTAGAATTACCGTATACCCTAAATAATTCGAGTTTCAGGAAGGCGGCAAGCGAGGGAATCCCGATGAGCTTACTTGAGTAAGTGATTCGGGTGACTGAGTGAAGCCAACGCACATGCAACTTGAAGTATGACGGGTATTATTGCCTCGCCTCTTTTGGTCAACCCGTCTGTCGATTAGAATGTCGTCTTTCTGAACCTGCTTCCCAATAATTAAAATGGAGCGGGTTCGTTGCAGAATCCCATGGCGTCATCTATTTCATGCTCAACCGCCCTTTCGTGAACAACAATGCCGTACTCCGCCTGCGTCAGCAACGTCTTGAGCAGTCAACCAAACCGTTTCGCGCCCGTGGCTGCCGCGTAGTTCGTTGTCAGCAGTGCTTATTACCCGAAACTAACTGCCTGTGCCACACGGTTCAGGCACAGCAATCCCGCAGCCGTGTGTGTCTGGTGATGTTTGATACCGAGCCATTAAAACCAAGCAATACCGGACGTCTCATCGCCGATATTCTGCCCGATACGCAGGCGTTTCGCTGGTCACGCACCGATCCCGATCCCGAGTTGCTGGCAACGCTGCAAGACCCAGATGTTCAGCCCTATCTGGTCTTCCTTGCCGATGCGGCGGAAGAAGGACGTCAGGTACTTCAACAACTTCCCGCAACAGAAAAGCCGGCCCTATTTGTCTTGCTCGACGGCACCTGGCCGGAAGCACGTAAAATGTTCCGCAAAAGCCCTTACCTGGATAACCTGCCAATTCTGTCGCTGAATGTAGAGGCACTTTCCCGCTATCAACTGCGTGAGGCCAGCAGCGCCGGGCAGCACTGTACCGCCGAGATCGCCATTGCCCTGCTCGCACAGGCGGGGGATCTTGTCGCGGCTGACGCGCTATCACAGCATTTTGATCGTTTCCGACAGCATTACCTGGCGGGGAAATCGCACCACCGTTTGCGGGAAAGTTTACCCATCGTCACAGCACAAGCGGCAGAAAGCGTTTAGTATCAAAGGGGATTGATGTGAAGGAGTGACGCATGAGCCAGCGCGGATTGGAAGCACTGTTACGCCCTAAGTCTATCGCCGTTCTCGGCGCATCAGAAAAACCGGGAAGAGCCGGTTTTCTGATGATGAAAAATCTGCTGGACGGCCATTTCAGCGGCCCCGTACTACCTGTTACGCCAAAATATCGTGCCGTTTGTGGCGTGCTGGCCTACCCCACTGTCGCCAGCCTGCCCATGACGCCTGACCTTGCTGTAATTTGTACCAACGCCAGCCGCAATCTGACGCTGTTGGAAGCGCTGGGGCAAAAAGGCTGTAAAACCGTCATCATCCTCTCCGCACCGCCGACCCAGTTCAGCGAGTTAAAGGCCTGCGCCGTGCGCTACCACATGCGCTTGCTTGGTCCTAACAGTCTCGGGCTACTCGCCCCCTGGCAAGGCCTGAACGCCAGTTTCTCTCCCGTTCCCATCATGAAAGGCAAGCTGGCATTTATTTCGCAGTCGGCCGCCGTTTCCAATACGATACTGGACTGGGCGCAGCAGCGCGGTATTGGTTTTTCCTATTTTATCGCGTTGGGCGACAGCCTGGATATCGATGTCGATGACCTGTTAGATTTTCTAGCACGCGATGGCAAAACCAGTGCGATCTTGTTGCATCTGGAACACATCAGCGATGCGCGTCGCTTTCTTTCCGCTTCCCGCAGCGCCTCCCGAAATAAACCTATACTGGTGATAAAAAGTGGTCGTAGCCAGCAGGCGCAGCAGTTGTTGAATGACCAGCGCCACGGCCTGGATGCCGCCTATGACGCCGCCATTCAACGCGCAGGCTTACTGCGGGTACGGGATACGCATGAGCTTTTTTCCGCGGTGGAAACCTTAAGCCACCTGCGGCCGCTGCGCGGTGAACGCTTGATGCTGGTGAGCAACGGTGCGTCGCCCGCCGCACAGGCGCTGGATCAGCTCCTCAGCCGACAAGGCAAGCTGGCACAGCTCAGCGAGGCGACCCAACAAGCACTACAGGAAGCGCTACCGCCAACCGTCACTATTGGCAATCCACTCGATCTGCGTGATGACGCGACCGCAGCCCGCTATCAGGCAGCAGTTTCGGTATTACTGGACAGCGATGAAGTCGATGCACTCTTGATCATTCACGCCCCCAGCGCCGCCGCACCCAGTACCGATAGCGCTGCGCAATTGATTACGCTCTTCCAACAACATCCGCGTGGGAAAAGAATTACGCTGCTGACCAACTGGTGCGGTGAATTCTCCTCGCAGGAAGCACGACGCTTGTTTAACGACGCAGGCATTCCGACCTATCGTACGCCGGAAGGCGCAGTTACGGCATTTATGCATATCGTCGAATATCGGCGTAATCAGAAACAGCTAAAGGAAACCCCAGCACTGCCGCTGAATTTAGGCATCAACGCCAGTCAGGCACATGCGCTGATTCATCAGGCGCTGTCAGACGGCGTGACTCAACTCGATACGCATGAAGTCCAGCCGATCCTACAAGCTTATGGTTTGGATACGTTACCCACCTGGATTGCTGGCGACAGTGCCGAAGCCGTTCATATCGCCGAGCAAATTGGCTATCCGGTCGCGATTAAGCTGAGATCGCCAGATATTCCACATAAATCGGAAGTTCAGGGGGTCATGCTCTACCTGCGAACTGCCAGAGAAGTCCAACAGGCGGCAGAGGCGATTCTTGACCGGGTGAAGCGCACTTATCCGCAGGCGCGCATTTACGGCCTGTTGGTGCAGAGCATGGCAAATCGTGCTGGTGCGCAAGAACTTAGGATTGCCGTTGAACAAGATCCCGTTTTCGGCCCATTGATTATGCTGGGAGAAGGTGGCGTTGAGTGGCGAGAAAAGCAGGCTGCCGTCGCACTGCCCCCACTGAATATGACGCTGGCTCGCTATTTGGTCTTGCAGGCAGTGAAAGGCGGCAAGATTCGGGAATACAGCGCGTTGCGCCCGCTCGATATTCCCGCGCTCAGCCGCTTGCTGGTTCAGGTTTCCAATCTGATTCTCGACTGCCCTGAAATTTCCCGGCTAGATATTCATCCTCTGCTCGCGTCAGGAGATACCTTTACGCTACTGGATGTCACACTGCATCTGACGCCGTTCAGTGGCGATCCGCAGTCGAGGCTGGCAATCCGCCCTTATCCCCATGAGCTAGAAGAAACGGTCGTCCTTAAAAATAGTGATGTTTGCCTGTTCCGGCCAATTTTGCCGGAAGATGAACCGCTGCTCAGCGCGTTCATTGCCAGAGTGACGAAGGAAGATCTGTATTACCGTTATTTCAGCGAAATTAATGAATTTACTCACGAAGACTTAGCCAATATGACACAAATTGACTACGATCGTGAGATGGCATTCGTTGCTGTGCGCCAGATCGGAGAAGAGACTGAGATTATAGGCGTAACGCGCGCGATTTCCGATCCAGATAATACGGATGCGGAATTTGCCGTGCTGGTACGATCCGATCTAAAAGGACTCGGCCTTGGCAGACGACTATTGGAAAAGCTGATTGATTACGCTCAAGCACATGGCCTCTCACGCTTGACGGGCATTACCATGCCGCATAATCAAGGTATGATTCAGCTTTCCAAAAAACTCGGTTTTCACATCGACGTACAATTAGAAGAAGGCATTGTGACGCTGGAATTACCGTTGAAGGAGTGAGCGGAAGACGTAACATGGCTCTTACAATGGGAATGGGATATCGGCCAACGGTAAAACAGACTCACTACAGCCGAAAAGTAATGGTATTATCGCCTATTCGGCTACTCCTTAACTTTTGATAATGACCAGAAGGTCATATACCCTGGCACAGCTCGAAGTATGATGGGTATAAACTGATGAGAGAAGAAACGCACTGTGATGCTGTCAAATTTTAAACGCAATAAATACCAACAGCACCTTGCACAACTGCCCAGAATTCCTCAGAACGCAGATGATGTTCAGACATTGCATTCGCCTGAGCTTTTCCGCACGACATTGATTAACGCCATTTTAAGCGCCAAGAAACGCATCTATATCGTGGCGTTGTATCTTGAGCGTGATGATGGCGGCATGGGAATTCTATCCGCAATTTATGAAGCCAAACGGCAGTGCCCAGAGCTGGATGTTCGCGTTCTGGTAGACTGGCATCGTGCTCAGCGTGGCAGAATCGGCGCGGCAGCAGAAAATACCAATGCCGATTGGTATTGTGATATGGCGAAAAAACATCCAGATACGCATTTCCCTATCTACGGTATTCCGGTCAACACACGTGAAGCGTTGGGCGTGCTGCACCTGAAAGGGTTCATTATCGATGACACTGTCATCTACAGCGGAGCCAGCCTGAATGATGTTTACCTGCATCAACATCAGAAATACCGTTATGACCGCTATCAGCTAATTCATAACCCAGCATTGGCTGAGACGATGGTGCAATATATCCAGACAATGCTGTCGGCTCCGGCAGTACAACGGTTAGATCATACCGATCGTCCGAAGAGTCTGGAGATCAAAAATGATATCAAACAATTCCGTCAGGCGTTACGTACCGCCAATTATATCGCCCCTGAACACAGCGCAAATGCGAACGAATTAACCGTCACGCCACTGGTCGGGTTAGGTAAGCAAAGCCCGTTGAATAAGACCATACATCACCTGATGTATTGCGCTAATGAACATTTGGTCATCTGTACCCCGTATTTCAACCTACCCGCTCTGCTGGTCAGAAATATCATCCGACTATTGCGGGACGGCAAAAAAGTAGAAATTATTATCGGCGATAAAACCGCTAACGATTTCTATATTCCAGAAGACCAGCCCTTCAAAATCATCGGCGCATTGCCGTATCTCTACGAGATCAACCTTCGCCGTTTCCTGAGTCGTCTGGAGCGCTATATTGAGAATCAGCAGCTTGTTGTGCGGCTATGGAAAGACGGTGATAACAGCTTCCACCTGAAAGGCATGTGGGTGGATGATAAGTGGCAGTTGCTGACGGGAAACAACCTTAACCCACGCGCGTGGCGCTTGGATCTGGAAAACGCCATACTGATTCACGATCCTCAGCAAGTACTGTTGCAGCAACGTCTGGATGAGCTGGACACGATAAGAACGCACACCCAGGTTGTAAAAAGCTATATGGAACTGGAAAGCATCGCGCAATATCCAGTGAAAGTCCGTAAGCTTATACGACGTCTGCGCCGTATTCGTATCGACCGGCTCATTAGTCGTATTCTCTAAAACTCGCGCTATACTTTAAAAAACCTCGGCTTCCGGGGTTTTTTATTATGGGGAAAGCTATGCGCGTACTGTGTATTGCCGCAATACTTTGCTGCTCGGGATGTAGCCATATCGCGCAAGATCGTTGGACAGGGCAGGATAAAGCCCAACACTTTCTCGCCTCAGCCGCCATCAGCGCAGCCGGGTATGAATATGGTACTCATCAGCGCTGGAGTGCAGATCGTAGCGGAGGATTCGGCATTATGGTGGCAATCAGCGTAGGCATGGCAAAAGAGCTTTATGATAGTCGGGAAGGCGGGACAGGATGGAGCTGGCAAGATCTTGTTTGGGATATAGCCGGTGCAACCACCGGCTATGCATTATGGCAATTATCTGAACACTAAAGCTTCATCCCTTTGCCTTTACGATGTAGCGTTAATGACACAATAAACGCAACCGCCCCCATCGCTGAGACATACCAAAAGAAAGCCGTTTCCATACCAAATGATTTCAGCGAAAGTGCAACATATTCAGCAGACCCACCAAACAGTGCATTAGCCACTGCATAAGATAAACCTACGCCTAACGCACGGACTTCTGGCGGAAACATTTCTGCTTTTAAAATGCCGCTGATAGACGTGTAGAAACTGACAATAATCAGTGAGAGCATCACCAGAGAGAAAGCAAGAACAGGGCTCGTCACACTCTGTAAAACCGTCAGAATGGGAACCGTCAGCAGTGCAGCAAGTCCACCGAAGCAGAGCATTGAACTACGGCGCCCCATTTTATCCGACATCGCACCAAAGAACGGTTGCAGCAGCATAAAGATAAACAGAGCAAGCGTCATTAGCCCGCTGGCGGTTTTCGCATGCATCCCTGCGGTATTCACCAGATACTTTTGCATATAAGTGGTGAACGTATAAAAAGCTAAAGAACCACCGGCCGTAAACCCCAGAACAGTAATAAAGGCGCGGCGATGTTTCCACAATCCAGCAAGAGAGCCGGCATCTTTGTGTTCGCGAGTTGATTTATCAGATGTTTCATTGAGAGAGCGGCGTAAATAAAGTGCAACAATTGCCAAAATAGCGCCGAGAGCAAAAGGAATACGCCATCCCCACGCCCGTAAGTCTTCATCGCTCAGAACCTGCTGCAATATGACCACCACTAACAGCGCCAACAATTGACCGCCAATCAGCGTGACATATTGGAAAGAAGCATAGAACCCCTTTCTTCCCTCAACCGCGACTTCACTCATATACGTTGCGCTGGTACCGTATTCGCCACCAACAGAAAGTCCCTGAAATAAACGGGCTAATAACAGTAAAAACGGTGCCCAGGTACCAATACTTTCATATCCCGGTAGGCAGGCAATAACCAGAGATCCAAAGCACATCATGCAAACCGAAATTAGCATTGAATTTTTACGACCATGCTTGTCAGCAATGTAACCGAAAAGCCAACCGCCTATCGGTCTCATTAAAAAGCCTGCTGCAAAAACCCCTGCGGTTTGTAGTAGTTGAGTCGTGGTGTTTCCCGAAGGGAAAAAGATATGGGCAAAATAGATTGAGCAAAAAGAATAAACATAAAAATCAAACCACTCAACCAAATTACCCGATGAAGCGCCAACTATAGCTCGGATGCGCTGGCGCGTATCTTTTGCATTTTCTGTTAGTTCAGTCATCTTATTTTATTCTCCTATTTTTCCGGGCATAAAACGATGCCCGCTATAGTAAAACAGTACTTAAACCCTGAGGCAAAAAGTTCCTGATTGTAATAATTTATTAATGTAGCGACGTAACTCTGCGGCTTTATTATATTTAGCGGGGATATAGATAAACGAATCGTTAATAAACAATACGTTAATTATTAATTTGACAGCAAAGAAGATAAATAGAGGTTTTATTTAGGTAAAAAGAAGGATCTAATATATTGAAATAGAAAAAAGGCCATCCTTAATAGGATGGCCTTCTTCTTAATTGAAACCTGGCAGTTCCCTACTCTCACATGGGGAAGCCCCACACTACCATCGGCGCTACGGCGTTTCACTTCTGAGTTCGGCATGGGGTCAGGTGGGACCACCGCGCTATCGCCGCCAGGTAAATTCTTTTTTAAGCCGAACATTAACCCAAATAACTGGTGCTGATACCCAGAGTCGAACTGGGGACCTCACCCTTACCAAGGGTGCGCTCTACCAACTGAGCCATATCAGCGCACCTGTATAAA